>JAZNSZ010000026.1:0-24492 GCA_045591465.1 Acutalibacteraceae bacterium | reverse complement strand
TAAAAATATAACTAAAAAATAAACCAAAACAGTTGCCAAAATAATAACAATAGTCGACAAGGAACCGCTTAAAAAATTAGAAAATACTAAAGCAAAAACACCACAAATCATAGCAGAAAACAGTGGTTTTAAAAGGCTGTTTTTAAAATCGTCAATTTGATTTCTTATACAATTTATAAAAGCAATAAATAAATATACATAACATAAAAGTGTACCTAATGCGGCCGAATATATATTTATATTAGCAAAAGAAACCAAAACAATATTACTAAATATCTTAATAAAAATTGCGATTATAATATGTTTCAAAGCCTTATAATGAAGACCTACCGATTGCAAAACCGTAGTTAAAGGTACGGCAATACCCGCAAAAATAGCGGCAATTCCATAAATAGATAAAATATTACCGCTAAGGCTATCGGTAGATGAATATAGCAAATTCATAATTTGTTTTCCTAATACAGCAAGTCCTATACCGGCGGGTAAGGAAAAAGTTGCTATAAGTTTTAACGTATAACTTGTATTAGTTTTTAAATCGGTTATATCGTTTGAAGATTTTGAATGCGTTAATAAGGGTAAGGCGCCGATTCCTAAGGACATTGTAATAGTGGGAATTAAATTAAACAGTGTAAAAGCCTTACTTCTAACACCGTAAAGGTAGGTAGAAATATCACCGGTAATTCCTTGAATATTATTTGAAACTATCGTTAAATAGTCACCACCGATATTTGTAATATAAAGTTTCACGGTAAAAACATCTATAAAAGAAACTAAGCTAGAAGCAAGTGAAGACAATGCAAAAGGTAAAGCCAGTACCAAGAGCGATTTAGTATTAAGCATTTCCCCGTTTTCATTCTCTATAACTTGCAACGAGTTTATAGGATTATTATGTTTGAACTTTACTTGTAAATATACAGTGGAAATTATAGTTCCAACCGATATAGCAAACATAGCGGCAGCTGCTGCATAAGCAGGGTTATTAGTATATCTTATAACAATAAAGGCCAAAAATAATCCTAAAAATAATTTTATAACCGCTTCGATTATTTTTGAAACAGCGGTTGGATACATATTGTTGAAACCTTCAAAATAGCCGCGGTAAACCGAAATAATAAAACAAAAGAAAATTGATGGTGTTACGGCTAAAATACTGTAAAGGTCATTGATTTGAGAAGCAGAACTTAACACAAGCGGTATAGATAGCAAGGCGGTAACTAAGGAAAACAACAGACCTAAAAGCATAAAAAGTCTTTTGGTTATTGCAAAATTATCCTTTATACTCTTGTAATGCTTTTTTGCCAAATTTTCAGCAGTTATGTGCGAAACGGCCGACGGCAAACCTGATATTGCCAAAACATAAAAAGGCATATAAATATCGTGCGCTACCGAAAAGTAACCAAAGCCTAAATCACCTAAAATATTATCAGATGCCAAAGGTATTTTAAATACCGCGCCAATAATTTTAACAACCGCTGTTGATACTATTAAAACCAATGAGTTTTCATTCAAGGCTTGTTTAGAATTCTTCATAAGAGTTCCCTTACGATTTGTAAAATATAATCAGAAAGCATAGTATCATCCTGTGAATTCATTTCCTTGTAAGAGTCGGTTGCATCTTCTCCTGCATCATCGGAGATTCTTCTAAGCGAAAGGAATGGCGTGTTCGAAAAAGCGCAAACATACGCAATAGCGGCAGTTTCCATATCACAAGACATCGCATCAAAATTCACTTTAAGTGCATCTCGTGTAGCAGAGTCACAAATAAAGTGGTCACCCGAAACCGCCATGCCGCATTTGATATTTTTAACAACCTTTTTTGCAATAGAAAGTAAAGTATCATCGGCAGAATAAATATATTCCTGAAGCGGTTTTTCGCACAATTTATACCCAATACCCGATAAGTCAAAATCATGCTCAATAAATTTATCCGGTGCGGAAATTTCACCTCTGGAAATCCCCGAAATGCCGCCTGATAAACCATAGTTGAAAATATAATCACAACCAATATCAACAAGATGCATTGCGGCAGCGGCAGCATTAACTTTACCTATACCGCAAAGGATTGATATAACCTGTGACTTGCCATTATCGGTTTCAATTTCAAAACTATGGGCCGTTCTACCCAAAAATGAATATTCAGTATGATTTTTTAAAGAGTTTAAAAAAGGTGTGTATTCGTCAATATCGGCAACAATAATGCCTACTTTTATATTATTCATTTTTCCTCCAATGAAAAAAATGGCTGAAAACAGCCATTTTATTCTTCAATTTCTACTTTTGTGCCGCAAGAAGAACAATAAACCGCTGTCTTGCTGATATTTGCCTTACAGTTGGGGCAAATTTTTTGGTATTTTACAGTATTAAGTTCATCTTGTAACTTATAAATCTCATTATTTTTCTTAATAATGGATTCTACCAAGTTTTTTGTAGCAATATCTTCTATTTCAGCGTCTTTTATTAAGTTATAATAGATTTCACCTAATTTTTCAAAATCCTTGGAGCGCTTATTTTGTAAAGAAGCAATATCAAATTTTTGTTTCTGCGCAGTTACTACTTCGCCTGTCTTTTTTGAAACAATATCAAATGTTTCCTTCGCCTTATCAAGAGCATTATCAAAAAAATCCATAATAATACCTCCGTTTTTATTTTATATTACCATATTTAATGTTATAAATCAAGTTTTATATATCTCGTAAAACTCACCAATTCTGCTCTTACGATTAACAATTTCATCGTATTTTGAAATATATTCATAAGGGTATTTATAGTTAAATATTCGCTCTATATAATCACCATTGGGTTCTCGCAATTTAGTAACCGCTGAAGCGCCGCAAGACAAAATCGTATGAGTCTCATCCATAATAAAAACATTATATAAACATTCGTATCCCGCTTTAGAATAACCAACATTTTCAAGATTTCCGACAGTCTTACTTTGACGATACATATAATATGGTACAATATTGTTGTTTTTTAGCGTTATATAAGCATAATCCACCATTTTAGAAGCGGTTCTGCCCATTTCAATCTCAGGAATTTCGTCATATTTTGTCATTTTTGAAGATCGTTTCATAGACAGTGAATGCACCGTTACACTTTCAGGCTTTAGACTTAATACCTGCTCTAGAGTGTTTTTAAAACTTTCAAAAGTATCGGTTGGTAAACCTGCAATTAAATCGGTGTTGATATTTTCAAAACCACATTCTCTCGCAAGATTAAAAGCGCCTATAGTTTGCAACGCGGTATGATTTCTACTAATAGCCGATAGTACACTGTCATTCATAGTTTGCGGATTAATACTTATTCTTGTAGCACCGTACTTTTTAATTACTAAAAGTTTTTCTTTGGTAATGGTATCGGGTCTACCCGCCTCTACAGTATATTCACGCAATGAAGATAAATTGAAATTGTTTTGCACGGTTAACATAACTTCTTCTAACTGCTCTGCAGATAGAGTTGTCGGTGTTCCGCCGCCTATGTAAATAGTTTCAAGCAATAAATTGTTGTCTTTCGCGATTTTTGCAGTGAGAAGCAACTCGTCACATAACTGTTTTACATAAGACGGAATAAGTTTTTTTGCGCTTTCCACCGAATGCGATACAAACGAGCAATACGAACACCTTGTAGGACAAAACGGAACCGAAATATACAAACTAAAAGAGTTGGGTTTAGATAATGAAGTGATTTCCCCTTCCCCTTTTAATGTTTCGACACAAAGGGAGAGTTTTTTGGGATTTACCTTCAAATATTCCGAAAAATATCTATATGCATTATCTTCACCAAGTTCTCTTTTTAGCCTTGAAAGAAGTTTTGCGGGTCTAATACCGGTAAGTATTCCCCAATCGGGAAAATAGCCTGTAGCGGCAGTAAAACAATCATAAACCGCTAACGCTAAGAATAATTCTTTGTCTTTTTCGGGATTTTTGTTAATATCTTGCACATTTTTTACACTCTCAAAGGTTTTATTGTACCAATAAAGCGTCGCTTTTGCATTAGAATTATCAAACTCAGTCACAAGACAAAAATCACCAATTTCTCTGCTATCATAATATTCAATTTTTTCGAAAGGTAAGAAAATTCTTACCAGTTTTTCAATTTCATACCTAAAAGGATGATTTACTAAGCAAAGTCGCATTATTAACCTCTAACAAAGGGATTGAAATTTTTTTCGTTTTCAATAGTGGTTTCTTGACCGTGACCTGCGAGAATCACAGTATCAAGCGGTAAAGTATATAGTTTTTTAATTGAATTTTCCAATGTAGCAAAATTACCGCCGTAAAAGTCGGTTCTGCCTATGCTACCATAGAATAATGTGTCCCCTGAAAACAATTTATTTTCAGTATAGTAACATACGCCGCCGACAGTATGTCCCGGAGTGGAGATAACCCTGAATAACATATCGCCAACATAAAATTCCTCATTATCACCGAATAAAATATCAGCCGAAAAAGGTTTAATATAAGCATGAAACATTTCGGACAAATTGCCAACACTGTCAGATAGAGCAAAGTTTTCATTAACACCAATGCCAATTTTTGTGTTGGTGTCCCTACGCAAATCATCCGCACCGCTAATATGGTCGAAGTGCGCGTGGGTCAACAAAATCATTCTTTCTTTTTGAGCATTTTTCAGCAAAAAATCGGTAACTTCTGCCGATTTAAAACCGGGGTCAATTACAACAGCCGCTTTCTCAGTTGATAAAAGATAACAGTTACTTTTTATATCACCGAGAGCTAATACCTTAATTTCCATTTTTTCTCCAAATTTCTGTATCGAATAGTATAGTAACAGGTCCGTCATTGGTAAGCGAAACTTTCATATCAGCCCCAAAAATACCCTTTTCAACCTTTTTAATGCCTAATTGCAATAATTTTTCACAAAAGATATGATAAAATTCTTGGGCAATTTCAGGGTTAAGCGCCTTAATGAAAGATGGTCTATTCCCTTTTTTAACATCAGCGGCGAGAGTGAATTGTGATATAACTAAAACTTCGCCGTCAATGTCAAGTATGGACTTATTCATTTTATCATTCTCGTCACAAAATACACGCAAATTGGCTGTTTTTTGGGCGAGAATATCAATATCTTCGAGTGTATCGCCTTCAACTGCGCCGAATAAAATCATATAACCATGATTACATTTGCCTACTACCTTTTCATCCACAGTAACACAGGCTGAAGTAACTCTTTGTATAACCGCTTTCACTATTGATTAATCCTTTCAACGTTAAATATCTTGGGAACTTTTTCAATTCTTGCAATAATACTGCGTAAATGTTCAACACTTTCGGCGCTGATCGTCATTATAATAATGCAGTTACCATCTTTGGTTTGACGCGCACTTATGCTATGAATCGGAACACGCATATTATTTAATGCATTCATAACTTCAATTAAAATACCTTCACGGTCAATAGCAACCGCTTTTAAGGTTGAAGTAAAGTTCTCGGTCTTATTAACACTCCAATGAGCAGAAATCCATCTGTCAGGTTCAACACATGCAGTTATATTTTCCGGAACATTATTACAGTCGCGTTTATGGATAGAAACACCATGACCGCGTGTTATAAATCCAATAATATCATCCCCGGGCAACGGGTTACAGCATTTTGAAAGTTTGATAAGACAATTATCTATACCTTCAACAACAACACCGTCAGATGATTTAGAGCCCGTACTAAAAGTATTGGATGGAATAGTTGCAACAGGCTTTGATGCAGCATTTTTCTTATTATAATCATCTTTAATACGCGGTAAAATTTTTGAAAGTAAAATTCCGCCATAGCCAATAGCGGCATAAAATTCTTCCGCGTTAGCAAAACGATATTTAGTTGCTAAATCTTCGGTATATTCTTCCAACTCATCATCAGTAAAGGATATATTATTTCGTCTTAATTCTTTTTCGTATTCAAAACGACCGGCTTCAATATTTTCACTGCGTTTTTCTTTCTTAAACCATGAGCGGATTTTTGCTTTAGCCGATGAAGTGACAGCAATATTGAGCCAATCTCTGCTTGGTCCGTGACCGGCAGCCTTAGTAGTTAAAATTTCTATTACTTCACCCGTTTTAACTTCGTGGTTGATAGGTACAATTTTTCCGTCAACCTTAGCACCAATCATTCTGGTACCTACGGCAGAGTGAATTGCAAAAGCAAAGTCAACAACAGTTGCTCCTACGGGAAGGTTAATTACATCACCTTTTGGCGTAACAGCAAAAACATCTTCTTCAGAAAGGTCAACTTTAATCGTTCTAATAATATCAGACGCATCGTTTGTTGTGTCTTGAGTATCTATAATTTGTCTAATCCACTCAAGGCGTTCTTCTAAGCGCTTATTATTTTCGGTAATACCTTCTTTGTATTTCCAGTGTGCCGCGATACCGAATTCGGCCGTATGATGCATCTCAAAAGTTCTAATTTGAATTTCAAAAGGAATTCCCGCACGACTGATAACGGTAGTGTGCAACGATTGGTACATATTAGGTTTCGGTGTAGATATATAGTCCTTAAATCTATTTGGAATAGGACGGAACATATCGTGCATTAAACCTAAAATATTGTAACAATCTGCAACCGTATCGGTAATAACTCTAATAGCATAAATATCGTAAATTTCATCAAAATTACGACCTTGCGCGTACATTTTGCGATAAATACCATGAATTGATTTAACACGACCTTGGAAAGATAATGTAGCATTTGGCATTAATTCGCGTAGACGTTCTTCAATGCGGTCTTTAATCTCGTTAAGTATTTGTTCGCGATGATTTTTGCGAAGTTTTAAAAGGTCTTCAATTTCATTATAAGCGATAGGGTCCAAATGCTTAATAGCAAGATCTTCAAGTTCTTCTTTTACAGGACGGATACCAAGTCTATGAGCAATCGGCGCGTAAATTTCAAGCGTTTCAACCGAAATATCACGCTGTTTTTGTGGGCGCATAGCATCGATGGTACGCATATTATGAAGGCGGTCGGCAAGTTTAATAATAATTACACGAATATCCTTACCCATCGCGATAAGCATTTTTCTAAGACTTTCGGCTTGTTGTTGCTCCTTTGTAGAAAAGTTTAGACGGCCGATTTTTGTAACACCATCAACCAACAATGCAACATCTTCACCGAATTGCTGACGTATATCATCAAAGGAAATTTCGGTATCTTCTACAACATCATGCAATAAGGAAGCGGCAATAGATTCACTGTCCATACCGAGAGAAATTACTATTTTTGCAACATTAAACGGATGATAATAGTAATCCTCGCCCGAAATACGCTTTTGTCCTTGGTGCGCGTGAACACAAGTTTCAAAAGCTTTTTTTATAAGTTCAAAATTATAATCTTCGCCGTAATTTTCCAAAGTAAGTTTTAGTTCTTCAAAATCTTTGCGTTGGATTTCGGTCATTTGTGCTCACACTCCTTTAAAATTTTATTATAAATAGACGAGTTAGACAAACTGGTTTTTGGGGCAGAAATATTTTTAAAATACCTGTCTTCTTTTTTATAAATCAGTTCTAATTCTTCTAAAACAAGAATGGCAATCATGGTTTTGGCAAAACCAATTAAATTTATAAATTTATAAATGATTTTATCTTCTAAAACACCTTTCTCGGTGATAAAACGATACACTTCGCCAACTTCTCCCCTTGTCGGAGAGATAACTTTGGCATTATAACTTTTACCCGAAATAAAAGAATTATATTCATCTAAATCATTAAAGAGTTTATCATCATCGGTGTTAGAAACGCGAATAGCCTTGATTTGAATACTGATATTAAGATTTCCGTTATAATTATTAGTTTCTGCGGTAATAGCAATATCTAATGTATCTCCTACTTCAAAACAAAAACTGTCACTACTTACTCCAAACAACAAGGCATTAAATGTAGATTTATCCTTAGAAAACATCAGCCTTAAATGCCTGTTGTTAGATAAAGGAGTAATTCGTTGCAGTGTAACACCGTAAACCCCGAAAACGGGTATTTGATTATGAAAGCCGAAAGGTTCTAACTGTTTCAATGATTCACTCAAATCAACAGTCAATGAAGATGGATTTAATTTGCAGTCAAGATTTAATGTTTGTGCAACAAACGGCTTAGTATAAGCAAAATCATTAATTGCCTTTCTGAATTCATCGATTTTTGATGGTAAAATGCTTAATCCACAAGCAAGAGCATGACCACCGAATTTTGTTAATAAGTCTTTGCAAGACGAAACCGCATCAAATAAAGAAAATCCGTCAAAACTTCTTCCTGAACCATGAGCAATATCACCTTCAGAAGAAAACACGATACATGGCGCACCATATCTTTCACATAATCTCGATGCTACAATACCGACTACACCGCTATGCCAATTTTCACCACTCACAACAATAACACGGTCGTGCGATAAATTTTCACTTTCGATTTTTGCGATTGCTTCTTTAAGTATATCTTTTTCTGTTTGTTGACGCAAAGCATTTAGATTATCAATTTCATTAGCAATTTCAAGCGCTTTCAGCATATTGGTTTCACAAAGCAATTCAACCGCTTTAGAAGCATTTCCCATACGACCCGCAGCGTTTATACGCGGACAAATTGAAAAAGTAATTTTTTGAGCATTAACACTATCAATCGCAACACCAGAAACATTTAAAAGCGCAGAAAAACCGATAAGTGGTGAAGTTTTTAATTTTTCAACACCATATTTTACTATACTGCGGTTTTCATAGATAAGCGGCATAACATCAGCTATAACTGCAACAGCCAAAATATCGGCATAATTAGGCAGTAATTCTTCCGGTTCTTTGCCTTCCATCACGCAAATCAATTTAAAAGCAACTTCAGCGCCGCAAATAGACTTAAATTCACTTGGACAATCAACACGATATGGGTCAACAACCGCAGCGGCATCGGGTAAAATATCACCCGGTAAATGATGGTCAGTAACCACAACAGTAATACCAAGATCGTTTGCAAGTTGTATTTCCTCAATACAAGCAATTCCGTTATCCACTGTTATAATAACTTCAACACCAATAGAATGTAAATATTCTACAGCATTACAGTTCATGCCATAGCCTTCGTTAAAACGGTCGGGAATATAATATATACAATCCGCTTCCCTGCCCTTTAAATAACTATACAAAAGCGCCGTAGCAGTTACACCGTCGCAGTCATAATCACCATAGATTGCTATTTTTTTATTCTCAAAAATACTGCGGTTTAAAATATCGGCGGCGTGCATAATATCGGCCATTTCGTAGGTGTCGGAAAAACATGGCTCGTCAGATAAAAATTGTTCTAAATCAGCAGGGTCGGTATAGCCGCGAGAAGATGCAATTAATGCCAAAATAGGTTCTACATCACACTCTAACGCTAACTGTTTAGCAAGTTCTCTATCGGTTTTATTTACTATCCATTTTTTAAAGCCCATATTATCACCGCCCTACTTACAATTTTACATTTTATTTTACCATTATTTTGGCTTATTTTCAATGTTTTTTTAATATTACTGCAAAAAAGTAATAAATCCCGCCGAAGCGGGATTTATGTATTTTCAATTTGCTGTTTTTTTATGCCAAAAAGCACACGAAGTAAACCATTTAAAAATTTTGGACCCTTAAAAATTACTACTTTCATAAAATACCTCCGTCAGCATTTGGTACTTGAAATTCCAAGTATTATTACCCAAACAGCAAGTACCGCAACTAAAAATCTAGGAGGACAAAAACAGCTGATTAACAGCCCTACCGCAAATGATACACCAATAAAACCTTTGTTAAAACAAAATCGTCTGCGCATTTCGTATCCCCCTTACAGTAATATTATATCGGGGAAAATTAAAAATGTTACCGATTTTGTTTTTTATTGGTTTCCCAAGGCTTTAAATCTTTCAATTCTTCAAAAATTCCAATATATGACTTGTGACGAGTTGGCTCAATTTTACCGTCATTTATAGCTTCCAAAACCTTACAACCATTTTCTTTGGTATGGGTGCAAGAAGTGAATTTACATTCGTAAATATAATCATGAAAGTCATGAAAACATTCGGCAAGGTTTTCTTTGAAATTATAATCATTATAATCGTGTTCTATAGAAGAAAAGCCGGGAGTATCAACAATATATCCGCCAAAACGGAAACGATATGCCTCAATATGACGAGTGGTATGTCGGCCACGGCCTAGTTTTTCACTAACATCACCCGTTGCTATATTTTCATTACCGAAAAGATTGTTTAAAATACTTGATTTGCCAACACCGGAGTTTCCTGTGAAAGCACAAACCGAATCTTTAAGTTCTTCCTTTAATTCTTCCATGCCGAAACCGCTTTGTGCCGAAACAACATAAGTTTTGAAACCGGCATTTTCATATATACGGCGGAATTCTGAAAAATCACCCATATCGCATTTATTAAAAACAATAATAGGTTCAATGTTATTGTACCTGGCGATAGCGGTAATTTTATCAATAATTAATGTGTTTGGCGCAGGAGTACTAAAAGAAGATACAATGAAAAGTTTATCAATATTAGCAACATTCGGTCTTTTTAAAGCATTTTTTCGTTCCAAGACTTTTTCAATAACGCCATGTTCTTCATCAATAATATCAAACTCAACTTTGTCACACACTAAGGGAGAAAATCTGCTTTTGCGGAAATTTCCCCTAGCCTTACACTCATAAATTTTATTATCGGCTTCAACATAATAAAATGATGAAAGCGCCTTAACAATAATACCTATCATTGAACTACTTGTGAATTATCTTCGGTGTCAGTCGGAGCAGATTCAAATTCATTAGTACTTGTTACTATGACGTTATTTCTTTCTGCACGGAAATCTACAGAAATTGTTTGATATTCTTGAGAACTTCCGTTTTCACCCTTAATCATAATGGTATAATTTTCGGTCGAAGAACTGGAAGTGATATCACTGAACGTGTATTTGCTAACCTGTTTTAAATTGATGTTTTCGCTGGTTTTAAGATTTTTACCGTTTAACCATAATGAAACCGAGCAAACGTCTTCAGGATAAGAACTTGGCAAACTAATTTCTATATCAGTTTCATATAATCCGCTGCTAACGTAAATTTTAACAGCACTGCCTTCAGGGATTTCTTTAGAACCGCCTTGTGGGTCTTGTCTTAAAACATAATCCTTAGGTTGATAACTGTCGGCGGGGGTTAAATTTACATTTTCAACTTCAACCTTTAAGTTAGCTTCTTCTATCTTTTCCTTAGCCTGTGCAATCGGTTCGCCAATAACGTTCGGAACAAGAACGCTAACCACTGGTTTACCTGTAGATACAAACACCTTAATAGTTGCACCTTCAGCGACGATAGTAGAGCGTTGAGGTTCGGTACGGATAACCAAGCCCGATTCTACTTCGTCACTTGCTTCTTCTACGGTAATAATTTTAAATCCATAGGTCTTTTCAAGTTCAGTAACAGCGTAAGATTCAGTCTTGCCGTAAACATCAGGTACTTCTTTACGAGTTTCACCGATACTCACATACAGAGTAATTTGGGTATCTTTTTTAACTTTTTGACCTTCCGGAATAGATTGCTCGTAAACAAAGTTAGCTTCATAATCGTTATTGAAATCATACTCGTATTTAAAGTTAAAATTATCGGTATATTCGGCATTTTTTTCAATGTCGCTTATAGCCATACCAATAAATTTTGGACAATCAATTTCAGCGCCCGTGCTTTTAAATAGTTTAGGAATAAAGATAAAACCTAAAATTATTATTGCAACAACTAAAGTAACAGCAATACCGGTTAAAATGGGGATTATATTATTACGCTCGTTAGATTGGGGCGCATCAAAGTCATCATCCTGACCGCCTAATCTACCAACATATTTAGTGGGTGCATCATCAACAAAATATGTGTACGGGAAAGTTATAGACGGATCTTTACGGAAGTTCGATAAATCGCAAAGAATTTCAGAAGCAGATTGATAGCGTCTTTCTTGGCTTTTTTGCATAGCGTGCATTGTAATTTGTTCTAAGCCCAAAGGTATAGAACCATTTATCTCCGAAGGCAACTGAGGGTCGCGTTGTAATTGCATAATAGCAACCGAAACAGCACTTTCGGCTTGGAAAGGAAGTTTTCCAGTCAACATTTCATAAAGCATAACGCCAACCGAATAAATATCGGTGCGTTCATCGGTTTTTTCACCTCTTGCCTGTTCGGGACTGATATAATGAACCGAACCGATTGCTTTATCGGTTATAGTGCGTTGGTCGTTTCTGGCAAAACGAGCAATACCAAAATCGGTAACCTTAATTGTACCGTCACTTAGAACCATGATGTTTTGCGGTTTAACATCGCGGTGAACAATACCTTTATCATGCGCGTGTTGCAAACCTTTAAGTATTTGAATTGTAAAATGAACAGCATCCATCCAACGAAGACTGCCTTCGCGTTCAATAAATTCTTTAAGTGTAATACCTTCAATATATTCCATAACAATATACTGAATAAGGTCACCAAAACTAACGTCATAAACTTTTACGATGTTAGGATGTGATAACATTGCGATAGCCTTGCTTTCGTTTTTAAAGCGGCGCAAAAACTCCTGATTTGAAAGGTATTCTTCCTTTAAAATTTTAATTGCAACTAAGCGATTCTCTACATTATCAAATGCCTTATAAACAACCGCCATACCGCCAACACCGATTATTTCTCTGATTTCATATCTGCCGTCAAGGCGTTTTCCTAAATACTTATCCATAAAATACATTCCTTTCTTAATCCAAGGTAAGAGTAACAACAGTTATGTTGTCTCCGCCACCATTCTTGTTTGCTAAATCAACCAAATTTTCGCAAACTAAAGAAATTTCTGTTCTATTAAATGTTTCAAGAATTGTTTCAGAGGTTACAAAGTTTGTTAACCCGTCAGTGCAAAGCATTAAAGTATCATTTTCAGAAAGCGAAATAAAATCAGTATCAACAATAATCTCACTTTCAACGCCTAACGCGCGGGTTATAACATTCTTTCTCGGATGAACTTTTGCGTCATCAGGGGTAATTTTACCGGATTCAATTAAAGACTGTACAATAGAATGGTCTTTGGTAAGTTGAGAAATATTATCATTGACTAAATAAATTCTACTATCACCAACGTGAGCAATAACGGCTTCGTTATCTTTTATAACAGTCGCAACAACAGTTGTACCCATTCCGCTTAAGTCTTCATTTTTGCTAGCAAGTTCAAAAATTTGAATATTAGCACTAGCAATCGCATTTTTGATAACCTTTTCAAATTCGTCGGCAGTCATATTTTCGCGGTATGAATTGTAAAGATATTCGCTAACAGTTTTTACTGCAATTTCACTTGCAACATTCCCTGCGTTAGCACCGCCCATACCATCGCACACAATAGCAAAGGTAATATTCTCGGCGAGTTGACCTGCTAAATAAGCGTCCTGATTGCTATGCCTTATTATACCTTTGTCGATTTTACTGTGTATTTTCATTTAACTGCACCTCCTTTGCTTTTCGTCGCAACTGACCGCAAGAAGCGTCTATATCAGCACCTAAAGTTCTGCGGACGGTTGCATTAATACCATTATATATTAATCGTTCTTTAAAACGAATTATCTTTCCGGTATCAGGTTTTTGAAAACTGTTTTCTTTTACTGGGTTTGCAGGTATCAGATTAACATGGCACATTATACCTTTGAGTTTTTTTGCAAGTTCATCAGCGCATTCGTTTAAATTGTTAACACCGTCAATTAGCGCATATTCAAAGGAAATCCGCCTTGTTGTGACTTTTTGATAGTCACGACAAGCCTTCAACAACTCATCAATATTCCATTTTTTATTAACCTTCATCATAGATGAACGAATATCATCGTTTGGAGCATGTAAAGATATGGAAAGCGTGATTGGGAAATTGTATTCCGCTAATTTTTTGATACCGCTTACAACACCGGAAGTTGAAAGAGAAATATGCCTAAGGCCAATGTTTAACCCTTCATCATGAGAAACGAGCTTTAAAAATTTAACCGAATTATCAAAATTGTCAAGCGGTTCACCCATACCCATCATTACAACGTTAGAAACTCTGATATCATTATCAATGTTTGCCATTGTAATTTGCGCTAACATTTCGGATGCTGTAAGATTTCGGTAAAGACCGTCAATACCCGAAGCACAAAAAGAGCAACCCATTCGGCAACCAACTTGAGTCGAAATACAAACCGTGTAACCATGTTCATATTTCATTAAAACCGATTCTATCAACTCGCCATCGTACAACTCATAAACATATTTAACGGTTCCGTCAATTTTAGAAACAAGTTTTCTTACGATTTTTACATTTGCAATATAACATTTTTCACGCAAAATATCACGCAAGTTTTTAGGGATATTGGTCATTTGGTCAAAATCATCTATTCCTGATTGTAACCATTTAAAAATTTGTTTTGTTCTGAACTTTGGTTGAGAAAGGCTCTCTAAAAAAGTTCCCAACTCATCCATATCAAAAGAACGAATATCTAATTTTTCCAAATCGACCCCCCTTTTTTATTTTATTTAATTTTTCTCCAACAAAGCACAATAGAAACCATCGGTTCCGTCAATGTGGGGCATGAAAGTATGAGAATATTTTAATTGAAATTCAGGATTTTTTGCTAAAAATTCATTTACGATATTATCGTTTTCGGCTTTTCTCAAAGTGCAGGTTGAATATAAAATTCTACCGTTATTTTTTAAATAATTTTTTGCATTTTCAAGTATTGCTAATTGAATTTGCGGCAAATTATCGAACTCATCGAAGTTTTTATACTTGATTTCTGGTTTGCGGCGGATAATGCCAAGACCAGAGCATGGAACATCACATAAAACGCAGTCAAATAGCCCTAAATCACCATCAAAAACCGTTGCATCACAAACTATAGGTTTTATAATGCTAAGACCTAAACGCTTAGCGGATGCCTTAATTAAGCGGCATTTATGATCATAAAGGTCACAAGATATAATCTCGCCTTTGTTTTCCATTAAAACCGCCGAAGAAAAACTTTTGCCGCCGGGTGCCGAACACATATCAAGCATACGTTCGTTAGCTTTTGGTGAAAGAACCGAAACTACCGTTTGTGAAGCTAAATCTTGAACATAAAAATGCCCGTCTTTATAAAGTTGATTTTTAGCAACGTCTATTCCCTGTTTCAAAATCAAACCGCCAATTAGCGTTGTATCAACACACTCAACACCAATATTTTTCTTAAAAGTATCTATATCGGTTTTTAGGGTATTAACTCTTATTGTCAGTGGAGCAGGTTCTAAACTTGATTTTAGCAATTCTTTTGTGGATTCAATGCCGTAATCTTTTATAAAACTTTCGATTATTTCTTTCGGGCAAGAATAAATAATACTTAAATCACTAATACTTTCACCGTTTGGTAAAAAGGTTTCTGACCTTAATATATTACGAAGAACCGCATTAACAAAGCCCGAATTACGACTTTCCTTAGACTGCTTTACAAGTTTAACCGATTCATTAACCGCGGCACTTTGCGGGATTTTATCCATAAACATAATTTGGTAAAGCGCTATTCTTAAAGACATCAAACTAAATACTTGAACTTTTTTCAATGGTGTTTTTATAAAATTGCCAAGCACATAATCCAATGTAATTTTTCGCTCAAGCACACCATATACAAGCCTAGTCGCCAACGCTTTATCAGAACCCGAAATTTCAGAATCGGCAAACAATGAATTAAGCGTTAAATTAGAATAAGATGCTTCGTTCTCAATTTTAATTAATGCTTTAACCGCGAATTTTCTCGGATTTACCATATTAAACACCTACAACCGTACCAATGTTTATCGGTTTCCCGCAAAGCATTTGTTTGGCGGTCATTGCTTTAGAGCCTTCAGCTTGAAGTTCTAAAATCCTGATTGAAGTATTGTTGCCACAAGCAATAATTAGTTCATCAGTATTACCAATAACAGTTCCGCATTTTGCATCGGTGGGTTCACCAATGCGAGTTTTTATAACCTTAATACGTTTACCTTCAAGGAAAAAATGCGCACAAGGCCAAGAATAATAACCACGGGCGGCGTTATGAACAACGTCGGAAGGTTTACTAAAATCAAGCAAAGCCATTTCCTTTTTAATAATAGGTGCATGGCTAGACTCACCAATTTGCTTTTTAGGTGTAATTTCACCTTTTTCAAGTTTATCAAGAGTGGAAACCATTAGATTTGCGCTAATAAACGAAAGGCGTTCAAACAATTCTTCTGCAGTTTCGTTTTCACCAATTTTGACGGTTGCGGTTTCCAAGATATCTCCGGTATCAACGCCTTCATCCATAAGCATGGTGGTGACACCAGTCTCGGTTTCACCATTAACGATACACCATTGTATTGGAGATGCGCCACGATATTTAGGAAGTAAAGAAGCATGGCCATTAACACAACCATATTTTGAAAGTGTTAAAATTTCGTTAGGTAAAATTTTACCGTACGCTACAACCACGATAACATCAGGGTTAATATTCCTTAAAATTTCAAGCGCATCCCCTGTTCTGACCGAGTTTGGTTGAAAAACAGGAATATTGTGCTCTTGTGCGACAACCTTAACAGGTGGCGGGGTTAATATTTGCTTTCTGCCGACAGGCTTATCAGGCTGTGCAAAAACAGCCGCAACTTCATGATTTGTGTTTAACAATACTTCAAGAGTTTTTGAAGCGTAATCCGGTGTGCCCATAAAAACAATCTTCATATTATTTCCCTTTATTAGCCCTATCTATATAAAGTATTCCGTCCAAATGGTCAATCTCGTGACAAAGAGCACGTGCTTTAAGACCCTCGCCTGTTACGGTAAAATTATTCCCGTTACGGTCTTGCGCCCGAACAGTAACCTTTAAAGGTCGCGAAACTTCAGCGGATTTACCCGGTAATGAAAGGCAACCTTCAAAATCGGTTTGTTCACCGCTTTTTTCAATAATAACGGGGTTAATAAGTTCTATTAAACCGTCACCAACATCAATAACACAATATCTCCTTAAAATACCAATCTGCGGCGCTGCAAGACCAACACCTTCGGCTTTATACATTGTGTCTTTCATATCATCAAGCACACTGTGTAAACGCTCATCAAACTGCATTTGAGTACGACAAACTTTGCGTAAAACATCGTCACCAAGTGTGACAATATTTCTAATTGCCATAAATATCCTCCTAAATAATTGATTCGGGGTTAATGTCCACTGTAACCGAAGCATCGTTTACCAATTTTATATCCAATGCCTTTTTAAGCATTTCCCTAAACCGTTTATTGTTTTTGCATTTAATCATCATACGGTAGCGGTAGCGGTTGTTAACCTTTGCTATGCTAGATGGCGCCGGACCTAAAATAATTAACTTAACATCATTATATTCATCATTTATCATTTCCCGTATATTGCTAAAAATGCCATTTATTGTATTTTCGGCGAGTTCTCGTGAAACCGATTGGACACAAACAACCGAAATATCGCAATACGGTGGAAAAATCATCAACTTGCGGGTTAGGATTTCTTGGTTATAAAAACTTTCGTAATCCTGTTTTTGCGCAAGTTCAATTATATTATTATCAGGGTTGACAGTTTGGATAATTGCCTTTCCTGGAGTATCTCCCCTACCTGCTCTGCCTACAACTTGTGTAAGTAAAGAAAATGTTCGTTCAAAACTACGAAAATCTTCGCTAAACTGCGCACCGTCAGCACCCAAAACACCAACTAAGGTGACATTCGGAAAATCTAATCCTTTAGCCACCATTTGTGTGCCCAGTAAAATATCGTATTCACCTTTTGCAAAGGCGTTTAAATAAGTAGAATAGGAATCCCTTGACATAGTACTGTCAGCATCTAAACGAAGAATACGGGCATTTGGAAACAACGACGAAAGTTCTTCACTGGCTTTTTGGGTTCCAAGACCCAAAAATTTCAAATGTTCCTTTTCGCACTCAGGGCATTTATTTGTAACAGCAACCGAATGACCGCAATAATGGCACATAAGCCGCTTATTAGCCGAGTGGTATGTCATAGAAATACTGCAATTAGGGCAGGTTGCTACATATCCGCAATCAGGACAGGAAATATATGTGTCGTGACCGCGACGATTAAGTAAAATAATAGCTTGTTTATTTTGTTCTAAAACTGTTTTTAAATCTTCGTATAATACCATGCTGATAGATGAAGAATTTCCGTTCAGCAATTCCTTTCGCATATCAACAGTTAGAACTTGGGGTAAAACAGCGTTGCCGAATCTATTTTCCAAAGTATAGAGAGAATAACTACCCGCCTTCGCTTTGGTAAAAGTTTCAACCGATGGCGTTGCAGAAGCAAGACACAATAAGCCCTTGTGATAAGCAGTACGGAATTTTGCAAGTTCTCTTGTGTGAAAACGGGGTGATTTTTCGGATTTATAGGTATGTTCTTGTTCTTCGTCGATAATTATTAAGCCTAAATCTTTAAATGGTGCAAAAATAGCACTTCTGGTACCGATTGCAATTAGAGCATCACCGTTTTTTATACGTTTCCACTCATCCATTCGTTGACCTTGGGACATCGCACTATGAAAAACAGCAATTTTATTTCCGTAACGAGAAGTAAAAATATTTATCATTTGCGGCGTCAGAGCAATTTCGGGAACCATCACTATTACACCCTTGTTATCCGCACAAACGCGGTCAACAAGTTTTAAGAATACCTGAGTCTTGCCCGAACCCGTAACACCATAAAGAAGCGAAACTTTGCTGTTTTCACTTTTGTAATCATTAACCAAGCCTTCAAAAGCGGTTGTTTGCTCATCGGTTAAAATAATTTCGTTTTGCAAAGGTGTTTGGCTAACAGAATAAGGCTTTCTGAAAACTTGTTTTTCATAAGCCAATAGCACACCTTTGGTTATAAGATTCTCAATAACCGAAACCGAAACACCGGTAAAATATCTGATTTCCTTAATACTTGCGGTTTCGATATCTTCTAAAAGTGATACAATTTCCTTTTGGCGCGAAGTCAGTTTAACTTCTTGATAATTTTCGCAAAGGCGTACCCATTTTTGAGTAGCATCATTCATTTTTTGTTTAAGGTCGCTGTTTTTGATTAAAACTTCCCTTTCACAAAGTGAAAATAACAACTCCTTGCTGACAGATAACTTTGAAATTATATCATTTTCAGCGGTTTCACCTTTTTGTTTTAGTAAATTAAATACCAAAAGTTCTTCTTCACTTAATATAGAAACCGCCGAAAACTCATCATTTGCAGAATAAAAATTAATAAGACGATGAGTAATACCCGACGGAAGCATTGCATTAACTGCATCGTAATAGGTACAAAACACGGTATCGTGCAAATATTCGCACATCGATATTGCTTCATCGGTTAGAACCGGTTGTTCATCAATAAGTGAAATCACAGGTTTTAAACCATCGGTAGAATCTTCCGACAAATCGAATATCATGCCCTGTTTTTTTACGTTTCCCTTACCAAAAGGAACCAAAACACGACAACCCTTATAGGCATTAAAATTCTGGGGGATGATATAACTGTATAACTTATCATAAGCAAAGGTAGCGCCCATTAAAGCAATTTTTGCTACAGTTCCTTTCATAATTAATCCCCCATAAATCTAATTAATCTTCTTTGTTTGCTAAAGCATCTATTGCAACACTTACAGGTTTGCAGGTAGAAATTTCTCCGCTTTCTTCAATTTTTGCAGAAATATCTCTTGCAGTGTTAGCAACATCAAGTACCAAGCGGTATCTATTGTCGTAATTTTTAATAAGTTTACCAATATTAGGATTTAACATTTTTAAGCACCTCATCAATAATATGTTTTTGTCTATTTAATATCAAACGACTGTTTGTTATTACTGAAATAATATCTTCTACTGCTGTTGAAATATCATCATTTACTACAATATAATCGTACTCAACAGCACGTGCAATTTCGGATAACGAACTTTGCATTCTTTGATTAATCAGTTCTTCAGTTTCGGTACCGCGTCCGCTTAGTCTTCTGCGAAGTTCTTCATAAGATGGCGGCATTATAAAAATGCTTACCGCTTCGGGAAGTTTTTCACGAATTTGTTTAGCACCATTCACATCAACTTCGATAATAATATCGTATCCGTTTTGAGCAGCATCAACTATCGGTTGTTTTGGTGTTCCGTAATAATTACCAACATAAACATTATGCTCTAAAAGCATATCGTTTTCTATCATATCTTCAAACTTTTCCCTGGAAATGAAGTTATACTTTTCACCTTCAACTTCGCCTTCACGCATTGGTCTTGTAATTGAAGAAATCGAAAACTTAATTTCGGGGCGTTTTTTAAAAAGTTCAACAAGTAAAGTATCTTTTCCAGAACCAGAAGGTCCCGAAATAATAAAAATTCCGCCTTTATTCATCTTCATCCTCCATGAAATCTATTTCGCAATCACTAACGCGAGAAGCCAATTTTTCATAACTTAAATAACACAGAATAATATGATGACTATCAGTGATTATAACCGTTTTTGTTTTTCTTCCGATTGTAGCATCAATAAGTATGCCTTGCTCTTTCGCATCCTGAATTATTCGCTTAATCGGTGCGGATTCAGGGGTTAAAATACTAACAATACGTTCAGCAGCGACCATATTGCCTGAGCCAATATTAACTAGTTTCATATTTTACTCCATATTTTGAATTTGTTCGCGTATTTTTTCAATCTCGGACTTAATATCAACAACGGTATGCGCGATTTCGATATCCTGCGCTTTAGAACCGATAGTGTTTGCTTCACGGTTCATTTCTTGCACAATGAAATCAAGTTTTCTGCCAACCGCATCGTTCGAAGACATTAATGTTTCAAACTGTTTAATATGGCTACGAAGTCGGACAGTTTCTTCGGCAACCGCAACTTTATCGGCAAAAATTGCAACTTCAGTTAAAATGCGTTGCTCGTCGATTGAAGTGTCACCTAAAAGTTCTTTGATTTTTTGTTCGATACGTGTTCTATAGTTTTCAACAGTTTTCGGTGAGCGTTCTTCAATATAAGCAACCTTTTCTAAAATTAAGTTTGCCCTATCGGTAACATCCTTGAATAGACGTTCACCTTCGGTTGTGCGCATTTCAATAAAGTTTTTGAGCGCTTCTTCCAAAACTGTAAAAACAGCATTTGTGATAACTTCATCTTCTATTACTTGACGCCTAACCTTAAAAATTTCGTTATTACCAACCAAAGACGAGGCTTTAATATCATTTTTAATGCCAAAAGACTTAGAAAGTTTTTTAAGCGCTGAGATATAGGCACTTGCATACTCATTGTCAATCTCTACTATAGTAGCGTTTTTTGTATTATCATCAATAAGTATACTAACTTCTACCTTGCCGCGCGAAATCGCAGTTGCTAACTTGTTTTTTATCTTTTCTTCCAAGAAAGAATAAGCGCGTGTCGACCGACAAGAAAACTCAAAATACCTATGATTTACCGATTTAATTTCAACAGTAATATCAAGACCGTCTATTTGTGCTTTGGCTCTGCCAAAACCGGTCATACTCCTAACCATTTAATTCACCCTTCTTGTTTGATAAATATTTGAATAATATTATCCTATTATAATTCATATAATTATACCAAAAAAGATACCTTTATGTCAACTGTTTGGGAAGTTTGTAACCATTTTTTAACTATTTTTGTATGCGTAATTTGCATATTATAAAATTGGAAAAATTAATTAAATATTTTCTAATTTGTTATTGACAAAACTTTCATTTGTTGCTATAATAGGTTTTGCTCGTTTGGACCAGTAGCTCAGTTGGTTAGAGCAACCGGCTCATAACCGGTTGGTCCGGGGTTCGAGTCCCTGCTGGTCCACCAAATGAGCAAAAGTTTTTAATTTTGGTTATCCTTTAAGTTTCGGAATAAATAAAGTTCCTCTCATCAAACTTTGCTTTACAGTTTGTTTTCTGCGGCAGGGACTTTCGGACAAAAACATTCCCCCGGAATATTTTTGTTGCCCGAAACTACTGGTCCACCAAATGAGCATTATTTACATAATAAACTTTCTATAGGGGTATAGTGTCAATGGTAGCACACCGGTCTCCAAAACCGTTTGTGAGGGTTCGAGTCCTTCTACCCCTGCCAGAAAAACCGACAAGTTTCGACTTGTCGGTTTTTCAACGAAATTTGCCCTTGCGGGGAAGTGAAATAGCTTCGCTGTGAAATATTTGCTTCGTGAATGTGGGCAAATTTCACAATTCACGAAGTGAATTATTTCACCGTGAGCGAAAGCAAACGAATTCACTAAAAACTATGTAAGAGTTCGAATTCATACGCAAAAACGGCAAAAATATCTTTTTTGTAGCCCATAGGCGAAACAATCTTGTTTCGCCACAAAATCTTTGATTTTGCGACAAATTTTAAAAAAACAAGAAAAACAAAAATTTATAGAATTTTTAATTCTTGGTTTTATAAAATCAAGTGTTTTATAAATAATTTAAAAAAACACTTGATTTTGCGTTGTGTTTAATGTATAATAGAAAGGTCAAGTGAATTTTGCTTTATGTTATAATTTCACACTTTCCGGTGTGATGGAATTGGCAGTTTTACGCCAAGCGCATCCGGCGGATGATGAAGCGAAGGCGTAAAAGTCGCCGCGGTCAAAACTTTTTAGCGCTCCAAGCTAAAAAAAGTTTTGGGCACCGCAAGAGTCACGAGCACATAGTGACTTGACATAATAATTTCACACTTGCCGGTGTGATGGAATTGGCAGACGTAGTGGACTCAAAATCCACCGGTGGCGACACCGTGCCGGTTCGAGTCCGGCCACCGGCACCATATCGAGTGTTCATAACCAACTTGAATGTTGGAAATGAGCACTCGATTTTCTATTTTCCTTTTTGAGTAGGTTTACCCCTACTCTTTTTTGTTACACACTTTTCCAAAGTGCGTAACCCACTATGACACTTTTACGGACATTCCGTGCAAAGTGTCGTTGGGCTAACCTAAAACAAAGAAGACGAAGATTAATCCTCGTCTTCTTTATGTAAATAACTAGATAGTATTGTTTTAAAATTCTACCTCATAGGCACGATTTTTTATACGACCCTTTAAACCAAATATTATAATATTTGGTATTACAAACAAAGCTCCAACTAATAATTCCAAGGGGAAAAACAATGTCATAAGTACAACGGGTGCTGCAGGCCAATGTGACAATCTTAAAGCCTCTTTTATAATTCTTATTGTAAGGAACACATTGACAATACCACCTACAAACAAAGAAGTAATTGCTGCATTTAGCAAACACTCTAATGGTGTTTCGGGTATTATTTCCACATCATTGATTGTAGTTTCACTTATTGGGTGACCTAACATTGATGCAACAAATTCTAATACAAATAGCCCTACAAATACACACAACAAGATAATAAAGAATTTTTTATACATATTTACAGGTACACGTGACAATTTCATAAAACCACCTCAACGATATAATATCATATTTTAAACATGTTTTCAACCCTTTAACACCTATATCAAAATATATTTTGAGGTTGGTTATGAACATCCGCACCAGTCGAGAGCCTCAACACGCAATTTGCGTAGTTGAGGTTCTTCTTTTTTATAATTTTCACCTCGCGTTAGAGGTTGATTATAAACACTCGCACCATTTAAGAGTCTCAACACACAAACGTGTGTTGAGACTCTTCTTTTTTGTATTATTCAATATTTAGTATTTTGAAGTATAAGGGGCTAACTCTAAACGAACAAAATATCCTCTCTCGTGCGCACAAACCGGACAAACTTCGGGTACGGATTTACCTTTATATATATTACCGCAATTAAGGCATACCCAATCACATTCAACATCGGAAATAAATAACTTGTTTTCTTTTAAAAGTTGTGCAAATAATTTAAAACGTTCAGCATGTGCTTTTTCAATTTTACCGATACTTTTAAAAGAACCTGCGACCGCTAAATTCCCTTCTTCTTGAGCCTTTTCGGCAAATGATTTATAAACATCTTCATATTCTTCGTTTTCGTTATGAACAGCATTTTCAAGCAACTCCAAAACAGAGTTAGTAACTTCAACAGGATAACTGCCATCAATCTGAACACTTTCACCGTTAAGTTCGCTTAAATGTTTCATAAATACATTTGCGTGTGCAAGTTCTTGTTCAGCGGTATATTTGAATACCCCTTCAATTACATAAAGACCTTGTTTTTTGGCAATTTCAGCCGCAAAGGTATAACGATTTCTTGCCTGACTCTCCCCTGCGAATGCGCGCATTAAGTTTGTTTTTGTTTCGCTTTCTTTAAAATTTTTCAAAAAAATCACTCCTTTAAAATAAAATATACAATTTTCCCATAAATATACAAAAAAGCGAGGCAAAGCTGAAATAGTCAATAGTTAGTAGACACTAAAAAAGAATTAAGCTGCCAGTTCAAGCCTGTATTGGACTGGTGGTTTTCTTTTTAGTTTGCGAACAGGTCTTATGTAATTAAAATAATAAACGGTATCTTCAACAACTTTTT
>JAZNSZ010000025.1:0-29553 GCA_045591465.1 Acutalibacteraceae bacterium | reverse complement strand
AGCAATGGAAATCTGTTCGCCTGCCGCAAGAAGCATATCCATTTCACGTTTGGAAGCTCCGTCAGGATTAATTTCTTTAGCCTTTTCAATGAGATCGTCGGTTGTATCGCCCTGCGCAGAAACAACCACAACAACATCGTTGCCTTTTTTATAGTCTTCAACTATAAGGTTTGCAACATTAAAAACCTTTTTAGCATCGGCAACAGAAGAACCGCCGAATTTTTTTACTATTAATGCCATTATGTTACCTCCGATTATAGCATTGTTTTTAAAGTTTTAACAGAAATACCGTTCGTGAAAAGTGCAAGTTTTTCTTCAATTACGCTAAGTTTTGCTTTTTCGGTAATAAATGCAATCTCGCCCTTTTGCGCATTTCTGACGTTAGAATTATTATCTTTGAAAATTTTATCAAATTCGGTATTAAGAGCATCGAAATCGTCCGAATTAAGAACAACAAAAAGATGGGTTTCGGGGTCGTACGCCATATCAACATAATCGTTATCGCCGTCCTCCCAAGAGAGATACTTACGGGCATCGATATGTTTGATACAATCCATAATATCGGCTACGACAGCACTTGCAGTGGCTTCTTTACCGGCGCCCTTGCCGTAGAAGACAACTTCACCGGTTTGGTCACCGTTAAGCATTATTGCATTGAAAACACCATTAACTCCCGATAAAATACAGTCGCGACTTACAAGGGTGGGGGCTACGGTTGCGGTAATTTTTCCGTTTTCAAGTTTTTTTGCATGGCCTATAAGTTTAATAACGCATCCAAAATTGTCAGCATAGGCTACATCGTCAAGCGTTACTTTTGTAATGCCTTCGGTTTTGACCTGATTTGGATAAACATGTTTTCCAAATCCCAAAGCGGCAAGTATACAAATTTTTCGACAAGCATCGTGACCTTCTATATCAGCAGTTGGGTCTTTTTCCGCAAAGCCTAAATCTTGCGCAAGTTTTAATGCCGTGCCAAAGTCCATATTGTCTACTATCATTTTATTTAAAATATAGTTGGTTGTTCCGTTGAGTATTCCCCAAATTTCATCAATTTCATTAGCGGACATACACTGCGTCATGGGACGCAACACGGGTATTCCGCCGCCGACAGAGGCTTCAAAAAGGAAGTTTACATTATTATCGGCTGCGATTTTTATAAGTTCGGCACCCTTGGCAGCAACGAGTTCCTTATTAGAAGTTACAACGCTTTTACCTGCAAGTAAACATTTCTTAACAAAATCGTAAGCGGGGTTAACACCGCCCATAACTTCTGCAACAACCTTTACGTCAGGGTCGTTAAGAATAATATTAAAATCCTTAGTAAACTTTTCACTATAGGGCAAAGAATCAAAATCTCTTAAATCGAGAATGTATTTTACGAATACATCGTTCTTCACTCTGCTGGAAATGCGTTGGTTATGGTTAATCAAAATTTCGGCAACACCGGAGCCAACAACTCCGTGTCCCATTATGGCAACATTTATCATTTTTAACTCCTACGATATTTTCATTTATTAGGAAATAATATAATATATCTTATTATATTTTATAATGCTTAAAAAATCAAGTTTTTTAATATATTTGGTAAAGCAGTATAAAAATTTTTAATACGGGGGTACAGGCTTTGGAGCGAACTTCAAAAAAAGACTTTATAATCGATGTATTTTATGTGGTTCTTATTCTTGCGGTTATCGGTACGATTTCGGTAATTGTGCTAAAGTATTTGTTGCCCTTTGTTATCGGGGGTATTATTGCCTTCGCGGTACAAAAGCCATCTAGGTTTTTAAGCCGAAAGATTAAACTTAACACGGGGATTTTAGCGGCAGTACTATCTTTTTTAGTATATTTAATCTTGGGCGCGGCTGTTATATTTTTGTGTTATCGGTTTATTGTATTTTTAATGGGTTTGACCGAGTTTTTGCCTACTTTTTTCGATAAAATCAATATGTTTTTTGAAGAAGTCGGAACCAAATATTCACTCTTTTTTAACCGTTTGCCCGAAAGCCTTAGTTTAAATTTTGACAACTTAATAAACGATGCGTTAAAAAAACTTTTGGTTACTTTAGGCAACTTTGCATCGGGTATTATGAGTGCAGTAGCCAAAAAAGCGCCAACTTTTTTTGTTAGCAGTGTGGTTACACTGGTAGCGACTTGTCTTATAGCCAAGGATTATCCGCATCTTATGCGTTTTGTAAAAACGCTTATAGGAAAGCACAGAAGTGAAAAATTACTAAAGGTTAAAACCATAATGCTGGGCAGTGTTTTTAAACTTATAAAAGGTTATTTAATTTTATTGATTATAACCTTCGTAGAACTGTATTTAGGATTTATTATCTTAAAGATTGATTATGCTTTTAGCCTTGCATTTATAATATCCGCAGTAGACCTTTTGCCAATAATCGGTACAGGTACAGTAATGGTGCCTTGGAGCGTTATTTTAGTTTTGCTCGGCAATTATACACTGGGTATAAGTATAGGTGTTTTGTTTGTTTTAATTGTTATTGTCAGAAATTTTTTAGAGCCTAAAATAATAGGTATGCAAATAGGGATAAATCCTTTGTTTACGCTGATTACAATGTTTTTTGGTCTTAAGGTTTTGAATATTTTAGGTATGATTTTATTCCCGATAATTTTCATTGTAGTTGTAAAGTATTACAAAGATGAGATGAAAGAGAGTTTGTCAGTTTAAAGGTTGTTGCATATTATGTAATAACGGAGTGACTTAAAATGAAAAGATATTTAATACAGGTGGGATCGGTTACCTACGCTATCAAGGGTAGAGATATTTTGCGAAGAAAAGGCTTTAAGGTTGGAATAGAACGAACAACGGGCGAAAATGCCCGTGGCTGCGGATATGCGATAAGCCTTGATGGTAATAAATCTGAAGCAGTTGAATTACTCCGTGGAAGCGGAGTTAAAATACTTGATATAACCGAAACAAACTAGATTTTGGCATCCCGTATAAAAGCGGGATGCCTTTTTGGGGGAGAGAGTATGGTATATTTCGATAATGCTGCAACAAGCGGAAAAAAGCCACAGTCGGTTATAAATGCTGTGACGTTTGCGCTTAATAATTTATCGGCAAATCCTGGTAGAAGCGGTCATGATTTGTCGGTAAAAACCGCAGATGAAGTATATAATGTCAGAAAAAAAGTTGCCGATTTTTTCGGGTGTGATGGCGCGGAAAATGTAGTTTTTACATTAAATTGTACGCATAGTATAAACTGCGTTTTAAAAGGTTGTTTAGGACGCGGAGAGCATGTTGTGATTTCAAATTTAGAACATAATGCGGTAATGCGGCCTTTAAAAGTGATGGGTGCTAATTTTTCGATGGCAACCGTAAGCAATGACGCCAACGAAACCGTCGAAAATTTCAAAAAATCAATAAAACCAAATACAAAATTGGTATTTACAAGTGGCGCTTCAAATGTTACAGGGAAGATTTTGCCTATTGAGAAAATCGGAAAAATGTGCAAAGAAAAGGGGATACGCTTTGGCGTAGATGCCGCTCAAATAGCGGGAATTTTGCCTATAAATATGCAAAAAATGAATATAGATTATTTGTGTATAGCACCGCATAAAAGTTTATATGCGCCTATGGGAATAGGTATTTTAATTTGCAGAAAACCGATAGAAAAAACCATTGTCGAAGGCGGCACAGGTACCGATTCTTTAGATTTATTGCAACCCCAAATCCTACCCGAAGGATTAGAGAGCGGAACGATAAACGTGCCGGGTATTATGGGTGTGGGCGCCGGTCTCGATTTTGTCAAAAAAACAGGATTGGAAAACATATATAAACACGAGTTTTCACTACTCAGAATGCTCTATGAAAATTTTCGAAAAAACAGCAAAATAATCCTTTATACAAAATCGCCGGAATTTAAAGAATATGCACCCGTTTTACCCTTTAATTTAGCCGATTGCGAGAGTTTTAAACTTGCGGATTTTCTTAATCAAAACGCGATAGCGGTGCGAGGGGGATTGCATTGTGCACCAACTGCTCACGCCAGTATTGGAACCCTTCCGCACGGTGCGGCAAGAGCTAGTTTTGGGGTGTTTAATCAGCCGAGCGAAGTCAAGTTGATTGCAGGGGTACTCTCTGACGAAAAAATTATTAAAAAATTACAAAAAAGCTATTGAACGACAATAAAAACTGTGGTATTATATATATGAATAACTGTATTCTTATATTATAGGTAAAGGATGTTGGAAAAGTGGGCGGCATTTTTAATGCGATTTATGCTACTTGGAATCAAATTATACATGCAATATCTAACTTCAGGATTTTTGATATTTTAGATATTTTGGTAATCGCTTATATAATTTATAAGTCGATAGGTTTCTTGCGCGAAACAAGAGCAGGTCAACTTGTAAAAGGTTTGGCAATTCTATTTTTCATGTATATCGTTGCTGATTGGTGGAATCTTGCTACATTGCAGTGGATTTTATCAAAAGTTATGGATTCGGCTATTATTGCCGCTGCGGTTATTTTCCAACCTGAACTTAGAAGAATACTTGAAAATGTCGGACGGACAAGATTCTCTCAAAACAGGCTTTTTGATGAAAAAGAAAGTGCTCTGTCTGAGAGTATAGATAAAATCGGTAAAGCGGTAGGCTTTATGTCGGAAAAGAAGATAGGTGCGCTTATTGTTTTCGAAAGAACGACCCAACTGGGCGAAATTATAAATACCGGAACGGTTATTGATGCCACCACTTCGGTTTCAATAGTTAATAATATTTTCTTCCCGAAATCGCCCTTGCATGATGGTGCTATGATTGTACGCGATGGTAGAATTTTAGCGGCAGGTTGTATTTTGCCTTTAACACAGGACGGCAGTATTAATTCTCAACTTGGTACACGCCATAGGGCAGCCATAGGTATGAGTGAAAACTCTGATGCGGTTGTCTTGGTTGTTTCCGAAGAAACTGGTATTGTATCTATTGCAGTTGGCGGTAAGATTACGCGTAACTACAACTCGGTTACGGCTATTGCAGAACTTCGTCGCTTGTTGTTATCCGATGACCAAAACACAAAAACTTCAACCTTGGTTTCGGTTATTAAGGGAATTAATCCATTTAAGAAAAAAGAAAGGAAGGATGACTAATGTCTAAGATTAATAATTTTCTATCTTCCTTTTCTTTAAGAAAGTTATTGTATAATAGACGCTTTACTGTTCCGTTTTCAATATTTTTGGCGTTTATTTTATGGTTGCTTATTGTAACTAAAGAAAACCCGATTATTGAACGCAGTTTTGCGGATATGACGGTTAATGTAAACTTAGAAAACACAATCGCTTCGGAAAATGGCATGAGCATTGTTGGGGATATTTCGTCTCAAAAGTTTACGATTATTGCCCGTGGACCGACTTATCTTATAAGCGCGTTAAAGGGTGAAGATTTTAATGTGTATGCTTCTGCCGCTTCGGTTGATGCACCTGGTGAATATAATTTAGAGGTTATAGCTACACCGAATACCACAAATAAAGGTTATGAAGTATTAAGTGTGACGCCATCTACTGTTAAGGTTTCATTCGACTATATCGAAACAAAAGAATTTACGGTTAAGGGTATAGCCGAAGGTGTTACCGCAAAAGAAGGTCTTATTGCTGAAAATGCTGTTGTAAGCGGAACCGAAAGTGATACTATCACAATCACCGGACCGAGAACAGTAATAAATAAAATTGTCACAGTCGCGGCTTTTGCTGAAGTTGATAAAACATTGGCAGAAAGCGAAACTTTTGATGCTGACATTAAACTTTACAACGAAAAGGGTAAGGAAATTTCAATAGAAAATCTTACTTTGAGTGAAACAAAGGTTAAGTTGACTGTTCCGATTTCAAAGAAAAAGACAGTACCTGTGGAAGTTGCATTTTCAAATCTTCCTGACGGTTTTGATAAGAAGTCGCTTTCGTATACCATAGACCACAAAACAGTAGTCATTATAGGGAAGCCCGAAGCGGTTGATAAAATTGAAAAAATAACCCTTTCACCGATTGATATTTCTTCAATTTCGAGAACTTCAAGCAGTTTTGATGTTTCGGCAAATCTTCCCGATGGTATAAGATTGTTTGATAATATTGAACATTTTACTGTTAAGTTTAATACAAGGAATTATTACGAAAAAATGGTGACCGCTTCTGAATTTAAGTTTAAAAACTTGAGCAGTGGCTTGGGTGTAGATGGAAGTAAAATAAAGAGCATCAAAGTTTGTGGTCCGCGCGCTTCCATTAACCGTTTGACTAATGCTAAGGTTTACGCGGTTGTTGATTTGGCAAATAAAAAAGCGGGTGAACACTCGGTTGAAGTTTTGATTTGCTTTAAAGATAATGATGATGTTTGGGCGATTGGCACATACAACGCAACTGTTACAATAAAGAAAAGATAAGGGGCTGATAACAGCCCTTTATTTAGTATTATCAAGTTGAAAATTTTTCCGTATACTGTAACGGAGGGATTTTATGAAAATACTTTTGTTTTTTTTGTTGTTGGTATTGGCGGTTTTCGGCTTTAGCGAGTTTTTACATATTTTAAAACTTAAAACAATTTTTCCTAAACGAAGGCTTTATTCGCATATTGTTATAAATTTGCAAAACGGTATTGCTGAAAAGCAAATTGTCTATGTTTGCGAACAAATGCTTTGGCATGGCAAAAATTTTGCGGATTTTATTGTGCTTAATGTTGAAAATCTCGACAAAGAAAATTACGAACTATGTAAAGGCATTGCCGAGAAGTACGATATTAAATACCCTGTAAAATTTGAATTTTATGAAAGGATGTAAAATGGAAACTTTTATAGCAGATGTTGAAAAAATAACCTTTCGTAATGAATCAAATTATTATACCGTGGCGATTCTAAAAAGCGGAACCGAAAAGTTCACCGCGGTTGGAACCTTACCTTTTTTGAACGAAGGAGACACGGCAGAGTTTACGGGTGAGTTTATAGTTCATCAAACTTATGGTGAACAATTTAAGGTTGAAAGTTTTGAACGCAAACCGCCAAAAAACACTGCCGCTATTTTGCGTTATCTTGCATCGGGTTCTATAAAGGGTGTAGGTCCTTCCACTGCCGCGCGTATTGTCGAAAAGTTTCAAGAAGAAAGTCTTGAAGTAATTCAAGATAACCCAAGCGCCCTTGCTAATATCAAGGGAATTTCTTTGCAAAAAGCAATGGCAATCAGCGAAGAATACCGTAAGCAGTATGGTATTCGCGATATTATGCTTTTGCTTTCAAAATTCAATATTTCTCCTGATAGATGTGTTGCTATCTACCGAAAATACGGTGCAAAATCTATTGAAGTTATAAAGGCAAATCCATATGTTTTGTGCCAAGATGGTATAGATTTTAGTTTTGAATTGGTTGAAGATATCGCTACGGATTTTTCTTTTGATATGTCAAGTGGGGAGCGTATTTGCGCGGGTATAGAGTATGTTTTAAGAAAAAATTTATACAATGGTCACACCTGTCTTCCAAGGTCTAAATTCGTACCGGTGGCTTGTAAACTTTTGGGTTGTGATGAATCGGTTGTTGAAATTTGCTGTGACAAGCTTATTGATACTTTTCAACTTTGCAGTGAAAATATACGCGGTACCGAATTTTTATCAATCCCGTCTTACTATAACGCCGAGCAGCATATAGCGGCGCGTCTTTTTTCGGTTAAGCGGTTTATAAATGCTTCGGTTACTGTGGACGAGCTTGAAATACAAAATGTTGAAAATAAACTTGGTATTAAGTTTGAAAGACTGCAACGCGAAGCCATTTTTGAAGCATTTAAAAGCGGCATATTAGTTCTTACGGGTGGTCCCGGTACCGGTAAAACTACTACTCTTAACGCTATTATTAAACTTTTTGAAAATAGAAATTTAAATATAGAGTTAGCCGCACCTACCGGCAGGGCGGCTAAGCGTATGACCGAACTTACGGGTAGAGAGGCTAAAACGATTCATCGTCTTTTGGAAGTGGAGTGGGGTGAAGGTGATACTCAACAGTTTGCCCGAAACGAGAAAAACCCACTCGACTGTGATGTTATAATAGTGGACGAGGCATCGATGATAGATGCTTTGTTGTTTGATAATTTATTAAAGGCGTTGCGATTGTCTTGCCGAATAATTTTAGTTGGCGATTCGGACCAACTTCCAAGCATTGGTGCAGGTAATATTTTGAATGATATATTAGAGGCGGATGTTTTTCCGTCAATAAGGCTTAAAAAGGTCTTCCGTCAAGCAAAAGAAAGCATGATAGTCAACAATGCCTACGCCATTATAAATGGCAAGGAAGCCGATTTTACGAAAACCGACAGTGATTGTTTCTTTTTAAAACGCGCCGATAAATACTCGACCGTTCAAACAGTTTTAGAACTTGTTTGCGAACGTTTGCCGACGGCTTACGGCATGGATCCCGTCACCGATATTCAAATACTTTGTCCATCAAGGATGCTGGATACCGGAACGGTTAATTTTAATAATTTGTTACAAGAAAGACTAAACCCAATAAAAAAAGGCCGACCGCAATTAGCCTACAAAGGTGTATTTTTCCGTGAAAATGACAAGGTTATGCAAATTAAGAACAATTACGATTTGCAATATCGCAAGGATAACGGGGAATATGGTTCGGGTGTTTTTAACGGCGACGTCGGGTTTATCACGGATATTGATATACGAGCAGGTATAATAAAGGTTCGTTATGATGATAGGGTAGCTACATATTTTCCCGAAGATTTGAATCAACTTGAGTTGGCCTATGCTGTTACTGTTCATAAAAGTCAGGGCAGTGAATATACATGTGTTATAGTTCCGTTGTGCGAAATCCCGTCAAAACTTATGTACCGCAACCTTTTGTATACCGCGGTTACAAGGGCTAAAAAGACGCTGGTTTTGGTGGGAAACAAGGAAGTTTGGGATAACATGGCGGCTAACGACCGTAAAACCTTAAGATACACCTTGTTGCAGAATTTTTTAAAGGAAAATGCCATAAATGAAGGTTTTTAAATCGGTTGTAAATGCTTTGTTTCCAAATAAATGTATTTCTTGCGGAACGATAATTCCCGATGAGGAATATTTGTGCGAATATTGCTTTGAAATGATAGATTATGTTGACTTTTCAAAGATTTGTACTCGTTGCGGATTGTCTAAGAAAAACTGTGAGTGCAAAAGTAGGGTTTATCATTTTGCGGGTTGCATTTCGCCATTTGAAAATAAAGACATTGCCCGTGAATCAATGTATCGCTATAAATTTATGCGAACACCGACGGCTGCAAAATTTTTTGCTAAAGAGATGGCAAAAGCCGTAAAAATAGTGTATAATGAAATTGCTTTTGATGGTGTGGCGTATGTTCCAATGCACCCTTTAAAGCAATTAAAGCGCGGTTTTAATCAATCGGAAAAGTTGGCGGTGGAAATCGCTGAAATCTTTGATTTGAAGGTATATTACGGTTTGTTGTCCTGTAAATATGTAAGTAAAAGCCAACACAATATGCCAATCAAAGAGCGCTTTAGCAATGTTAAGGGATTATATAGTACAAATTATAAGGTGACAGGCAAAACGATTTTGCTTGTTGATGATATTAAAACTACGGGCGCTTCGCTCGATGAGTGCGCAAAGCAACTTTTATTGGCGGGAGCGGAAAATGTATACTGCGTAAGCGGTCTTATAAGCCAAGCAAAGAAAGGAAAAACAAATAATGGCAACTGATATTGGAATAGATTTAGGTTCTTCTAAAACTGTTATTTTTTCAAGTTCTAAGGTTGTTTTAGAACTTCCGAATGTTGTCACGGTTGACAGCGATAGTTGGGAAGTTATTTATACAGGCGAAAAGGCAAAGCAAACCTTGGGAAGAACGCCTGAAAGTATGCAAACAGTATTCCCCATAGAACACGGCGTAATCTCGGATTACGATTTAGCAGAGCATATGCTTAAAGAATATATGGGACAAGCCTTTGGTAACAAGGTGCTTCGACCACGCATAATGGCAACTCTGCCCGCAGGACTTACCGAACTTCAGCACCATTCACTTGCGAATGTTGTAGAAGCGGCAGGCGGTAGAAATATTACGGTTATTGAAAGTCCGTTGGCGATTGCTTTTGGTTTGGGACTTGATTTTTCAGTGCCGCACGGAAGTCTTATTGTAGATATTGGCGCGGGTACTACCGATGTTGCGGTTATCTCTATGGGCGGTATTGCTACTTGCAACTCTTTTAAAATAGCGTCTTTTGATATCGATGCCCAAATTATACGTTACGTTAGAAAAGAGTTTAACATAGAAATAGGTCAACTTATGGCAGAATCAATTAAAATCAAGGTTGGAACTGCTATAGAGCGCGATATAGAAGTTGCGGTTATTGCAAAGGGAAGAAACGTGTTTACCGGTCTTCCTGAAAGTTTTGAAATAACTTCAAGTGAAGTATATGAAGCGACTAAAGATATTTTGGATACTATCTGTAACGCTATTCGTGAAGTGCTTAACAAGACTAATCCTGATTTGGTTTCGGACATTATGCAAGACGGTATGTATCTTGCGGGTGGCGGTTCCTTGCTTTCGGGATTGCCGCAAAAGATTGAGCAATTTTTGGGTGTAAAGGTTCACCACTTGGAAGACCCTGCGCACAGTGTAGTAAAGGGTGCGGCAGTGGCGCTTAAAAAGAGTGAATTGCTTAAAAATGTTGATTATCAAATGCGTTCTATAAAAGAGCTTGAGATTGAATAAAGGTGATGTTATGTTAAACGAAAAAATGTTGCAGTTGGGTGAAAACCGTTCGGTTATCCGTGAAATTTTCGAATACGGGAATAAAAGAAGGGCCGAAATAGGCGCGGAAAATGTTTTTGATTTCAGCCTTGGCAACCCAAGTATTCCTGCTCCTGGGGCGGTTAATGACGTAATGGTTAAACTGCTTACTGAAACCGACCCTGTAAAACTTCATGGTTATACTTCAGCGCAAGGCGCTCCTGATGTTAGGAAAACTATTGCCGACAGTATAACAAAGCGTTTTGGTATTAAAGCAAATGCAAATCTGATTTATATGACTTGTGGTGCGGCGGCTTCACTGACTATTTGCCTTAATGCATTGTGTAACACGGGTGACGAAATAATTGCTTTAGCGCCATTTTTTCCCGAATACCGCGTTTTCGCCGAAAAAGCGGGCGCTAAATTGGTTGTTGCAAAGTGCAGTGAGAGCGATTTTCAAATTGATTTCGAAGTTTTGAAAAAGGCTATCACACCAAATACAAAGGCAATTATTGTAAACTCTCCTAACAATCCTACAGGTGTTGTTTTATCGGAAAATACTATTAATAATCTTGCGCAACTTTTGAACCGAAAGCAAAAGGAATACGGCAAAGAAATTTTTATCATTTGCGATGAGCCTTATAGGGAATTGGCTTACGGGGTAGAAGTTCCGTACATACCGAGGTTTTATGATAATACATTGGTTTGTTATTCTTACAGCAAATCTTTGTCATTGCCAGGTGAGAGAATAGGTTATATTTTTGTACCGGAAACTGTTACCGATTGCAATAAGGTTTATGCGGCTGTTTGCGGCGCGGGGAGAGCGCTTGGATTTGTTTGCGCTCCAAGTCTTTTACAACTGACGGTAAAGGATTGCGTAGACCTTACAAGTGATGTAAGTGTTTATAAGAAAAACCGCGATTTATTATACAATGCATTAACAGAATACGGCTATACAGCAGCCAAGCCTGACGGTGCTTTTTATTTGTTTATAAAATCACCCGAAGCAGATGCTAACGCTTTTTGCGAAAGGGCTAAAAAGTACGAACTTTTGTTGGTGCCGAGTGATTCTTTCGGTTATGAAGGATTTGTTAGAATTAGTTATTGCGTATCAACCGAACAGATTGAAAAATCATTACCATATTTTAAAAAGTTAATAGATGAGTATAAATAAAAAAGTCCCGAAAGGGACTTTTTTTAATTCTTTTTAACGATGTATGCAAAATCAATCGAGCCGTTTCCGTGGCTGAAGTTAAGGTTTTCTAGGTCTTCGCTGTAAGCCACAATGGTATTTTGCGTCATTAAAGGAACAATGTTTTTAGATTTAAGTAGGTTCGATTGTATTTTTTCTAGGTCTTCTCCATTGTAATCTATACCGAATTTTTCAAGGTATTCTTCTATGTGTGTAGAGTCGGCAGAGACGGGGAATATACTTAGTGCGTATGTTTGATTTTTTAGTTGCGGCAGTAAAACCGATGAACCGGAAACCGATTCAATATTAACAAATGCGCCTAGTTGATTTTGCCAATGCCCCACAATATCGGTAACGATAGATTTAGAGTGTCCGTCATCGTAATAATAAAGAACTACATTGGTGGGGAATTTCTTATCCGAAAGTTTCGCAACTTCGGTTGCAAACAGTTTTTTTGCTGCTTGTAAATCGTAAACAGGCATACCGCTTGATGTATCAGTTTCGGTTAATGCATCGGGGAATATTCCTTCAGCAACATTATATCCCGCGCCTAAATCTTTTGAGAAAATTTGCGGACTGGCAAGGTTTATAAGTGAAGTGCGTATTCCTTTTGAAAAACCGTCGCTAATGGTTAAAAACCAGCAAATATTGTTGTATTTTGCGGTTTTAAGTCCTGCTTCGGTGGCTGTGTCTAATTCGGAAGAGTTTATAAAACCAATATCACATTCTTGGTCAAGCAAAACCTGTAAAGGTGTGCGTTCTTTGTCGATAGATAAGAATACAGCAGCATTTTTTGAAACAAATTTACCGGTGTAGAATTTATTTCGATAAAGACGGATGCCGAAAATTTCTTTACCCCATTTTGCAAGTCGGTAACTTCCGTTGGATAGTGTGGTTTCTTTTTCCAAACCGTATTTTCCGGCGGATTCTTTGAAAAAACTTTCGTTACAAGGCATGGCTATGCTTGTTGTTAGAGTTTCTTCAAAATTTTCATCTTCGGTTGCAAGTTGAATTTGCAAGGTTGAATTATCTAATGCTTTTACGCCTAGGTCAGATACGCTTTTTTTGCCCTTTATAATCGAAGGGGCGTTTTTTATGCTGGAAAGCCGTTGTGCAAACGGACATTTAGTTTCGGGGTTAACCGCACGTTTGAAAGCAAAAACAAAGTCATGAGCGGTGATGGTTTCTTCGTTGCTCCAAACAGCATCTTCGCGTAGGTAAAAAGTATATGTAAGTCCCTTTTTTTCATAACGTTCGGCAACGGCCGGTACAATATTTCCGTCCTGGTCTTTGCGAAGCAAACCTTCAAAAATATTTCTTACAAGCATTAATTCGGTGTCACTACTTGCAGTTTGAGGGTCGAGCGTTTGCGGTTGCTCGGCGAGAGTAAAATATATGTAAGCTTTACTTGTGCCGTCGCAAGCGGTCATTGTAAGAATAAAAAACACGCTTAACAGTAGGGCGGTAAAGCGTTTTAGTAAAGACATTTATGTCAATCCCTTTCAAAGATTTCATGTTAAAATACCATTGTTATTATACAATAAATCGACAGCAAATTCAACCTTTCTTACAATAATAAAAAAATTTGCTAAAAACCGATTTTTTTATAAATTTTGATTGTAAAATTAAAATATATATGTTATAATACAAGGGAATGTGTAGTATTGTTATATTTTTAACAATCTCACTCGCGATTATCTTAAGGAGGATTTTGTTTATGCTTAAAAAAATCAGTAATTTACCCTTTAAGGGAACTGCAGAACAAGAAGCAAAGCTAAATGAAGTTATCAATGCGAGCAAGCACGACAAAAGTCTTTTGATGGCTGTTATGCAAGAAGCTCAGGAAATCTATGGCTATCTTCCAATGGAAGTTCAGCAAAAGATTGCCGATGGTATGGACGTACCGCTTGAAAAGGTTTACGGCGTTGCTACTTTCTACGCACAGTTTTCTTTGTCACCCAAAGGCGAGTACAATATCTCGGTTTGCTTGGGTACTGCTTGTTATGTTAAGGGTTCAGGTGATATTTTTGACAAGTTCAGCGAAAGACTTGGTATCGGTTCTGACGAATGCACCGCTGACGGAAAATGGTCACTTACCGCTTGTCGTTGCATAGGCGCTTGTGGATTGGCACCCGTTTTAACTGTTAACGAAGAAGTTTACGGTCGTTTGACTGTTGACGACGTTGACGGCATTTTAGAAAAATACGGTTTTTCAAAATAATCCGAAAGGGAAAATTTATGAAAATCAGTTCTATTAAAGATTTGCTCGAAGCAGAAGTTGTTTGTTACGAAGAAGGTTTAAACCTTCATGTTTATTCGGCTTGTGGAAGCGATATGATGAGTGATGTTTTGGCTTATGTTAAAGACCAAGCAGTTTTACTCACAGGTCTTGTTAATTCTCAGGTTATAAGAACAGCTGAAATGATGGACATGAACTGTATTGTTTTTGTACGCTCTAAAGTGCCTACTGCCGAGATGATTGAGCTTGCAAAAGAAAGCGGCATAGTTCTTTTGGCTACGAGCAAAAGGATGTATGAGGCGTGCGGTATTCTTTACAGCAACGGTCTCGTAGGCAACAGGGTTAAAAATGCCTGAAGTTTTAAATTTTCATTTTAATGTTGATGGTGATGACTTTAAATCGGCAGGTCACGCATCCTTTTTAATGAAGAAAAATTTAAGACAGTTGGGTCTTCCGCCCGAAATAATAAGGCGCGTTTCCATTGCAATGTACGAAGGTGAAATCAATATGGTTATTCACGCTCGCGGCGGCACCGCCGACGTTAATGTTTACGAAGACTGTATTGAAATTATCCTTGCCGACAAAGGCCCCGGTATCAAGAATATCGAACAGGCCATGCAAGAGGGATTTTCAACCGCTACCGATAATATCCGTTCTTTAGGTTTCGGTGCCGGAATGGGACTTCCTAATATGAAACGCTATACTGATTATATGGACATTCAGTCCACAGTGGGTGTTGGCACAACAATCACTATGAAAATTAACTTTAACTAATTTTCGGCAGGTGACATATATGAATACATACGAACATTCGGTATTTTTAGATGTCGAAAAGTGTAACGGGTGTATTACTTGTTTAAAGCATTGTCCAACCGAGGCAATCCGAATTAAAGAAGGACATGCCGTTATAAACGAGGGAAGATGCATAGATTGTGGCGAATGTATACGCGTTTGCCCGAACAGTGCTAAAAAAGCAAAATGTGATGTTCTTTCTTCGATGGATAAATTCAAATGGAAAATCGCACTGCCTGCGCCATCCCTTTACGGACAGTTTGATAATCTTGATGATATCGACTATGTGCTTGACGGTCTTTTGAAAATTGGTTTTGACGATGTTTTTGAAGTTTCTGCTGCTGCGGAACTTGTGTCATCATACACTAGGAAATATCTTAAGACCGATGGAATAACAAAACCCGCAATAAGTTCTGCTTGTCCTGTTGTAACAAGACTTATCGCGCTACGTTTTCCTTCACTTTTAGACCATATAATACATATGCTTCCGCCAATGGAAGTTGCTGCCCGTTTGGCTCGTGAAAAGGCAAAGCGTGAACATCCGGAATTTGAAGACAGTGATATATGCGTATGTTTTATATCACCTTGTCCCGCTAAGGCGAGTTATGTTAAAAACGGTTTCGCGGATTATAAAAGTCAGGTAGATACAGTAGTATCTATAAGTGATATTTATTTTCAGTTGATAAGCGTTATGCGAAATGAGAGCGATATTAAATCACTTTCAAATTCGGGCATAATCGGTATAAGTTGGGCTTCTTCCGGTGGTGAAGCGACTGCGATTTTTAATGAAAACTATTTAGCAGCAGACGGAATTGATAATGTTATGCGTGTTCTCGACCAGGTTGAGAATGGCAACATACCACCGCTTGAGTTTATTGAACTCAATGCTTGTACAGGCGGTTGTGTTGGTGGCGTACTTACTATTCAAAATCCGTTTATTGCAAAAGCAAGACTAAGGTCTTTAAGAAGATATTTACCCGTTTCTGAAAACTTCTCTACCGAAACGGATGAATATTTACCAAGTGAGTTTTTATTTGATAACCTACCAACATATCATCCTGTTTCGCGACTGTCTGACAGTATGGCGGAATCGATGCGCATGATGGCGGATATTCAAAGAATAAAGGCTTCTCTGCCGGGGCTTGATTGTGGTTCATGTGGTGCACCAAATTGTCGAGCACTTGCAGAAGATATTGTAAAAGGACATTCTAACATAGAAAAATGTCTTATAAGACTTCATAAAAACGGTGAGGTTAAGGAATGAGAGTTAAGGATTTAGCTGCTTGTGATCTGTTCGAAGCCTTAACACTTCCCGACGGCGATAGGGAAATAGACGGTGTTTACATCGGCGACCTTTTAAGTTGGGTAATGGGTAAGGCTCAATGCGATAATGCGTGGGTTACAATAATGTCTAACATAAATATTTTGGCAGTGGCTTCGTTGTCGGATACTTCCTGTATCATTTTAGCGGAAGGCGTTACACCTGATGATGAAGTTATCTCTACCGCACTTGATAAACAAATAAATATTCTTTCTACTGAGATGGATATTTATAGCACTGCGGTTCACCTTAACGAGATACTATGAAAAAGTATTACTACGATTTGCATATTCATTCTTGTCTTTCGCCTTGCGGTGATGATGATTCTACACCGAATAGTATTGTTGGAATGGGTAAGCTTAACGGTCTTTCGATGATGGCTCTTACCGACCATAACACCTGTAAAAACTGTGGTGCATTTTTCGAGGCGGCAAATCGTTACGGGATTATCGCAATAGCAGGTATGGAACTTACTACTGCGGAAGAAATCCATGTAATATGCCTTTTTGAAAGTCTTGAAGATGCGCTTGAGTTTGATAAGGTTATTGAAGATAGGCGTTTCAAAATAAAGAACCGCACCGATATTTTTGGTAATCAACTTATTTGTGATAGCGTGGATAATATCGTTGGAACTGAAGAATTTTTACTTTCAAACGCTACGGATGTTTCGTTTGAAGATGTATATGATTTGGTTAAAAATCATGGTGGTGTGTGCTATCCTGCGCATATAGACCGCGATTCCAACTCGGTTACAGCGGTTTTAGGTGGTCTTCCACCTAATCATCCGTTTAAGTTTTCAGAACTTCACGATAAAAATAAATCGGAAAGATTTATAGATACGGGTTGTCAATTTATAATAAGTAGTGATGCTCATTATTTGTGGGATATAAGCGAGAGTGAAAACTATTTTCTTCTTCCCGATGATGATGAGAATGCGGTTAAAAACCTTTTTAAATTTTTGAGGGATTAGCATGAAAGAACTATCGCTTAATATTCTTGATATAACTGAAAATTCGGTTAAAGCGGGGGCAACCCTTACGCAAATTTCAATCGAAGAAACAGGTGAATGTTTAGTTCTTACCATCACTGATGATGGATGCGGAATGACCGAAGAAATTTTAAAATCGGTTTTAAATCCGTTTTATACCACCAGAACTACAAGAAAGGTTGGCATGGGGCTTCCGCTGTTAAAACTTGCCGCAGAGCAAACGGGCGGAAATTTGGAAATTGATTCAAAGCATATTGAAAAATATCCACAAGACCATGGAACAACCGTTAAAACCATATTTTTTAAAAACCACATCGACTGTGCGCCTTTAGGGGATATAGTTGAAACGGTTAAAACCTTGATTCAAGGTCATCCTGATACAAATTTTTTGTTTACGCATAAAATTAATGATGCTGTGGTAGAACTTGATACAAGGCAATTAAGGGAAATGCTTGAAGATGTTCCCCTTAATACATACGAAGTAATTAAATGGATTGAAGAATACTTAAAAGAACAGTATTTAGAAATTCAAAAAGCATAGAAAGGGAGATTTATTATGAAATCTTTAGCTGAATTACAAGCAATTAAAGACAAAATGAAGAATAAGGTTATTCTTCGCGAAGGTACTAACGACGTACGTGTAGTTGTTGGTATGGCAACTTGCGGTATTGCTGCAGGTGCAAGACCTGTGCTTAACGCATTGGTAGAGGAAGTAAATGCTCTTAATCTTATGGACACTGTTACTGTTTCGCAAACCGGTTGTATTGGTATTTGCGAATACGAACCTGTTGTTGAAGTTTTCGAAGCAGGTAAAGAAAAGGTAACTTATGTCAAAGTAGATGTAGAAAAAGCAAAGAAAATTGCTAAAGAGCATTTAAAAGGCGGCAATGTTGTTGCTGAATATACAATTAAAGCATAAGCGAATAAGATATTGGAGGTAAAAATATGATTCGTGCACATGTGTTGATTTGTGGTGGTACGGGTTGTACTTCTTCCGGCAGCGCTTCCATTCAAAAGGCTTTTGAAGAAAATATTAGCGCTTTTGATCTTGCCGAAGAAGTAAAACTTGTTCAAACCGGTTGTTTTGGTCTTTGCGAATTAGGTCCTGTTGTTATCGTTTATCCTGACGGTACTTTCTACAGCCGTGTTACTCCCGAAGATGTAAAAGAAATTGTTGAAGAACACCTATTAAAAGGTCGTCCTGTTGAGAGATTGGTTTACACTGATACTGGTAAGGATGCTCCTAAGGTTGAAGGTCAAGTAGCGCTTAGCGATACTGCTTTCTACAAATCACAAAACCGTGTAGTTCTTCGTAATTGCGGTGTTATCGACCCCGAAAGCATTGAAGAATATATCGCAATGGACGGTTACGCAGCATTAGGTAAGGTGCTTACCGAAATGAAACCCGAAGATGTAATTAAGGTTATTTCTGATTCAGGTCTTCGTGGCCGTGGCGGCGGTGGATTCCCCACTGGCTTCAAATGGTCTTTATGTGCTCCTAACAAGGCAGACCAAAAATATGTTGTATGTAATGCCGACGAAGGTGACCCCGGTGCATTCATGGACCGTTCCGTATTGGAAGGTGACCCGCACTGCTTAGTTGAAGCTATGGCTATTGCAGGTTATGCAATCGGTGCTACCGAAGGTTATGTATATGTTCGTGCTGAATATCCTATCGCTGTTAAGCGTTTGCAAAAGGCTATTGACCAAGCTCGTGAATATGGTCTTTTAGGCAAGGATATCTTTGGCTCAGGTTTCGATTTCGACTTGTTCATCCGTTTGGGTGCAGGTGCGTTCGTTTGCGGTGAAGAAACTGCTCTTATGACCTCTATTGAAGGTAACCGTGGTGAGCCCAGACCCCGTCCGCCTTATCCGGCAGTTAAAGGTCTTTTCGGCAAACCTACCGTTGAAAACAACGTTGAAACCTTCGCTAACGTTCCACAAATTATTCTCCGTGGTGCTGAATGGTTTGCATCAATGGGTACCGAAAAATCAAAGGGTACTAAGGTATTCGCTTTAGGCGGTAAGATTAAGAATACCGGTCTTGTTGAAATTCCTATGGGTACTACACTTCGTCATATTATCGATGAAATCGGTGGCGGTATCCCGAACGGCAAGAAGTTTAAGGCTGCTCAAACAGGTGGTCCTTCAGGCGGTTGTATCCCTGCTCACCTTATCGATACAGAAGTTGACTATGACAACTTGACTGCTATCGGTTGTATGATGGGTTCAGGTGGTCTTATCGTTATGGACGAAGACAACTGTATGGTTGATATGGCTAAATTCTTCCTTGAGTTTACTGTTGATGAATCTTGCGGTAAGTGTACTCCTTGCCGTGTAGGTACTAAGAGACTTCTCGAAATACTTGATAAAATCACTTCAGGTAAGGGAACACTTGAAGACGTTGACCATCTTGAAGAACTCTGCTACTACATTAAGCAGAACTCACTTTGTGGTCTCGGTCAAACTGCTCCTAACCCCGTACTTTCTACACTCAACTTCTTCCGTGATGAATATGTTTCTCACGTTGTTGATAAGAAATGTCCTGCAGGTGTTTGTAAAGACCTTCTCACATTTGTTATCGATAAAGAAAAGTGTATTGGATGCGGTCTTTGTGCTAAGAACTGCCCTGTTAATGCTATTGTTAAGACCGATTACATAGCACCCGGCCATAAATTACCTTCTTACGATATCGACGCTGACAAGTGCGTTAAGTGCGGTGTTTGTATGGGTAACTGTAAGTTTAAAGCTATCAGTAAACAATAAGAAAGGAGCCTAATTACAATGGATATGATAAATGTTAAAATTAACGGTATTTCCGTAAGTGTACCTAAGGGCTCTACTGTTTTAGATGCTGCCCGTAAAGCAGGTATTGAAATTCCTACTCTTTGCTATATGAAGGAAAAGAACGAAATCGGCGCTTGTCGTATTTGCGTTGTTGAAGTAAACGAAGGCAGAGGCTTCCGCATTGTTACCGCTTGTGTTTATCCCGCAACCGATGGAATGGAAGTTCTTACCAATACTGAAAAAATTCAAAAAGCAAGAAAAACTACTCTTGAGCTTATTCTCTCTACTCACGAAAAGAAGTGCCTTTCATGCGCACGTTCTACTAATTGCGAACTTCAAAAACTTTGCCTTGACTATGGCGTAGACGAAAGTGCTTTTGGTGGTTTCAAACCTGAGTATGAAATTGATAACAGCACTCCACACCTTGTAAGAGATAATAATAAATGTATTCTTTGCCGCCGTTGCGTTGCTGCTTGTAACGAACAGTATGTTGGCGTTATTGGCGCTAATAACCGCGGTATTGATACTAGTATCGGCACACCATTTGAAGTTAGCCTTGCAAATGTTCCTTGTATTTCTTGCGGTCAGTGTACCGTAGTATGCCCCACAGGTGCATTGGTTGAAAAGGACGACACAGATAAGATTTGGGAAGCTTTGTCTGACGAAACCAAGCACGTTGTTGTTCAAACAGCTCCTTCTGTTCGCGCTACTTTGGGCGAATGCTTTGGTAATGCTATTGGTACCAATGTTGAAGGCAAAATGGTTGCTGCTCTTAGAAGACTTGGCTTTGATAAGGTGTTCGACACCAACTTCGCTGCCGACCTTACTATCGTTGAAGAAGCAAATGAACTTGTTGAACGTATCAACAATGGCGGCACATTGCCGATGATTACTTCTTGCTCACCAGGTTGGGTTAAATTCTGCGAATATTATTATCCGGATATGATTAACCATCTTTCAAGCTGTAAATCTCCTCAGCAGATGGCAGGTGCAGTAATTAAGACTTACTATGCTGAAAAGATGGGCATTGACGCTAAGGATATCGTATCTGTATCTGTTATGCCTTGTACTGCTAAGAAGTTTGAAATTGGCAGGGAAGACCAATCTGCTGCAGGTGTACCCGATGTTGATATTGCTATCACCACACGCGAATTGGCTCGTATGATTGACCGTGCAGGTATTCAGTTTAATATGTTACCTGATGAAGAGTTTGACTCTCCGTTGGGTGAAGATACCGGTGCTGCTGTTATCTTTGGTGCAACCGGCGGTGTTATGGAAGCTGCTCTTCGTACTGCTAATGACTGGCTTACCGGTAAAGATAATACTGAAATTGACTTTACTGCTGTTCGTGGAACACAGGGCTTAAAAGAAGCAACCGTTAATATCAACGGTAGCGACATCAATGTTGCAGTAGCTTCAGGTGCTGCTGCGGCTAAGTGCGTAATGGATATGATGAAGAATGGCAATCCTAAGAATTGGACCTTCGTTGAAATCATGGGATGCCCCGGCGGTTGTGTAAACGGCGGCGGTCAACCTATCCATCCGCAAAGCGTTCGCGATACTGTTGATTTGAAGGCTGTTCGCGCTAAGGCTCTCTATGATCAAGATGCTGCAATGGCTATTCGTAAGTCACACGAATCACCCGTAGTTAAGAAACTCTATGAAGAGTGGTATGACGGTTTTGGCGGCCACAAAGCTCACCATGACTTGCATACAAGCTACGTTGCTCGTGAAAAGTATTCTAAATAATTAAACATTTAAAAAGTCCCGTTTAAACGGGACTTTTTAATTTAGCAAATTATTGTTTTTTTATTCATCGTTGCAACAAGCATCTCTTCGGAAGAGTAGCGAAATGCACCAAACACCTGCAAGTGCGATTACTGTATAGATTATTCTGCTTATTATCGCGGTGCTTCCGCCAAATGCCCAAGCGACAAGGTCAAAACTGAAAAGACCTACAAGGCCCCAGTTGAGTGCGCCGATGATTACAAGAATTAAACAAATTTTATCAAACATTTTTTATCAACTCCTTTTGACTACTAATATATTTACCTTCATTTTTTAAATTATGCAAAAAAACAGCAGTTTTTTTAACTGCTGTTTTTTATTTAATCAATATTTAAAATATCATTCATATCATAAAGCCCTGCGGGTTTATCGGTTATGAATTTTGCTGCCCTTATAGCGCCTACCGCAAAAACTTGTTTCGAAGTAGCTGAATGTGAAAGAGTTATAGTTTCATCCCGTCCTGCAAAAATAACATCATGCTCACCAACAATAGTGCCGCCGCGTACCGAATGAATACCAATCTCGTTTTTAGGTCTTTTAGCGCGTTTTGAATGGCGGTCATACTCGTAGGTGAGTTTGTCATCGAAAACACTGTTAATTGCATTGCCGAGCATTATAGCCGTGCCTGATGGTGCATCAAGTTTTTGGTTATGATGTTTTTCAATAATTTCAATATCAAAACCGTCACCTAATATGTTGGCGGATTTTTTTGCGAGAGAGCAAAGTAAATTAACACCCAAAGACATGTTAAAAGTAAAGAAAACCGGAATTTTTTTTGAAGTTTCTTTAATCTTTTTAATTTGCGATTCGGAATAACCGGTAGTAGCAATTACAACAGGAAGATGTCTTTGATTTGCAAATTCAAGCAAATCGTCAAGCAAGGATACATTTGAAAAATCAATAATTACATCGGCGTCAACATTAATTTCGCTAAAGGTGGGGAATACGGGATATTCCATACCGCTGTTAAATTTGTCAACACCGGCAACAATTTTAATGTTTTCGCTTTCTTTAACGCATTCGGTAATATTATGTCCCATTTTACCACAAGCGCCTACCAGTATAACTTTTATCATTATTTCACATCCAATAATTTTAAATTAGATTGCATTCACTAAGCTTTTCTTTTAAAATATCAATATTTTTTTGGTCCATTGAAAGCAGCGGAAGTCGGCAGTTGCCAACATTATATCCTAAAATATTCATGGCGGCTTTCAACGGAACAGGATTAACATCACAAAACAAAGCCTTTAAAAGACCAAAGTATTTATTTTGCAGTTCTTGCGATTTTTTAGTATTGCCGTTTAAAAATTCAAAACAAATATCGTGAAAAACGGAAGGCAAAATATTAGAAGCAACCGATATCACTCCAATACCGCCAATTGATAAAACAGGCACAGTTTGGTCATCGTTGCCCGAATAAATCCATAAATCATCACCGCAACAGTATTTAATTTCGGCAATTTGCGAAATATTACCCGATGCTTCTTTGACTGCAACTATTCTTTGGTGTTTTGATAATTCTTTATAAGTTTCGGGCAAAATGTTAACCCCTGTGCGCGATGGCACATTGTAAAGAATTATAGGCTTGGTTACTCGGTCTGCAATGTAGTTATAGTGCGTTACAAGACCTTTTTGAGAAGTTTTATTATAATAAGGAGTGACCATTAGCAAGGCATCCGCTCCTAAGTTCTCGGCATCTTTACATAGCTCTACCGAATAAACAGTATCATTACTTCCTGTACCTGCAATAATAGGTACTCTTTTATTAGCGGATTTTATTGCAACTTCTATTACCTTTAGGTGTTCATCATACCGTAAGGTAGATTTTTCGCCCGTTGTGCCGCAAACCACCAAAGCATCGATACCGCTTTTAATTTGACTGTCAACAAGGCTTTCCAGCAAGTCGTAGTTTACGCTGCCGTCTTCAAACATCGGTGTTACAATAGCTGTAGCACAGCCTTTGAAGATGCATTGTTTCAAGAAATCACTCCCGAAAAAATTAGTCCATATAACCTTTAGCGCAAAGTAATTCAGCTAGTAGCACAGCACCTCCTGCGGCACCCCTTAATGTATTATGGGATACACATACAAATTTATAGTCATATTGACTGTCTTCTCTGAGACGGCCGATAGAGACTGCCATACCTTTTTCCATATCGCGTGTTAATTTGGTTTGTGGCATATCGTCTTCAGTAAAGTAATTAAGGAACTGTTTAGGAGCCAAGGGTAATTCTAAGTCTTGTGGTTCACCCTTAAAGTTTTTCCAAGTTTCCAAAATTTCTTCTTTAGAAGGCTTGTTTTTGAATGTTACGTATACCGCTGCCATATGACCGTCCGAAACAGGAACGCGCAAACACTGTGCAGTGAACTTAGGACTGTCACTTGGTACGATTTCACCGTTTTCAATTTTACCCCAAATCTTAAGCGGTTCTTTTTCGCTTTTTTCTTCTTCGCCACCGATATAAGGGATAACATTATCAATCATTTCTGGCCAACGGTCAAATGTTTTACCTGCACCTGAGATTGCTTGGTAAGTACAAACCAAAACTTTATCTACACCGAATTTATCAAGCGGGTAGAGTGCCGGTACGTAACTTTGGAGAGAACAGTTTGATTTTACTGCAATAAAACCTTTCTTTGTGCCGAGACGTTCTCTTTGTGCCTTGATAATTTTTGCATGGTCAGCATTAATTTCAGGAATAATCATAGGAACATCTGCAGTGAAACGGTGAGCCGAGTTGTTAGAAATAACAGGGCATTCATGCTTTGCATAGGTTTCTTCCAAAGCCTTGATTTCATCCTTTTTCATATTAACTGCGCAAAATACAAAATCAACATTTGCAACAATTTCTTCAATGTCCTTTTGGGCATCAAGAACGGTCATGCCTTTGAATTTTTCAGGCATGGGAGAAGTCATTGCCCAACGACTGCCAACAGCATCTTCATAACTTCTTCCTGCAGAGTTTGAACTTGCTGCAAGAGTGGTAACGTTGAACCAAGGATGATTTTCAAGTAGCAACGCAAAGCGTTGACCAACCATACCTGTAGCGCCAATAATACCAACATTGAATTTTTTCATTTTAAACAATCCTTTCAAAATGTGCTTGATATATTAAACATTTTACAATATAATATATATTATATTACACCAAAATATAATACCATTACTTAACTAGTTTGTCAAATTTTTTATAGGAGTTTTTATGAAAACAAGCGACTTTTTTTATGATTTGCCGCCCGAACTTATCGCTCAAACACCAATAGAGCCGAGAAATACTTCAAGACTTTTGGTTTTAGATAAGCAAAGTGGCAAAGTGGAACATACAAGTTTTAATACCTTGGCTGATTTTTTAAAGCCTGGCGACTGTCTTGTACTTAACAACACAAGGGTGCTTCCTGCCCGTCTTTACGGAACCCGTGAAGATACAGGCGCGGTGGTTGAGTTTGTGCTGTTAAAACAAAAGGGTGTGAACCTTTGGGAGTGTTTGGCAGGACCCGGCAAAAAAGCAAAAGAAGGCTATAACTTTAAGTTTTCGGATGATTTACGCGCAACCGTTCGTGAAGTTTTGTCTGACGGTAACCGCATTGTTGAATTTTTCCCAAACGGCGAGTTTTATGCAGTCATTGATAAGGTTGGTCAAATGCCATTACCCCCGTATATTAAAGAAAAACTTGAAGATAAAGAACGCTATCAAACGGTTTATTCTAAAGAATTAGGTTCGGCGGCGGCACCGACAGCGGGTCTTCACTTTACTAATGAAATGCTTGAAGAATTAAAACAAAAGGGCATCAAAATCGCGTATGTTACCTTGCATGTTGGTCTCGGTACATTTAGACCTGTCAAGGTGGAGAATATTACTGAACATAAAATGCATTCGGAGCATTATGTAATTTCGAAGGAAACTGCTGATGTTATAAATGGTACCAAGCAAAACGGCGGCAGGGTAGTATGTGTTGGTACTACAAGTTGTCGTACTGTTGAAAGCGCATACCAAAAATTCGGTGAAATTAAAGAGTGCAGTGATGATACAAGCATCTTTATATACCCAGGCTATAAGTTTGGATGTATGGATGCACTTATTACGAATTTCCATCTTCCTGAAAGTACGCTAATAATGTTGGTTTCGGCTTTTGCGGGGTACGAAAATACGATGAATGCGTATAATCTGGCGGTAAAGGAAAGATATCGTTTCTTTAGTTTCGGCGACGCGATGTTGATTTTGTGAGACAAAATCAACAGTGAAGAGTGAAAAGTGAATAGTGAAGAGTTAAGGTGTCGGTTTTGCCGACGGATTATAAAAGGTGAGTTATGTATAAATACATTTTATTCGATTTGGACGGTACTTTGACCAACCCCGAAATTGGTATTACCAACGGTATCATGTATGCTTTAGATAAATTTGGGATAAAGGTAAATGACCGCAAAGAATTATATTGCTTTATCGGTCCGCCGCTTGTGGATGCATTTATGGAGTATTATGCGCTACCAAAAGATGATGCTTTACAAGCAGTGGCATATTATCGAGAGTTTTACAGTGTTACAGGTATATACGAAAATAGTGTTTATGATGGGGTTGGGCAAGTTTTAGCAGAATTAAAACAACAAGGCAAAACCTTAATTTTAGCAACTTCTAAACCACAAAAATTTGCGGAAATAGTGCTTGATTATTTTAAGTTAAGTAAGTATTTTGATTGTGTTGTGGGCGCAACATTCGACGGCAAGTTAAATTACAAGGCGGATGTTATAGCGGCGGCTATTGAGCGCGGCGGTGTTGAAAGTATAGAGAATGCGGTCATGGTTGGCGACCGCCACCATGACATTGATGGCGCAAAACAAAACGGCATTGATTCTATAGGCGTGTTATATGGTTTTGGTGATCGAGAAGAATTAACAAAAGCGGGTGCGGATTTTATTGCCGAAACACCTGAAGATATACTTAAATATATTGATTAGGATTAGGGAAAAGTATGTATAAATTATTAAAGCAAGAAGGAAACGCTCGTAGGGGTGAGTTTATAACAAATAGGGGTACTGTTCAAACTCCTGCATTTATGAATGTTGCAACCTGCGGTGCTATTAAAGGCGCGGTTTCGGCCGAAGACCTTAAGACTCTCGGTTGTCAGGTAATGCTTTCGAATACTTATCACCTACATATAAGGCCGGGCGATGAAGTGGTAAAGGCTTGTGGCGGACTTCATAAATTTTCTACCTGGGATGGACCTATTTTGACCGACAGCGGCGGATTTCAGGTGTTTTCACTTTCTTCATTACGCAAAATAGAAGAAGAAGGCGTTACCTTTGCTTCGCATGTTGACGGAAAGCGTATTTTTATGGGCCCTGAAGAAAGTATGAGAATACAGTCTAACCTAGGCTCTACTATAGCAATGGCTTTTGATGAATGTGTTGAAAATCCTGCTGAGTATGCTTATTCAAAACAATCTTGTGAGCGCACAACCCGATGGTTGAAGCGCTGCAAGGCGGAAATGGCGCGTCTTAATTCACTTGATAATACTATAAATAAAGAACAAATGCTTTTCGGTATTAACCAAGGTTGCACTTATAATGATTTGCGTATAAACCACATGAAAGAAATTGCCGAGTTAGACCTTGACGGCTACGCAATAGGCGGTCTTGCTGTGGGTGAACCGGCGGAAGTCATGTACGATGTAATTGACCATGTTGAACCATTTATGCCAAAGAATAAAATCCGTTATCTTATGGGTGTTGGTACTCCGGCAAACATATTAAATGCGGTTGAACGCGGTGTAGATTTGTTTGACTGTGTAATGCCAAGCCGTAATGCCCGTCATGGTCATTTGTTTACAAGTGAAGGTATTATAAATATCAACAATAAAAAGTACGAATTTGATATGCGACCGATTGACGAAAACTGTGGTTGCCCTGTATGTTCGCGTTATAGCAGGGCATATATTCGCCACCTTTTAAAAAGTCAGGAAATGCTATCACAAAGGCTTTTGGTTATGCATAATTTATGGTTTTATAATCACCTTATGGAAGATATTAGAAATGCGCTCGATGAGGGTAGGTTTGCTGAGTTTAAGAAAGAAAAGGAAGAAATTTACTCAAGGAGAATATGATACTTGCTTTTTTATGATTTATAAGGTATAATGTTATAGAAAATTTTTGAAAGGACTTTTTGAAATGAATTTTAATTTATTACCTCTTGCTGATACTACAGCAACAACCGGCAATAGCGGCCCTAGCTTAATCGTTATGGTTTTGATTTATGCCGTTCTTTTTGGCGCTTTGTATTTCTTTATGATTCGTCCCCAGAAGAAAAAACAAAAAGAAGAAAAGAAAATGCGTGAAAACCTTCAGGTTGGCGATGAAATCGTAACAATCGGCGGTATTTACGGTAGAGTTATCTCTTTAAAAGAAGATACTTTTGTTATTGAATCACTTAGTGACCATAGCAAAATCACTATCGCTCGTTGGGCTTTACAGTCAAATCTTACCGTTCACGACGATACACCTGTAAAATAGTAATATGTTTTGTCCCTCTCGAATATAATTTACTGTTCGGGAGGGGATTTTTTTGTCTGAAGGTAAAAAAATAAATTTATCACTTATTATAAAAACGGTTATAATTTGGGTTGTGGCAAGTTTAATTGCGGTATTGATTTTCGCGAACGCTATGTATTTTTTGGAAAGCGGATATGAATTTTCACCATTGTTTGCTACAATTTCGGTAGCAATAGGCTGTTTTTTCGCATCCCTTTTTGCAGGTAATAAACTTGGTAAAAACGGCATCTTAATCGGTGTGTCGATTGGCGGTATAACCTTTTTGCTAATTACACTGATTACGCTTTTGGTAAATAGCGGAGCGGTTAGCGTACATATATTACTAAGGCTTGTTATTTTGATTTTGGCTTCGCTTATTGGCTCTATAATAGGTGTAAATCGTAAAGCAGAACAAAAATATATATAAAAAATCTCCCGAAAAAATCGGGAGATTTTTCTATTCTGTAACTATACTTTCAAAAACTGTTTCAAAATCTTCAATGGCTTGGTCACTTTTTTGAGTATTAACCGCAATCTGCTCACGGGTTGTATCAAGAGAAGCGAGTAAACTATCAACTTCTTTAATATAATCTTCAGAAGTTTTAATAATGCTCTCGCGCAACGCATTTAAAGAATTGTGGGCTTCATCAATAGCCGAAAGATTTTTCTGAACTTCACTATTAGCAAGGTCTTGGCTTTCTTCAGCATTTGACATAACGGCTTTAGCATTTGCTTGAGATACTAAATAAAGTTTTCCTATGTTTTCGGATAAACGTTCAATCTCATCAGCTTTTGCAGTAAACTCATCAAGTTTTGCGCTAATAACATTTTTTTCTTCTAAAAGCCTTTCGTATTCTTCTTTGGAAGAATTAAGTTGCTTTGAAAGTTCTTCTGCTTTATTGGTTAATTCGTCAGCTTTAAGCTTGAATTTTTTATGAGCTTTTTCGATATATTCTATAACATCATTACAGTTAAATCCAAATAGACTTTTTCTAAATCCTATTGACATTTTAAACTTCCTTTCAATAACCAAGGTAGGAACATTATAATGATTGTGGTTTGTCGAAACACTAAAAAGTGCTTCGACAAGCCACTTTTTAAGTAGCTTAAGCAAAATTAAATTCTAATATTTAATTTTGCCCAACACTCATTGCAATGGGATAGGACAAATTTTTCTTAAAATTTGTCGCAAAATCGAA
>JAZNSZ010000024.1:0-5001 GCA_045591465.1 Acutalibacteraceae bacterium | reverse complement strand
AAATCACTTTTATAGGGGTATTAAGTTCATCATATTTTTCAAGGTTGGTTTTAACCGTTTCTAAAATCAGTTTGGGGTCTTCACCTTCCTTTTTCCACATAGATGAAGACTGACCTGCCCAATAAGACAAAGCATATTTGGGAACGGTTACGGAACTACCTGTTAAAGTGCAATATTTATCAATGTTTTCTGTGGTTTTACCTGTCCAAATAAACATATCAAGAACAGGCCCATAAAACTGGAATGAACATTCGTCACTTTTACTTTCGCCAACATCAACTATTCCGTAGTAATTGTTATTATGGAATACGGTATATCCGTTATTGCTATGCAGCATAGGAATATTTTTATATCCCACATTGTGGTCACCGTATGAAACTTTTAATTGGCTTAATGCATCGGTATTCCACATTTCGACTGTTTTACCATTCTGAACAAATCCGCCGAATCTCTCGCCTAAACCAAAAAGCGTTTCATACACATCAACATACGATGCAGTTTTAACCTTTCTTAAAAAACCATCCTCATCGTAACCAAATAGAATTTTATCAGCCTCATACCAAGTAACCATCTTGTCTTCTGCATTATATACTTCAAATCTCCAAGGTGAAGCAGTAGTAAAAAGCTTAACCTTTGTATCATTTGCCTGCATAACTATTGCTGCTCCATCTGCCGAATAGTTTATTACAGAAGTATCTTGGGGCTCAAAAAAGCCCTTTGTGTCTGCATTAAAACGCACACCGCCCATTGTAGGGAAAGTGAAATACAAATTATTAACTTTACCTTCTGGGGTTTTTGTTGATACTACAAAAGCTTTTTCCTGCATTTCAACTTTGAGAATTTCAGTGGGAGACTCCCACTCAACAGGTATATGCTGATTATCGTTAGTAAGTGCCGAACCCATCAATGAGCAACACGAAAAAACGAGTGATAAAACCGTTAAAAATACTACAAAAGATTTAAATATTTTCTTCATTTACTTCACCTGCGTTCTTACTTTTATAGTTGTCCATTCTGTCTGCACTCTAATAACTGTGCGATTGGTTTCTTCTTCCCTTTCAACCGAAACAAAGTCTGCATCGGAAGAAATTTCCGCAACATAGGCACCGTGCAATATGATAACCTTTCTGTCACAAGGGGTATTTGACTTTACAATAAAGCCTTTATCATAAGGCTCCGAAACAAAATGTTCTTCTTTATTTTCTGAATACACAACCGACTCACGACTGTATTCAGGCGGAGTTAAAAGAAGTGCCTTTTCGTAATTTTCCTTTTCATAGGTAGGAATAATATCTTTATTATAATAATTAAAGGGTATAACTGAACCGGATTTAATAAATACAGGCATCTGCATTAAGGGTGCCTCTACTTCTGTTTTTCCCTTCTTATAATATTTGCCATCATAAAAACCGTAAAAACCGTTCTCAGGAATTGCTACTTTTACCTTACGAGAATCAAGTTCTATAACAGGTCTTACAAGAAAATCACCGCAGAACATATACTGATTATCTATTTTAGGGGACATGCCGTAGGCTACCGCCATTGATTCAACCACGGTACCGCCAAATTTTTCACTCTTTAGTGCAGCACTGTAAACCGCATCTAAAATAGATAATCTCAATGCATAATAATTCTTGAAATTTTGGAGTCCCTTTTCTCCGTTTGCCCAAGGATTATGATGACCGTCCCAAGAATGGTCACGCATCAAGGGAGAAAACGTACTAAACTGTACCCAACGGATATAAAGTTCTTCCATTTCTCTGCTTCCAACCGGATAGTCTGTAATATAAAATCCACCGGTATCGCTTCCCCAGATAGAAATACCTGAAGAGGAAGCTGAAAGAATCTGCCAAACTGTTCTCTTTAAACCTAAAAAGTCTGAAATTATATCGCCACCGAATGAAGCGGTATTATGTTGGCTACCTGCACAACCTGAACGCTGGAAAAGAACAAAATCTTTACCCAAACGCTCTGTAAACGCCTGATTCATACGCTTGCCGTACCAATAGGCATATTCATTGTGCATTTGTGTGCCTGTTTTTCCATTGGAACAAATAGCATCTTCGGGCATAGAATCGGCAAAATCTACCATTTCACCACAAACGCCCAAATCCCATAGGTTATCAAACTTTTCACATATAACATCTAACGATTCGGGAGAAGTGAAATCTATATAGTTATATGCCATTACCTCTTTTGGATTGCTTGCTTTCTTTACTCGATAATCATTAAGAGTAATGTTTGATTCACCAAATATTTCAAGACAGGAATTAGTCCACATAAATGTTCTAAGTCCTCTGTCGCGAAGCCCACCCAAAGTTTCCTCTGTGGGATCGGTTTCAAGATAAGCATTGCTTACCCTTACGCCATTTTCTTCATACTTATCAAGCACGTTTGAAATATTTTTAAATGCAACTGAAGAATCGGGAGTGTTCCAAATAGGCCAACCTCCGCCTATCCAATAATCAAATGCCCATCTTGGCGGAACAAAGGGTGTTCCTGTAAGGCGATGATATTGTTTTACGCTTTCTTTGGCAGAATCGGTCCAGATATACATATCCAAAGCATCGCCGTAAATTTCGGTAATAAACCTTTCGGGATGTTTATTGCCTATATCAAATTCAACCGGCAAATATGTATTAAAAAATATACTGTACCCCTTTGTAGAATGGATAAATGGGATATTCTTATAACCTTGAGGTTTATCGCAATATTCATCACGAATAGTATTGTTTACACAGCCAATATCAACATTCCACATCATTATCTTTTTGCCGTTTTGCGAGAAAGAATTAAACCTTTCACCAGTACCAAAAAATTCCTCATTTTTAGAAATCGGCAAATCAAGATACATTAGTGCATGTTCTTCTTCGATATTGATACCCACTCTGAAATTTGAGTAACCCCAACGGCCAACTTTAGAGCTTATTATGTTTTTAAGTTCACCTTTACGGTCATAAATGGAAATTGACCACTTATCCCAAAGATAGCTGAGCACCGCCGAAGTACCGTTACCTGTCATTTTAAGGGTGTTACCGTCTAATTGTTCATAAACAATATCACAAAGGTCATCAGGTTCAAACATTCCCCTTTTTCCGTTATGGATACGCACACCACCGTCTTTAGGGAAAGATATATACATAGTAATCTTTTTTCTTACGCTAAAGGTAAAACGAAATCTTTTTTTACCCTTATCAAAAGTGTCAATTGCAGAAGGGTTTCTGAAATCAACATTTGGCCTATGAGGCCACTCGGCTATTAAAACTGCCATTACTTTTCTCCTTTATTCGCCAGTGATACCGGTTTTTGCTATACTTTCAACAAACTGATTTTGCAGTATTATAAACATTATAAGTATGGGAAGGCAGGAAAGCATTGTACCCGCAAGGGTTATCGCTTCGTTAATACTCATAGCAGCATCAGCACTATTTGCCGCACCGCCATAAAGTTCGGCATAAGAAGCCGCAAAATTTCCCAATTTCATAGGTAAGGTTTTTATTACTGTACCAAAATAAAGACCTGCCTGACGGGTTTCATTCCAATACCATACAAAGGAAAACAAAAAGCTTAAAACTATTCCCGATTTTGCAATAGGTAAAGCAATAAGACCGAATATCTTATACTTACCTGCACCGTCAAGTTCTGCCGCCTCATCAATAGAAACGGGATAATTCTTAAATATCTGGAAGAATACCAGAATAAATACCGCTGATTTTAGTCCCTGCCCCGTAAGAGCTGTAAGCCAAAAACTTATAGGAGAATCTAAAAGTTTATATGTATTGAACATTACATATCTTGGTATGAGTAATGTTTCAATCGGCATTACAAAGGTAAAAAGAATAAGTACCAATATAAAACCTTTGGCAGGAAGTTCAAATCTTGCAAGACCGTAACCTGTAAGAGCACAAACAGCAGTCTGTAAAACAGTAGCCACCAATGTAATATATAAAGAATTAAGGAAGCTACCCGTAAAATCAAGAGTTTTAAATGCCTTCACATAGTTTTCAAAATACACCTTTGTAGGAAGCCAAGAAACCGCAGGATTTATAAGGTCCTCAGGAGACATAAAACTGTTTATTATCATATAAAGTATCGGGTATAAAAATACAAAACCGATAAATATAAGCAAAGCGTACATCACCGCCAAGGGCAATACACCTTTTTTCTCATTGTTTCCTAACATCATACGTTTAAGAGCGTTCTTTTCAAGTTTCATTATTTACGCTCCTTTCCGCTAAAGAACTTAAACAGCAAAAATACTAAAACAAGCATTAAAGCAATAACTGCTGTATAAATCCATGACATGGCTGTTGAATAACTGTAATATCCTATTTTGTGGTCAAACATTTTTGCAGAAATATATTTGTTTACTGCATTTGTAGAATCGTTTGCAAGTTCCACTATTGTATACAAAGCGCAGATAAGCGCGGTTGGTATTACATAAGGAAGCGTGATTTTCCAAAACTTTTCCCAACCCGATGCGCCGTCGATAGATGCGGCTTCGTAAAGTTCGGGACTTATACTCTGAATCGAAATTAAAAGTATAAGAATTTGAACACCCGAATACCAAAGAACCGTAACAAGATTTTCCAACACAAACATACATGGGGAACGGAAAATTGTAGGTAATGCGCCTATGAAGGTAAATAGTGCAGGTGTGGCCTCTGAAAAGTCTACGCTGTATTTTCCTAAAAGTTCAGAAATAACAGGGCCCGACATAATCACAACCGGCATAAAGAATATTGCTCGAAATATTGTTCTACCCTTATAATTTCCGTTTAGCATAAGTGCTAAAATCAGGGCGATAACTACGATTATAGGGGTAGCATAAGCGATAAATCCAACCGATTCCAAAAGTTTTGGTGTGAAATCAGTATCAATATTAAATGCTCGGTCAAAAAAACTTAAACCCTCAAATTTATACTCAATTCCGTTAACACCCAAAGTTAGTTTATTAACACTAAAAATTGCGGATAGTATTACAGGATAAAGCGTAAAAGC
>JAZNSZ010000023.1:0-10231 GCA_045591465.1 Acutalibacteraceae bacterium | reverse complement strand
ATTTTTTGTTTATTCGATTATAACTTTATTTATCAGGTCTAAAACAAATTCTTAAATGTTTTTATAAAATTCCTCGGTTTTCACCCAGTTCTTTTTCGGACACGAGAGACAAAAATCCCGAATGCGAAAGCGTTCGGGATTTTACTTTTTCACTATTCACTTTTCACTCTTCACTAAATTCGCATTCGGGATTTTTGGGAAGTAAGAAGTACTAGTGAATAGTGAAGAAGTATTGCGGCTTCGCCGCTTTTATGTTATAATGCACTTAAAGGTCGGTGATTTTATGAAGTGGTTGAAAAAGTTGTTTAAGAAAAACAGACAATTAAAAATTGAACCTGTACCGCCAATGCCTTCTTGGGATAAGATAGTTGAATTACTATATGATAAAAATTTGGATTCATTTTGCGATGAAGTAATAAATGTTTTTTATTCCAAAGATAAATCAATGCGTTATGTAATTTTGAAAGATGAAAAAGGTATTTTTAAATATCATTTAGAAGAAATTTATCAATTTGATGAAGATGAGTGGAAATATATTTGCTCTAACGAAGATGCACTTCCTGCTATGTGGGAACCATATTTAGGAATTTGCGGAAGTTCTTTGTTCGCAAACGTAGAAGATTTAATGGAAGATTTAAAATCTCAACCCGAATATAAACAATATTTCATATAGTCAAGAAAATCTTCAGTTTTCAGGCACAAATTATTCGTGCCATTAAGTTCGAAATACCCAAAAATCCCAAATGGGCATTTGCTCTTTTGGGATTTTTCTTTTGTACTATTCATTCTTTATTATTAGGTATTCGTCATTCATTGAAACGTATTTCTGAAATGAATAATGAACGAACTCAAATTTTATAATAAATATCATTGAAAACAAAATAATGTTGTGATAGAATTAGTGTAAATAAAAATGTTTGATTTTTAACAGTTGTTACATGATAACGTTTGACCATAGATAAAACGATAGAAAATTAAGGGTGTTGTGATATGGAAGAAAAGAGAAAATATAAATCCAGTACGTTAATAAAACGCTTTTTGCCTTATTATAAAAAATATTGGATTACGCTGGTTATAGACCTTTTTTGTGCTTCGCTTACAACCGTTTGTGAGATTGTTTTGCCACTGATTATGCGCGAGATTACGAATGCCGGTATGAACAATTTGGCAACACTTACAGTGCAGTATGTGTTAAGAATTGGTTTATTATATTTTGCGCTTAGAATAATCGATTCTGCGGCGTATTATTACATGGCTTATACAGGACATGTAATGGGCACTAAAATGGAAACGGATATGCGTCGAGATGCTTATTCGCACCTGCAAAATCTTTCGAATACCTATTTTAACAATACCAAAGTAGGTCAGATAATGGGCCGAATCACGAACGATTTATTTGATGTGACTGAATTTTCGCACCATTGCCCCGAAGAATTTTTAATAGCGGGTGTGAAGGGTATAGTTTCATTTATTATACTTATGAGTATAAACGTTCCGCTAACGATTATTATCTTTTTAATTATACCGATAATGTTTTTAGTTTGCCGAAGTCTTAATGCGAAAATGCGCGCCACTTTCCGCAAACAACGCCAACTTATAGGTGAACTTAATGCGCGTATAGAAGATTCGCTTTTGGGACAGAAGGTTGTAAAGGCGTTTGCTAATGAAGATATTGAACGCGAAAAATTCGAAAAAGATAACATTAATTATTTTTCTATCAAAAAACTTTCCTATAGGTTTATGGGTGCTTTTTCTACCACTACACGTATGTTTGACGGCATTATGTATTCTTCGGTAGTGGTTGCGGGTACTATATTTATGATAAAAGGTTTTATAAACGCGGGTGACTTGGTGGCATATTTGCTTTATGTAACCACATTTATCGCAACGGTGCGTCGTATTATCGAGTTTGCCGAGCAGTTTCAGCGTGGTATGACGGGCATAGAACGTTTTATTGAGATTGTCGATGCTGATATAGAAATTTTCGACGAGCCTGATGCAACCGATTTGACCGATGCTAAAGGTGAAATAGAGTTCAAAAATGTTTCTTTTGAATATCCGGATGACCATAACCGCGTATTCAAAGACCTTAATTTTAGCATTAAAAAGGGTGAAAAAATTGCCTTTGTTGGACCTTCGGGCGGCGGTAAAACCACACTTTGTAATCTTTTACCGCGCTTTTACGATGTTACAAACGGTGAAATTTTATTAGATGGAAAAAATATTAAAAAATACACCTTAAAAAGTCTTAGAAAAAGTATTGGTATGGTTCAGCAGGATGTTTATTTGTTTTCGGGTACGGTTTATGAAAATATTGCTTACGGCAGACCGGGCGCTACCAGAGAAGAAATAATCGAAGCCGCTAAAAAAGCGGGTGCTGACGAGTTTATAATGGCTCTTAAAGATGGATATGATACCTATGTTGGCGAACGTGGTGTTAAACTTTCGGGTGGACAAAAGCAGAGAATAAGTATTGCGCGTGTTTTCCTTAAAAATCCGCCTATTATTATTCTTGATGAGGCAACAAGCGCCCTTGATAACGAGAGTGAATTCGCGGTTGCAAAATCGCTTAATAATTTATCTTGCGGAAGAACAACCATCACCATAGCGCACCGCCTTTCCACCATAAGAAATGCCGATAGAATTATGGTTCTTACCGAAGATGGTATAGTAGAACAGGGTAATCATTTTGAACTGCTTGAATTAAAAGGCATTTATTATAAATTCAACCAAATGGCGAGTGAACTTGAATAAAAAATATTGACAAATGAAAAAATTGTGATACAATATTAAAGCAAACTTAATATTTTCCTTATCAAGAGTGGTGGAGGGACACGGCCCGTTGAAGCCCGGCAACCTGTTTTTCAAGGTGCTAAATCCGTCGGTTTAACCGAAAGATGAGGTTTTTAATTAATTATAAACCGCTCTTTCGCAGAGCGGTTTTTTGTATCAAAGAAAGGAATTTTAAAATGGAAAACTTTTTATTTACTTCTGAATCGGTAACAGAAGGTCATCCCGATAAAGTATGCGACCAAATTTCCGATGCGGTTTTGGATGCCATTTTTTCACAAGATAAAAATGCGCGTGTGGCTTGTGAAACATTTTGTACCACAGGTATTGTTAATGTTATGGGGGAAATTACAACCACCGCTAAAATTGATATACCTGCTATTGTTCGTGAAGTTGTTTGTGATATAGGATACAACAGTGCTAAGGCAGGTTTTGACGGCAATACTTGCGCGGTTATGACATCAATCGACAAGCAGTCGCCTGATATTGCAATGGGTGTTGATAAGTCCCTTGAACTTAAAGATGGTGAAGAAGATTCCTACAATCTTAATGGCGCGGGTGACCAAGGTATGATGTTCGGTTATGCTTGTGATGAAACACCTGAATTTATGCCGCTTGCAATTTCACTTGCACATAAAATGGCAAAAAGACTTACCGATGTTAGAAAATCGGGAGAACTTTCTTATCTTAATCCCGACGGAAAAACACAGGTTACTGTTGAGTATGAAAACGGTGCGCCAAAGCGTATTGACGCGGTTGTAGTTTCCAGCCAACACACCGAAGACGTAACACTCGAAACACTTCGTGAAGATTTGCTTGAAAAGGTTATTAAGCCAATAATTTCTGAAGAATTATTTGATGAAAATACAAAGATTTATATTAACCCAACAGGTCGTTTTGTTGTAGGCGGACCGCAGGGTGATACAGGTCTTACCGGAAGAAAAATTATCGTTGATACCTATGGCGGTTACGCGCGTCATGGCGGAGGTGCATTTTCGGGTAAAGATCCGACAAAGGTTGATAGAAGCGCGGCTTACGCAGCAAGATATGTTGCAAAAAATATCGTGGCTGCCGGTTTGGCTAAAAAGTGTGAAATTCAGTTGGCTTATGCTATCGGTGTTGCAAAACCTGTTTCGGTTATGGTTGATACATTTGGCACAGGCGTTTGCAGTGATGAGCAAATTGTTAACGCTGTAAACGAAGTGTTCGACTTAAGACCGTCTGCTATAATTGACAGTCTTGATTTGCGCCGTCCTATATACCGTCAGACCTCTGCTTACGGACATATGGGTAGAACCGATATTGATTTGCCTTGGGAAAAGACCGATAAGGCGGAAATTTTAAAAAAAATACTTGACAAACGCGTAAATTCGTGTATAATTGGTATGACAATAAAGTAGTACGCATGGCGTCCTCACCCCGAGATTTTGTTCTAAAGGGTTAATAAGTTTCTAAAGTTATACTTTGGTATTCTTATGCGTGGACGTATTGCGTCCACGCTTTTTGTATGCTTTAATGCATAAACTATTTCGGAGGTGTATTCACATCAGCAGTAAAGAACTTGCAATAAACGAAGGTATTAAATTTAAGGAAGTCCGCGTTATTTCAGACGATGGTTCTCAAATAGGTATTATACCTGTTTCTCAGGCTTTAGAGGCGGCATATGCTAAGGATTTAGACTTGGTATGTATTTCACCTAACGCTCAGCCACCTGTATGTAAAATTATGGATTACGGTAAATACCGTTTTGAACAGGCTAAGCGCGAAAAGGAAGCCAAGAAGAACCAAAAGGTAATCGAAACAAAAGAAATTCGTATTATCGGTTTAGGAATCGACACTCACGATTTTGAAACTAAGGGCAGACACGCTATTAAGTTTTTGGAATCGGGTAACAAGGTAAAGGTTACTGTTCGTTTCCGCGGTCGTGAAATGGGACATCCTGAAATTGCTCTTGATTTAATGCAACGTTTCGCAGATTTCTGCGCTGACTATTGCACTGTTGAAAAACCGGCCAAGATGGAAGGACGTAATATGCTTATGTTCTTGGCTCCGAAATCAGGTAAGTAACGTAGTTAAAAATTTATTTGGAGGGACTAAAATGCCTAAGATTAAAACACACAGCGGCGCTAAAAAGCGCTTCAAGCTCACAAAAAACGGTAAGGTTAAACGTGCTCATGCTTTTAAGTCGCACATCCTTAACAAGAAAACCACAAAGCGTAAGAGAAATCTTCGTCAGACAGTTGTTGCTGATGTAACAAATACCGCAACAATCAAGAAATTGATTCCTTATAAATAAGGAAAGAGTTTTAATAGGAGGAAAAGTAAATGGCACGTATTAAAGGTGCGTTAGCAACACGCAAAAGAAGAAATAAAGTATTAAAGCTTGCTAAGGGCTATTTTGGTGCTAAATCAAAGCTTTTTAAAACTGCTAAAGAAGCAGTTATGAAATCAGGCAACTATGCATATATCGGTAGAAGACTTAAAAAGCGCGACTTCCGTCGTCTTTGGATTACCCGTATCTCTGCTGCTTGTAAAATGAATGATATGAACTATTCTTCATTTATCAACGGTCTTAATAAGGCTGGTATTGAAATTAATCGTAAGATGTTGGCTGACCTTGCAGTTAACGATGCTAAAGGTTTTGCAACACTTGTAAAGGCTGCTAAAAAGGCTCTTGAAAAATAATATTTTTTCGCCCGAGTGAAAACTCTCTCGGGCGACTTTTTCATTTTTAAAGAAGGTGAAAAAATGGAAAAATTTAAAAAAATCACCAGTAAAGATAATTCACTTATCAAACTTGTTTGTGCTTTGCAAGGTTCTTCCAAAGAGCGTAAAGAGCATAATTTGTTCGTGCTTGAAGGACTAAGAATTTGCGATGATGCGTATTTAAGTTCAATAGAGTTTGATAAGTTAATTGTCAGTGAAACTGCACGTAATAAGCATAAAGAAGATGTTGAAAGATTTGCAAAAACTTCGGTGGAATGTTACGAAATTCCCGATAGTTTGTTTAAGAAAATCAGTGATACTTCTTCGCCGCAGGGAATAATAGCTTTGGCGCGTATGCCCAAAAAGAGTGACGATATTGATAAAAACGGCAGGTATGTTGCGCTGGAAAATATCAACGACCCCTCTAATCTTGGCGCGGTAAGTCGGACGGCAGAAGCATTGGGTGTTGACGGAATTATTTTGTCAAGTGGTAGTTGTGACCCCTATTCACCAAAATCGTTACGCGCGTCTATGGGTACACTTCTCAGAATGCCTATAATAATTCTCGAAGATTTTGCGCGAGATATAAAGGCTTCGGGGTTGAAATCATATGCGTGTGTGGTTGATAGTGATGCTTTGCCAATTACTGAAGTAAATTTCGTAGGTGGTAGCGTTGTTATGATTGGTAACGAAGCTAACGGACTTTCTGATGAAGTTAAAGCCATTGCAAACGAGCGAATTACTATTAAAATGCTTGGCAAGGCTGAATCCTTAAATGCTTCGGTCGCGGCAGCGATTTCTATTTGGGAAATGATGAAATGAAATACTATATTTGGTTGCAACTTTGCTTGGGACAGGGAAGTAAAACCTTTATGGAAATTTTGGAAAAACAACTAACGCCTTGTGAGATTTATTCAATGGGTGAAACATCGTTAAAGCGTTTGGGTATTTTTTCAAGAACCGAACTTAAAAGGTTGAGCGAAACGCCTATTTCAAAAGCGGAGCAAATAATAAAACAGTGTGAGCAGAGTAAAATAAGGCTTGTAAAACATGGTGATGATATTTATCCCGAAGTTTTAAGAAATCTTTGTGATCCGCCTATAGTTTTGTATATTAAGGGCGAATTCCCCGATTTTGATAACACACCAGTTATTTCAATCGTGGGGCCAAGAAAGATTTCCGAGTTCGGTAAAAAGGCGGCGTATTCTTTGGGTTACCGCCTTGCGAAATCGGGTATGACAGTTGTCAGCGGCGGCGCTATCGGTGCCGATACCTATGCGCATATAGGTGCTTTAAAGGCAAACGGCAAGACTGTTCTTGTTATGGGATGCGGGTTTAATGTAAGTTATTTAGAAGAAAACCGCGCGTTAAGGGATCATATTAAAAAATGCGGTTGCTTGATAAGTGAGTATCCGCCTGATGCGCCAATAACTAAGTATACTTTCCCCGTAAGAAATCGTCTTATTTCAGCATTGTCTTTGGGAACGGTTGTTATAGAAGCAGGACTTAGAAGTGGTGCTTTAATTACTGCCAACCATGCAGTACTACAGGGCAAAGAAGTTTTTGTAATCCCCGGTTCACCGAATGCTAAGGAATACAAAGGTTCAAATGCGTTACTTCGCGACGGTGCAAAACCGCTTTTGGACGCAAGTGATATTTTCAATGAATATATTCCGCTTTTCTCAGATAAAATTGATATCGAAAGGGCATATAAAAAAGAGCCGAAATCCGTCGAACCTCAAAAAAACAAAAAAATATTAAACGAAACTCTTTCAAATGAAGCCAAAATAGTATATAATTGTTTAGATACGAAGAGATTTTATCCTGATGAACTGAACACGGGTTTAGACTCCACAAAATTACTTTCAGCTCTTACTGAGCTTGAAATGGAATTCATTATAAGAGCTCTCCCCGGTGGGCAGTATGAAATATGTTAATAACGGAGGTAAATTATGTCAAAATTATTGATTGTGGAATCACCTACAAAAGTAAAGCCTATTAAGAAATACTTGGGTTCCGAATTTGAAGTTATGGCTTCTGTAGGACATATTCGCGATTTGCCAAAGTCTAAACTTGGTGTTGATATTGAGAAAAACTTTCAACCGCAGTATATAAATATGGCGGATAAAAAAGATGTAATTAAGGCTTTGAAACAAGCAGCCGCTGATAGCGACGAAGTTTATCTCGCAACCGACCCTGATAGAGAGGGTGAGGCTATTGCTTGGCACTTGTCACAAATTTTAGCGCTTGATATGAATAGTCAAAACCGCGTAACTTTCAACGAAATTACCAAAAGTGCTGTTACGGCAGGTATTAAGGTTCCGCGTAAAATAAATATGGATTTGGTTGATGCACAACAAGCACGACGCGTACTTGATAGAATAGTTGGCTATAAGTTAAGTCCTTTGCTTTGGAAAAAGGTTAAAAGCGGTTTGTCGGCAGGACGTGTTCAAACGGTTGTTTTACGCCTCATTGTAGAGCGTGAACGCGAGATTGAAAAGTTTATTTCTACGGAGTATTGGACAGTTGATGCAAAACTCGCTTCTGGCAGAAAGAGTTTTGTTTCAAAACTCTATGGTGACCAAAACGGCAAGATTGATATAATCCCCGATGAGAAGACCGCTAACGAGATTTTAAATAATCTTGAAAATGCGGAATATAAGGTTGCTGATATTAAAAAAGGTAAACGCAATAAGCAACCTGCTCCACCGTTTATTACTTCAACTCTACAACAAGAAGCATCGCGCAAACTTGGTCTTACAGGTCAGCGTACTATGCGTATTGCTCAGCAACTTTACGAAGGTGTTGAACTTGCAGGTATCGGGGCGACCGGTCTTATAACCTATATGCGTACCGACTCTTTGCGTATTTCGGAAGAAGCAAGAGCGGCTGCTAATAAGTATATAACAACCAACTTCGGTGAAAAGTATTTACCGTCAAAACCACGTTATTTTAAAACTAAGGATACCGCACAAGATGCTCACGAAGCTATTCGTCCTACTGATGTATTCATTACACCCGAAAGTATTAAGTCTTCACTTACTACCGAACAGTATAAACTTTATAAACTTATATGGGAACGCTTTATAGCATCGCTTATGTCGGCATGTGTGCAGGACACTGTTAATGTTGATATTACCGCTAACGGTTATATATTTAAAGCAAGTGGTTATTCGGTTAAGTTTGATGGTTTTACCGTGCTTTACGTAGAAGGCAAGGACGAAGAAGAAGACAAAGAAAGCAATTTGCCCGAAATGCAAATAGGCGATGTTTTAAAACTTCGTGATTTAACTCCTAACCAGCATTTCACCCAACCACCCGCACGTTACACAGAGCCTACACTTATTAAGGCTTTGGAAGAAAACGGAATTGGAAGACCTTCAACCTACGCTACAATCCTTTCAAATATTATGAACAGAGATTATATCGAGAGAGAGAAGAAGTCTTTGAAACCTACCGAACTTGGCAAGGTTGTAGCAGATTTAATGGTGGAATTCTTTAATAGAATTTTTGATGTTAAGTTCACGGCGGGTCTTGAAGTTAAACTCGATAAAATCGGTATCGGTGACCTTGAGTGGACCGATACCATAGCAGATTTTTATAAAGATTTTGAAAGCCACTACAAAAAGGCGGAAAGTACTCTTAACGGCAAAAAGGTTAAGGTACCTGCTATTGAATCGGATGTTGTTTGTGAAAAATGCGGTAGAAAAATGGTCGTTAAATCAAGCCGTTTCGGTAAGTTCTTGGCTTGTCCCGGCTACCCTGAATGTAAAAATACAAAACCCGTTCCCGAAGATGAAGTTATGCAACCTTGTCCAAAGTGCGGTTCTAAACTTGTTAAACGCATTTCTAAAAAGGGTAAAAAATTCTACGGTTGCACAAATTATCCTAAGTGCGACTTCGCATCTCCCGGTATTCCGACAGGTGATATTTGTAAAGATTGCGGAAGTTATATTATAAACGGCATTCGCGGAAGAAAATATTGTATGAATTCCGAATGCCCGTCACGAGCAAAATCAAAAAAGGAAAAATAAAATGGAAAAAATCACCGTGATAGGTGGCGGTCTTGCAGGTTGCGAAGCGGCTTTGCAGATTGCAAACTTGGGTGTTAAAGTTGATTTAATTGAAATGAAACCCATTAAAAAAACACCTGCCCATAAAAGCGATAATTTTGCCGAACTTGTATGTTCAAACTCTCTAAAGGCTTCCCGTGTTGATTCAGCGGCAGGGCTTTTAAAAGAAGAAATGCGTCGCTTTGGTTCGGTTTGTATGCAGGCTTCCGAAAAATGCTCGGTTGCGGCAGGCGGTGCGTTGGCGGTAGATCGTGATATCTTTTCGCAAGAAGTCACAAACCTCGTAAAAACACACCCCAATATTACGATTATAAACGAAGTTATAGAGAAACTTCCAACCGACCGAATTACCGTTGTTGCAACAGGGCCTTTAACCGACGGTGGTTTGGCGGAGTCTATAGCCGAACTTTGCGAAAGTGAAAATTTAAGTTTTTATGACGCCGCGGCGCCAATAGTAACAAAAGAAAGTGTTGATTTTTCTTCCGCCTTTTATGCTTCGCGTTACGGCAAGGGCACGGACGATTATATTAACTGCCCTATGAATAAAGAAGAGTATGAGGCCTTTTATGAGGCGATTATAAGTGCTGAAAGTGCAGAAACACACTCTTTTGATAAGCGCAAAGATGTTTATGAGGGATGTATGCCTATTGAAGTGTTGGCAA
>JAZNSZ010000022.1:0-3216 GCA_045591465.1 Acutalibacteraceae bacterium | reverse complement strand
CATCTGTAATAACACCGTCAAGCATACGGATAATACGGGTTGAATACCTTTCGGCAATTTCAGGGTTATGGGTAACCATTATAACAAGACGGTCTTTTGAAATTTCCTTTAATATATCCATTACCTGAACACTGGTTTCGGTATCAAGTGCGCCTGTAGGCTCATCCGCTAAAATAATATCGGGATTATTTACAATAGCACGTGCTATTGCCACACGTTGCATTTGTCCGCCCGACATTTCACTTGGTTTCTTTCTTAATTGGTCACCAAGTCCCACTTTCTCAAGGGCTTCTTTGGCGCGTTTTTTTCGTTCACTGCGCGAAACACCCGAAAGGGTAAGCGCTAATTCTACATTCTGCAAAACAGTTTGGTGGGGGATAAGATTATAACTTTGAAAAACAAATCCAACTGAGTGATTACGGTAGTTATCCCAGTCCCTGTCCTTAAAGTGCTTTGTGGAAATTCCGTTAATAAATAAGTCACCTTCGGAATATTTATCAAGTCCACCGATTATATTAAGCAGGGTTGTTTTACCACAACCCGATTGGCCGAGTACCGATACAAACTCGTTTTTACGAAAGTCCAAATCAACACCCTTAAGTGCCGAAACGATATCACTGCCTGTTGTATAGTTCTTTTTTATGCCTTTTAGTTTTAGCATTATTCACTTTCCTTCCGATAGTCTTATTTTATATTATAATACTTATAAAAAAACTTTCAAGAGTATTTAACTTTATTAAGAAAAATTTAACATTTTAAAAAATAATTGATAAATTTAAAAAAAGGTGGTATAATTTAGAAAATATAGAAAGGATGGGATATTATGCGCTTTAAAAAAGCGGTAAATTTAGTTAGAAAATACTGCTTTTACGCTCTTAGATATATTCAGGTTGCTTACAAATGGTTAAGAAGCCTTACTAAGAGAGAACTTAAAAATTATTCATTAAATTTAATATCCTACCTATTGGTTTTATCTGTATTTTTTACTTCGGTTTTTTCGGGGGGATACGATTTTATTGCCAATTTTGATATTTTTTCTTCAAGAAAGATAGCAAGTAATATCAAGAATCTCGAACTTAATATGACTTCGGTTATTTATGTTAAAGATGAAAAGGGTAATTGGGTTGAACATAAGCGTGTTCACGGTGACGAAAACCGTATTTGGATATCGCTAAAAAAGATGCCAGCAATGCTTCAGAATGCCTTAATTGCTATCGAGGATGAGGATTTTGACAAGCATCACGGTGTTGACTGGCAACGCACTTTTATGGCGGTTGCAAACCAATTTTTGAAGTTCAGCTCTGTTGATTTTGGGGCCTCTACCATAACCCAACAACTTATAAAAAATGTAACTTCGGATAAAGAAAAAGCTTATAAAAGAAAAGTACGTGAAATTGTACGCGCATTGTTTGTTGATGCGTTACTTTCAAAGGATGAGATTTTAGAAGCATATCTTAATACTATTGCTTTGGGTAACGGTATTAATGGTGTTCAGGTTGCGGCAAACTATTATTTCAATAAAGAAGTTAGTGAACTTACTTTGGCTGAGTGTGCCTCAATAGCTGCGATAACTAAAAACCCTTCAAGATATAATCCTGTTACCAAAATGGAACAAAATACCGAGCGCCGTCGTGTTGTTCTTACAAAAATGTACGAACTCGGTTATATATCACACGATGAGTACAAAGAAGCGTATGACGAAGAAGTTGAACTTGATTTTTCCAAAAAAGAAACACTTGATAGTGAAATTAACGACTATTTTGTTGACACTTTGATTGAAGATGTAATAGGTGACCTTTCGGAAAAATATGATTGCGATAAGGAAATCGCTTCAAGAATGTTCTACAATGGCGGTTTTAAAATATATTCTACCATGAACACTGAAATCCAGTCTACTATGGAAAAAGTTTATAGCAAGGAAAGCCGTTATTTTTACGAAACGCGCCGCAATGATGAGGGCGAGCGCGAACGCGTGCAGTCGGCTATGACAATTATGGACTATAGCGGTCATATTGTGGGTGTGGTAGGCGGCACGGGCGAAAAGACGGTTAACCGCGGTCTCAACCGCGCGTTAGTTCCGCGACAGCCGGGCTCTACAATGAAGCCCTTGGGTGTTTATGCTCAGGCTATTGAAAATGATATTGTGGACTATACCTCCACAGTACTTGACAAACCTGTTAAAAACTACTATTCTTACGGCAAGTGGGGACCGCGTGAGTGGTTTGGTGAATATCTCGGTAAAGTGCCGCTTAATTATGCCTTAAGGCGTTCAATGAATGCGGTACCTGTAAGGCTTCTCGATAAGGTAGGAATTGACGAATCATATAAATTTTTGACCAAAAAGCTTAATTTTAAACACCTTGTTAAAGAGGATAAAAACGCTTCGTCATTAGCCCTTGGCGGTTGTACCTACGGCATAACACCAACCGAATCTGCGGCAGCCTTTGCAATCTTTGGCAACGGCGGTATGTATTATAAGCCTACAACCTATTATAAGATTGTAGACATTGACGGAAATGTTATTTTACAAGAGGATAAAAAGGGTAAAAGAGCCATTAGTGAAAGCACCGCTACTATTATGAACCATATGCTTCGGGAGGTTGTTTATAAGGAGGGCGGTACAGGCAGAACGGTAAGCGGATTTAATTACCGTATGAAAGCCTATGCAAAGACGGGTACTTCGAGTGACACCAAGGATTCTTGGCTTGTTGGTGGAACGCCCTATTATGTAGGCTCGGTATGGTACGGTTTTGACCATAATTTCCGTGTTTATAATACCAACGCCGCCAAGACTATTTGGCGCGATATAATGCGTGAAATACACAAAGATTTAGAAGTTAAACAGTTTGTAGACAGCGAAGATGTTTATCGCAAGGGTGACGGATATTACAAGAAAGGAACTAAGCCCGGTAAGGTTTTAAAGGAAGAAGATTATTTACCTGAAGAAGATGATGAAAAATCTGAAGAAAGTAAAACTTCTTCAAAGGAAAATTCTTCGAAAAAAGAGCCTTCGGGAACTCAATCATCCGGAGCATCTTCGAATGTTACTACTTCCACCGAGAGCGGTTCGCAAGATGGAAATAATTCCTCCTCGGAAGGCAATACAACGGAAGATTCTTCTCAAGAATCAACCGATGCACCAACCGATGCACCGACGGATACACCGACTGATACACCAACCGATACACCTGAAGAATCTTCAGAAGAGTCTTCCAC
>JAZNSZ010000021.1:0-10634 GCA_045591465.1 Acutalibacteraceae bacterium | reverse complement strand
ATTATTGTTGGTACCACCTTTTGGTCTTCCCATTTCTTCCAACTCATTTTCTCTATCTTAACACAAAAAATGATGGTAGACACTCTTTTTTAGTGTCTACCATCATTATATCATTTCAAACATAAGTTTCAGCTTTTTTATTATGCATTAACTGTTTCTTTTTTAGGTATCTGATAAGTGGGAACGATCTTCTTAACCAGTCCCCTGATATCTGCATTTTCGTCATACATAACTTGACGCATTTCTTCTAATGTTTCGAATAACATCTTAGCATCAATATCAATCGGTCTTCCGATATGAATAAGTTCATTCTCGGTTGATTTAAGTCCTTCTTCGGACATTAAAAGTTCTTCGTAAAGTTTTTCACCGGGACGAAGACCTGTAAACACTATACTAATATCCTTGTACGGCTCAAAACCTGAAAGCCTTATAAGATTTTCCGCAAGGGTTAATATCTTAACAGGTTTACCCATATCAAGAACAAAAATCTCTCCGCCTTTGGCATTTGCTCCCGCTTGAAGAACGAGCGAAACCGCTTCGGGTATCGTCATAAAATATCTTATTATATTAGGGTCAGTAACTGTTAACGGGCCACCTTGTTCAAGTTGTTTTTTGAACAACGGAATGACACTACCATTAGAGCCTAAAACATTACCGAAACGAACCGCAACAAACTCAGTATCCGATTTTTCGTTAAAGGTTTGAACTATCATTTCGCAAATACGTTTACTAGCACCCATAATATTGGTTGGGTTAACTGCCTTATCGGTAGATATCAATACAAAGCGCTTTACGCCATATCTATCCGCGCATTCAGCAGTTTTATATGTGCCGAAAACGTTATTCTTTATCGATTCGTTTGGACTGTCTTCCATTAGCGGAACATGCTTATGCGCAGCCGCATGATAAACTATTTGAGGTCTATAAGTGCGGAAAATGTAATCCATACGCTTACTATCTCTAACCGAACCTACCAATGTGACCAAATCCAACTGCGGATAATCGTGCTTAAGTTCGTTTTGAATTTCATAAGCATTATTTTCATAAATATCGAAAATAATAAGTTGTTTAGGATTATGACCTGCAATCTGCCTACATAATTCACTACCGATTGTGCCACCACCACCGGTAATAAGTACAACTTGATTTTCAACATAGGTCATAACTGAGTTAATGTCAGGTTTAATTGGATCTCTGCCCAAAAGGTCTTCTATTTCAACCTTTCTAATCGCAGGTACATATTCATTAACATTTTCAAGTTGATAAAGTTGGGGTAAAATTTTAAGTTTGCACTTTGTAAGACCGCAAATATTGAGTATTTCAGTACGTCTTTCCATTTTACAGGTGGGAATAGCAAAAATAATAGTATCAATATTATACTTTTCCGCATTGTTCACTATAGTTCCGCTATCACCGACAATATGTATACCTGCAATGTACTGACCAATTTTATTTAGATTATCATCAATAACGCATTTGATTTTAATTTCTTTATTATTTGATAATTCCTTTATTACGGCTTCACCCGCAGCACCTGCGCCGATAATCATCACATTGCCTGTTATTTCGGTTTTAGGGGTATTAGTATTAAGTTCAGCTATTTGCATAGCACGGCGTTTTGCTAAAAATCTTTGACTTGTAATCATAAATGCCGTCAAAAAATAATTTAACAAATATAATGATAAACTTATATCATCATGCCATACTGCCTTTTGAGCGATTGTTGTGGCAACAAGCGGTAAAATACTGCCTACAAAAATACGCACAATTTCATCAAAGCCTGAAAAACGCCAAAGTATGTTATAAATTTTCATGACATACATGCTAAATACTGTAGTTATGCACCATACTACAGCTACAAAAATAAACTTAGCCGGCCATATAAAGCCGATTTCTTCACCGGTAACAGCAAATGATATAATTGTTGATAAAAAGGCTGCCACCGTATCATACGCTACAAAGGAAAATAAGCTTAAAAATCTGTTTTTCATAATAACATCCTTTAAAGTAAATTTATTCCGTTTTGTTTGCATTTTTGGATTTCTTTTTCAGGCCAAATAGAAACCTGAACTTCGCCTACATGGGCTTTATGTAATAGATACATACAAAGTCTTGACTGACCGATACCGCCGCCTATTGTAAGCGGTAATGCACCCGAAAGTAACATTTGATGGAATTCGTACTTGACTCTTTCTTCCTTATTTTCGGCTTTTAACTGCTTTATAAGGCTTTCCCTATCAACTCGAATACCCATTGAAGAAATTTCGAAAGGAATATCTAAAACACGGTTATAAAGAATTATATCACCGTTTAATTCCCAATCATCATAGTCGGGCGCTCTGCCGTCATGCTTTTGACCGCTTTTAAGTCTTCCGCCGATTTTCATAATGAAAACTGCGCCGTATTCCTTTGCGGCTTCATATTCGCGTTGTTTACCGCTTAAATTAGGATATTTATCTTCCAACTCTTGAGTGGTAACAAAAGTAATTTGACGGGGCAAATAACTTTCAAGGCAAGGGTATTTTTCTTCTACCGCTTTTGCGGTACGCAGGAGAGCACCATAAATACTTCTAACGGTAGCCTTTAAATATTCTTCCGTCCTGTCTTCACAGGTAATAATCTTCTCCCAATCCCATTGGTCAACATAGATTGAGTGAATATTATCACATTCTTCATCGCGCCTAATTGCGTTCATATCGGTATAAAGACCTGTGTGTAGCGGGAAGCCGTATTTCAAAAGTGCCATACGCTTCCATTTTGCAAGGCTGTGTACTACTTCGGCAATTTCCCCCGTTTGTAAAATATCAAACGAAACCGGACGCTCAACACCGTTAAGGTCATCATTTAAACCACTACCCTGCTTTACAAAAAGCGGAGCGGAAACGCGGGATAAATCAAGACTGTTGCAAAGTTCGGTTGCGAATTTTTCTTTAACAAGGGCAATAGCGTTTTGAGTGTCAAATTCATTAAGTTTTGAAATGTATTTTTCCATTAAAAACACCTTTAAGAAATATTTCCTACGGTTCTTGGATAGAGTATAACATCGCGGATGTTTTGAACGCCTGTAACATACATAATTATACGTTCAAGACCTAAACCAAAACCGCTATGCGGAACCGAACCAAAACGACGAAGCGCAATATAATGCTCATAATCTTCAAGATTCATACCGCGTTTTTCCATAGCATCGAGAAGTTTATCCAAATCAGCTTCACGCTCACTACAACCGATAATTTCACCTACCCCGGGAACCAGAAGGTCGGTCGCGGCAACTGTTTTGCCATCGGCGTTTTGCTTCATATAGAAAGATTTGATTTCTTTAGGGTAATCGGTCAAGAACACAGGACGCTTACAAACTTCTTCCGAAATATATCTTTCATGTTCGGTTTGCAAATCGCAACCCCATTCTACCGGATACTGAAATTCTTTGCCGGAGTTCTTCAAAACTTCGATCGCTTCTGTATAAGTCATAACCGCAAAGTCGTTAGCAACAACGCCTTTAAGTTTTTCTATGAGTCCCTTTTCAAACAAACGATCAAAGAATTCAAGTTCGGTCGGGCACTTTTCCAAAACCGAATTTATAATGTGCTTTATAAGGTCTTCCGCAATTTCAATAATATCAGGAAGTTCAGCAAAAGCAACTTCGGGTTCAACATGCCAAAATTCAGCCACGTGGCGAGGAGTATTACTCTTTTCGGCACGGAAAGACGGACCGAAAGTATAAATCTTACCAAGTGCCATAGAGGCAACTTCGCCTTCCAACTGGCCCGAAACACTTAAAGCCGCACGCTTACCAAAGAAATCATCAGCATTATAGTCGTCTTCGTTTTTATAATCGTTACTATAACCGATTGTTGTAACCTTAAACATTTCACCCGCGCCCTCGCAATCACTTGCTGTAATAAGCGGAGTATGGATATAGGTGAAACGACGTGCTTGGAAAAATTCATGAATACAAGCCGATACAACCGAACGAACACGAAGAACCGCATTAAAGGTATTCGTTCTAACTCTTAAATGCGGAATTGTGCGTAGATATTCAAGTGTATGACGTTTCTTTTGTAAAGGATATTCAGGCGGACAAATGCCTAAAACTTCAATTTGTTTAGCGTTAATTTCTACCGAGTCAACCGCAACGGCGGATTCAACAAGTGTGCCTACAACTTTTAAGGAAGTGCCAAGTTTCATAAACTCGGCAATATCGGTCAAAACCGCCTTATCTATAACTATTTGCAAATGCTTTAAAGTAGTACCGTCATTAAGTTCAATAAAAGCCATATTTTTAGAATCGCGCGAAGTTCTTACCCAACCGCACACCGTAACTTCGGTATTTAATAATTCTTTTTCTTCAAAAATTTTGTAGATATCAATGTGTTTCATAATACCACTCCTAAAAAAATAGCGCCTATTAGTCCTATTATTTTAGGACGAATAGACGCAGTATCCGCGGTGCCACCTAATTTACCTTCAAAAAGGTCACTTTTACAACCGTTAAGTTGCCTTGATTTAACGCATCAACTACGACGCCCCTACTAAGTGTAAGCTTTTGGGTTTGCAGCTTCGAAGTGTTATTCATATTACCGAAATTACCGCATTTCCACCGTCAGCGGCTCTCTATGAACTCTAAATAATACTACTTCTCTTCATCATAGCATTTAACAAATACATTTTAACATTATTTTATAGAAATGTCAACTGCTTAAATAACAACCGAATCTATAATCTCGCGCAGTTTTTCCGCACCGGTATTATTTTGCACCGAAAATGGTATTATTTGCGTATTTTCGGCAAATTCACCCAGTTCTTCTACTATAAGACGAAGTCTATTTTCGGTTTCGGTTTTATTAAGTTTATCAGCTTTAGTTAAAACCACCGTATAAGGTATTTCCATTTGACTTAAAAAATCCAGCATAGATATATCAAAATCCGTAGCGGGATGCCGCATATCTATAAGTTGAAAAGCCATTTTAATATCCCTATCCGATTTAAAATAGCCTTCCATTAGTTCACTCCAGCGTTCGCGTTCACTGAAATTAACCTTAGCATAACCGTAACCCGGAAGGTCTACAAGACGAATATTATCAACCTTATAGAAATTTATGGTAACCGTCTTACCAGGTTTAGAACTAACACGTGCTATAGACTTTCGATTTAAAATCTTATTAATAAGCGAAGATTTACCTACATTCGACCTACCGCAAAAGCATATTTCGGGAAGCGTTGATTCTTCAAGTTGCTCGAATGTGCCAAAGGCTTTTTCAAACTGTGCATTATTGAAATTCATTTTACCACATCCTATTGACTTACTGTATTATGCGTTGCTCTCTCATATTTATCAAAAATATGGTTTTTAGTGTCTTTTACAATTTCTTCATTCGCATATGCATATTCTAAAATTTCACCAACGAACGAAACTGGTATAAACCTAATATTTTCTTTTACTACACTGTCAACTTCTTCTAAATCGGAAAGGTTATCTTTCGGGATAAAGACCGTTTTCACACCGCCGCGATAAGCCGCCATTGACTTTTCACGAAGTCCGCCTATTTTAAGTACGCGTCCCCTTAAAGTAACTTCACCCGTCAGAGCAATATCGCGTTTAATTTTCTTGCCCGTCAAGGCTGAAACCAACGCGGTTACTATAGTAACACCAGCTGACGGCCCGTCCTTTGGAACAGCCGCTTCGGTTGCGTGAATGTGAATATCTTTATTCTTATAAAACATTGTATCAATGCCGTAATTTTGGGCATTTGCACGTACAAAACTTATCGCAGTCATTGCCGATTCTTTCATAACATCACCTAAAGAACCGGTAAGTTCAACCTTGCCCGTGCCGTCCATAACCGAAACTTCAAGTTGCATTATCTCACCGCCAACCGAAGTCCACGCAAGGCCGTTTATTATACCTACTTGGTCATCACTCAGTATTACTTCAGGGGTATATTTATGACGTCCCAACATACAACTGACTTCTTTATCGGTTACAATAACCTTTTTCTTTTCGCCGCAGGCTATCAATTTTGCAGCCTTCCTGCAAAGCGAAGCAATATTTCTTTCAAGTTTTCTAACCCCTGCTTCGCGGGTGTAAAAATCTATGAGTGAATAGATTGCCGTATCGTTGATTCTCAGATGTGTTTTAGATAAACCGTGACGGGCAATCTGCTTTGCCACCAAATGCCTTTTGGCGATTTGGAACTTTTCTTCCCTTGTGTAACTCGAAACTTCAATAACTTCCATTCTATCAAGCAACGGCGCAGGAATTGTATCAAGCGAGTTTGCTGTTGCAATAAATACCACACGGCTTAAATCGTAAGGCATCTCAATAAAATGGTCTACAAAAGTATTATTTTGCTCTGGGTCTAAAACTTCAAGCAAAGCAGAAGCAGGGTCCCCCTTATAATCTTTACCCAATTTATCAACTTCATCAAGTAAAATTACAGGGTTTCCAGCACCTGATTGTTTAATAGCAGTAATAATTTTACCGGGCATGGCGCCGATATAGGTCTTGCGATGACCGCGTATTTCGGATTCGTCATGAACGCCGCCCAAAGCTACCCGTGCAAATCTTCTTGACATACACTCGGCAATAGTTTTGCCGATAGATGTTTTACCCACACCTGGCGGACCTACAAGGCATATAATTTGACCTTTGATATCGGGCGACAATGCGTAAACTGAAAGCAATTCAAGTACACGCTCTTTAACCTTTTCAAGCCCATAAATGTCACGGTCAAGTATTTTCTTAGCCTTTGAAACATCGGTCGAAACCTTTGTATATGCATTCCACGGAAGTTCAAGACAAGTATCAAGATAATTCCGTTCAACCGTGCCTTCGTGCGAACCCTGTGGCATTTTTGCAAGTTTATTTACATGAGAATGTAACTTTTCTTTAACAGAACCATCCGCTAAAAGTGACTCAATTTTAGTATGATAAGCATCAATTTCATCCGCAGTTTCATCACCGTAAAGTTCGCTTGAAATTATCTTTAACTGCTCTCTTAAATAGTATTCTTTTTGGTTTTCATCAATAGAAACGCGTGTTTTTTCAGCAATACGGCGGTCTATTTGATTGATTTCGTGTTCCTTATCAAGAAGCTCTATTAATATTTTAGCACGTTTTACAGGTGAAAGCTGTTCTAATATGTATTGCTTGTCATCGAAAGGTGCGTTTGTATTAAAGGCTATAAAATCGGACAAAAAGCCTAAATCTTCGGTGTTTTCAACCGTCATCTCAATATCAGGCGAGATGCTTGGCATCAAAGACAGATATTTAGAAAACTGCGTTCTTATCCTTCTTACAAGGGTTTCTTTATAAATTTCGCGGTTGGTAACAGGCTTTTCTTCACACTTTGAAACCTTTGCTGTATAAAAATCAGGCAAAGCATAAAAATCGGTATGGGTTGCTCTGTAAAGACCTTGTACCAAAACCTTAGTAAGATTATCGCTAACGCGCAAAACCTGTTTAACCTTTGCTACGCAACCAATTTTATATAAATCTTCATTTTCAGGGTCATCAACATACAAATCTTTTTGGGTAACAAGATAGATCAGTTGATTCTTTTCCATAGCATATTTTAAGGCGTTAATAGACTTCTTTCTGCCGACATCAAAAGATGCTACGGTATTAGGAAACAACACAAGTCCGCGAAGTGCTAAAAGCGGCATTTGTGTTGCTGTATTTTCTATAACTGTGGGCATACTTTCTCCTTAATTACTTCAGTTCTCGTTATAATGATTGTGGTTTGTCGAAACACTAAAAAGTGGCTTAAGCAAAATTAAATTCTAATATTTAATTTTGCACAACACTCATTGCAATGGAATGGGACAAATTTTTCTTAAAATTTGTCGCAAAATCAAAGATTTTGTGGCGAAACATGATCGTTTCGCCTAACCTATACCATTATAAATGGCGGTTGCAAACAACTCGTTCTCTTGGAAAACAAAAATTATTGTTGAACCTTCAAGTTCTGCTTTTAAAACGGTGCCGTTTAAAACATAACTTGCAAAAAAGGCATTTTCTTCGGTTAATTCTTCTTCTGTAAATTCAATGTCAGGAAGTGCCTTTTTCAATTCCAAAACAATAGTACCTATTGGAAAGCCGAAGGCTGTATCATAATTTACAATATACGAAATGCCTTTATCTTTGTTGGTTTTATTATAGTAATAACAAATATTACCGTTATCGAGCAATATGTTCTTTTCCCCTTCAACCACTTCGAAGAAAAATTCCTGTTCTTCATGTCCGTGAGAATGATTTGGGTCGTCTTGATGCTCTGCTTCTTCTTGCTCTAACACCTTGTTAAAATCGGCAATAATTGTATCAGGGTTTTCACCCAGAGAATACTTTGCTTCGGGCATTTGACCAAGTTTTGCATAATACTGCAAATCTACCGTATTACCGCCTTTGTCGGCCTTTTTACCACAAGCCGCAAAGCAAAAACATAAAACAATACAAAGAACTGAACATAAAAATTTTTTCATTATAAATTACCTTACTCTAATTTTTGTTAAGTTTTGTTAGCATATTATGGCGAAGATTCCATAAATCTTCAGATAAATCCACATAATATGTATGCGGATTTTCAAAGCGCTTAACTTCATCCCACAAAGAATCCACCTGCTGTGCCCTGTAATCCGAAATTTCTTTTACAGTGGGAGTTTCGTAAACAAGTTTACCCTTTTCAAAAACCTTAACTTGAAGTTTACGCGCAACAAAGTTGGTAACAACTTTACGCTTCCAAGTATGAACCGGGTCGAAAATCTCATAAGGCTCACTACTGTCAATCTTTTCATAACCCAAGGTTATAACATCGGCTATAGCCTTGCCGGTTTCCCTATCGTAAAGACGCCACGGAATTTTAACACCTGGCAAGGTGATTTTAGCGGTGTTTTCACTAATCTTGATTTTAGGAATAATCTCCCCGTCCTTTTCAACAGCGGAAAGTTTATAAACCCCACCGAAAACGGCTTCACTGCGCGCGGTGATAAGACGTTCACCTACACCATAGGTATCAACCTTAGCGCCCTGCAAAATCATATCGCGTATAAGGTATTCATCCAATGAGTTTGAAATGCAAATTTTACAATCGGTATACCCTGCATCATCAAGCATTTTTCTTGCTTTTTTAGTAAGATAGGTAATGTCACCGCTATCAATACGAATACCCAAAGGCCTTTTGCCTAAAGGTTTTAAAACTTCATCAAAAACCTTAATTGCGTTTGGGATACCCGATTTCAACACATTATAAGTATCCACAAGCAACATACAACTATCGGGGTATTTTTCGGCGTATGTTTTAAATGCAGTATACTCATCAGAGAAAAGTTGCACCCAACTGTGCGCCATTGTACCGCTTGCCTTTACACCGAAATCTTTAGCAGTCAAAACACATGAAGTACCTGTGCAACCGCCGATAATAGCCGCTCTCGCTCCGTAATATGCGGCGCCGTTACCATGAGCGCGACGAGCACCAAACTCCATCACTGGTCTACCTTCGGCCGAGCGCACAATACGGTTAGCCTTGGTTGCAATAAGTGACTGGTGATTAATCGTCAGCAAAATCATAGTTTCAAGCATCAATGCTTGCATAGCATTACCGCGTACTGTAACAATGGGCTCCTGCGGGAAGATAACTGTACCCTCAGGTACTGCCCATACATCACAGTCAAACTTAAAGTCCTTTAAATAATCTATAAACTCGTCTGAAAATAGATTCAAACTTCTTAAATAGTCGATATCCTCATCGTCAAAATGCAACTCTTGCATATACTCTATTAACTGTTCAAGACCTGCCATAATTGCAAAACCGCCATTGTCAGGTACGCGACGGAAGAACATATCGAAATAGGTTATATGGTCCTTCATATCACTTGTAAAAACACCGTTAGCCATTGTAAGCTCATATAAATCCATAAGCATTGTTAAATTCATTTTTGCATTTTTCATTTTAATCACCTTACATCTTTTCGGGAGCATCAATCTTCAATAATGTGAGAACATTTTTAATTACGGTAGCACAAGCCGCGCATAAAGAAAGTCTTCCTTGCATTAGGTTTTCGTCGATACCCTTAACTCTACAAGCGGCATAGAATTTATGGAACTTTGTCGCAAGTTCTTGAACATAGTGGGTGATTTTAGCGGGGTCGTACGCCTTAGCAGATGCCACAATTTCATCAGTGAGCGCTGCAATATGCAATATAAGTTCTTTTTCTTCCGCTGCGGTCAAAAGCATTAACTGCGACATATCGCAAGGCAGGTTTTTAATACCTTCTGATTCAAGGTTTCTTATAATACTGCAAATACGCGCATAAGCGTACTGAACATAGTAAACAGGGTTGCTGTTAGACTCATTAACCGCCAAGTCCAAATCAAAATCAAAGTGCGAATTAGGCTCACGAAGATTAAAGAAAAATCTTGCCGCATCAATCGGAACTTCGTCAAGAAGAGTTACAAGGGTGATAGCTTTACCCGAACGCTTTGAAGCCTTAATTACCTCACCGTCACGTACAAGACGCACCATCTGCATAAGCACAACATCGAGACGGTCTGCATCAACTCCGAGAGCGGTTAAAGCGGCTTTAAGACGGGGCACATAACCGTGATGGTCAGCACCGAAAGTCGGATCGTAGCCATG
>JAZNSZ010000020.1:0-2029 GCA_045591465.1 Acutalibacteraceae bacterium | reverse complement strand
AAAAATTAGGTATTTCTTTTAGCTTTTCAATAAAACTTGATGGTGAAAAAATTACTTTTAGTATTGATGATAAATCAATAAAAGAAACGAGAAAAAACAAGCTTTGAAAGGTTAGCTTTGTAAATTTCTTCGGTAGTGTTTATGAAGAAACAATACCCGGTTACATACTTGTTCCCGATGGTAGCGGCGCACTTATAAGATTTTCACAAGCAAAAGCATATAATTCGGGATATAACAAGCGTGTATACGGAAACGATGCGGCAATAAATAAAACACAATCACTTAACAACCTTAACGGTAACCGTACCGATGATTATGCTACCGACGAATACAGTCTTTCATTACCTATGTGGGGTATGGTTCACGGCGAAAATCAAAATGGTTTTATGGCTACTGTTGATTCGGGTGAAAGTTCGGCTATTATATCTGCAATTCCTGCAGGTGCTGAAACCGTATCGGTAAAATTTTCAAGAGCGTATGCAACATTTGTATATAGAAATCTTTATGAAAAGCGTGTTTCAAACAGTAAAACCGTTTCTGAGCCTGAAGATAAACTTAATACAATAAATCCTGAAATCACTTATACTTTTTTAACCGGTAACGATGCCAACTATTCCGGTATGGCAAATCTGTATCGTGAAAAATTGTTAAAAGAGAAGAAAATTATCAAATCTGGTTCACAAAAAGATGTTTCTGTTCTTTTAAATGTAATCGGTAGTGAAGTTAAACAGGGTTTTATATCCAATGGTTTAGAGGTTTTAACTACCGCCGATGAAGCAAAGAAGATGTTAGAGACACTTTATAATGATGGTGTGGCTAATCAAAATGTTATTTTGAGCGGTTGGACAAAGGGTGGATATAGCGGTTATAAATACGGAAAAACCGATTTTGAAAAAAAGGTTGGAACACGTTCCGGTATAGAAAAACTCCGCGATTTTATAACAAATAAAGGCGGAAAATTCTCTTTAGCGCTTAATCCTTTGTCGGTGAACAAAGATCAGATAAATATAAATCGTCAGGCGGCACTTAATGCCACTACAAATATAATGAAGTTCACGATACCTAATAAAACTCTTATGTATCCTGATACTTATTATGTAAGACAGTCCGAAATGATGAATTTTATGGGTCGTGTAAATGAAGAGTTATCGGACTTCGATATGTTTTATGAAAAAATAGCTTCAACTGCTTATTCGGATTATACAGTTGGTAAAGAAATCGACCGTGACACTGCTATCAACAATCTTTTGAGTACTATTGAAAAATCAAAGCAGCGAATAATGGTTGATTACAGTAACCTTTATATTTTGAATAAGGCTTCCGCAATAGTGGGATTACCTGTTTCAAGCAGTCAATATCTTTATGAAACTGACAGTGTACCCTTCATGCAGATGGTATTAAGGGGAAGTGTGGATTATTATTCACCATATTCAAACCAAGGTTTTTATTCAACTGCTTCGGTTCTTAAAATGATAGAATACGGTTCATATCCGTCTTTTATGATTATGAATGCGGATAATTTCGCGCTTTATAACACACCACTTGAAAATTATTTTTCTATAAATTTCTTGAATTGGAGAGAGAAAATTTCCTCGGTTTATTTGGAAGTTAAAGAGGCACTTTCTAAAACAGAGGGCAGCTCTATTATCTCCCATAAAGCGGTGGCGGACGGTGTTTACCGTATAGAATATGAAAACGGCTGTGTAATATGGGTTAACTATATGAACAGTGAATATATAAGTGAAGATGGTGCGGTAGCACCTAAAGGATATTTAGTAAAAGGAGGGGCGTAATGGCTAAGATAAATAGCAAACCGAAACTTACAAATAAAAGCAGAAATGCTCTTATTGGTTTTTCCTTTTTGAGTTTTTGGATAATAGGTTTTTTGGCTTTTACGCTTTATCCTGTAATACTATCCGCAATTTTTAGTGTTAATAAACTAACTTTGGGTGTTAACGGAATTGAGTATAAATTTGAGGGTTTAAGTTTTTTTGACCGAGCATTTAATATTGATACTGATTTCACACCA
>JAZNSZ010000019.1:0-25843 GCA_045591465.1 Acutalibacteraceae bacterium | reverse complement strand
TTGTGAATAGCGGTCTGCAAGACCTTACTGATTTAGTATAAATCGTAGTAAGTCATATTTCTGCGAAATAAAAACGGTTTTTCCATACTGATTTTGAGTGCAGAGATATGACCGCACGAAAAGAAGATGCCGTCGATCTAGAGACGGCATCTTCTTGTAGTAAGGTTAAACGGCAACAAAAAATCCTTTCGTGTGTTGCCGTTCCTTTGCTCTCGCATATCAAGAGCAAAGGGGGATTTTGTGATGAGCAATTATGCCATAATGCGATTTGCAAAATACAAGGTGGGTTCTGTTGCGAATATAGAGCGACACCAAAAACACAGGGAGCGACTACGAAACAGAAAACACCCTGAACGAGAAAACGAAAACCACACTTGGCAAAGGGGTGAGCAGACAATGACACGAACAATAAAAAAGGCAATTAAGGAACAGGAACAAGCAACAGGGCGAAAGGTTCGCAAAGATGCGAATGTGCTTTGTGAGTTGGTTTTGACATTCTCACCGGAAATGGAAGATAAAATTAACTTGGTAGAATGGGTAAAGGCAAACTTTGGTTGGGTTCGTGATACCTTTGGAAAGGGTAAAATGATACGAGCAGATTTGAATAGGGATGAAACTACAACCCATTTGCATTGCTTTGTGATAATGACAGATGAGCAAGGCAAGTTCAACTCATCACGATTTTTCAATAAGAAAAGTCAGGTCATTGAATTACAGGACAGTTATGCAAAGGCAATGTCGTCCTTTGGTCTTGTTCGTGGGGAAAGTAAGGAGCAGACAGGGGCAAGACACCAAACCTTACAGGAATGGCGACAGGCAGAGTGTGAGAGGTTGGAAAAGGAACTGCAAGAAATGACAGAGGGCATATTCGCAGAGGAAAGAGAAATCCCCCCTCAAACCCTTGAAAATGATATTTTTGATGATTTGAGGTGATTTTGTGTATGTAGATTCCAACTATGAAAACGAGTGTAAAAGGTGTAATGTTGAGAAATGGAAAAAGGCACTCCGTATAGCAGAAATACGAAAAGAAACCAACTGTAGCTTTAAACAGGCAGAGCAGATATATAACGATGAAAAGGCAAAAAACGATATGCAGAGCAAGTAAAGTTCTGCATATCGTTTTGTTATTCTGCTTTTTGTTCTTCGAGTTCGTTTTTAGGTGCTTTTTCAAGCAGTTCTGCAAACTGTTCTTTTGATAGAATAGTGAACTCTGCCGTATAGTCTTTTCCTCTGCCTGATGTCTTATATTGCATATAAATCGGCATTGGGATAAATGACAAACGAAACTCTAACAAATTAAGAGGATATACGAAAATCTGTTTTGTAACTCTTTCGTAAAATGCTTCGTTCAGGTCATTCTCGGAAAGTGCGAGTACAGACTCAAGCTGGTCTACATATTCGGTGTATATTCGCACCTCTGCACTCGCAGAATTGCCCTGTTCTTGCATTTGACGTAGTTTTGCCTGTAATTCTTCGTAATCCTTGTTAAGTGTTCCTATGCTTGAATAATAGGCAACATCAGGTACATTACCACTTGTCCAACCCAAAGTGAGTTTGGAGATTTCGCCTTGCTTCTTTTCAAGTGCCGTTTGCAGTTTGGCAATTTGCTTGGTGGTGTCCTTGGGTTTTGACAGTTCGGCAATTTCCTTTTTCATTTCATCGAGTAGTGTTTCTCTGTATGGAATGATGTACTCGGTAATAATATCGTGAATTGCCGTTTGCAACACCCTGTCATTTACTCGCAGAGCATTACAACCAACTATTTCCGTTCTGCCTGTTTCAAGGGTTATTTGTTTGTATTTTCCCCTTTGATGATTTTCAAAGCACACCCAAGCACGATAAGGGATGTTTTTTTGCTTCTTTACATAACTGACATAGCGACCACCACAAAGACCACAATATACCTTGCCACTTGTCCAATATCTGTTTGAGTGCTTCGCCTTGATTTCTTCACTTGGTGCTTTTTCCTGTAAAATCGTTTGCACCTTGTTCCACAATTCTCGGTCAATGATTGCACTTTCGGGGTGGTGGTCTGTTATGTAATATTTGTAGGATTCGCCCGTGTTGTATTTCTTCTTATGGTCTAATGGATTGGGGGTGTAGGTCTTTCCCTGTGCCAAATCGCCCACATATTTCTCATTCCGTAATATTCGCAAGATTACAATTGGTGTCCAACTATTTGCATATCGTTTTGTGTCAATGTCTTTTTCTTTTAATTTTTTGCCAATTCTGTGAGTGCCTTCGCCACTTGCAAACCATTCAAAAATCTGTTTTATGACTGCTGCTTCTTTGGGTATGATTTCAAAGTGTTGTTTGCCTTTTTCATCCTTGACAATGTTATACCCATACATTTCCTTGCGACCAAAGACAATGCCGTTTTGCATTCGTTGTTTATGTCCCCATTTTACACGGCGAGAGGTTTTTAGACTTTCTCGTTCTGCATCGGATGCTGCTTTTGAAAGTTCCTCTCTGTAATCATCTTTTTCTGTGTAGATATCATCAGATAAAAACCAAATATAAACACCCCTGTTTCGTAATTCTTCAACGATATTTAAAAGGTGTTGAGCATTACGGGAAAAACGGGAAACCTCTTTTGTGAGTATAATATCAATATTGCCGTGCCTTGCCTCAAATAACATTCGGTTGAAATCGTCTCTTTTTTCAAGTGATGTTCCTGAAAGTCCCTCATCTGAGAAAATGCCTATATTTGTCCAATTACTATGCATTTCAAAAAAACTCTCAAAAAACTGTTTTTGTGCTACAAGTGAGTTCCTTTGGTCTTTTTCATCAGTTGAAACACGACAATAGGCACAAACTCTGTGAGGTTCAAAGTCCTCAGTTTTGAGTGTTGTTTTGTTCGGTTCTATTACTTGTAAATGTGCCATATTGAACATCCTCTCTCTTGATACCAATAACATCTTTTATGTAGTTCTTCATTTCAATAATGAACTGTTGCTCTGCTTCGGGTGTTCTAAACAAAGCATCTGGATTGGTTATCAATGATAAATGCCCCTTGCTATGTAATAATTCATAGCAATTATATGCATAACAGGTATAGTATAATAACCTGTTATCATCATTCAGTAGGGTGTAGGCATTTTCAATCTGCTCTCGTGTCATATCGTTATGATAGTATTTGTAAAGGTTTTCTAACATATCTTTATACCTCCTGTTGCTACTATTATAACATAAACAATTTTAATCTTCAATACCTATATCAGTTAAGATACCTTTAACTTCATTAAACGGCTGGCCGTAGCGTTGTGTTAAATAACGCATAGAAGCGCCCAACTCACCATCGGGGCCGCCGTACTGACTTATTATAATTTGTGCATATTTCGGATTGGTATTTTTTATATTTATAGGGTACTGCAACTTTTTCTCATACTGCCACATACTTAAACCTCCTCATTTTCCCAAGGCCATGGGGATTCTAACCATTTCCAACAACCACTGTCTGCAGGAACATCGGCAGGTGTCACTATATACGGACCATATTTTTCTTCATAAAGTGCAATATATTCTTTTCTTTTTTTACGGTAATCTTTAAGCAATTCCATCGCTTTTTTGCTTACAGGATGAGTATCTAAGAAAAGAACCAATTCGTGTATAGCAAAATCTAAGGCATGGATTTTCTTCATTAAGGTTTCTTTATTATTCATTTTTTCCTTCCTCCAAACCACGGTTTGTCAATGTTCGGGAAAATTGTACCGCGCGGAAAACCTTCGTCGGTTCCGTAAACACTGTCGAGCGGCTGCATATTGACAAACGCCATTGTAAGAATTCCGTTTTTATCATCATTGTAATCGGTCTTTAAACAATAGTCTGGGTCAAAGCATTCTTTGCATTGCACAGTATTATTATTCAAAGCAGTATGGTCTGCCCGACCATACATATCCAACATATCATAAATTCTTCTATCCAATTTTATTCTCCTTTGTTATCTTGTCCCTTAACATTATATTTCTGAAAAAGCAATGTGTTACACAAATACTACGAGTATGTTTATGATAATTTTGTTTAAAATATAAAATAATAATCAAAACAACATAAAATCAAATAAAATACTTGTTTTTTGTTGACAAAAAGTATATAATTAGTGTAAAAGGGCGAAAATTGGAAATTTTAGCACAATATTTTGTTGTTTAATCCCATTTTGCAAATTTTAAGGAGGTGCTTACATGACAGAACCGTCAAATTTATTCGTATGCTTACTCGGAATAGGAACTGTATTTATTGGTCTTATTAGCTTAATTTTACTTTGTAAAATCATTGGTTTATTAACACCAAAGAGTAATAAAGGTGCCGTAACTACTACAGCGACCCCCGCTGCTCCTGCCCCGACCGTAAATCAAACAATCGAAAATCGTCAGGAGATTGTTGCAGCTGTCAGCGCTGCAATCGCCGAAGAACTTGGTACTGACATTTCGGCCATAAGAATTTTATCATTTAAAAAAATTTAAGAAAAAGGTGTAATAAATTATGAAAAAATATAATGTAACAGTAAATGGTACTTCGTACGAAATCACTTTAGAAGTTGTAGACGCTGCTGATGTTAAAGCAACTGCTCCTGCTGCTCAACCCGCTCCTGCGGCCGCACCTGCTCCTGTAGCAGCACCTGCTCCTGCAACAAACGCTAACGGCGAAACAGTTAACAGCCCAATGCCCGGCACCATCCTTTCAATCAATGTTCAAAACGGCGCCGCTGTTAAAAAGGGTGATGTTTTGATGATTTTGGAAGCAATGAAAATGGAAAATGAAATCATCGCTCCTTGCGACGGCACAATCGCTTCTGTAAACGTTCAAAGCGGTGCTTCTGTTGAAACCGGTGCTACTCTTTGCGTTATTGCTTAATTTCTTTTAAAACGGGAGAATTAAAATAATGGACGCAATTTTAGAATTCATAAAACAGACAGGTTTTTACCCGCTCATCAACGGATTTATGGCTGATGGTGGTTGGCAAAATCTTGTTATGATTGCCATTTCTATACTTCTTTTATGGCTTGCAATTAAAAAGCAGTTTGAACCGTTGCTTTTAATTGGTATCGCCTTCGGTATGTTACTTACCAACCTTCCTTATTCCGGTCTTTACAACCAAGAACTTTGGAATGAGTTTATGACAGAAGGTTCCAAGCACTACCACAGTTATGGTTACATTCTCTCCAACGGTGGTTTGCTTGACTATTTATATATAGGTGTTAAAACCTGTATTTACCCATGCCTTATTTTCGTAGGTATTGGCGCTATGACCGACTTCGGACCGCTTATTTCTAACCCAAAATCATTACTTTTGGGTGCTGCTGCGCAAATTGGTATTTTCGCTACCTTCTTAGGCGCAAAAGTTTTATTCGGATTTAACGGCCTTGAAGCATCTTCTATCGGTATTATCGGTGGTGCTGACGGTCCTACTGCAATCTTTGTTACTTCAAAACTTGCTCCCCATCTTTTAGGCCCTATCGCCGTTGCGGCATACAGTTATATGGCTTTAGTGCCTGTAATTCAGCCACCTATCATGAAGTTACTTACCACAAAGAAAGAACGCCAAATCATAATGAAACCACTTCGTCAGGTTTCTAAAACCGAGAAAATTATTTTCCCGATTGCCGTTACCATCTTCGTGGCACTACTCGTTCCTTCTGCAGCACCGCTTGTTGGTTGCTTAATGCTTGGTAACCTTTGGAAAGAATCCGGCGTTGCTGATAGACTATGCAAAACTGCGCAAAATGAACTTATGAATATTGTAACAATATTCCTTGGCATCTCTGTTGGTGCTACTGCAGTTGCTTCTAACTTCTTAACAATTCGTACCCTTTCAATCATAGCATTAGGCGTTGTTGCTTTCGGCGTTGCTTCTGCTTGTGGTGTACTTTTTGCTAAGTTTATGAATTTGTTCACCAAGAACAAGATGAACCCACTTATTGGTTCTGCAGGTGTTTCTGCTGTTCCTATGGCTGCGCGTGTATCACAAATGGTTGGTCAAAAGGAAAACCCCTCGAACTTCTTGCTTATGCACGCTATGGGCCCGAACGTTGCAGGTGTTATAGGTTCGGCGATTGCTGCAGGCGCATTGATTGCTATTTTCGGATAAGGAGTTTACTATGGAAAACAAAAAACTATTAATTACTGATACCATTCTTCGTGACGCTCATCAATCACAAGCCGCTACAAGAATGAAAATCGAAGATATGATTCCCGCTCTCGAACGCCTTAATGAGATTGGTTATTGGTCGCTCGAATGTTGGGGAGGCGCTACTTTCGATGTATGTATGCGTTTCCTTAACGAAGACCCGTGGGAAAGACTTCGCACTCTTAAAAAATATATGCCAGATACCAAACTCCAAATGCTTTTCCGTGGTCAAAACATTCTTGGCTACAAGCATTATGCAGATGACGTTGTTGACAAATTCGTTGGCAAATCTATTGAAAACGGTATTGAAGTTATTCGTATATTCGACGCACTTAACGATACCCGCAACCTTGAACAAGCTATTAAGAGTTGTAAAAAATACGGCGGTATTTGTGAACCGGCGCTAAGTTATACCGAAAGCCCTGTTCACAACGAAGAATACTTTGTAAAACTTGCTAAAGAACTTGAACAAATGGGTGCTGATGTTATTTGTATTAAGGATATGGCAAACTTACTTCTCCCCTTTGATGCTTACTCTCTTGTTAAAAAGCTTAAAGAAAATGTACGTGTGCCGATTCATCTTCACACACACAATACCACCGGTACTGGCGACATGGTATATTTAATGGCTGCACAAGCAGGTGTTGATATTGTTGATACCGCATTATCACCTTTAGCAAACGGTACTGCTCAACCTTCTACCGAAGCGTTGGTAGCAACCCTTAACGGTACTTCCCGCGAAACAGGTCTTGACCTTGAAAAATTAAGTGATGTTGCCGCTCACTTCCGTTCAGTTGCTGATAAAATGAAGGCCCAAGGCATTCTCGACCCCAAGGTATTAAATGTTGACACAAAAACACTTTTATACCAAGTTCCCGGCGGTATGCTTTCAAACTTACTTTCTCAGTTAAAACAGGCTAACGCTGAAGATAAATATTATGATGCTTTGGCTGAAGTTCCGCGTGTTCGTAAGGACTTTGGTTATCCGCCACTTGTAACTCCTACAAGCCAAATCGTAGGTACTCAGGCAGTTCTTAATGTGCTTTCGGGTGAACGCTACAAGATGGTGCCAAAAGAATCTAAAGGTCTTCTCCGCGGCGAATACGGCAGACTTCCCGCTGAAGTTAACGAAGAAGTTCGCAAGAAGGCTATCGGTGATGAAGAAGTTATCACCTGCCGTCCTGCAGATTTGCTTGAACCTGAACTTGAAAAGTATGCAGCAGAAATGAAAGAAAAAGGCATTGGCAAGTCTGAAGAAGATGTATTAAGTTATGCGCTCTTCCCACAGGTTGCTGAAAAATTCTTCAAAGTACGCGATGCAGAAGATACCGTTCGCAATCTCATTGTTGAAGATTTAAGCTGCTAAAAATTTAAAGAGCATATTGTATCCCAATATGCTCTTTTGTTTTACATTATACAACTTAAAATTAACAATTCGCGTATTTGTTTATAGATTTTGAAAGCATCACTTGCAGGTAGTGGATTCTCCCCCAAACCTATTTCGACAGTAAAACCCGGACGCGCAAATTCTTTTATAAACCAATCCTTGAAACCGCCTCCTGTTGCAATGCTTATTGGTACATCCAAGGCATACCCACTCGATGTCGCCATAATTTCCGCCATTTTTTTAGCCTTTGGCAAAACAGTATCCCCAAAACTCCAATATATTACCTCTCCTTGAGAATGGAGTGCTACAGTATGGCTTATGCTTACCTTTTTACAAAGATTTACGAGCGCCAGTGTTTCGGGTTCACTGTGGGGTTTATATCCACCGAAGCGGGTTGGTGACGGACCAATTATACCTAAACTTTTCTCCTTTTGGCTTAAAGTTTGCCAATCGGCATCAAAATTATGGTTTAAGTCTACCCCGCGGAAATTCGCGTTCCACTTTTCAAATTTACCCTTGCATAGATTTGATATGTATTCTGCCCTTTCTCCGCAAGACTTTTCACCAAGAAGTGAAATATCACAGCCGTCAGGGTTTACGCAAGGAATGAATATAACTCCCCTACCAAGCATACCCTTTCGCACATTTAGGCCTTCAATATAACCGTTTAATTTGAAAGCACGGCAAAGTTGTTCAATAAACATTAAAAGTACTGTTGAAGTTATTCGTTCGCTTCCGTGAATTCCCGCGGTTATAAGACAATAACTCTCGCTGCATCCAATTTTCAGTGCTGTTATGTCCTTCCCTTGACAACTTTTCCCTATATTAAAGCGTTTTATAAACTCATATTTCGCGCATAAACGGTTTATGTGTGCTTGTCTTTCACAATATGTATATTCCTTAGATGCTACAATACTCTCCATATTCTCAACTCCCTATAAAATATAATATTACCTGAAGGTGAAAATAATGAATCTCAACGAAAAAGTGACAAATTCTGAATATATTTATAAAGGAAGAATTATAAATCTTCGCAAAGACTTGGTTGTCCTTCCAAACGGCGCTACTGCCGCAAGAGAAATAATTGAACACAACGGCGGTGTTTGTGTAGCCGCTTTGACCGATAATGACGAATTGATTTTTGTTCGTCAGTTCCGCAATCCTTATATGGAAGTGGTTTTAGAACTACCCGCAGGTAAGCGCGACCATAAAGATGAAGACCCTATGGAATGCGGGATACGCGAACTTAAAGAAGAAACCGGCGCAAAAGCGGAAAGATTTATTCCTTTAGGTGAGTTATACCCCACACCCGGATATTGTGCTGAAATTATTTGGATGTTTTTAGCAACAGGGCTCACTTATGGGAATCAAGATACCGATGAAGACGAGTTTTTGGAAGTTGAAAAAATACCGCTTGAAAAGGCTGTAGAAATGGTAATGTCAGGCGAAATAAAAGACGCCAAAACCCAAACCTTGGTTTTAAAAGTAAACGAGCTTAAAAATACGGGCAAAATTTAAGGAAGTATGAATTTCATACTTCCTTTTGTTAATGTAACAAAAAATGTACCCTTATATTATCTATCATCGGTAAGCTTACCCGTTTCAATAATGGTTCTTGTAAACCTTTCGGTAGGCTTGTCCTCGTCAACCGCCTGCGGTGTGGCAATCGGTGCCTTGGCATTTTCGCCTTGCTCTATCATACCGTAGGTTTCGTTAGCCCCACCCCAAAGCTCATCAGTTTTTTCAAGGTATTCTTCTCTTGTAATCTCACCACTCTCATACTTTTTAAGATTATCTCTCATTTGCTGAGCAGGGGAGCCAAGAGAAAAAGAACGTTTGCCTTTTGGCATAGGTTCGGAATAATCTTCAGTTTTCTGCATAGAATTACTATTGACAGTGTCCTCTTCATGTGGTACACTGTTATTGGAAACTGTACCAGCGTTCGCTTCGGGCGTATTGGCAGGGGCTTGTTCACCTGCTGCGGTGGAAAGGTTTCCTTTATTTTTGCCCGAATACATTGTTTGAACAGTCAAATCTAAATGCTTAGCTGATACATACGCTGCGATAGTGGTTTTACCGTTGATGGTTTTTACAAAGTGAATTACAGGCTTCCCTTCAAATAATTCATCAGATAAAACTATTTTATCAGGACTTTGAATGATTTGCGGAATTAAAACAAAATCGTCTTCTGTAATTGCTCTTTGACCTCGTAACGATTCCTTTTCTTCGTTACCGTGGTCATGAAGTATCTTTCTAATTTCTGAAGCTCGAAGAGTACAGTTATATCTATTTACATCTAAACCAGTATCTCGCTTTATTCTATCAGCAAGTTCTTGAGAAATTGCACCAAAATACATTTTTTCATTTAAGTTTATGCCCTTTTGTGCATTAACAATAAATTTTCGTAATTGATATTCATTTTTATAAACCACAATATTTTTACTGTTCTTCCAATTTGCAATTTGATGTTCAGAGTAAGGATTCAAATGATACTGTACCCCACCGCTATTTTTAGCGGCTTTTTTTGTATCCTTAGAATCGAGCACACGGCCAAGGCGCTGTTCGATATACTCAAGGTCTTCTACAAGCCTTTTATTTTGGTTAACTCCCTTAAGGCTTGCTATAAAGTCCTTTATGGTATCAATTATCCTTTGGAACCAGTTTCGGTCGGTTTCAGTTAAACTTTCAAACTCTGTAAGCGTATCCTCAATATTGAAAATAGCATTAAGATTACTTTCCGAAAGATGCTGTGCAACATCCTTACGGTTGCCCTTAAATAACACTTCAGAAATAAAGTCGGCTACCATTTCGCGCTGCGCATCTTCTTCGGTAAAGCTCTTTTTAAAATCTTGACTGAATGTACCGTTTTGCACAGTATCAATATACTTTTGCGCCAAAGACTGCAAAGCCTCTTCGCGAGTACCCTCAAATTCCTTACCAAGCCGTGCTCTCGCATACCGTTCAAAAGACGAACTATTTCGGAACAGATAATTTTTAAAGCTCTGATATGCTCCTTTACTTTCAAGTCTGTGAATGACTTCGTGCTTAAATAACTGATAATAACACTTCACCGCTGAGTTTGCTTCTGATAAGTATATTGTATTGCTAGCATGCATATAAACGGCATCTTGTCCTGAAAGCACCCTTGCGTTTTCACTAACAAAAACAACCTTCATGCCACTGTCAAGCTTTTCTGCAACATCAAGAATATGCCTTTGCTTAGCAGTTTTCATTTTGCCAAACATAGCCTCGTTATACTCCTGCTGTGTAGGCTCTCGGTGTATCTCCTGGTCGGTCGGGTTACTAAGTCCATACTCACCGCTCTCAGATAAGGGAGTATCTTCATTTTCAGGCATAAAATTAGCAGGCACTTCCGTGTCTGCTTCATTAAGCTCATTCGTGTCCACTTTCATTTTGGAATTAAAAGTATATACAGCGTTAACAATCTCTTCCCAATTTTTGAACATATTTGAAAAGAATTCATCTGCAAAAGCTCGTTCGTTTAAAACTTTTTGATACACATAATCTGCTATTTCAGAATTAAATACTGCAGCATCTTCTATATAGTCGTTTAAGGATATCTTGTATTGGTTGTTATATTCTCTTTCGTTTAATTCTAAACAAAAAGCAATATAATAGTTGGATTCATAGAGCAAATTACTAATAATAATATCTTCGTAATCTAGATACGATTCATCTAATTCGCGTAAAGATAAATGTACTAATTCGTGGTCTGCTTTTTGTTTGTTTGAGAAATTATTAGAATCGTTAAAAAACACTCTCCCTTTTGAAGAAGTAAATGCATCATAATGTATAGTTGTTACACCGTTTGAATTGGTTTCCATAGGTCCTGTGCAACAATAAGCCTCTATGCCGATAGATTTTAATTTCTCAACAAAACGATTTAAAGAACTATCTGTTGTAGAAGGAGTATATGCAATACTTGATTTGCCTGTTGTTAAAAGTGTCCTCTTTTCTGTGCTTCCTTTAGCGCCAGTTTCGCCCGTTCTCTTGGCGAAAGCTTCAGCAGTTTCTGGTTTGCTTCTTTGAGATTGTTTTGAATCTTCTCCCTTGAAGTGTTTTCTTCTAATTTCTTCAACGCTTGGTTCAACTGTTCGTTGGTTAACATTAACATCGCCTCCTTGGTTTATTATATCACCGCTTTGATTATCTTGCAAGGAATTTTGAGTGTCAGCCGAATCTACACTTTCACTCTTTGATATGACAGTCTTAAGCACTTCTTGACCATAACTGCTTTTTGAAAGTAATTCTATTTCAGCTACCGAAAGCTCAACACCTGTAAGCTTCTTAACCGGAGGGACACAGGGACACAGGGGGACGGTTCCCTTGTGTTACAGTGTTTTTCATAAATGCTCCTGAAATACATAAGAGAGGCGAAATGCCTCTCTTTGATTAAAAATTACTTATTCTCATACTTTGCTACGATATTCTTGATACGGTCAACAGGGTCTAAAAGACTGCTGATAGAGTTGTCATAGTTAAGAGTTTCAATAAGTAAAGCAATGTACTTTGACATATTAACACTGCAATACCATTCACGCGATAAAAGATCGGGAGTTTGATAAATAAGGTTTGTTGTGAAAACTTTGTCGATAAGACCGTTTTCATAATATTCATCAAACTTTTCAAGACCTTCAACAAATAAGCCGAATGTTGAGAATACAAATATTCTTCCTGCGCCTTTTTCCTTAAGTTTAGCCGCAATATCGAGCATAGATTCACCCGAAGAAATCATATCGTCAACCAAAATCAAGTCTTTACCCTTAATATCGTTACCCAAAAATTCATGCGCTTCAATAGGGTTTCTTCCGTTAACGATCACCGAGTAATTACGGCGCTTGTAGAACATACCAAGTTCCAGACCTAAAACAGAAGAATAATAAATACAGCGTCCCATGCCGCCTTCATCAGGGGAAACAATCATTGTATGGTCGCGGTCAAGTTTAATATCAGGTACAGTTTTTAATAGGGCTTTTATCATCTGATAAGCTGCCTGAACATTGTCAAAACCATCTAACGGTATAGCGTTATTTACACGTGGGTCGTGCGCATCAAAGGTAATAATATTTTTAACGCCCATCGTAACCAATTCTTGCAACGCCATAGCACAGTCCATAGATTCACGCGCGGTTCTTCTATGTTGTCTGCCTTCATAAAGCATAGGCATAATTACAGTAATTCTTCTTGCCTTACCGCCAAGTGCCGCAATAACGCGTTTTAAATCTTGATAATGGTCATCCGGACTCATCGGTACAGTTTTACCATACATTTTGTACTCTACGCTGTAGTTAAAACAATCGCAAATAATGTAAACATCCAAGCCGCGTGCGGTATGCTTAAGCACTGCTTTGGCTTCACCGGTACCAAAACGTGGGCAATTTGCAGGAACAACGAAAGTTTCATCATCAGGGATCTCACGCCATTGCTTTAAATAGTAATCCACCTTTGAAGAAATATCTTCACATCCGCGCATACTGATCAAGGCTAAATCGCCGTAAGGAGTATGCTTAAAATCAACACATGCCATTTTGAAAAGCCCCCTAATTCTATTATCTAATATATAATAACACAAAACTTCCTGCAAAAAAAGACTTTTTATTAATTTTTTTTATATGGTACGATTTTTTTCAACAAAACCAACTTTCTATTGAATAATATATAAGTTTTTGATATAATAAAGAAAGATTTACTTGAAAGGTAGGATATTTATGGCAAAGGTTTATCTTTTAGCGCATACCCCCTCCCCTGAACATACAGTAGCATCTGCGGCAAAACTTTGTTACAGCAGTTCCAGTATATCAGGTTTACGAGAAAATTTAAGTGATGAAAGCGCTGCGAAGTTTGTAGAAATGCTTTCGGAAATCGGTCATGAAAGTCCTATTGAACATGCTTCTTTTACATTCGGTATTGAAGGTGTTTCACGCGCACTTTTGGCGCAAATCACCCGTCATCGTATGGCTTCTTTCTCGGTCAAAAGCCAAAGATATGTTCGCGAAGGGGCTTTTGAATATGTTACCCCGCCCGAAATATCAGAAATTCCCGAAGCCAAAGAAATTTACGACGAAATTATGGCGGAAGACCAAAGAAAGTATGACCGCCTTACCGAAATTTTAAAAGAAAAACATATAAAAACCCTTTTGCAAGAAGGCAAAGATGAAAAAACTGCAAATCGTATGGCAGAGAAAAAGGCTATTGAAGATGCACGTTTTGTATTGCCAAACGCCTGCGAAACGCAAATGATTATGACAATGAATGCTCGTTCGCTTATGAACTTTTTTAAGCACCGTTGTTGCAACCGCGCCCAATGGGAAATTAAAGATGTTGCCGACCAAATGCTTGCATTAGTATTAAAGGTTGCTCCCGAATTATTTAAAAGTGCAGGTCCCGCTTGTGTACGCGGCGGTTGCAGTGAAGGCAAAATGACCTGTGGTAAAGCCGTAGAAATTAGAGAATTTTATAAAGGACTTAAAAATAATGGGTAAACTAATTGTTATTGAAGGACTTGACGGCAGTGGCAAATCCACACAACTCCAACTTCTTCCCCAAAATTTAACCAAAAGCGGAATTGAATGTAAAACTGTTTCTTTTCCCGATTATGATAATCCATCAAGCACTTTGGTTAAAATGTATTTAAAAGGTGATTTTGGTAAAAAACCCGATGATGTAAATGCTTTTGCCGCTTCTACCTTTTACTGCGTTGACCGATACGCTTCTTTTAAGGCGAATTGGGGCGATTTTTATAATGCCGGGGGTACTGTTGTTGCAGGAAGATATACAACTTCCAATGCAGTTCATCAATGCTCAAAACTACTGGAAAATGAATGGGAATCTTTTTTAGAATGGCTTTATGATTTTGAGTATAATAAGGTTTCTATCCCGAAACCCGATAAGGTAATTTTCCTTGATATGCCGATTGAAGTTTCTCAAAAACTGCTCTCTGGCAGATATAAGGGTGACGAATCTAAAAAAGACATTCACGAAAGTGATACCGAATATTTGGAACGTTGCCGTAAGGCAGCATTATTTACTGCTACCTACTCAAAATGGGATATAATACCATGTTCTAAAGATGGCGAACCGCGCAGTATTGAAGATATTGCAAACGATATTTTAAAGAGTGTTTTAGAGATATATTAAGGTGTAAATTATGATTTATGTTTTCTTAGCAGACGGCTTTGAAGAAATCGAAGCATTAACGCCTGTGGATATTTTACGAAGAGCAAATATAGATGTAAAAACCGTTGGAATTGGTAGTAACTGCATAAAAGGCAGTCACAATATTTCGGTTAATTGCGATATAATTGAAAACCAAATATCTTACGAAAACTTACAAGGCATTGTACTTCCGGGCGGTTTACCCGGTGCTGTAAACCTTGAAAACAGCAGTGCCGTACAAAAAGCAATTAATTATTGCATTGATAACGGGCTTCTTGTTAGTGCAATTTGCGCCGCGCCGCAAATTTTAGGTCATAAAGGTATTTTAAAAGGCAAAAGCGCAACCTGCTTTCCAGGTTTTGAGAATGAACTTACAGGGGCTAATGTGCTAAACCAAAAGGTTGTCCGTGACGGAAATATCATCACCGCTTGGGGCGCAGGTGCCGCTGCGGAATTCGGGTTTGAAATTTTAAGTTATTTAACCAATCTAGAAACCGCAAAAACTTTAAAAAACACCATGAAATTTTAATATAACGGAGGCTCGGTATGAGCGAAAATTTTAAAAATAATCTTCCCGATGATGATTATATTATCGGAAAAGGCTTTGAAGTGGAAGAAACCGTAATCCCGCAAAAAAGAACACAAAAAAAGAAACGCAAGACTAAAAACACCCTGAAATCTACTGTTTGGATTGTTATGATTTTTGCAGTTTCAATTTCTTTGGCTTTTACGATTATCTTTGTCGGTGCCGATTATATGGGCATTGGTTTTGGCCGCGGAAAAGAAGTTACCATAGAAATTCCGCAAGGCAGTCCCGCTTCCAGTATTGCCGAAATTCTTGAAGAAAGCGGTGCTGTAAAAGTACCAATGGCTTTCCGACTTTATGCTAAAATTAAAGGGTGCGACAACCAGTTCAAATACGGTGTTTATAATTTCTCCACCGAAGCAGGATATGATAAGATTGCAAATATGCTTATTACTCAAGGTGCAAAGGCCCAAAGTGTTACCGTAACCATACCCGAAGGCACCGGCATTAACGACTACACCAAAAATGTCAACGGTGAAAACGTTACCGTTCCCGGTATTGCAACTCTTTTAGAAAAAGCAGGAGTTTGCACAAAAAATGACTTTCTAAACGCGCTCGACGATATAGAACTTGACTCCAGACTTTTATCAAATGCCGATCCCGATCGCACATACTACGCGCTTGAGGGCTATCTATTCCCCGAAACTTACAACTTTTATAACTATGATTCTAAAGAATGTGCCGTTTTGGCAATCAAGCGTATGATTGAAGAAACTGAAAAACGCATCACTGACGATATGTATCAAAAGGCTAAGGACATGGGTTATACCATGAATCAAATTTTGACCATGGCTTCTATTATCCAAATGGAAGCAGGTACTGATACCACCGCCCTACCGCAAATAGCGGCAGTTTTCTACAATCGTCTGAATAGTGATGATTTCTCTACATTAGGCTCGTCACCTACCTGCTACTATGGTGATTCATTCAAACGCGACGACGAGCGTTATGACACCTACAAAATCAAAGGTTTGCCACCCGGACCGCTTTGTTCACCGAGTATTGATGCTGTTAAAGCGGCTTTAAACCCCGACAGTAATGAATATTATTACTTCGTAACCGACGCTAAGGGCAAGTTCTATTTCCATAAAACAATGGCTGAGCAAACCTCAACTATAAATAAACTTAAACAGGATAAAAATTGGATTTATGAGTACTTTAACAAATAAAATTCCCGAACTTTTATGTCCAGCGGGAGACCTTACCCGTCTTAAAGCCGCCGTAGATTACGGCGCTGACGCAGTATACCTTGCGGGTGAAGAGTTCGGTATGCGCACTGCCGCAACCAACTTCGGTATAGACGACCTTAAAGAAGGCGTGAAGTACGCCCACGAAAACGGCGTAAAAATTCATGTTGCATGTAATACTATTCCACACAATGAAGAACTTCCCCGTCTTCCCGCATTTTTAGAGCAAATTAATGATATTGGCGTTGACGCGGTTATCTCTGCCGACCTTGGAACTATTGGACTTGTTAAAAAATATGCCCCCGATACCGAACTTCATATCTCGGTCCAATCGGGTATATGCAACTATGAAACTGCTAACGCGTTTTATAACCTTGGCGCCAAGCGTGTTGTATTAGCGCGTGAACTTTCATTAAACGAAATAGCCGAAATACGTGCCAAAACACCAAAAGAACTCGAAATTGAAGCCTTTGCGCACGGCGCTATGTGTGTATCATTTTCGGCAAGATGTTTGCTTTCAAGTTACATGACAGGTCGTGATGCTAACCGTGGCGACTGTGCTCAGCCTTGCCGTTGGAGTTATTCTTTAATGGAAGAAAAACGCCCGGGCCAATTATTTGAAATTACCGAAACCGAAAAAGGCACATACATTCTCAATGCAAACGATATGTGTATGGCGCCATATCTTGACCAGATACGCGATGCAGGTATAGACAGTATTAAGATTGAAGGCAGAGCCAAATCTCACTACTATGTTGCCGTTACAACCAACGCCTACCGCGGCGCTTTGGATAGTCTTAAAAACGCTGACGGAAAATGGGAATGTCCTGGTTGGGTTATGGAAGAACTTAATAAAATCAGCCACCGCAACTATTCCCAAGGTTTTTATTTTGGCACACCCCAAAATGCCCAAACCTACGCCAATGCGGGATATGTTCGTGACTATTCCGTTGCCGCCATTGTTGACGGTTATGAAGACGGTATGATTGTTGCGACGCTAAAAAATAAATTCTTAAAAGGTCAGGAATTTGACTGTTTAGAGCCTAAACAGGCGCCGTTTATTGTTAAAGCAAATACCGTTTTTGATGAAAAGAATAACGAAATTGATTCTGCGCCGCACCCAATGATGACGGTTAAAATCCCTTACCCGCATCCTGTAAAAAAAGGTTCTCTTTTGCGTATGAAAGCCGATTAAATTTTCACCTCTTGCCAATACTAAGCAAGAGGTGTTTTTTTATGCTTGAAAAGGTTTTTTGGAGTGTTTTCGCAAAGCGTGGCGCTATTTGCTTTTTTATAATTCTTTCGCTATTTTTTACCTGTGTTTTAAGGGTTGCGGTAATTGCTAATTCAGGTTATGCCGAAGTTCAAAAAAGCCAAAGCAGTTTAAAAATTAAAATTCAAAATAACCGCGGCACAATTTTCGACCATAACAAATACCCCATAACAAACAATAACAAAAAAATCATAGCCTGTGTCTCGCCTACCCCACGTGCCATAACCGCAATAAGCACCGTGCTTAAAGGCGAAACTTTAAATTCGGTCTTAGAGTCTCTTAAAAGCGGAAAACCTGTAACATGTGAAGTTCCAAATAAAATCGACTGCGAAGGCATAATTTGTACCGAAATTTATGAAACTTCCAAAACAATCCCCGCCATACACACCATAGGTTACCGCGATAATGAAAATAACGGAATAAGCGGACTCGAAAAGGCTTACAACGATATTTTAACCTTCGACCAACCGGTTATTGTTCGGTATGCATGTGATTCAAAAGGCAGAATTCTCTCAGGTATACAACCCGAAATTGTAAACCAAGTATCACCTTATTCAAACGGTGTTGTCACAACGATTGATATAAATATACAAAATATAACCGACAAAGCCGCCGAAAATTTAAAATTAGGGGCAATCGTTGTAGCCGAAGTGAATAGTTCTAAAATCCGTGCAATAACGAGCGTTCCCACATTTACAACAAACACGCTTTCTTCTTTACTTTCAAGTGAAGATTCTCCCCTTTACAACCGTGCTTTAGGCGCTTACAATGTAGGTTCCGCATTCAAACCATGCGTTGCGGCGGCGGGAATAGAAATAGGAAAAAACAATTTTTGCTATACTTGCACAGGAAGTTTTGAAATAATCGACCGCGTTTTCAAATGCCACGAAAAAACAGGCCACGGTTATACCGACCTTAATCATGCCATAGCCTATTCCTGCAACACTTATTTCTATAATTTTTCTTTTTTATTAGGCAACAACCAATTACTAAATTTTGCAACGAATCTTAATTTCGGCAGAAGCATTAAACTATGCGAAGGTTTGGTTACCGCAAAAGGAACTTTACCAACAAAAGAAAAACTTGAGAATATTGCGCATTTGGCAAATTTCAGCATTGGTCAGGGTGATTTCACCGCCAGTCCGGTTTCACTTTTACCGCTTTACTGTGCAATAGCAAATGGCGGAAAATACTATCTGCCATCGGTTGTTGAAAGCACAATACAAAACGGAAAAGAAACTAAATACGATATTGGCAGTCCTACTAAGGTTATGTCAAATTCTACTGCCGAAAAATTAAAAACCGCGCTTTCCCTTGTTATAAGTGAAGGTACGGGCGTCTTGGCGAATCCGAAAACTGTAACGGCGGCAGGTAAAACTGCAACAGCACAAACAGGAAAATATAAAAACGGCAACGAAATCAAAAGCAGTTGGTTCTGCGGATTTTTCCCTTTAGAAGCCCCTGAATATGTGATAATTGTATTTTGCGAAGACCAATCAAAGCAAACCAAAACCTGTGCTGAAATTTTTGCAGGTATTGCAGACGAAATTAACGCCTTATCATAGTAAAAAGTGCTTGTTTTCAGTTGACAAAACACCCTTAAAAGTATATAATTAATGTGTATGTTTAAATTTATTTAAAGGGATGTTTTTTATGAAATGGACTTCACTAAATGACCTTAGAGAAAAGTATTTAGCCTTCTTTGAATCTAAAGAACATTTAAGACTTCAAAGTTTCTCTTTGGTACCAAATAACGACAAATCTTTATTGCTTATAAATTCGGGTATGGCACCTATGAAAAAGTATTTCACAGGTGAAGTTACCCCGCCAAGTGTACGCGTTACAACCTGTCAGAAGTGCATTCGTACTCCCGACCTTGAACGCGTAGGTATAACCGCACGACACGGTACATTTTTTGAAATGCTTGGCAACTTCTCATTCGGTGATTACTTCAAAAAAGAAGCAATTACTTGGGCTTGGGAGTTTTTAACAGTAACACTTGAAATTCCGTCAGAACTTCTTTGGCCTTCAGTTTATGAAGAAGACGATGAAGCGTATGATTTTTGGCGCGATGTTATAGGTGTTCCTGAAGAAAGAATTGTAAGAATGGGCAAAGCGGATAATTTCTGGGAACACGGCACCGGCCCTTGCGGTCCTTGTAGCGAAATTTACTTTGACCGCGGCGAAAAATACGGTTGTGGTTCTCCTGATTGCAAACCCGGTTGCGATTGTGACAGATATATGGAAATTTGGAACAATGTATTCTCGCAGTTCAATAATATGGGTGACGGAACTTATACCGAACTTGAACATAAAAACATTGATACCGGCATGGGTCTTGAGCGTCTTGCTTGTGTTATGCAAAATGTTGACAACATGTTTGAAGTGGATACTATCCGCAATATTTTGGATAATGTTTGTCGTATTTCGGGTAAAGAATACGGCAAAGATACTAATACCGATATTTCTATTCGCGCGATTACCGACCACGCAAGAGCCGCAACCTTTATGATAAGCGACGGCATTATCCCTTCTAACGAAGGCAGGGGTTATGTACTACGCCGTATTATCCGCAGAGCTGTTCGTCACGGTAAACTTATTGGTATTAACCGTCCGTTCTTTATGGAACTTTGCGATATTGTTATTAACGAAAATAAGCAGGGTTATCCCGAACTTATTGAGAAGCAACAACTTATCTCAAAGGTTATCAATAACGAAGAAGCGTCCTACAATAAAACCGTTGACCAAGGTCTTTCAATGCTTGAAGAACTTACAAAAGATGGTAAAACCTTCTCAGGTGAAGATGCTTTCAAGCTTTACGATACCTACGGCTTCCCTATTGACCTTACAAAAGATATTTTAAAAGAAAAAGGTATCGAACTTGACGAAGACCGCTTTAAAGAGCTCATGGAAGAGCAAAAGCAAAAGGCCCGTGATGGTCGTAAATCAAGCGATGGTGAAAGTTGGAAAAGCGACGGCATAACTTTTGAAAATATTCCCGAAACCGAATTTTGCGGTTACACCGAAAATTCTTGTGAAACCGAAATTTTAGATATAGTTGTTGAGAACGAGCATACACTTTCCGCAAACGAAGGTCAAAAAGCAATTATCGTGCTTAAAAGTACACCTTTCTACGCTGAAAGTGGCGGTCAGGTTGGTGACAGCGGTGTTATTGAAACCGCAAACGGCAAATTTTCAGTTGCTGATACAACCAAAACAACAGGCGGTATTTATACCCACTTTGGTACTTTAACAAGTGGTATTTTAGCAGTCGGTGATAAAGTTACTGCTAAAATTGATGTTACAAGACGTGATGCTATCCGTCGTAACCACACTGCAGCCCACCTTTTACAAGCAGCACTCCGCAATGTACTTGGCAACCATGTTGAGCAGGCGGGCCAACTTGTAAACGAAAAAGCAGTTCGTTTTGACTTTACTCACTTCTCTGCTCTAAGCAACGAAGAAATTAAAGCGGTTGAAAACTTTGTAAACACTGCTATCTTGAATGCGGTTGTTATAGAAAATACCGAAATGCCGATAAACGAAGCAAAACAACTAGGTGCTATGGCGTTGTTCGGTGAAAAATACGGCGATGTTGTTCGAGTAGTTAATGCTAAAGATGTTTCGGTTGAACTTTGCGGCGGCACACATGTAGACAATACTTCTAAACTTGGTCTATTCCATATTAATTCCGAATCCAGCGTTGCTGCAGGTGTTCGTCGTATCGAAGCGGTTACAGGCGCGAATGTTCTTTCGGTAATTGAAAACTATATTAAACTCGCTACCGATACTGCAGACGCTTTAAAGGCTTCAAATATCAATGATATCGCAAAACGCGCTTTACAAGTTTCTGCCGAACTTAAAGATACCCAAAAAGCCTTAGAAAAAGCCGAAGCACAACTTGCAAATGCAAAAATGGGCAGTATCTTAGATGGTGCTACCAGTGTTGGTGACCTTCGCGTTATTGCAAAAGAACTTAAGGGCGCAGATGCTAACGAACTTCGTAAAATGGGCGATATTATCAAAGCAGATAACCCCGACGCTGTTGCAGTTTTTGCTGCCGTAAACGGCGATAAACTTACTTTCTGTGCGGCTTGTGGTAAGGACGCAATGTCTAAAGGCGTTCATGCCGGCAACCTTGTGCGCGAAATCGCAAAACTTACCGGCGGTAACGGCGGCGGTAAACCTGATAGCGCTATGGCAGGTGGTAAGGATATTTCAAAACTTAATGAAGCGCTTGAAAGCGTTGTTTCGTTGGTTGAAAGTCAAATTAAATAAGGTGATATTATGAACGATTGCTTATTTTGTAAAATAATTAAAGGTGATATTCCAAGCACTAAAATTTATGAAAATGAGTTTGTATATGCTTTCAAGGATATTGAACCACAAGCGCCTTTTCACGCAATTATAGTACCCAAAATTCATATTTCATCGGCTGATGATATAAATACCGATAACAGTATTTATGTTGCCAAAATTTTCGAAGCAGTGGCACAAATTGCTAAGAATGAGAATTTAACTGACGGTTATCGTGTGGTTAATAACTGCGGTAAAGACGGTGGTCAAACCGTAGGCCATATTCACTTTCATTTGTTGGCACGTAGAAATTTAGCATGGCCTCCGGGTTGATTTTAAACAGGAGTGAAATTTATGAAAAAAGATATTACTTTAGTTGTTATGGCGGCCGGTATGGGCAGCCGCTTCGGCGGTCTTAAGCAAATTGAACCCGTAGGAAAAAACGGTGAAGCAATACTCGACTTCTCGGTATACGATGCTATTAAAGCAGGTTTTACTAAGGTTGTTTTTGTTATTAAACACGCCATTGAAAAAGATTTTAAAGAATTTGTTGGTGCGCGTATTGAAAAGAAAATCAAGGTAGAATATGTTTTTCAAGAAACCGATATTCTTCCCACGGGTTTTACTTGTCCTGCTGAGCGTGAAAAACCTTGGGGCACCGCACACGCAATCCTTTGTTGCAAAGACATTGTAAAAGAGCCTTTTGCCGTTGTTAATGCCGACGATTTTTATGGTCGTTCCGCCTTCGAGCAAATTGCCGAATATTTGCAAAACGAGGAGAAAAACTATTGTATGGTTGGATTCCGTCTCGTTAATACGTTAACCGAAAATTGCTATGTATCCCGCGGCGTGTGTGAAATTGACAACAACAGTTGCTTGACAAAGGTTACCGAGCGTACTAAAATTATTGACTGTAAGTACACCGAAGATGACGGAAAAACTTGGGAACCACTTTCTCCTGATACTGTTGTTTCTATGAACCTTTGGGGCTTTATGCCTGATATTTTCTCCCATATCGAAAAAGGCTTTAAACAATTTTTGAATGAGAAAATAAATGTTCCTAAGAGTGAATATTATTTACCGAGTGTTGTTTCTTCACTTATTGAAAGTGGTGAAAAATCCGTTGATGTTCTCGTTGCCGAAGATAAATGGTACGGTGTTACATACAAAGAAGATAAACAAAACGTTGTTGATGCTATCGGTGCCATGATAGACGCCGGTTTGTATGATAATATTTAATTTAAGGAGTAATTTTTATGAATTTTATTACTGTAGAAAATTATGAAGCTTTGAGCCGCAAAGCAGCCGCAATTATTGCAGCACAAATTATTGCAAAACCGAACTGTGTTTTAGGTTTAGCAACAGGTTCTTCTCCTGTAGGCACATATAAAAACCTTATCGAATGGTGCAAGAATGGTGATATCGACTTCTCAACTGTTACTTCAATCAATCTTGATGAATATGCAGGTCTTGACGGTACAAACGACCAAAGTTACCGCTATTTTATGAACGATAATCTCTTCGACCATGTAAATATCGATAAGGCTAACACCTATGTGCCAAATGGTAAAGCTACCGATTTAAAGGCTGAGTGCGAAGCATACGACAAGCGCATTTACGAAAAAGGAATTGATATTCAACTTTTAGGTATTGGTCTTGACGGTCATATCGGTTTTAATGAGCCCGACTCTTTCTTCACAAAAGAAACCCACCTTGTAACATTAGACCCTTCCACAATCGAAGCAAATGCTCGTTTCTTTAACAGTATTGATGATGTTCCGAAAACTGCTGTAACAATGGGTATGGGTGGTATTATGTCCGCTAAGAAAGTTTTGCTTATTGCTAATGGCAAGAACAAAAAAGAAATCGTAGAAAAGGCTTTCTTTGGTCCTATAACTCCGGAAGTACCCGCTTCTATTTTACAATTACATCCTGATGTTACTGTTATTTTCAGCGAAAATTAAAGGAGTAAAAAAATGAAGTTTAAAAAAACAAGAAGTTTAATTAACGAATTTAAAGAATTTATCATGCGCGGTAATGTTATTGATATGGCTGTCGGTGTTATTGTAGCCAGTGCTTTCGGTAAAATTACCACAAGCCTTGTTAATGATGTATTTATGCCACTTATCGGTTGGCTTATAGGCGGTTTTGACCTTAGCAAACTTAACATTGTTCTCTCTCCCGAAGTGGTTGACGAAGCAGGTGTTGTAACCCCTGCCGTAACAATAGGTATTGGTACTTTACTTGTTACCATTATTGACTTTTTAATCATAGCTGCAATTGTATTTATGATTATCAAGGTTTTTACTAAGGCTAAAGAACTTTCTGAAAAAGCCAGAGCAAAAGAAGTTGCCGAAGAAGTTGCAGAAGACCCAAAACCCACTACAGAAGAATTATTAGCGCAAATTCTTGAAGAAATCAAAAAGAAATAACTTATAAAACAAAAAAGCAGAGCGATTGCTGAAATAGTCAATAGTTAGTAGACACTAAAAAAGAATTAAGCTGCCAGTTCAAGCCTGTATTGGACTGGCGGTTTTCTTTTTAGTTTGCGAACAGGTCTTATGTAATTAAAATAATAAACGGTATCTTCAACAACTTTTTGTAAGTTATCACACTTCCAGTACTGGAAGTGTGATCGCATAACGTCTTTAAATCTACCAAAGAAAGATTCAATAACGGCGTTATCTCTTGGAGTTCCTGCTCTTGACATACTCTGAATTGTGTTGTAAGATTTAAGCAGGTTGCAATAACCTGCTGAGGAGTACTGGACACCCTGATCGCTGTGCAAAAGGATAGGGGTGCCGGTACTTTTTGCTTTTTCAAGGATTCGTTTAGCTGGTTTCATAACAAGGAAATTATCAAACATGTCACTTAATTCCCAATCAATAATTTCATTATTAAATAAATCCAAATAGCAAGCAAAATAATACCATTTACCTTTATGAGAAATATATGTAACATCGGTAACAATCTTTTGCATAGGTTTTTCTGCAGAAAAACAACGATTAAGGATATTAGGAAATCTATCGTGTTCGCCACCCTGACTGTCAGGGTGTTTTTGTTTTCTAACAAATCCTTTAATGCCAAGTCTTTGCATAGACTTTAATACTGTTGCATCAGATAACACCCAACCATACAGGTTAAACAAAGTATCATTAATACTTCGGTAACCTTGCGAAGGATAATGCGAATGTATATCCGCTACATAATAATCTAATTCCTGCTGTTGCTTTTCATAACGATTTAATGTTCCTTTACGGTTTAACCATTTGTAATATCCCGAACGAGATACTTCATACACATCGCACAATTCCTTTACCGAGTGGTGTTCACTTTCTTTTTCAATACAGGCGTAGATTTGTTGTATTACTTTCTTTTGGCATCGCCCCTTTCTAGTTCTATGGATTTTTTTAATCGCACAATTTCTCCATCTTTCTTTAAAAGTTCTCGCTCTAATAGTGCAATTTTGTATTCTAATTGTTCTGTTGGAGTAAGTTCTTTTTTACGGACATACTTGGCAAGTGGATTACCAGGTTTTCGCTTGTTAACAAGCGCAGTTTCTCCACCTTCTAAATATTGCTTTGTCCATTTGTAAATTTGAGAGTTAGAGATGCCTGTTTCTCGTTCTATACTTCTTAATGTTTCACCAGATAAATTTCTTTTTACTAAAGCTAATTTTTCTTCTTTACTGTGATTATTGTTGGTACCACCTTTTGGTCTTCCCATTTCTTCCAACTCATTTTCTCTATCTTAACACAAAAAATGATGGTAGACACTCTTTTTTAGTGTCTACCATCATTATATCATTTCA
>JAZNSZ010000018.1:0-75412 GCA_045591465.1 Acutalibacteraceae bacterium | reverse complement strand
GTTTCCAGTTGATAGCTGCATTCCTTGAACACCCATTGCGCTGATAGTATCATTCCAATAAACGTCAAATTTTTGTAGGAAGTTCTCTGTAGCATTCTGAAATGCAAGCTTAGGATTATTCATAGTTTGATCCCCTCACCTGTCGATAATATAGTATTATCCTTTGTTCATAATCTCACAATAATAAATAGTTATTGTAATTTCTTTTCGAGACTATTATAGCGTATTTTGGTAAAATATTCAATATATTATCGAAATATGAGGTGCAATATGAAAGATTTAAATTTAACTATCCCCGAATTCATCCAATTAGTACAGTCAACAAAAAATTTATCAGAAAAAACTATTACGGGTTATAAATCTGATTTAAATGATTTAAATTCTTTTGTTAACAATCATGAATTAAGTAATGAATCTATTCTACAGTATATTCAGGAACTTACAATCACTCGCAAGCTAAAAGATACAACTATAAATAGAAAACTGATTGTGCTTAAGATGTTTTTTGAATATTTGCATTCTAAAAACTACATAGAAAACAACTTTTTCTCATCACATCATTTCAAATTCAAAAAAGAGAAAAAGCTTCCAAAAACACTTGCAATCAAAGAAACTTCTAAGTTGTTATTATGCGTCACTGATCAATCAATTAATGCATCTAGTGACTTTGAGAAGTGGAAAACATCTCGCAATTTAGCTTTAATAGATATTTTAATAAGTACAGGTATACGTATAGCTGAGGCTGCAAATATATCTATCAACGATATCATAAATTCCGAACGCATCATTTTAATTCATGGTAAAGGACGAAAACAACGACTAATATATATTTCTTGTCCTGAAACTTGGAATAATATAACACTATGGATAAAGATGAGAAAAACACGAACAACAAATACGGATATGCTATTTGTTAATCGTTACGGAGAACCGATAAGTATTCACGGTATAGAATATATTTACAATTCATTAAAAACCCAGTCTGGAATTAATATTAATTCTACTCCGCACTATCTCAGACATACATTTGCTACAAATCTACTTGCAAATGGTGCCGACTTACGTTCGGTTCAAGAAATTTTAGGTCATAGTAGTGTTTCAACTACTGAGATTTATACAGAAGTTACTACAAAACGCAAAAAACAAGTTTTAAATAAATATAACTATCGCAATAAATTATAAACCACCATACCTGTATATCTTCATAACATCAAGATATTCTATAATTGTAGCTATTCTATTACGAAAGTAAGGTTGAGTAATATAGGATATTTTAAGGGTTGGTACTTTAAATGCTTCACCAAAGACAAAACAATTGCATTTATACCTGCGTATCATTATAGCAATAACAAAAAATCTGCTTCTTTACAGATAATAACCGATGACAAGGCGTTAAATATACCCTTTGACACATTAAAATATTGTGAAAAACCGTTATATGTAAAAATAGGTAATTGCGTATTCTCGCACGAAGGAATAATTCTTGATTATAAATATGATGGATTAACGCTTGAAGGCAAGCTTTGTTTTGAACAACTATCCCCTATTCGTTATGATATTATGGGACCGTTTAAGTATGTGCCGTTTATGCAATGTCGACACAGTGTTTACAGTATGTCGCATAAAATCGGCGGTCAAATTTCAGTAAATGATCAACTTTATAAATTTGAAAACGGTGTAGGATATATCGAAGGTGATCGTGGTCGTTCTTTTCCGAAAAAATATATTTGGACGCAATGTTGGTTTGGTAATAACTCACTGATGTTATCGGTAGCGGACATACCCTTTTTAGGATTTCATTTTACGGGTATTATCGGTGTTATTCTGATTGATGGAAAGGAATATAGACTTGCAACCTATCTTGGCGCCAGAATAAAACAAGTTGACAAAAACACTGTTACGGTAAAGCAAGGTAGCTTTGAGTTTACCGCCAAGTTGCTAAATAAGAAAGCACAACCGCTGGCAGCACCTTTAAATGGTGATATGTGCAGAACAATACACGAAAGTGCATCTTGCGAGGCATATTACCGATTTTCACATAAAGGCAAAGTCTTGTGTGAATTTACAACCGATAAGGCAAGCTTTGAATTTGAATATCATTAAGTTATATACGAAAACCACAGACGATTTTGTCTGTGGTTTTAAATATTGTTGAGCTTATTAACGTATTCGTGCATTTCCTGTTTTGATTTAACCGAATGTGTCCCTTCTATTATTTGCTTCTTTTTATCTTCACTCAGCATTGCAAATTTTTGCATGGCATCAGGATTTTGAGCAAGGGCCATTGAGAAACCAACAGGCATTTCGTCTCGTTTCATAAGTTTTCCTCCAAAAATCATTGTAATTATATTTTGCCACCTTTTATACGACCTATACTATTACGCTTTCGCATATTAAAAAACACAGAGCAAATAATAAATTTAATAATATTCGAGGTGATTTTTTTGAGTAATCGTTTACAATACGAAACAAGTCCATATCTGCTACAGCACAAAGGGAATCCTGTTGATTGGTATCCTTGGTGTAATGAAGCATTTGAACGTGCAAAAGCTGAGGATAAGCCTATCTTTTTAAGCATTGGCTATAGCGCTTGTCATTGGTGTCATGTGTTAGCTCACGAAAGCTTTGAGGATAAGGAAATAGCTGATATTCTAAACCGCCATTTTATATCTATAAAGGTAGATAAGGAAGAAAGGCCCGACATTGACAGCGTTTATATGTCGGTATGTCAGGCGTTTACAGGTAGTGGTGGCTGGCCCACAAGTATTTTTATGACCGCAGACCAAAAGCCATTCTTTGCAGGGACGTATTTTCCCAAAACTTCGCGTGGCGGTATGATTGGATTTAGAGAACTGCTTATTGCCATTAACGAGGCTTGGAAAAATAATAGGGCTTCGTTGCTTGAGCAGTCAGATGAGATTATCAAGCATTTAAATCAAACCGAAGTTTCCAATAATAATGCAGAAATAGAATTAACCCACTCTGCTGTGTCAGTATATAGCAAAATTTTTGATGAAAAATACGGCGGTTTCGGTCGTGCGCCAAAGTTTCCAACACCGCACAACCTTTTGTTTTTACTTTCCTACTATGAGCGATATAAAGACAAAGAATCTCTGAAGATGGCGGAATACACACTTTTACAAATGTATCGCGGCGGTATGTTTGACCATATAGGTTTTGGCTTCTGCCGATATTCTACCGATAAAAAGTTTCTTGTTCCACATTTTGAAAAAATGCTGTATGACAACGCATTACTGATACTCAGCTACTGTAAGGCATATTCTGTAACCAACAACAGTTTATATCTTGAAATTGCCGAAAAAACAACGGATTATATTTTGCGTGAAATGACATCGGAAAACGGCGGATTTTTCAGTGCACAGGATGCCGACAGCGATGGCGAAGAAGGAAAATATTATCTGTTCACACCTGATGAAATTATTAGTGTTTTGGGTGAAACAGAAGGAGAGAAATTTAACCGACATTTTGATATAAGTGATGCTGGTAACTTTGAGGGAAAGAGTATTCCGAATTTGCTGAACAGTGATGTTACAGATAAGTCTTTTGAAGAATTTTTGCCTAAATTACAACAATTTAGAAAGAATCGCTATTCGCTACATTTAGATGATAAGATTTTGACTTCTTGGAACGCACTTATGATAGCCGCTATGTGCGAATTATATCTTGTGAGTAAAAACGAGGTTTATCTGAATGCCACTCAAAAAGCCGATGAATTTATAAGAAAATATCCTTGTGAAGATGATACACTATTTGTCAGCTTCCGCGACGGAAAACGTGGCGTAAAGGGCTTTTTAGATGATTATGCAAGTTATATATTCGCTCAGCTTTCCTTATATCGTGCGACTTTAGATAATAGTTATTTAAACCGTGCAAAGCAGATGTGTGATAGGGTCATAAGTGAATTTAGCGATAATAAAAGTGGATTTTATTTATATAGCAAAGAAAGTGAAAAACTGATACTGCGGCCGAAAGAAACCTATGACGGCGCCGTGCCTAGCGGTAATTCATTAATGGCATATAACTTTGTGAAGCTATATCTTTTGACCTCGAACGATAAATATAAAGACTTAGCAGAACAGCAGTTGGATTTTATCTCTGCTGAGGCTTCTTCGTATCCGACCAATCACGCAATGTTTTTAACGGCACTTTTAGAATATAATGAGCCGCCGACAAAGATTACAGTTATAGCAGATGACAAGGCAAATATAAGCGACCTTGTTTTGGATTTACCTGCAAATGCAATGATTAATCTCTTGACTGAACCCACAGAAGAATATACTCTAAAAAACGGCAAGACCACCTATTATGTATGTAAAGGGCACAGTTGTATGCCGCCTACTAATGATTTGAATGAAATTAAATCTTAAAACTAATACTAACAATAGAAAGGAGTTTTAGCTATGGATGAAAATAAGAAGATTGAGCAAAAGCCGGAGCCTGAGATTAAAGAAGACAAAAAACACATTAAACCGGGCGATATAATCGGTAAAATTGATGTTCACGATACACGTGAACGCAGAGACGGCCCTGGTGGTAATTAGAAAGCACTCCAACAGATTTCTATCTGTTGGAGTGCATTGTTTGAACTTTTACTTAACGACCTTATACTTGACCCTTACGCCATATTTAACAGAAGAAAGCAGTCCTAAGTCTTCAAACTTTAAGACAAAACCCCTAATGGTTGCATAAGCGGCATCACCGAAGTCTTTTTCAAGTTGTTTTGTTGAGAAATCCTGTGTGCCATAGTAAGACAAAACAAATTTCCAAAGCTTTGTTTCTTTTTCGGTTATCTTGCCCTCCTTGACGGCTTCATCATAAACAGCTAAGGTTTCAACAGTAGTTGTTCCTTCGTTCATTTTATTATAAACTTTATTTATAAAATACAAAATGAACGGTGTTATATCAATCTTGCCACTGAGCTTCTTGTTCTCTTCAATGGTAGTATAAGCATCATAGTACGATTTTCTGCTTTTCTCAATTTGGCTTGAAAACGGAATAAATAATGCAGATTGATAGCCTTTTTGAATCAGGAACCACAAGTGGATAAGACGAGCCATTCTTCCGTTACCATCAAAGTACGGATGGACAAAAGCAATATAAAAATGAATAATTGCCGCCTTGATTAAGTCATTAATATCATCTTCAACATTAACAAAAGCAATAAGAGCTTTCATAAAATCAGGAACTTTTTTGTGGTCAAGTCCAGAATGTTCAACGTGGTCGCTGACAACATAAACGGTATCATGCCTATACATATTACCTTCTGCTAATTTATCATCTCCGGTTAAAAAATCTCCAACCGTCATCATATATAGCTTATATAGATTTTCTTCAGTAATTTTGTTGGTTGCATCAGCAATAAACTCAAGACCATGCTTAATGCCTAAAATTCTATTTTCCTGTTCATCCTTCGGCGCCATACCTTTTAGAATTTTACGCACACTGTCACGGCTGAAATCTATGCTTTCAATGGCAGAAGTTGCAACAATTTCGTCCTCGGCAGCCTTAATACCGTAATGCCCATCCTGCGACTGCAACAAAAGTTTAACGGTACTTTGATTTACCGCTGCGTGATTTTCGATGAAAACAATATTATTGCCTTCAAAATCTGAAAGTGGTAAAGTTTTATAATACAATTCTTCCAAAGTCTGCAAAAAGGCGCTAAAATCCTCGCCGTATTTATACTGCATTTTTTGATAATCTGTAAAATGCTTATCCTTTAGCATTTTCGTAAATAGCTTTATATCCATAATCCTCTCCAATATTTAATAGTATCAGTTTGTATCAGTATATCATTTGTTGGAAAATTTGTCAACCAAAATTTTATTTTTATCCTACGCTCTACAAATTTAATCAAATTTGTATGTTAATTCAATTTTTGATACTTGTGTTGTCGCAAAATGGAGAAAACCCGCTATTTAAGCGGGTTTTCGGTGTGTTTAATATTGAATTTTCACGGCAGTTTTGGACCTAATCTATAGTATTAGTTAACCCGCCGTGACCGGCGTCCAAAATAACCGTTTTGGTTGATGCTGCGTCAGCAGATGCGGCATATCCCGGTTTCCCCGTTACAACAACCGCCGAAACCATGGATACTATTAAAAGCAAGGCTATTTGCCAAACTGCTATATGGTGTTTTTTCAAAACGCTCACCCCTAAACCCTTCTATAATGATTGTGGTTTGTCGAAACACTAAAAAGTGCTTCGACAAGCCGCTTTTTAAGTGGCTTAAGCAAAATTAAATTCTAATATTTAATTTTGCACAACACTCATTGCAATGGGATAGGACAAATTTTTCTTAAAATTTGTCGCAAAATCAAAGATTTTGTGGCGAAACATGATCGTTTCGCCTAACCTATACCATTATCATTTAAGCATATGAAAAATACCTATTTAATATAACAATACTACTACACAAAAAGAACAAGGCAATCCGCCTTGTTCTTTTTTAATCTAAAACCTAAAGGTTAGCGCCTTTAAATTTATTTACATAACGCGCTGAATTTTATAATATCTTCTTCACGTTCTACCTTAATATTATTAATATCGCCTTCAATAAAGTTTATATCATAACCCAAATTATACATTAACATTGTGCAGTTAGACTCGGTTAAATTGTGACCGTTACTTTCCGCCATTTTAAAAACATTATCCAAAATTTCTATGCGATGCGCTTCCGGTGACTGAACCGCCACGATTTTATCGCGGTCCAAATATTCGGGATAACCGCCCGACATATCAAACTGCACATAATCCTTCATATAATGGCAAATTGTAGCACTACCCATCTCTGAACAAGCAAGTAACAGTTTGGAGATCGTTTCGGTATTTACCATCGGCCTTGTAGACTCTTGAACTATAACCACATCATCGGAAGAATATCTATCTTTTATATATGTGTATCCATTCTTGAGCGAAACAACACCAAAGTTTCCCGCAGGTACAAGTCCCTTTAATTTTGTAATTCCAAATTGTTTTGCATAAGCAGTTACAATATCTTCCCACCCTTTGAGACATACTACATATATATCATCAATTGATGGGTGTGATTGATAAGCATCCATACAATGCACAATAATCGGTTTGCCGTGAACATCAATAAACTGATTTGGTATATTCCTACTGTTACGCCCCGTTTTACCACCGGCAAGAATAATTGCAACATTTTTATTTTTCTTGAAAACCGAAGGCTCTTGCGTAGTCGCGGGTTGATATGCATTAGCATAACCCGAAATCAATGCCTCTACAGTTGTATCAAGTACTTCGGCAAATTTTTGCAGTTTTTTTTGAGAAACGTCGTTTTCTCCCGATTCAATTTTAGCAATAGTCGACCTGGTTCTGTATCCCATTGCATCGGCAAGTTCCTGTTGCGACATTCTAAGTTCATATCTACGTTTTTTAATATTGGAACCTACTGACATAAAATCACCCTTTTAACACCTTTTTGATTATTATAAATCAACACGAAGTGATTTTCAAGAGCAAAATTTAAAATTTTGATAAATTTATTGACTTTTATGGTGATTTTTAATATAATATCAACGTTGAAAAACAATAACTTAATATTTTTTGAAAGGGGTACAGTTATGAAAGCTGTTATCTTCAACTCTGGTCTTGGTAACCGCATGGGCGAATTTACCAAGAATAATCACAAATCTATGGCACAATTAAAGAATGGTGAAACAATTTTCCACCGTCAAATCCGTCTTTTGAGCGCAGAAGGCATTAAAGATTTCATCATCACCACCGGTCCTTTCGAAGACCAATTAAAAGGTGTTGCTGCAGAATTCCCGGAACTTAACTTCAGTTTTGTTCGCAATGATATTTATGACAAGACTAACTACATCTATTCTATGTATTTAGCACGTGACCTTATGGACGACGACCTTCTCTTCTTCCACGGTGACTTAGTATTTAACCGCAAGTTACTCCACGATGTACTTGCAAGTGAAGAAAAGAACACCGCTACCGTTAACTTCAAAAAAGCTCTTCCTGAAAAGGATTTCAAGGGCAGAGTTAAAGACGGTAAGGTTGTAGAAGTTTCTATCAATATCTTCGATGAAGACTGCTTTGCTTTCCAACCTTTCTACAAGATGGAAAAAGCAACCGCTTCTGCTTGGATAGGCAAGGTTGTAGAATTCATTCACAAGGGCGAAGACAAGTGCTATGCTGAAAACGCACTTAACGAAATCTTCCCCGCTTTGAATGTTCGCGCATTCTCTTACGAAGACTACTTCATCGACGAAATCGATAATCTTGAAGATCACGCTCGCGTTACTGCAGAAATTCTTGCATACGACGAAGCAGATGCTAAAATCTTCGGTTAATTAATAATAGGAGAAAAAAACAATGTCAAATTTAAAAGAAAAGTTCATGTACGGCTACAACAATGAGCAATACAAGAAGTTTAAGAAATACGCTTGGCTTATGCTTTTAAGCTTCGGTTTTACCTACTTGTTCTTCTACAACGGCCGCCAAAACATTAACTTGGTTATGCCGCTCATGAAGGAATACTTCGCTTCCGACCTTGGCACCATCGGTGTTGTTTCATCTGCACTTTTCTGGTGCTATGCTTTTGGCCAGTTGGTTAGCGGACGCTTAGGTTCTTTCTTCGGCTACAAGAAACTTATGGTTTTCGGCGTTGTAGCTTCTGCCATTCTTAATGTTTTGATTTCTTTCCAAAGTAACCTTGCTATCATCGCAGTTCTTTGGGGTCTTAATGGTTTTGTTCAGGCTATGGTTTGGTCAAACGGTGTTGGCGTTATTAACAAATGGTGGCCAAAAGAGAAGCGTGGTTTCGCTTCAGGTCTTGCTACCGCTTTCTCAGGTGTTGCACAGGCAGTTACCTATTTAACAGTTAACTGGTGCTTAATTCTTAACCCTGAATGGACATGGCGCGCAGGTTTCCGTTTCCCGATTATCCCAATGGTTCTTATCCTTATCGCGTTCATCGCATTCTTTAAGGAAAAACCCGAAGATGTTGGTCTTCCCGCATTCGAGGAAGCAGATAAAGAACTCGACAATAGCAATGCTGCTATGGAAGCTGAAATTGCAAAAAGAGGATTCTTCTATCCTTATAAGCTTCTCTTTAGCGAACCCAAAGTTATCATTTTTTGCTTAATATCTGCTATCGCAGGTATCGGCCGTTACGGTCTTCTCACCTGGATTCCTACCTACTTCACTGAAGAATTAGGTCTTACCCTTAAGAACGATATGTTCACATACATCGTTCTTCCTTTAGGTCAGGCTTTTGCAATGTTCGTTTTCCCCTTCATTACCGATAAAATTTTCAAAGGCAAACGCGAACCAATGCTTGCTTTAGCCGCTATTGTTGCTTGTGCAGGTCTTGTATGCTTCCCATTCTTCAAAACACAATTACCTGCAACAATTATGTTGTTTGTAGTTGGCGTATTCTCCATGGTAACAGGCGTTATCTGGGCAATCGCAGGTGATATGGGCGGTCGTGCTCTTTCTTCTACCGTTGTTGGTGTTCTTGACTGGGCTGTATATATGGGTGCCGCTATTCAGGCTTCTGTATTCGGTTTTGTTAAAGAAAGTTTCGGTTGGAGTGCTATTTTCATAACAATAGGTTGTCTTTACATTGTTTTACTTGTTTTAACCTTGTTAGCTCGTAAAATGAAAATGAAGAAACTTTAATCTTTACCTCAACGCAAAAATGGCTTGGATTAAATCCAAGCCGTTTTTGTTTTGAAAATTTTAGGCGCTCTATTCCTTGACAAAATATTGCATATAATATAAAATGAGTGTAGTTAAAATCAAACCGAAAGGGGTTTTTTTATGTCAATCTTAGTAACAGGCGGTGCAGGTTACATAGGTAGCCATACCTGTGTTGAAATGCAAAATGCAGGATACGATGTTATCGTTGTAGATAATCTGGATAACAGTAGCAGCGAATCCTTAAAAAGAGTAGAAAAAATTACAGGTAAGGCTGTTAAATTCTATCAAGAAGACGTTAGAAATAAAGATGCCTTGCGCAAAATTTTTAATGAAAATAAGATTGAAGCGGTTATCCACTTTGCCGGTCTTAAAGCTGTTGGCGAATCTGTAAGAGAACCGATTATGTACTACGATAATAATCTTGTAAGTACTCTTGTTTTACTTGAAGTTATGAACGAGTTTAATGTAAAGAAGATTGTTTTTTCTTCTTCGGCTACCGTTTATGGTGTTGCTACCGAGATGCCGCTTATAGAAGGTATGCCGCTTGGCGCTATTAATCCTTACGGCAGAACAAAATATTTCATTGAAGAAATACTTAGGGACCTTTATGTTGCAGATAAAGATTGGTGTATTGCCCTGCTTCGTTACTTTAACCCAATCGGCGCACACGAAAGCGGAACTATCGGTGAAGACCCTAAAGGTATTCCTAATAACCTTATGCCCTATATTTCACAGGTTGCTGTCGGAAAACTTGAAAAGTTGCATGTTTTTGGTGATGATTATAAAACCGTTGACGGTACCGGTGTGCGCGACTATATCCATGTAGTAGACCTTGCGGACGGTCATGTTAAGGCTGTTGATTGGGCACTTTCAAATACAGGCTGCGAAGCATTTAACTTGGGTACCGGTAACGGCACCAGCGTATTGCAACTTCGCGAAGCCTTCGTAAAGGCAAGTGGAATTGATGTGCCTTATGTTATAGACCCCCGCCGCCCCGGCGACCCTGACGAAGTTTACGCTAATGCGGATAAAGCGCGTGATATTCTTGGTTGGAGCGCAAGGTTCGGTATAGATGAAATGTGCCGTGATACTTGGAAATGGCAAAAAAATAACCCACAGGGATATTCAAAATAAAAGTGAGATTTAAAAGTCAAGAAGTAAGGAGTTTTGCAAAGCGAAACTCCTTGCCTATTCACTATTACTTATTGCCTATAACTTAATATTTCCGCCCGTGGCGCAGCTGGATAACGCAGCAGATTCCGATTCTGAAGATCGGGGGTTCGAATCCCTTCGGGCGGGCCAAAATCGACAAATCTCGACAGAGGTTTGTCGATTTTACTTTTTACCTCTTCACTCTTCACTCCTACTTCAAATAATGAAGAAGGCTTAATGAAAGATTTAAAATCACAACCTGAATATAAACAATATTTCATATAAAACTAAATAAATAAACTTTGTGAACTGTCTATACAATTCCCTGTCGATATTATTGAATGGGCAAATCATCAAATTCCACAATTACCGCAGGACATAAGGATTTATACTAATTGATTTTGTGAGTGAAAAATGTTATAATACAGTAAAAGTACTTTTAGGGGTGGGATTGTTGAACCTATTACATATGAAACATGCTCTTGAAGTTGCTAAAGCAGGTTCGCTTAGCAAGGCTTCAGAAACGCTTTTAATAGCCGCGCCAAACATAAGCCGTTCTATAAAAGAATTGGAAAGTGACCTTGGCATAACAATTTTCGACCGCACACAAAACGGTATGAAACTTACCCCCGACGGTGAAGAATTTGTGAATTTTGCTAAGGGTGTTTTGGACCAAATAAACGAAATCGAAAAATTTTATAAAGACGGTTCCCCAAAAAAGCAAAAGTTTTCTATCTCGGTACCGCGCGCGTCTTATATTTCGGAAGCATTTGCTAAATTTTCTAAATGCTTATCCACCGATGCGACGGAAATTTTTTACAAAGAAACAAATTCGCAACGCACAATTCATAACATGCTTAACCATGACTATAAACTTGGAATTATTCGGTACGCCGAAAATTACGATATATACTTTAAGTCAATGCTTGAAGAAAAAGGTTTTCATTATGAATTGGTTACCGAGTTTACATATTCGCTGATTATGAGCGCCGATAATCCATTGGCTAACAAGCCGGAAATTACTTTTGACGATTTGGTTGATTATATAGAAATCGCCCATGCCGACCCCTATGTCCCTTCTATGCCACTTGCAAAGGTGGTAAAAGAAGAACTGCCCGATAATATTAACAGAAGAATATTTATATTTGAACGCGCAAGTCAATTTGATTTATTATCCATGAATCCGGAAACATTTATGTGGGTTTCCCCCGCTCCCCAAACTCTGCTCGACCGCTATAACTTGGTTTTGAGAAAATGCAACGATAATAAAAAAGTCTATAAGGATATGCTGATTTATAAAAATGGGTATAAATTATCAAATTTAGACAAGCAGTTTATTAACGAACTATGCGAAACCAAGAAAAAATACCTATAATAACGTGATTTCAATCCCGATTTCTTAAGAGAAGTCGGGATTAATTTTTGTATTGGCTACGGTTGTTATCTATATTGATAATACCAATTATCTATTTTAAGAATTTTCAATTCATTTTTTGTTTGTTAAAATAATAACGAACTCGAAAAATATGATGTTTCGAAAATTTAGCGCGTTTACTCGCATACTATAATAATTAATCATATAATTCAAACCGGGAGGATATATAATGGATACCAAAAATTATTTAATCGTAGACAGCGTTGAAAAGCTCGAAGAAGCTATTGTTCGCACAAGAGAGGCGCAAAAGATATTTGCTACTTATACACAAGAACAGGTAGATAAAATCTTTTTAGCCGCCGCTTCTGCCGCTAACAAAGCAAGAATCAGTCTGGCAAAAATGGCAGTAGAAGAAACAGGCATGGGTATTGTAGAAGATAAGGTTATTAAAAACAACTACGCCGCAGAATACATTTACAATGCTTATAAAGAAACCAAAACCTGCGGTATTATTGAAGAAGACAAAGCCTTTGGCACCAAAAAAATAGCAGAACCGATTGGTGTTGTTGCGGCAGTTATCCCAACCACCAACCCCACTTCTACCGCAATTTTCAAATGCTTACTTGCTCTTAAAACTCGTAACGCTATTATCATCAGCCCACATCCTCGTGCAAAAAACAGCACTATTGCTGCTGCAAAATTAATTCTTGAAGCCGCTGTCAAAGCAGGTGCTCCTGAAGGTATTATCGACTGGATTGACGTTCCTTCCCTTGATATGACCAATACTGTTATGAAAGAAGCGGATATTATCCTTGCTACCGGTGGTCCCGGAATGGTTAAGGCGGCTTATTCAAGCGGTAAACCCGCATTGGGCGTTGGAGCGGGTAATACTCCTGCTATCATTGACGACAGCGCTGATATTCTTTTAGCAGTAAACTCTATTATTCATTCTAAAACATTCGATAACGGTATGATTTGTGCTTCTGAACAATCTGTTATTGTACTTGAAAGCATTTATGACGCTGTTAAAGAAGAATTTGCAACACGCGGTTGCTACTTCTTAGACGAAGCCGAAACCGAAAAGGTTCGCAAAACTATTATCATCAACGGCGCACTTAATGCAAAAATAGTTGGTCAGAGTGCTGCAAAGATTGCTGAACTTGCGGGCGTTACCGTACCCGAAGGTACAAAAATCCTTATCGGCGAAGTTGAAAGCGTAGAAATAACCGAAGAATTTGCTCACGAAAAACTTTCTCCTGTTCTTGCAATGTATAAGGCAAAAGACTTCGGTGAAGCACTCGACAAGGCAGAAAAACTCGTTGAAGACGGCGGTTTTGGTCATACTTCTTCAGTCTACCTTAACGAAGTTACCGAACAAGAAAAATTAAACGCTTTTGCCGCAAGAATGAAGACCTGCCGTATTCTCGTAAATACTCCTTCTTCACACGGCGGTATCGGTGACCTTTACAACTTCAAACTCGCCCCTTCGCTCACACTCGGATGTGGTTCTTGGGGTGGCAACTCTGTATCCGACAACGTAGGTGTTAAACACCTTTTGAATATTAAAACAGTAGCAGAAAGAAGGGAAAATATGCTTTGGTTCCGCGCACCTGAAAAGGTATATATCAAGAAAGGATGTTTGCCGGTAGCTCTCGATGAGCTTAGAACTGTACGCGGTTGTAAGAGAGCATTTATCGTAACCGATACCTTCCTTTACGAAAACGGCTACACAAAGCCTATTACTGATAAACTCGACGAAATGGGTATTGCACATACCACATTCTTTGACGTTCAACCCGACCCGACTTTGAAGAACGCTCAGGACGGCGCAAAACAAATGGCTGCCTTTAAGCCCGATACCATTATTGCTCTCGGCGGTGGTTCTGCAATGGACGCTGCTAAGATCATGTGGGTTCTCTATGAGCATCCCGAAGCCGACTTTTTGGATATGGCAATGCGCTTTATCGATATCCGCAAACGTGTTTACACATTCCCAAAAATGGGTGAAAAGGCTTACTTCATTGCAATTCCTACTTCTGCAGGTACCGGTTCTGAAGTTACTCCTTTTGCAGTTATCACCGATGGCGATACCGGCGTAAAATATCCCCTTGCCGACTATGAATTACTTCCCAACATGGCAATCATTGATACCGATTTCCACATGAGCGCTCCTAAGGGATTGACTGCGGCTTCAGGTATAGATGCTGTAACTCACGCCGTTGAAGCTTATGCGGCTATGCTCGCTACCGATTATACAGATGTTCTAGCGCTCCAGGCTCTTAAGAACATCTTTAAGTATCTCCCCCGTGCTTACGATAACGGTCAAACCGATGTAGAAGCACGTGAAAAGATGGCTAATGCGGCTACCATGGCTGGTATGGCATTTGCTAATGCTTTCCTTGGAATTTGTCACTCTATGGCTCATAAACTCGGTGCTTTCCACCATCTCCCTCACGGTGTTGCTAACGCTCTCATGATTGAAGAAGTTATCCGCTTCAATGCAAGTGAAGCGCCTACAAAAATGGGTACATTCTCTCAATACGACCATCCTCATACTCTTGCTCGTTATGCTGAAATCGCTGATTATCTCGGACTTGGCGGTAAGACTGATGAAGAAAAACTTGAAAATCTTATTAAGGCTATTAACGAACTTAAGGCAAAGGTTGGCATTAAGGAAACCATTAAAGATTACGGCATTGATGAAGAAGACTTCCTTGCTCGTCTTGACGATATGGTTGAGCAGGCATTTGACGACCAGTGCACAGGCGCAAACCCCCGTTATCCGCTTATGAGCGAAATAAAGCAAATGTACTTGAACGCTTATTATGGCAAACATTTCGTTGAAACCGAAAAACCAACCGCATTAAGCAAAGGTAAAAAAGCATAATTAAGGGAGAAATAACAAATGAAATTTGATAAAGTAATTGCAGTTAGAAATAATAAAACAATTTATCGCGATGGCGAAAGATGCATAAAAGTATTCGACGAAAATTATTCAAAAGCCGATGTTCTCAACGAAGCATTAAATCAGGCTCGTATTGAAGAAACCGGTCTTAATATCCCCAAGATTTTAGAAGTAACTATGGTTGATGGCAAATGGGCAATCGTATCTGAGTATATCAAGGGTAAGACCCTGGCTCAACTTATGGAAGAAAATACCGAGAAAAGCCAAGAATATCTTGAATTGCTTGTTGATTTGCAACTTTCAGTTCACGATAAAAAGAGTCCCCTTCTTAATAAACTCAAGGACAAAATGAACCGCAAAATTTCGGCTACCGAACTTGATGCTACAACCCGTTACGAACTCCATACCCGCCTTGAAGGTATGCCCAAGCATAACAAGGTTTGTCACGGCGACTTTAATCCTTCCAACGTTATCATCGCTGAAGACGGTACTCCTTATATACTTGACTGGTCTCACGCAACCCAAGGTAACGCTTCTGCCGATGCCGCTCGTACTTACTTGTTGTTCTGTCTTAACGGCGATATTGAAGGCGCTAAAAATTACCTTGATTTGTTCTGCAAAAAGAGCAATACTGCTAAACAGTATGTTCAAAAATGGATGCCCATCGTTGCCGCTTCTCAGTCAGTAAAGGGCCAGATAAAAGAACGCGAATTCTTGCTGACTTGGGTTGATGTTGTAGATTACGAATAATAAGCACCCTAAAAATCCGAATATGTATTGCTAGTCGTTTTCGATATAAAACACTACTCCCCCGTCCTTTGTATTTTATTGTATAAGGGGCGGGGAATTTTATATAAATAAAAAACGGTGCGGTCTTTGTAAACCACACCGTTAAAACATAATAATTCATGCTAAAACTTATTTCTTTGAAATCTTCTTTATAACAACAATCAAGTAATACACAACCATACCAACAGCGATTGCTACGACTAAATCGAAAACAACTGTAAGAATAAAGGTTAATGCAAGAATCAAAATATCTGTATAATTTTTAGATTTTACTATTGCAACAAATTTGCGCCACTCACTCATATTATAAGCCACAACGAACAATATTGCCGCAATAACGGGCATTGGAATAAGTTCGGCATAAGGCATAAGGAACAAGAGCACAAGCAAAAGCACAATCGAGTGCACCATAGCGGCAACGGGTGTTCTACCACCGTTTTTGATGTTGGCTGCCGTTCTTGCAATAGCGCCCGTAGCGGCGATACCACCAAACATAACACTTGCAATGTTACCAACACCCTGCGCTACAAGTTCCGCATTGGAATTATGCTTAGAACCCACCATACCATCTGCCACAACACAAGAAAGTAAAGATTCGATTGCCGCCAAAACGGCTATTGTAACCGCGTCGGGCAATACCGCAACAATTTTACTTGCGCTAAAGTCCATTGCCGAAAAATCTATTTTCGGTAACCCTGACGGTATTGTGTAAAGGTCACCAATAGTATATACTCCACTTGAAAAAGCAGGAATTACACCAACAATTACAGCACCAACCACAACCGCAATGAGTGAAGGCGGAACACGTTTTTCTATTTTGGGATATAAAGTAAGTATTGCAAGGCTTATAACCCCCACAACAGCCGCCTGCCACGAAAATGTTCCAATAAACTCAATATTGGCTTCCATTTTCTCCATGGCTTCAATAGGACGAACACCGCTCTCATATGTAATACCTAAAAAGTCTTTAATCTGACCGAGCAAAATTGTAACAGCAATACCGCCCGTAAACCCAACAGTAATTGCGTGGGGTATAAATTTAATCAAGCCGCCGAGTTTTAATACACCCATTAGAATGAGCATAATACCCGCAATAACTGTGGCTATAAATAATCCGTCCATGCCCTGAGATGCTACAACACCCGCTACAATGGTTGCGAAGGCGGCGGTAGGACCTGCAATTTGCACACGGCTACCACCCAAAAGCGCCACAAAAAATCCTGCGGCAATAGCGGTATAAATACCACAAGCGGGTTCCACACCTGATGCAAGTGCCAAAGCGATTGAAAGTGGCAAAGCAATAATAGCCACGATCAATCCCGCTGTTAAGTCCTTTAAAAACTGAGTTTTCGTATAATCCTTAATGACCGAAAACAACTTCGGTTTAAGATAAGCCAACATAACATTTCCCCTTTTATTTTCAGCAGTTTATGTTATAAATGATATAGGTTAGGTGAAACCAGATTGTTTCACCACTTAAAAAGCGGTTTGTCAACACGTTTTTTAGCGTTTCGACAAACCATAACAATTATTATATCACCCAAAAAAATTAATGTAAAGGGACTATATATTCAAAAAAGACGATAGTTATGCCGTCTTTTTTGTTATATTTCCACCGAAAACATGTTGCATTCCCTTTCTGACCAATTAAATCTGCTTTACAGGCGGTTAGAAATTTGTGCTTGTTTCTTTTTGTCGTTTGTTGTATAATTATTATAAATCTATAATGAGGTGTAAAAAAATGATTGCTGATAACATTAAAAATTGCGAAAAATACTTTTCTGTTCACAAGAATTTTGAAAAAGCTTTTGATTTTCTTAAAAAAGCGGTAAGCGAAAATTATGAACCCGGAAGGTATGAAATAGACGGCGCCGATGTTTATGCCAATGTAATGGAAAACATAACAAGAGACGAAGCCGACTGCAAATTTGAAGGTCACCAAAATTACATCGATATTCAGTTTATTGCTCGCGGTGTAGAAGTTATGGGATTTGCTGATATTTCTAAAATGACCCCAAATACCGAATATAACGCAGAAAGAGATTTGCAAAATTACGAAAACTTAGATAAAGCATCAACTGCTGTTATTGAAGATGGCGAATATGGAATCTTCTTCCCGCACGATATACATAAACCCGGAATGTCACTGGGTGGAAATAAGGCTCCGGTTAAAAAAATAGTTGTTAAAGTAAAGGTTTAAGAACAAAGACAAGGTCTGTTAGATTAATCTAACAGACCTTAATTTTATTTGGTATTGTTTGCACGATCGTGAACATATCCTAATGACTCCAAGAATTTATCCGCTTCGGCATCAATTCTTTTTACGCCGTTACCGATATTTTCGGGAAAAGCCTCATGACGATACCATTCCTTGCCCAGTGCCAAAACCTCAGGTGAATTTAAAAGTTTTCTAACATCCGGAAGAGCAAACATCCAAAATGTTTTATCATTAGAGGTATACCTAAATTCCTGAGAAGCAAGATTTTCACGGCACCAATCTAACTGTATAATTTTTTTCAAAAGTTTTGCGAGTGGTGTTGCTGTTAAAACTGCTCGGTTCATTGATGAAGAATATATCTGATCCATGCCATGTAACGCTAATCTTTTAGCAAGAGCCTCTGCTTGTTCATGTCCTAATTCGGTAAGAGAATCGGGCCTATAAATTGGATCGCCGTGACGCACAAAATATAATAGCATCAAAAGCACCTTTTTTAAAAATTATTATTTTTACAAAGAATTAAGATAGTTAATGCTGATTTCTGCGCATTCAAGCGAAGATTTACCCATACTCGGATTATCCTGCTCAACAACTACCCATCGCGCACCGACTTGCTTAGAAGCGGCTAGTATAGACTCGAAATCTTGAACACCCGATCCTACAGGGCGGAATTCAAACTTGCCGTCTGTATCTTTTTTCTTATCTTCATCAATACCAATAAGAGCATACATATTATTGCTTCTCGAACCTACAAAGTCCTTCAAATGCACTATTTCAATACGACCTGAATATTTGCGGATATAATCACTTGGATTTTCACCGCCGATATTTACCCAACAAGTATCAAGTTCGGGTTGTAAAAGTTCAGCGGGAACCTCTTTATAAAGAATATCAAGAGCATATTCTCCGTCGAGTTTTACAAACTCAAAATCGTGATTATGGTAGCAAAGTTTCATCCCAAGCGCATTTGCCTTTTCTCCAAGCATTTTAGCGCCGTCAATAACTTCTTGGAATTTCTCAGCGCCGGGGCGGTATTCTTCGGTTAGATAAGGGATCACCACAAATTCACAACCGATTTCTTTATAAGTTTCTAATATTGAAGGGTCATTAATCATATCAACAAAAGGTACATGCGCGGAAATCGGAACAAGACCGATTTCGTCGCACATTTTCTTGACTTCACCTGCTGTCTTATTAAAAAGACCAGCAAATTCTACCCCGTCATAACCTAATGCCTTTACTTTTTTTAAGGTGCCTTCAAAATCCGTTCTCATCACATCTCGCACTGAATAAAGTTGAAGCGCAACAGGAAAATCTTTCATATTAACACAACTCCCTTAAATTTCCGGAATCTCTACTTCGATTTCTCGTCCCAATTCGTTAGACTTTACAATACCGTCAATAATAGCCTGGTTGTAAATAATCTGACTTGAAGGAACAGGCGCCGATTTACCCGCCTTAACAGCGTCAAGGAATGAGCGTATCTTTTTATAAAATAATGGTTCCTTGTTTTCAAGCAACGGAATAGTATACTCGGTTCTTTTACCTGCAACATCACGATATACAGTAAGCGGCTTATTAAAATCACCATTCCAACATTCTGTTGACGGAATGCGCAAACCACCCTTTGTACCTAAAATAAGCGCGTCGCCGCAGGTATCCATATTCATAGCCCATGAAATACGGAAATCAAGAATAATGCCACCTTCTAAACGAATAAAACCTGCTGCGAAATCATCAACACCAAATTTTTCAGCATACTCTGCAGGTTTGCCATCGTAAGTATAGTAATCAGCGGTCTTGCCAAAGAAGTCCGATGTGTAGCCTGTAACGGTTAACGGCTTCGGGTAACCAACTGCATTAAGGAGCATATCAAGTGAATAGCATCCAATATCACCCATAGCGCCTATGCCACCGGTTTCTGCCTCGATAAAGGTAGTGCCGTAAGGAGTAGGTATACCGTGACGGCGTCCGCCTCCGGCTTGAAGATAATAAATCTTACCTAATTCCCCTGAATCAACTATTTTCTTTATCATTTGCATATTAGCTGCCATTCTGGGTTGGAAACCGATAGAAAGAATCTTGCCCGATTCTTTTTCCGCCTTCATAACTTCAACGGCTTCGTCTAAAGTAACAGTGAACGGTTTTTCAAGCAATACGTGAACACCATTCTTCAAAGCGTAAATTGTCGGCGCAGCATGTTGGCTATTATATGTACATATAGAAACTGCGTCCACTTCCCCCGCATCGATAAGTTCCTTATGTGACGGGTAAAACTTACAGTTTTCAATGCCAAATTTTTCCGCAAAGGCTTTCGCCTTTCCGTCAACAATATCAGCTAAGGCTACAACCTCAACATCGGGCATCTTTTTATACTCACGTATGTGTGCTTCAGCTATCCAGCCAGTACCAATTATACCGATTTTTATTTTCTTATTTGTGTCCACCTTGTCTTCCTCGGTGATAGTAGCATCAAAGCGGTCTAAAATATTATCGTTAGTCATAATCTTCTCCCTCGATTTTCATATTTTACCATTATCGACAACTTTTTTATAAACTTTTATCTTCTAGGGGTTTCTTTGCTCTTGGACAGCGAATAGGGGTTCTATAATCCGATTTTGCCCAACAAACTGCATTTCTAATAACTGTTAAAATTTCTTCATTATAGAAGATTGGATATGATTCGTGACCGGGTTGGAAATAGAAAATCTTACCGTTTCCTCTTTTCCAACAACAACCCGAACGAAATGCTTCGCCACCTTCATATGAACCAATAAAAACAAGTTCATCAGGTTCAGGAATATCAAAAGGTTCGCCGTAAGTTTCAACATTCGGGAGTTTGATAAAGCGGTCAATCCCCTGCGCTATCGGATGAGAAGGCTTTATAGCCCAAACCAATTCGTAGTCACCGTTTTCTCTCCAAGTAAGATTACAAGTAGTACCCATAAGTTTCTTGAATGGCTTGGAGTGGTGTCCTGAATGTAAGAATATAGCGCCCATACCATCAAGAACTGCTGTTTGAACGCGTGTTGCAACCTCATCAGGTACGCGATTATGCCCCTTATGGCCCCACCAAATGATAACATCGGTATCTTCCAATACTTCATCGGTGATTTCTTCAACATTTTGCAAAGTGAAGGTTTTTACTGCTATATCTTCGCATTCAATACCCTGTTTAATGGCATTATGAATACCATCGGGATAAACTGCTTTAATATCTTCTCTTTCAATTTCGTGAATAAATTCGTTAAAAATAGTTACTTTTATCATAATGTACCTTCTTTGAAAATCAACCTAAAATTGCCCTTATATTGTAATACCGTATTCATCAAACGCAATTTGATTGATGAATACGGTAACAATAATAGACTTATTATCTGCTAAGAATATATGCTTTACTTAGAAGTAAAGTTAATTAGGTAGTTAAGTTAATTATTTCACACCTAAAAGATACACAGGTGAACCTGAGAGCGGTATTGTTACCTTACCGTCTTTTGCCTTATATGTGGTTTTATTACCCATTATATCAATAACGGTAACGGTATCACCCTTGGCATCAAATACAGTTTCATCAACCTTTTCCCATTGATTATTCCAAGGCAAATTAGGAACTCTAAGACCCACCTGGGATGAGGCATCCTTTTTGCCGTTTGAAAGTACTTCATAGTTAGACCAAGCAATTACAACATCGCCATTTAATGCAGTTTTACATTTGAAAGCACGAACGCCGGCTTTATCATAACCTTCGTCATACTTGTCATAAGTATGCATCGAATTCTTTTCAATACTTTCAAGTAGACGGGTCATACTTGCATATGCAACGCCCCATGGTTTTGGCTTAATACGACCGTAATAATCATGTTGATAAAAAGCACCGAAGTTCCACTCTTTATCTACAGGGTCGTATCCCGAACCCCAAGTCTTTTTATCAAAGGTACAGTAATACTGGATAACATCAGCACCGTATGCCGAACATAAAATTCCTGAACGAACGTTATAATCAGCATGGGTACGAAGATCGATTGATGTTTCTATACCAGGATAAGTAGCATATCCTACTTCAGTTATATATAAATCCTTTTCTGTTCCATCAGCTTGAAGATACTTTCCAAGACATTCCTGCAATCGCTGAAGTGCGGGTTCAATATGCCATAAACCTGCTTTGTATGCCGGTTTATATGTTCCGTAGTTATCAGGCATCCAAGGTGTACCATATACGTGAGTAGATACAGCATCAACTAAATCCCAAATAGGTTCAGCAAGAGTGGTTTCCTTTATTCCGTCACCATCATTATCTACTTTAACGCCTGTAACAAGACAATCTATCCATTCCTGCTGACCAGCTGAGAATGGAGAAGGTATATACTTAAGGTTTGGATAATTTTTTCTCATATATGAATATACCGGTAAGAACATGTGCTTATAGAAGGCAACATACCTATCGTATATTTCTTGGGTTGTTCCACTTATAACCGCAAGGTTGGATTCGTTTCCGTTCTCAACCGCTAAGGTGACATCTGCCTCATCCTCAATTCTTTCGATTACGGTTTTCATATATGCTTTTTCAGTTTGTTCACCAAAGTTCGTAAGTGTAAGAGTATTAAATCTGTTTATTCCAAGCTTTATACATTCTTCATATGTAGCTCTATAAATAGGATTGATACGGAAATTTGAAACACCGATTTTTGCAAACAGTCTTCCAGTATTTCTACCCTCTGTATCATTTTTTGTGTTTGGTGAAGTTAATCCCCATGGGCTTGTAGCATTATACTTATATGTATAATCTTCAAGCAATGCAAACGGATAACACTCAACATAAGTCGAATATTTTGAAATAACATAAAGGTTTAGATAATATATTCCGTATTTGCCGGATACATTAATAGTACGATTCGCACTTGCGTACTGATATGCCGTGCTGTTAATAAACAATCCCTTTGATACAATATTACCATAATAATCGCGTACATCATATCTAAGACTAAAAGTAAGGTCGTCATCGGTAAGGTTTGTAACATTGATATTAAGGTCAACTGAATTACCGATAAACAAAGTGGAGTTATCTTCAGTTGCTTTTATAGGAGCAATTCCAGCTGCAAAATCAGAATTAAGACCTTTGAAAAGTCCGCGATAATCAGCGCCTTCATTTTTTTCGTATAAAGTATCAACAAATGTTATATCATATTCATGCGTATAGAACAGACCTTGAGCATCTTCCATTGTAAGCGGCATCTTAGCGCTACTCCATTTTTCATCACTATACTCTGTTCTTATTTGTTCACCGCGTTGGAAAGAATAAAGATAAACATCTTTTGTAAGTTGTGTTCTAAAACACAAACTTTCAAATTCTTGATACGGATAGTCACCATTTGCTGGATATATCCAATCAGCATTTAACAAATGTTGTTCATTTAAGTAATCAGTAAGGAACATTCTGTTGAAAGTTGATGTGCTCGCTGCGATAGTACGATTTGTATTAGCATTAATGTGGGCCGAAACAGAAATACAATTTTCCTTAAAGAGATAAGTATATTGAATTATAGATGTTTCAGCATCTAAACCCTCAACTGCATAATCAATAATCAATCCGTTAAAAGCATCTTTCATAGTTTGCTTAAACGATACAATTTCCCCTGTACCTGCAACTAAAAGACCGCTACTTGTTTTTAAGTTGAATTTTCCTGCGCCTCTAAGTACATCGAGCAATTCGCCGGCTTTACTTTTAAACGCTATACATTCTCTGCCTTCTGCGTCGATACCATATGCATAACAGCTACCCTCATAATAATACTTAAGTGCATTAGGGTCTGCGAGCGCCGATTCTTCGAAAACGCGTTCTTCTTCCTCTTCTTCCTCTTCTTCCTCTTCTTCCTCTTCTTCCTCCTGTTCGTCTTCTTGAGGTTTGTTAAGATTGATTAATTCATCATCACCTGTTTGTCCTGGAGTGGGTGTAGGAGTTGGAGTATCGTTATTGACAGTATTATCAAAATCTCCTTGATTGCTTCCGTTTTCCTGCCAATCATTTACGGTATCATCATAATTTTCCTCTGTGCTGGAAGAATAGCCGCCATTAACACCTGATTGGGTACCGGAATTGCCCGACGATTCGTTTTTCTTGCAGGCTACACTGCAAAAACCCAGACAAATCGCCAAAAACAAAGCTAACGTCATTTTCAATTTTTTCATCTTTTTTTTCCTCCGTTAATTTAAAGTATTACCCTACTAAGCCTGAACGTTCAACACCTTGAACGAAATATCGCTGACCGAAAATAAAAAGAACAATAAGCGGTAGCACACACAAGAATACACCAACACTTGCAAGCATTTGAGATTCAGAAGAAACCCGTAATTCCCATCCGCCAAGATAATCACTTACAAGCGCGTGCATCCTACCTATCTTCATAGAAAGAGTGCCTAATTTTGGAGCAAAATACGTTGTGTAAAACGTATCATTCCATTGCCATACAAAAGAAAGTATAAAGCACATAACAATTGTAGGTATAGCGTTAGGAAGCATTATTGACGTAAAGGTTTTAAACATTCCTGCGCCGTCAACCTTTGCTGCCTCCTCAAGTTCTTTAGGCAAGGCCGAAAATGTTTGTTTCTCAACATAGATATAAAGTCCACTTCTAATACCCATACCCGTTGCCGCAAGAATAATAAATGACCATACAGAATCAAGTAAATTTATTCCACTACCATTGAAAAGTTTAACTAATCCAAATATATCAAAATGTTGGAGTTGAGTATAAAGTGTTACTATATAAGTTTGTGGCGGAATTAAAAGTGTTGCAATAACTACGCCAAACAATAACTTTTTACCAGCTGTACGATAACGCGAAAAACCATAAGCCGACAATGTGCATACCGTAACCTGTAACAATGCTATTAGAAAACTTATGCCAATACTTTTTGCCAATGCTTGCCAATAGTCAAGTATCGTAACGGTGATTTTTAAGTTTGCCAATGTAAAATGACGCGGTATCCATTTTACGGAGAAGTCACTTAAATCCTTTGCATCCATAAACATAAGAGCCATTTTTGCAAATAATGGATACAATATAGTGTAACTTATACCTATCAGTAATACCAATCGCACCGCCGACCATAAAAATGGCACGGCTTTCTTTTTCAACATCGGTTCGTTCAGTGTTAATTTTTTCATAACTCATTCACCTCACGAATCATATTTTAAAACAACTTTAGAGAATAACCATGCCGCTATTGCCAAAATAACTGCAATTAGTGCAAAGTATATCCAACCCATAGCCGAACCTAAGGAGAAATTCAAATTATTAAAAGCGGTATCTGACATAAGCGTCATAACTTTATTTCCGGTTGCCGTAAATGAATCGATGATAGTGTATATAACACAAGTCATAATCATCGGGCTTACCATGGGAACAGTAATCTTCCAAAAACTTTCCCATCCAGTAGCGCCTTCTACTCTGGCAGCCTCATAAAGTGAGGGAGATATTGCCTGCATACCGATTAGCATAATAAGAATCTGTATTGCAGATAGCGAAATAACATCATAAACACTATCCGCTATACTTGTGATACTTCCCGCGATATCTTCTCCTAAACCGGCCTGTATTAAAAACTCGGTTATTTGTGAAGTAAAGGATACCACTGTTTCTTCAGTGCTTTTATAACTTGAAAATGCACCCATATTATCTTCCATTGAACTAGTATGAACATTCATAACGGTTAAAATAACAGGCAGGAAAAACACTACTCTAAAGAAAGTCTTTCCCTTAAAGTTTTGATTAAGAACGGATGCCATAAAGAAACTGAAAAGTATAATCAATGGTGTTTGAGTTACAACTTCCATTGCCGACTTAACAACCGTTTGTCTATAACTTCCGTGCGACATTAACGCCTCTTTATAAGCGGCGATACCTGTAATAGAAAAACTATATCCACCTGCACCGCTTGTAACATCACTTATACTAAAAAGGAACGATTTAACAGTTGGAATAATGAAAAATATTATAAGACCTATTATAAGAGGGATGAAAAACAGGTAGCTTTTTGTTGCTTCCTTATCCTTAAGACTCATGGCCTCAAACGGATTACGTTTAATTTTATTCCACACTGTTTCCACCATCCTTTACATAAAAGTCTTTCGGTTCTACAACTATACCATCAACCGATGCGGATTTTTCGCCATAGTTTACATATACAGCAATACCGTTTTCATATTCGGTTTTGGTAAGTGTTTCGGAATATATTTTGTGCTCCGAAATTGCACTTTTTGAAATTTTAGCGTACACATCACGATAGTCACGAGCATATCCGGCAATTTGCTCTATCGAACCTTCATAGAGAACACCGTAATATTTTTCACGTGTATCTATAATGTTATCTGCATTCTCATAAATCCAAGTACACTGTAATTGCGCTCCGATTTCAACTGCTTTTAAGAACGCAGTTTGCATATCATGACTTTGGTTAATCGAAGGTACTGTGTACGGAATACTGCCGCTTATAACAATTTGATAGAATGGAACGGCGTAATCATTAATTTTATACCCACTGTGTGTGGTAGGTATATTTTTAATTTTAGAAGCATATTTAAGTGAGAAGTATGAACCTGTATCAACAGTAAGGCGTGTTTTTTCAGAAACAGTTTCAAGATATTTTTCAACTTCTTGACGCGCTTCTACCCTATCATATTGGTTTTTAACGTTGAAATCACTGTTAAGCTCATACCCTAAATCAAGAATATTCACAGATGAAAGATTATTTGCCGCAATAGACTTATTGATTTTTTTAGCATAGTCAGTAAGTTTTGAAGATGACAAAAATCTCATAACATTCGTTTTTTCATAATATCTGCTTACAATGTTATACATAAATGAATTTATGTTACTACGATTGATAGCTTTTGTTCTGTGAGAATTTTTGATATTACGTGCTCGTTGCGCATAATAAGAAACTGAAAGATTATTTGCAATAGAACTTAAGTTTTCTCTTTCTTTCTTAGAACCAAGACAAGATAAAAACTTAATCTTATTATTGGAAGACTGATTTATACCGCCGGAAAGCGCATTAACAAGCGTTACATCCGCAGAAATATCAGAAATTCCATTAAGTATTTCAGCTGCTTGATTATATGTAGTAAGAGAAGTTATTGTTCTATATGGGATTCCAAGGAAACGCTTAGTTACATAAGCACTTGTAATAAAGTCGATATTAAGGTCGGAGTTATCCGACTTAGCGGTTTTTGGAAGTGTTCCATTTTTCTTTAAAATATCACGATACAAAAGCGCCAAATCGCTATAAGTAGCTCCACCTTTAGTAAGATGATATGATACTTTTATTTCTGTTGATATAAGGTCTTCACTCATTAGAATAAATGCATCTAATTCTTGCTTTGTAAGTGAAACTTCATCAACGGCTACCATTCCAAAGAACGGATACACATAATTGTAGGAATTAAACTTGCCCGAAATATCAGCCGCAATTCCCGCAGACTCATAACCACTGTCAATAGTAGCTAGGATTCCGTAATCATCTGATGATAAAGCAAATACCGGCAACACCGACAACTGTGCATCATTTAAATTTTCATCCTTAGTTATAGCAGCATCGTGATTAAAAAGGTCTTTCCAATAACCATTAGCCGAAGTTTTTCCATTATTGAAATTTATAATAGAGCCACTGCCGTCCGGAACAAATATAAATCCCTCATGCGAACTATCTGCCGCACATAAGAAGGGTAATATTTCGATACGGAAAGGTTTATACTCTTGAAGATACTCTACCTTTTTCGGATCCATCTTTACCGAGAATCCATCATCGGTAAGATTATACTCAAGAGTAATTTTAAATTTAGCCTTTTCTACGTATGTATTTTCTATACCAACTTCATCGCAGTCAATCTGCAAATCTTCAGTAGTATATCCTACGCTTTCAAATAATCCCCATAAATCCTCAGCAATATAATCAGCTATCTTTGCTCTGATATAGAGGTCATCCTTATCGATTCCGGGGAAATTAAGACGTATACTTTTGAGCGCTTCAGCATCAAGTTCATCACGTGAATAAAGTTTATAACGATTTAATACTTTTTGTGCATCTTCTTCACTTAATTTTGAAAGAATTTTTTCTTCCATTCTTTTCTTAGTGATAGCACGTGGAAGTATATTTGCCGAAAAACTGGTATCGCCAATATTATAAGTGACAGAAAGGGTATCATTAGCGACTTCATACTCTATACCCTGCTGTTGCAAACAATCCATAAAACTATTCATTGAAAGAACAGTCTTATCTTTATAATAATAGACTACAACCTGGCTTCTTAAATTATTTATATTTCCGCCGGCAGCTAATACATCACTTTCTTTACCGATAGGTGTTGTATATATAGTCTGCCCTGTCTTTTTATCGGTAAGTGCAGCATCAGCAGTTGCACTATTGAAAAAAAGGATATAATTATCGTTTTGAAGCACCTCTTCAAAACCTTCAGTCGGTTTGGATGTGCTCGATGTATTTTGTGAATCAAGTACGGCGGGTTGTGCATTCGCACATAATGTTACAGGTATTAACAACGCCGTCAGTATAGCAACTATCCCTTTTAGTATATGATTTTTCATCATACGGCTCCTTCATAAAGTCATTACATTACAATCTTAACACTATTTCCTTAATTATTGAGACTACCCATATCCAAACCTGTTGTATAAGGTTACAGCCAAGTATAAGCAACACAGCAATCGCAATCATCGCACAACCGGTAAATACTACTGAAATTATACTTTTAATCATTGTATATTCATGTATCGTCAGGTTTCCGACAAGCAATAAAAATACTGCCCAAATTACTGATAGTACATTTACAAAAGACACAAAAGCTGCTTCATTTGCAACAACGATATGTGTCATAACAGTAATAGGAATGTTTGCAATTATAATGGGTGTTAGCGAATACATAAGAGCAATAAATATTTCGGAAATTTTTCCTTTTCCTTCAAAAAGCGTAGTTAGCGCCCAGTTGGCAACACAATAAAGCAAGACACAAACCACAATTAACAATGCTAATATCCATATTGAAAATTGTAAAAGAGTTTTCGAAGTAAAAAGATAACCGCTTAACAAAATACGAATAGCAGTTGTAATTACCAAAAGCAAAAGTATTAAAAATGCAGATCTTAAGTTTCCTTTCTTTTCGCTTTTCATTGTCCAAAAGCCATCAAAAGGATGTGAAAGAATATAAAAGGTATGAAGCAGACCTTTAATCATTTCTTGCATAAAAAGCACCTATTTTCAATCATAATCATATTGTCTGTTATTTTTTTTGATTAAGCGCATAATAAAACGCCAAATAAGCACTAAAATCAAAACTACAATAACAGCTACTATTAGCCACGAATATTCATATATGCGTTTTGAACGTAAAGTCTTTTTTGCATTGGAATACATCTCATTGTTGCTTGATTTTTGAAAGTATTCCATCGCTTTTTCATATTCACCGTTATTAAAATATGAACGGCCTATCATGTTAAGTGCCAATTCAAAATTTCCGTTCTGCGTCAACACTTTTCCCCATTCGGCATGTGCCGCATCATAATTAAGCTCGTTGAGATATTTTACGCCTAAATTAATGCTTTTTGCATACTCAGTGGGTTCAAAAACCGTAACCGAATTAGCTACGGTATCTAAAACAGCAATTCTCTCATCATCAAGATATGTCACCGCAACCGGATTTAAAAATCCACCGGTACGGTCACTTAATATGCCAAAATTGTATATCATATACCCGTCATTGTTGTAGCAGAAAATTCTACCACGAGTTTTATCAAGACAAGCATAGATTTTATAACGACCGGCAGCTACGTCAGAAAAACTGCTTTTTCCTGCAAGTGAACCACTATAATATTTAGCAGGATCTCCCGCGGTATTTATGGAAGACATTTGTCTGATAACGTTATTTCCGCCGGGATTAACTCTTTTAACCATAGAGCCGCCAACAGCGGTAAAGGTTGTCACAAAGAAAAAACCTTCATCGTCCATATCAATGCTGGAAAAATCTTGTGGCACCAACTGTACCATCTTTTTACGCTGTTCTATAGTAGAAAAGTTTCTCCAAAACAAATCCCATGCCGATGTCGATACCTTATTACTAGCAAAGAATCCTAAAAATTCACCGTTAGCATTAAGATTGAGAATTCCTTCATATACACCATTACCAACTATATAAAGGTTGCCCTTTTCATCAACATCTAATCTTGTTGGTTTAAATATAAAATCTTCACCGAGCGAACTTGCTGTTGGCGCACCAATGCTTTTTATATACTCACCATTTGTTTTATTGAATATTAAAATACGGTTGTTATTAGTATCGCATACATAGAAACAGTCTTCCGTAACAGCGATACCCTGTGCGCCATCAAGTAACGATTTTGTGCCATCTTCCAACTTTACAGTGCAATCGAAAGTTTTCTTTAATGACAAATCGCTGTTTAAAACTACAACGCGATTATTGCCCGTATCAAGTATATAAATGTCGCCATTATCGTCTGCATCCAAATCGGTTGGAGATTTCATTTCCCCTATTCCTAAAGAAGAGCCGAATATTTCAACACTTGGAAGATATGCCTGAGGGCAAGGAATTGCACTTTTATCAGATTCGGAATAAATATAATTTTCGTACGGAACCTCCGCTGTCGAAGCCGATACTGGCAAAGCTGATAAAAGAACAAAAACTACAACTGCCAAAATACTACATATTTTTTTCATATATAATTTCCTTTCCATCAGCCTTTAAGTCCCGCAGAACTCATTGTATCGACAATTTTCGACTGCATAATTACGAAACAGCCGATAGGTACTACTAACATTATTAGTGTCGCAGCAGAACTAACACCTGTTCTTTCAATACCACCCGCCGAAATTTGAGAAAGTGCTTGCGGCAATGTTTTGAAAACTTCGCGATAGGTATGTGACGCACCGGCACCCCACAAGTTTTGAATAGATAAAATTACAAGTGTATACCACGCGGGTTTCAAAAGTGGCATTACTATTTTAAAGAAAACATTAAGTTCCGATGCACCGTCAATACGCGCTGCTTCAAGCAACTCGTTTGGAACATTAGTATGCATAAACTGCTTAATAAGATAAAATCCCATAGTGCTTACCAAAGTTGGTAAAAGCATACCTGCATATGTATCTATAAGTCCAAGTTTTACATAGATTATGTATGTTGGTACCGAAGTAACTGTACCCGAAAACATAAGTGAAAAAACAATAACTTTAAATATTGCATTACTACCAGGGAATGGGATTTTTGCAAGTGAATATGCACAAAGCGAAGCAAATACTATTTGTCCCACACTTGCTACCGCTGTCTGCAAAATTGTATTAAAGAAATAACGCATAAACGGCATTGTTGTTTCATTAAGCAAATTGAACATGTTAGTAAAGTTCTTTGTTGTGGGGGTTTGAACAAACAAAGTAGGCGGGAAACGGTAAAGTTCTTCAATAGGTTTAAATGCATTTCCGACAACATATATCATCGGAACAAGCATGAAAAGGCCTAGAATGATAATTACAAAAAATGTAACTGCATTACCACCTAAACTTCGGTTAAGACGGTTTCTTTTATCCTTTGCCATACCGTTACCTTCCTATTCTTCCGACAAACTTACGGAAAAGATTATTTGAACCAACCATCATAAAGAATAATATAACCGCCATAACGCAAGCTACACCGTGGTCCATTCTTGTTCCTGCATAATCTTGCATATGCAAAGCAATAGTATGTGCTGCGTAGTTAGTACTGGGGTTCCCAAAGAGTGCGCTACTAACACCACCTACGCCAAAACCACCTGTAATAGAAGTAAGCGCTGTAAATATAAGTTGTGGTTTAAGTGCAGGTAATGTAATATACCAAAGTTCCTGAACACGATTTTTTATACCGTCCATAGCAGCAGCTTCGTAAAGAGAAACATCAAGTCCCTTAAACGCTGCAACGAAGGACAAAAATCCTGTTCCCAGGCATCCCCAAAGGGATACGATAATAAGTATTGTAAACATATATTTGGGGTTTGTAAGCCATTGGTTCGGTGAAGATATTAGTCCAAGACTCATCAACACATTATTAACAACACCATAAGCGTCGCCGCTAAGCAAAATTCCCCATATAGCCATCATACCACCCGAAAGTGAGGGGGCATAGAAAACAAAGGTAAGAACAGTTCTGGTCTTATGCGAATAATCGTTAATTATCCACGCAACACCCATACATGCAATCATGGAAAGCGGTGCATATATACAAGCAAACAGAACTGTGTTCTTAACCGCTGTAATAAATACATCATCTTCAAGGAAAAGCATAAGATAATTCTTTATGCCTACAAATTCCGGCGGTTGTAACACGTCGTATTTTGTGAAACTTAATCCCAACGCCATAAGCACAGGAACAACAGTAAATATGAAAAACAATGTTAAAAAAGGTAAAGCAAATAGAATTGACATTCTATGTTTTTTAAAGCCTTTTTTCAATTTAGTATACAATTCCATTCACTCCTTTCTATTCTTTACCGAAACCGAAATATTCACGGCGGTATTCAAGTTCTGCATCGATTATAGCAGCATACTGCATAAGAGCATCACCGGGAACATCTCCGCTATATACAACACGTGCCAAAGCATTTGTTAAATGACGACCGGTGAAGTAACTACCGGGGAGGTTTGGCAACTCATAAAATCTATCTTGATAAAGATCTATCATTTTGATAACTTCTTCGTTCCATCCGAGTTTCTTTAATGCTTCGGTATTGGCAGGTATACGACGTGCTGAACGACCAATGGCCATTTCAAGTCTATTACTGTATGTATATTGTGTTTCAGTGCTAACCCACCATTTTAAGAATTCCCAACAGAGATCTGCCTTTTCTTCGTTAAGTATATAGTTACCTGTAACATCTATAGCGAGTGTGCCGTCAAGTGTACCGTCCGCACGTTTGGTACAAGGATATGGAGCTATGCCCCATTTGCCATTAATTTCAGGTGCTAATGTTTCAAGTGTATTATAAAACGCCAAGTTTGCTAATAATATTGGCATTTCGCCTGCCCTGAAACGGTTTTGTTCATTATAAGCGAGCGGTGCGCTATAATCAGTATAAAAACTTGTATATTTAGTAAATGCCTCTATAGCTGCCGAGGTGGTAAGCGCAGTAGCGGTATTTTTTTCGTTATAAAGTGTGCCGCCGAGTTGATACATCATAGTTATAAATGTACCGCTACCATACGGGATACCGAACTCAAGATTGCTCTTTTTAAGCATAGACATTAAGTAAACAATGTCGTCCCATGTTTCAGGTATATCAAGATTCATTTCTTCTAAAATATCTTTACGGTAGAAGATCATCGGCATGGTTTGTGTTTCCGGAAGACCATAAACAGCATCTTCCCAACGCATACCGTCAATCGAACATGCGGGGAACTGTTTAAGCACCTCTTCAAAATCATCGAATCTTGTCAAATCAACAACTTGTTTACGGAAAGCATAGTTCATGATTTCACTTGGTGAGCCGCCTAAATTAAGGTCTGGGCCTTTACCCGAAAGAATACCATGAGTAATACTATCTGCAACAAGACGTACATTTACTTCGATTTCAGGATGTTCCTTATTAAACGAATCACGAATTAACTGTTGTGTAATATCGTAACCGGTAGCACTTCCCGTAATCCAAAGCGAAATTGAATTTTTCTTGTTTGTGCTCAAAGTGTTTTGCAAATAATCACTCGAAAAAGTGAAGAAAAACGCTTTTATGTTAAACAACATTGATTCGAAAAATCCTGATTCTGCATCTTTTATATCAGACTCATCAGCACAAACAACAGAATAATCGATTTTAAGCGGTTGTGATTTTGCGTTTAACATCCATGTGCTAAGAGTAGAAATATTTGATTTAAAGGAAGAAAGTCCTTTTGTTATATAGTAGGAATCTACAGCAAATCCCTTCAACTGCTCTATTAAGGCTGACATGGCCTTTGTTCCGGCAGAACTACTGCCTGAAATACCTTCCAACTTGTCTCTTAATTGCTCTAAAAGTTTACATTGTTCTTGCAAAGATTCAAGTGTTTCGGGAATTGTGCTTTCTAATTGATAATCACGCAAAGAATCAGGTGAAGTACCAACGATCATTACAATGCGTCTATAGTCATTAGTAAGGGTATTTATAATACCATTTATATAAGGAAGTACCGATGAATTTTCGCCAATAACAACCTCCATGCGAATTGTGTGCTTACCCTTTTTAAGCGGGAATAACATTGCTTCGCCATTGGCTGAAAGCGTTTCATTTACAAAGGTACTGGTGTATTCAAATTTATATTCTTCAAGTTCCTTGTATGGAACCGCACCGTCAATAAGTATACGGCGATAACTGTTTAAACCGACATTTTCATTCTGACGGTATTTAATTGCGAGACTATAAAGTCCGTCGCTAGGAACAGTAAATTCCCATTCAACATACTGTCCTATATTCTTCCATGAAGTTCCTCCAATGGAATTAAGATATTTTGAATATGGGGAAGAAGGGCTAACAGCAGGCGATGATGCATCATGCACTGCAAAAACCGAAGAATCTGATTTATATGTCGGTGTTTCTGCCTCTATGTAAATTGGTTCCCCTGAATATTTGGTTCCCTCAGGAGCTTTGTATTCTTCTGGGGAATCATATTTTTCAAATACGATTGATTTAATATCAATCGAACCTGTATCAACACCGATAGTAAGTTTATGTGTGCCTTTTTCGAGGTAAAACTCTAATAATCCACCATAATAACCAACGGTATCAAAGAGATAACGAGTTTGATATTCTAATACCGCTTCCTGTTCAGGCAATTCTACCTGATTTTTATCAACAGGTTTTGTATCTTTAAAAATTTGGGGCAATCCTATTTGTGATGCCTCATAATACGGAAATTCTCCATCAATTGCTAAGGAAATAACCGGTGTAAAAGCATACGCTTTTGGAATACGATATTCCACCAAAGCGGCGTATAAGCCGCTTTGGTTAATATCAAATTGGATTTCAAGGGTTTGATTTTCTTTTAAAGATTTCTCATCATTGAGGACCGTTATAGATTTTTCGGGATATTCCGCATCAGAATATGATGAAATATAATCTATGAAAACGATATCACCATGGGTTGAGTTAGTATTATTTTCCTGTGAGTCACCCACAGTTGTAATTTTTTCAGCACTGCAAGGCAAAGCGATACTAAAAAGCATCACTACCGCTATAAATAACGCCGTCAATCTTATCGTTTTATTGTCCCTCATAACAAGACCTCTTTACTTTACTGATTTACTGACCCCAAATAGAATCAAGTTCTGCCTGTGCTTCACTTGCAACACTTTCAATATATCCGCGGGGTCTTTCTAATCCTGCTTCGATACCGAAACCGGAAAGTGAAATTTCACGAATATAAGAATACAAAGGTTCGAGACGGATATTTTCATTACCCTTTACGCAAATATCCATTGCTACCTCCAAAGAGGTTGAATCGTTGAAGTTACCTTCCTGTTGTTCTAAGAGTGTACGACGCCATTTGTAAGGATAGGTCAAATCGTACAAGATTTTAGCCATAACTTCAGGATTCTTAACTGTTGATGGGATAGCCCAAGAAGTTGTTTCAGTAACTGCTACATTAAAATCTTTAGCATCTGGGCCCTTTGGTGCATAGGTAAAGCCAACGTTGTTAGCACCTAAGGATTCCATGTAACCTGCGCCAAAGTTCGGTCGACCGAATACCATAGCTGCGCTACCTTCTTCCCAGTTACCTCCGACAACCTTATGCACGTTGTATAGATCATATGTGAAATCGAGAGCCTTAAGATAGCTTTCGGAACCCATATTGAATATATATTTTCCGTTTTTCTCTATGATTCTTTGTGTGCCGTTAGAAGTTGCCCATCTGCCGCCGTCACTCTTCTGATATGCATAACCATAGTATTGAACACCGTTCTTAGAATTGGTCATTATCTTAGCTATTTCAACGAATGTATCCCAAGTCCACTTGTTAGCTTTTACATACTTGTCAGGGTAATCAACACCAAAAGCATCAAAAATCTTACGGTTATAATAGAATCCAAAAGTATCATACAAACGGTTAGACATAACTGTTATATAATGTTTACCTTTGATTGCAGTTTGTTTCATAGCAGTTTGATTATAAATAACGCTATCCAAATCAAGATAACCATCAAGCTTTGTCAAGTAACCCGCCTTCATATGTGTCGGGAAAACAACAGCTGTTGAAATCTGAAGTATATCACAGAATTTTGTACCTGCCTGAGCAGCTGCGGTCCAAAGACCATAAAATTGAGTTGAACCAGTAGCGCCAGCATCTTTAAATTCTATTTTACAATTATACTTCTTTTCAATTTCACTTATAAGTTTAACTTCATCTTGATATGTGCTGGTAGAAGGATTTGGCTTACCGCCATCACCTGCTTTGTAGTAACCAATCGTAACAGTAGCACCTTTGAGATTGTATTTTTTGTCATTAGTTTTATCTATACCTTCAACATTGGTTATACCGTCAGAGTTGGTAGAAACCGTTTCTTTTTTAGAACTACCGGAATTTTTATCACCGGAATTTGTACCGCCGGAATTTGTACCGCCAGAATTTGTACCGCTTGAATGGGTAATGGTTTGTACGGTATCTTCACCCTCAACCCAAACACTCTGTTCTTCAACACGAGTACCGCATCCTGCAGCAGTTAATGTGAGCGCAAGCGCAATAACAACGGCAAAAGCTCTGCTAAATGTTTTTTTCATTATTCTGTTCCTCCTAAAACCTTTTTATTTATGTCTACTTTTTCCAATTTTACCCTTTTTGCGAAGTATAATCAAAGTAACAACAACAGCAGCTACTATGAGCACAGCACCTGCTATAATAAGAGCATATACCCACCATGCAGTAACATAACGACGAATCACCTTACGCCATTTACCACCAGGTGTAACAACTTCTTCCGTCCATTCGGTATACTCGTCGGTAACGCTCTCATCAAAATCCTCTTCAAAATATTCATCGCCAGAATCATCAATTATCTCATCAGACGGAATATCTTGTATTTGTTGCTCGTCGTCAGTTTCACTATCAAATTTACCGAGATTTTCCATTTCGACCTTAATCTTTTCTGAAAGAATCTTATTTGCCGCAAGGTCTTGGTCAAACTCGCCGTTATTACCCATTTCCTTGAACATAGCATAGGTATCTGCATCAAGCAAATTGTAAATATCAGTAGTAGAAGTATAAATATTCTTATATCCACCCATAGAAAAAGTAGGTTCCCAAGAGAGATATACTATATTATCAGTGGGCAAAGGTTCAACTAATCTCATTTCAAAGCGAACTTCGTCACCTTCGCTAACCTCGAAATCAATATTGTTAAACTCTGCTTTATCTCCCATTGTAAGTCTAAGCCAACCTTGCTCAGGATATATATTGGCGCCATTATGGGTAATTCTAATTTCAACATCGCATCCTTCAGATGAAGATTTTTCGTAAATTGAAGCTTCTTTGTTTGTTAAAATAATATTACCGCTTTTTAGCGGGGTAAACTTAAGTGCAAGAGCCGGTTTCATATCACCGCGTACACCGCCAGGGTTATTAATCATATAACGTCCTTTATTACTAATACCCATATTGGTATCTTCCGCCGGTCTCCAATGATTGCTCGAGTATAAAGTTGCGGGTTTCCATACAATATTATCAGAATCCATTGAATATTCAACACGCCAGAAAGGACTTATAAGATATTCGTTAATGAACTGCGCTGAGGACGAGAAGTTCGTTCTCGTATCGTTTATAGACTCAATCATAGTGATAGTGGGGGTTGCAGTGTACACTGGGAACCATTTTTTATCTGTTTTTTCAGCAAAATACTGATTTAAAGAATCTTCATCTACATCCCAATAGGTCCTAAATACAAATTTATCGCCAACATTAGCATCCACATTAATATCTGTACATTCAGAACCCAATTTAGTATTATCAAGTACTTCCCACTCATTTTCGCCATCATTAGGCCATACTATAGTCTCAGTGCCGTCAATAGCACTTACCTTAACAATACTATACTTAAGCGCTGCATTTTCAATAGGAACAGCACTAATAGATATCGGTGCATTAATGTTAAATGTATTTGTTGAAGGCGCAATGAAATCATAAACCGCACCGAAGTTCTTTTCTGGTGTTAAGCAAGAAGCAACTGTAAATGATTTTGAAAGGAAAACATACCTATGGCTGTTTCCATTAGGAGAATAGTAGAGAATATCTTGTTTAACGCCACTATTTACAGAATCAAAATCAAACAAATTGAAGGAAATTTCTTCATTTTCAACTTCAACTTCAGCAACTTGGAAATTCCAACGGTTTTGCATTGGAATATGAACACCGCTATAGTTACCTATGCGTCCACCCGGACTATAACTAGCTGCAGGATAAAGCTTAGCAGAGACATCTACATGTGAAAATTGCATAGTATTTTCTTTGAAGAACGCCGGTGAAACAAGGTTGAAATTAAGAACATTAACATCGCTATCTTTAGCATAAATTTCAACATATACAGTATCACCTTTTTCAAGATCATACTCTACATAAGGAATTGCAATATCGTTATTTGTTTTAAGTTCCTGTTCATACCATGAACCGTCAGCAGGCCAAATTTGATTGGTTTTTCCGTCCGAAGCAGAAATTATATTTATTCTAACAGCAACCTTAGCAGTAGCACCTGCTGTAGTAAGTCGAAGTCCCATGCGGGCATTAAATACATCCCTACGTGGTGCAGTAAAGCCAAGCGCTAAACCATGCTTTTCAGCAAAATTAATGTCAGCAGTAAGCTCTTTCGTGCCGAAATAGTAGGCTAAATCTTCAACTTTTGAATAGGAGAGAGATTTGTTTTTTGAATTATAGTAGTTAGAATTTACAATTTCATCATCTTCTACATTGTAGAAATCAAAATTCCAGAAACTTGCATCGGTCTTCTTATACTTACCTTCATACAGCTGATCACCGTAAGGATTAGCATGTATAGCATAGAATCCATCGTCGGTTGCAGCATTAGCGTTATTATGTTTACCTAACATTAAAACGCTAAATGTATCAAACTTAACTTCTGCACCGTTTTCAGTACGAATTTCTAAAGTGAATACATCATTTTTTTGTGCTGAAATTTCGGTTGTTTCAGGTAAAGTAGATGTCCAATCGAATAAAGTATTTGTTCCTTTTAAAAGTTTGAATTCGGCATTACCTGAAACCAAGCTTTTAGCAAGTGCCAAAGTTCCGTTTCCAACCATAGGGGAAGTGAATACTATTTTAGCATTGCTTCCGGCAGCTAGATTTACTGTCAAAACATCATCTGTAAATTTAAAATAATTATCACTATCTACAGAAAGTTTTTTGTTTTTAGCATCGATAGACGAAATATCGCTACCATTGATGCTATACATAAAACGAGAATTAAGTTTAATATATTCGCCGTTATAACCATCTTCGAAAGCGGTATAATCAGCAGGGATATAATCTGTCGTATTACCAGTTTCGGTAAATACACGGTTTTCAAGACACTGAACAACAGGTGCACCCAAACCTATTACCATTGGGTCTGCTGGTTGTCCCGATGTATTTTGTTCTCCCGCAGTAAGCTTAGTATACGCTTGAAGAACAATTTCCTGTCCCGCTTCAACGCCTACTTCAATAGCATCGAATGTGCCATTTGCGTTTTCAGCGGTGAACCAATCCTCACTTTCGGGCCATACTTTCTTGCCGCCAACCATAACCCTTGCATAAAGTGTTCCGCTTCCTTGCAAGATATTAAGCGCGGTACTGAAATCATAATAACCGCTTGTGAGGGCAGCATATGAAAGCGATAAACCGTAACTATCGTTGGAAATAAATTTCAGCTGTTCATCTTCAAATACATATCCAACATCAGCAATGCCGTCTTTATAGAGCATCTTTTTGCTAGAATTATAGAAATCAACTGCTTCAACGGTTTTGCTTGAAACATTATAAAGACCAAAATTCCATACCGCACCTACAGGAACAGCAATTTCTCCACTATAATTATTTCCGTTATACGGTCTTTCCCACAAAGGCGAGAAGGTTTTATCTCCAAGTGCGTTTGCACTGCTGCCATCCGAAATTGCAACTGACGGAGCATCCGATAATGTAAATTCTTCTTTGGCACTGCTGGTACTGTAAAACTCAATAGCAATAACATCATTAGCTTTTACACCACAATCTACCGCTAAGTCAATATCATTATTAGATACGGGAGCCCAAGCAGCATCAGCCGGATGAATTGTTGCGCCGTTTTTAGTAACGCGATATTTAATTGTGCCTCCGCTATATCCACGCATTGGTACTAAAATAGTAGCATTACCGCTTGTTGGTGCAGAGAATTTTAATGCTACACCATAATTGCCACGACCTAAATCAAACTTCATTTGAGAAGCAGTTGTTTTTGGTGTGTAGTAATAACCTATCTTTCCGGTAGGAGCGTTGTTGAATACATAATTGGCATTATCTACTTTAAATGCACCAAATTCAGAATGAGTAACTATGCCGTTATCGTTATGTAACATAACCGATTCCCAACGAGAAGTTTGTTGCTTGTACTCCCAAGTTCCATCACTTATCGCTGCTATAGCATAATTGCCAAACGGATATGTAACAGAAGATCCCTTGTATGTTACAGTTCCTTCAACCACTGTGGTTGTTGGGTTACCGAAAGATAACTCAACATTAGCGGCTGTGCCGTCATTTGAGTGCACATAGGTTTCTATCGCTAATACTTCATCCTTATTAAGACTAACCTGAGCTGCAGGGAATGCAAAAGCAGGGGTAAGGTTTTCGGATGTAATATCACCGGTAGCCCAGTTGCCTGAATTATTAGCCCATACAACAGTTTCTTGACCTTTAGAATCGATCTTAATAACGCGGTATTTTACAGTAGCATCGGTAGCACCGCCGTTATCCTTAACTCTCAACGCGCCGGATAAATCATAAAGCCCTTTTTCAGGTGCAACAAAACGAAGTTGTGCGCCGATATCTTTTGAACCTTCGGAAGTAGCATTAAATGTTACTTGACGCGAAGAATTCTCATCATAAAAGTTATATCCGGTTCCTGCTACTTCATTTGTAAGTTTATTGTTTTCAAACTTATCAGCATAAACTACACCGATTACTTCGTTTTTATTTACGGTAGAAGTTGATTCATCGTCTTCATCCGAACTTCCACCACCAGGGTTGTTTGCTTTTTGCAAATCTTCGATAAATAAATCAATATCGGAAATAAATGCGATATCGTCAACAATTATGTCAGAACCATCGAAAACGGAAGTAGTATACTGACCGCTGCCATCCTTAGCAAAAGGCTCTCGAATTGACAAATAGAAATTAGAATAACCGCCGCTTGCGATTTTTCCAAAAGTAGCGTCCGCGTAAATACTTAACGGGATTATAACATAATATCCATCAGTGTATTCCGCGTAAGTTTTATCAGTAAACGCTACATTAAAACCTTTTGAACTTGTAGTTGAAGTAACGGTTGAACTAATATAATTGTTTGGATTTGCTGCAGACACAACATAAGCATCTGCCGACTTGCCGCTACCCGCGTAATCAGTATCGAAACCAATCTTAAATTGATATGCTAAACCTTCTTGTGCCTTTACAAAGAAAGTAACAGCCTTTGCGTTATCGCATCTGATATCACCGGGTATAGTAGCTGCACCCCAAGTACCATTTGCCGTGGTGCCAATAACCAACTGTCCGTCAGAGTTAATTGACTTTCTGGGATAATGTTTAGCCAAAGTAATGCTATCAACAACAGTAGCATCACTAAAATTTTGTATAATACTTGTAGTATTACCAGCCGCTTGTATCACATTAAATGTGCAAATAGCTGTTGCGGCAATCACTTTATTAGAAGAATCAAGCGCTAAAACCTGAATATCGTAGGTTTTTCCGCCCTCGATTTTACCGTCTGCCCCTGAAGACCAAGTGGTGGCTGTAAGGTCTTCGGTATGTAAAAGTGTAGTGCCTTCGTAAATGTTAAGGGTATAACCGGTAGCATCGGTGTATGCATCCCAACTAATATTAGCCTTGCTGTCGTTAGCGTCCCAAACAGCAATAGGCGCTTTGTAGCCGTCGGTTATTTCGGCAAAAAAGGGCTTTACGCCATAATCCTTAATACCAAACTTCCAAGGGCTTTCTGAAGAAGGCGCACTGCCATCTTCAAAGTACTTTAGCAACGGGTAATTTGGAATAGTGCCTTCCGCTGAAGAAAAAATATTGGAAAGCCCAAATATTGAAATAACAACCGTTGCAGCGAGCACTACCGAAATAATTCTTTTTGAAATATTATTGAATTTTTTTCGGTCTAAGTCATTTAAAAATATTTTTAACTTTTTCATAACATCTCCACAATGATATCCCCAGTCAAGAAACCAGGAAAAATTTACTTTGTCATAAACGCAGGATTAACGGGATAAAAAGAAATTATAACCTGCGTTTCTATACTCTTTAATTTGCTTATTTTACAATAAATTCACATTAAGAAAAAGACTGATTTTGCTCCTGTAAAAATTCGTAAGCGCAAACAAGGTCGCAAATATCGATTATATCATTACCTTCTTCATCTTTATCGCCGTTAGCGTTAGGCTCAGAAAATGCCAAGTCATAAGGCTCAACTAAACCTAAAAGTACCAATTTATATTCTGCAATATCTTTTTCGTCAAGTACTCTGTCACCGGTATAGTCACCTAAATAGTTGTAAACAGCTTTTACTGTTACATCGCCTGTTATTGTAAACTCTTTGCCTAATGTCTTTCCTTCTTCACCAATATACCAAGCTTTATGTATAGCATTTTTCTTAGTTGCTCTCGGAGGTGTGATGGTTCCGATGTAATCGGTTCCGCCTTCTTCATTTGTTGTAGGAACAAGTTCAACTTGTACTTTGGTTTCGCCTTCAATTGTACCGCCGTCTAAATCATAAGTTACAGTAGCGTATACCGGTTTACTTACAGATATTTCAACTAACGGAGAACCGATGTTAACTTGTTCTGAAGCTGCTTTATAACCATAGTATATTAAGGTGATTTGTTCGCCTTTTTCAAGATTTTCAATCTCAAAGGTAGGCTGGCTTAAATCGTCTAAAACACGCTTAATGGTATTGCCTTGTAAAACAATTAACTTTGTTGTGCCATTAAATGGATTAGTTGCATCTTCTGCATTATCGCTATTAAGATTTACGGTTGCAGAACCTGAAACAGGAGCAGTAAAGCGATAGTAATGAGCACTAGAAGTGATACTGGTGGATAAATTCTTGCCAGTATCAGGGTATCCGTTAAACACTGCTGTGTTTGTTCCAGCAATATTTGCATCGGTGCCGCCGAGATGAATAGTGCCGGGGTTTTCAAACAACTTACCACTTACAGGCCATAACGCACCTACGCCGGAGCTAGAAGCGAGTGCTCCGCCCTCTTTTATTTCTCTAAGAGGCAAACCTACATATGCTTTACCGGCAGAAAGTATCTCGTAACGCTTCATTGCATTAAGTACACTTGCGTCTACTTCAGTTCCTTCGTCAGAGGCTAATAAAGGCATAGTAATATTATCAAATTTAAAAATTTTGCCAGTAAAACCAGCTACGTTTTTTGCTTGTACAGTATCACTAATATATCCTGTTTCCCAAGCTGCCTTTGTATTTGAAGTGGTAGAATTGCCGTCGTATGTAATATCATTTGTGTTTGTATTTTCAAGATAGTCGATTGCACGGAATTTGTAGGTTTTTGCAGTTTCTGTCTCGACGATTGCATTGTTAAGAAGAATAGCCTGTGGAATACCGATATCTAAAGTTACAACGCCTGCAAATCTTGCATTAAGCCATACTGTTTCACCTGCTGCGAGGTCTACAATTAAATCGCAGAATCTATCTTGGTCTACAAGTTCAGCTAATGCTTGAAGTTCAGTTTCACTGCCTAAAGCATCTGTCTTAGTAACACCGAAATTAACAAGAGTTGTTCCTGAAACCTTTTGAATAGGAGCTGCTATTTCATAGGTTCCTGATACGGGAGCAGTAAAACCAAAAGCCATGTGTTCGCCTTTAGTACTTTCATACTGAATAGTTCTGTGCATGTATTCTTGAGCTGTATTTTCATATGCTAAAGTTGAAGCATAGAATTTATATACCGCTTTTAAACTTGCACCAGTATTAGATAACTGAATATAACCTTTATTAGGGCTAGTTTCATTAACTGAAAATTTATTTGTGGTTATCATGGTGTGCTTTACGTCATTTTCAATAGCATCAAACTTCCAAACTGAAGAACCGTAATCTTTAGTAGTACTATCATAACCAACAAATTTTGGTGATGTGTTTGCTGCTGTAATCAAATCCATAGGTGAATACACGTGGGTATACTTTGTAGCATAACCGCCGAAATCAGCAGCGGTTTCACCATCTGCAGAAGAAAATACTACAGTGCTAAGTAATAGTGCCAAGGTTAAAACCAAAGAGAAAAATATTTTTCCCACATGGGAAATGTTTTTACCAAAGGTAAATTTTTTCATAATTAGACACTCCTTTAAATAATTTATTTATATATATTAAAGTGGTATTATCACCACATAAAGCACTAACAGATACCGGCAGTGCCTACAACCGGAATATCACTGTCACGATTATTCGCTTTTTCGGGATCAATTTCAGAATTGCCCTTAATGCCATAAACGAATATTGGCGAACCGCTAACTTCAATATCAACCTTGCCGTCTTTTGCGGTATATACCTTTTTGTTACCCATTATATCGATAACTTCTACCGTATCACCGACAGCAGCAAAGGTACGAGTTTCGGTTTCTAACCAGTGGTTTTCCCAAGCAGGGAAAGGTATACGCTCGACATTGTTCATACGGCCTTCAGCGGTTGTATTAGGTTGCATATAAATATTCGACCAAAGAACCGCTAACTCGGTACCGTCCTTTTTAGTAACCTTAAAGGCACGAAGTGTTCCCCACTCGTCTTCTTCGTAATCATCGAAGAATTTACAAGTATCAACACCGTCGAGTCGTCTTGTAAGGTTAGCGTATGCTGCCGCCCAAGGCTTCGGCATATATATGCCGTAATAGTCGTGGTTATAGCACGCGCCAAAGAACATTTGAACATTTTTACCGGTGCCTGTACCCTCTGCCCAACTTATACGGTCAAACAAGCAATAGAAATTGATAAGTTCCGCTTTTACTTCAAGGAAGAATAACGCTATTCTTGTATTGAAGTCCGCTTGTGTACGGATGTCAATTTCCCTTCTGTCGTCGTAAGGGGTGGGATAACCTGTCTCGCCTATCATAAGTCGCTTATCGCCGTAACGTCTTGTAATACGTTTCCAGCGTACCGCAGCATATTCGTTAGAGAATAGACTTGCTTGCATACTCGCCCATTGATTGGAGAAACACTTGTCAGGTCCCGATGGACTACTATATGAATGGACATCAATGATTTTCGATTTGTCCCAAAGTCCCGTTTCGTAGAAGGCTTCTAACCATTCAAGCGATCCGTGGCAGTTACTTTCCCAAACTATATCCTTATCAGGATATTTAGTAGTAAGGTAATCGTAAACCGGGTTAATTGTGTTTGGAATATAGTTAGTTTCCAAAAGGCGCTTACTCTTATCGTAGTTGCCCTTAGTAAACTTATCCATTTCATTACCAATTAGGAAACACTCGATTTCATCCATCCACTCATCAGCGCGGTCTTTTACCGCTTTGGCATATTCATCAGCAGGTACACCCTTGTTTCCGTATATACCAACTAATCTATCAATTCCGTTTTCTTCAAGACAGTCAGACAAATAATGGTCTAAACTTACACCAAGTCTTGTTGCGCTAATACCCATCTTTTTGAGTAGCTTTGCGGTAACTTCGCTCTCACCCGCGTTGTCGGTATGGGGAGCGCAGATACCAAACTGGCTCTTTGTTCTATACTTAAAGTCAAACTCTTCAAGCATTGCAAAGTGGTAACACTCGCGGTACTCACTAACACCATCGGTAACATACAAGTTGAGATAATGCATACCGTAGTTATCAAGTTTTAAATCAAGATTACGGTTTGCCTGTTCTCCTACTGCCAATTTGTTGTGATAGAATGTCCCGCTTGATACAACTTCATTATAATGGTTAATTACATTGTATCTTACACCAAACTCTATATCAGAATTTGAAATATTGGTAACATTGATGTTAAGTAAAACATCTTTGCCCATAAAGAATGTAGTAGATTCATTATCTTCTACTGCAGCAATACCTGCCGCAAAGTTCATATGACGGCCCTTGAAGAGCGCTTCATAACTTTCTTTTTCGGATGCCTTCACGAAGACGATATCTATATAATATGTATGGTCGACATCCTTTGTGTTCGTTCCGACATCTAACTGAAAACGTTCGCAATCGCAAACCTTAAGATTAAATCTCTTATCCGGTGTAGTGTCGCGGCAGAATGTATAAACCGCAATACCGTCATACTCACCCGAAATAGCAACCGATTCGCCAACCAAATGAGTAAAGTCGTTATCTTCCGGATAATTCCAGTTGTACGAAATTCGCTTCTTTGTTATCGGTGTATCGTTTAACGCTTTTCTAACAACCGAGCATCCGCCTTTAAGAACTTCATCTTCTAAGCCCTGCCATGCAGCGTGTAGTTTAACCGAAATTCCTGTTTCCTTGAACAAGTATGTAGCAGCTGCTTCATCAACGAAACGGCAAGTTGTTTCACAATTGTACCAAATTTTAACACCTTTATAACCATCAACCGTAACTTCTTCAAAAGAAGCGATATCGGTCATTAAAAATTTTATATCGTTACCTCTGACAGCTAATTTAAACTTACCGGCACAGTCATAAACATCAAGCAAACGGCCTTTATCGTCTACTGCAGAAATAACTTCGGCACCATCTTTTAAAATACCGTAAAAATAATCTTTACCTAAGAAGTAATATTGATATTCTTCCGGATTGAATTCTCGGTAAACTATCGGACGAGCATCGGGATTTATAATCTCTTGTGGATGGTCACCTTTTTGACCCGGTGTTACACCGTATTTCTCAACGTCGGTAACGTTGTTAAAATCACCAATCGATACATTCTGGCCCATATCCATTTGCCAAATGCCGATTTTATTTTTATTCACGATTCCGCTCTACCTCCTATTCTATATATATATAAATAGATATATACTAAATACATATAAATAAGGTAACACATAAATTCGAAATATATCAACAAGTAAATATTTCCTGATTTATGCCCCGATATGTATTATCGGTTATTTGCCTATTTTACTCAACAGCCTTTAACAAATCGATATCTTCTATATCAAGTTTTGCTTTGAGTTCTTTTAACTCAGCCTTGAGTTGTGGTAACTTAGCGGGATCCATTTCAGTGTATGGTGACGGATTATAACCTGCATCAATTCCCATGAATGACATAGCAGCACGCATTACTGAAGTAAGGTTGCCGTATTTGAACAATACTTCGATTATTGCATTACTTGCTAAGTAATCCTTTTGAGCACCGGCTACATCGCCTGCTAACAATTTATCGATTGAACGAATAATCAAATCAGGATAAAGGTTATATGTACCACCGATAACTGCATCTGCGCCGGACATAATACCTGATAAGCACATTTCGTCATAACCTGAATATACCTTAAAGTCTTTTCCTAAATGTTCTTTAATTCTACCCATCATGTAGTGGTTAGGACCGGTGAATTTTACGCCCTTAACATTCGGGATTTCAGCTAACTTTTGGAACATTTCTACTGAAGGAGCATAGTCAGCAGTTTTTGCATATACAATCAAAGGAATATCAACTGCTTCTGCTACTTCTGCATAGTATCTATACATTTCTTCGGGTCTTAACTTGTAGTAATAAGAAGGTACAGCAGATATAGCAGCGCATCCTACTGACTGTGCATGTTTAGCCATCGCAATAGTATCATTGGTTGAAACTGCGGCAACGTGAGCTACTGTTTCAACGCGGTTATTAACGATTGAGCAAATTGACTCCAACGCTTCCATGCGTTCCTTTTTCTCAATAGCAGGGCCGAAACCGTTACTACCTAACAAATAAAAACCGCCTACGCCTTTGCTTAATTGCCATTCTAACATTTGCTTAGCGCGTTCTTCAGAATAGTTGCCGTCCTTATCAAATGGTGTGTTAAAAGCCGGTATTACATACTTAAAATTTTCTAAAGCCATATTTTTCTCTCCTAATTGATTTTTATTCTACTAAAGTCATCTTTATCAAGTTGATTTAGTTGTTTATTTTCTTTAATACACAAAGCAGCCATTTTACCAGCCGCTTCACCGGTAAGCGCACAGTTTGGAATAACTCGTGCTACTTCCCAACCGTCTACATCCGGCGCCGATATGATTCTTCCCGCGGCAATTAAATTGCCAAAGTTTTCATTGAAAAGTGAAGTGCCGGGTATTTGGTAATGTTTACCTTTACCGTTCGGTCTAAAGTCACTGCAATTTCCTATGGAATCTTCATACTTCTCGCCGTCTATTGCGTTGAAGTCGGTCTTGCCTACAATTCGTCTTATTTTTCTGAACTGTGGCATATTTGGTAAGGTCATTACATCAAAACTGTTTTTATCCTTATCACGAAGTTTATTTAACAGTCTTGCTTTTCCCGCAATCATATAATTTGTAACATCTTCGGAAGAAACTCCCGATAACATACCCATATTTTCAGGATGACCTTTGCCCATCATATCACTGCCGGCATTCATCCAACGCCTGAATTTACATATATTCTTATCATCAACTAATTTTTCGGCACCTTCGACATCAAACCAATGAACCACATAGGTCATATAGTTTTCGCCGCATACGGTAGGTACTCCTGCGCGATCCATTATAGAAGCAGTACCCGTAGCATCGATTACAAATTTTGCATTAAATTGTTCTCTGCCGCTTACGGTCTCAACTATAACGCCGGTACAAATATTACCGTCCATAACAGGATATGTTGCCAAACCATCGAAACAAAGTTTAACACCGTTCGCCAAAACATATTCGTCAAGCGCCAAGGTGAAAACAGTTGGTGAAAAATATGTAGCATAACGTTCGTTGTTCGACTTGTTATGCCCGTCGCCGCCCCATTTTACCGGTAGGTTCTCAAAGTTGTATTTGCAACATAACTTTATGAGCTCTTCGGCGATTCCGTATGTTGTTTGATTTCCTAAGCCATCACAAAGCGGTTCGTACCAAGAAATCAATCCCGATGTTGCAAGACCGCCAAGGTTGACGCCTTTTTCAATCAGTAAAACCGACATGCCTTGTCTCGCAGCTGAGACAGAAGCCGCAACACCGGCTATACCGCCGCCTACAACTATAACGTCATAGGAGCCTTTTAAAACAGTTTCACAATTATTCATTACATCCCCTCCAAAAATCTTTGTACCACTAATTCACGGAATTGCGGTGACAAAGAAGCAAAATAAGCTGTAAAGCCTGTAACTCTAACAACCAGGTCCGGATGTAAATCTGGATTCTCATGTGCTTCTTTTAATTTTTGAGCATCTAGAACATTTATATTAATGAGTGTTCCGCCTTGCTCAAAATGACTCTTAACAAGGTTACCTATAATAGATACACCTTTTTCATCATCGGAAATTTGTGGGTCAAATTCAATTTGTAACGGAGCCGTATTACCCCAACCGCATTGCACAGCGGCTATTCCGTTAGACTGCGCTGTAACAGCGCCGTCGGTTCTGAAATGAGGATTAGGATTAGCGCCGTGCGAAATAGGTTCGCCGCTTTTTCTGCCATTTGGCGTAGCGCCTACCACGGAGCCGTACTCAATGCTTCTGGACCAACTGAACCAGCCCGGTATTAACTGTCTGTTTTCGGGCATTTCCTGTCCTTTGACTTTTTCAACCCAACATTCAGTTAATCGTTTTGCCCATTTATCAGCCGCCGTATCTCCGCCGCAGTATTTGGGGCTTGAGTTTAAAATAAGTCTTACGCGTTCACCTGAAACATCTTCAAAGTTGTTTTCAAGATTTTCATAAATCTCATCCCAGGTGAGTATTTTCTCATCTTCAACTCTTTGTTCAAGTGCGCCAAACGAATCCGCCACGACGGCAAGACCGGCACCATCTATACCTACGGTATAAAGTTTCGCACATTGCGAAATGTCAAGACCTTTTTCTATCGTATCCTCCATCATAAGATTCATTATAAGTTCAGGAGTTACTTCTGCTTGGTGGTCTATATGGAAATTTATTCCCTTAGCAGTTATATCAACTGCTTTTTCAAGGTGCGATGCGAAAAGCGTGAACAGTCTTTCTGTCGATTTATTCTCTTCGCTTTTCATATCTATAAGTGCCCACTCGAACACCTTCGCTATATTTATCTTAACGGTATCGTTCATAGGGAACTCTATACCGGGGACGCACATCCAGTTGCAACCAACCGCAATTCTTTTTCGTGCTATCTCTTTGGTTACACCGATATTTCTCATATAGCCTGCTGATAAATTTTTATCACTGCAGAAACGCGGCCAACCATTCTTATTCTTTAGCAAATAATAAACAGCTTTATCGAAAAATTCTTTATTGCATTTTTCGTGATACCTTACTGTTATATTCGCCGATATGTTTATCGCATCACAAGCATCTAAAATAAGAAATGAAAGTTCATTCGTAATGTCGTTATCATTTACATCTACACCCGATACCTGATAATAATGCGGGTCTATTACTAAAAGATTCGCAATTAAGAACTTAGCCTTTTCGTCATCAAGTATTCCGTTTTGCTTATCATTTAAATAATAGGGATAAAGCAATGTATCAAGTTGGAAACCTGCACCGTCGCGTGTATAAATACGCGCCGCACAGTTGAAATAAGCAACCCATTGACAAGCTTCATAAAAAGTTTCAGGTTTATTTAGTCGTATATTTTTATTTACCTGTAACATTTCGTTTAAACTTTCGATAATCTCAGGTCTATTCTCTGTTAATAAAAGCTTTTCTATTTCGGCAATGTTGCGGTCTATAAAACGAACAATAGCCTTTACGCACTTTTCTTCAGCGTCATAAAAATCAGCTTTTTGGGGATTGATTTTGCGGTATTTTTCTATTTTATCAAGAAAACCGCCAAACCCTAAGTTTAAACCTATCGAGTAATCACAAGCAAGGTGAGCGTCTGCGTCAATACCCGATGTTATGTTGTATTTTTTTTGCAACGGTTTTAAATCATCGTACGGGAATCTTATTTCGTCCCAACGTTTGCTCCACTGATTAGTAACCTGTGACAAATCGTCATTTACCATTTGCGCCTTACGCCATTTTGGCATGTAATGCAAGTCGCCACGATAATTAACCAGCATGTCGCGCCATCTTCCGCAAAGCATTTCCATTGGGTCTACATAAGCAGGATGCGCATCCATTACTCTGCAAAAATTCTCGCTCATTCCATCGATACCGTAAAAACTACCGTTTTCACTGTTATACCAAGGCTCTACTTTGTAATTTTCAGGTAGCGGTACCGTGCCGAAATCATCAAGGTCGGTATAGCCGTTTTGCTCACGCTTTTGCAAAGTGTGTTGTATCTTGGTTTCTCTAATAGCGTTAAGCCTATCCTTGTAGGTTAGCATACCTTTGCAACGCCTCCATTTGAACTCTGTCAGGAATAGAAAATTCGGTTTTTTCCATTCCCAATGCTTTTTGCTTTTCTACACCCAACGGATGATATGGCAAAAGCTCATAATTTTTAATGTTTTTGAATTGTTTGATAAAATTTCTAATATTTTCTATTTCTTCTGCCGTATCATTGATGCCGGGAATTATCGGCGTTCTAACGATGAACGGAACATTCAAAGAATCAAGTTTTTTGAAATTTTCTTTTATAGTTTCATTTGAAACTCCCGTAAACCTTTTATGCTTTTGGCTATCCCAAATTTTAAAGTCAGCCATAACATAGTCTACATTCCCCAATATTTCCTCATCGAAAATAATAAGCGAAGTTTCAATAGCAGTATGTATTTTCTCTTTTTTGCAAAGACAAATCAACTCTTTTATTACTTCCGGGTGTATCATAGGTTCGCCACCGGAAAAAGTAACACCGCCGTCCGTAGAGTAATATGCCCTATCTAACAAAATTTCCTTAAAAATTTCTTCGGCAGTCATTTCTTTGCCACATACTATCCTTGCACCTGCATAGCATCCTTTATCACACATTCCGCAACCGATACATTTTTCGGGATAAAAAAGTATTTGCGGTTCTCTGCTTATGCATTCCGGATTATGACACCAAGCACAGTTTAGCGGACAGCCTTTAAAAAACACAGTCGTCCTTATGCCCGGTCCGTCATGGATAGAAGCGCGTTGAATATCAGCTACACACGCCGTAACACTCATAGAATAATTTCTTCTCTTGAGAACAATTTCATTTTCAATTTATGGTTTTCTACGTTATATCTTCTTGAGGGGTTTTCGTAGTATGTTATAAGTATTTCTTTCTCATCAAAATACATCATCGGATAACCGTATTGATAAAACGGATCGTTATCAAGTTCGAAAAGTACTTTCCAGTTAACACAATCATCACTTACTGCTAAGCAAATCGGTGTTCTGGGACCGCCATGAGCTTCAGCGGGGAAAGTGTTATCCCATATTGCGAAAAATTTATTTGAGTATTTATCGTAATTTATACAGAACGGAGCACAGGGAGAACGAAGCATTGAAGCTTGAGCAGGTTCCCACGTGATGCCGTCATCAGTCGAAGTTGAACGATACAAGTAGCCATATCCAGTACGCGCATACATGTGGATGGTGCCATCCTTGCCCTGCGCTATCATAGGTTCTGCTAATTGGTCAACGTTTATATTTTCTAACCACTCGCCGACATTCCAGGTTTTACAATCGTCGTCGCTATAAAAACAACCTGCACAACCTGCTTTCTCTTGGTATTCCTTTGCAGTGTGTTTATCGGGAACGTAACATACAGGAATTAGCACTCGGCCAGTCTGGGTTCTTATTATTCGGTTGTTCATGATGTAATAACAATTTTCTTCTTTGTTGATTCTTTGATACTCACCGAATGTCTTACCGTCATCTTCAGAATACACCGCGTAAAAGTTAGCGCCACCTATTGCGGCTATTTTTTCATTTTCGCTAACCTCACGCACAACCATCATCAATCTTCCGTCGTTTAAACGTAAAAGATTTGCACATGCGGTCGACCCTCCAACCGGAACTATCCAACTTTCAGCAATAGTTCTAAACTTGTCATAACTTTTAAGAAAGTGTTTTCCGGAATCGGTGCCATACGAAGCCATCAATCCGCCATCAAGAGTTTCTATCACGGTAGCGCCAACGATATTCGAGTCTGCTAAATATTTTTCTAACATGTATAAGCCCCCCAGGCTATTTTTGCATTATAATTCTACCACAAATACACGTTTTTTGTAAACAAACTATATACTCCTTTTTACGAACATTTGGTTCGTTTTTTCGGTTGGTATTGATTTTATTTTTTTTGTATGGTAGAATGGTTTTACAGCATACACAATATATGGGAATTGGGGTATAAATCATGCTTATGAAGATTGATCATCTTGAGTTTACATTCAAGTTAGCCAGCACTACTATTGATGCTAGAATAGATTACTTAAACATGTTAAAAAATATTAAAAAAGATTCATGTATCTCCCATTTTCATACAATGTTCGAGGTTTATTTTATCGAAAGTGGCTCCCTTGTTCTTCAATGCGGTATGGATGAAGTCGAATTAAAGGAACATGATATTTTAGTTATATTCCCAAATACTGAACATAGAATCGTTTCGTACAGCGAAAATTTAAAACGTTTTTCATTCCGCTTTTTATTCAGAGACATACTCGATTTAAACAACAAAAAACTATATCAACTTTACAAGCCTGATAAAAAAACAAAAAACGAAATATACAGAAATATTTTGTCAATACATTTTCACTTTAACGACAAAAATCACAAACTCAATAGTTTTAGAATTAAAAACTGTTTTGGAACTATCATAAGTTATATAGCCGAACAAATTTTGCCGCATGAGTCTTTGGACAATTTTTTCACCGTAGAAAGAAGCGACACCTTGACTCAACGCGTATTGATAGACCGCTTTTTTTACGACAATTTTTCAAGGCATGTAACTATTGACGACTTGGCGCAAACGCTCAATTACAGCAAAACCCATGTCAACAGGTTGTTGCTTAAATACACCAATAAATCTTTTTCCCAAAATCTCGCAGAAACACGACTAAATGCTGCTAAAAAATACTTGGAAATTTCAGAACTGAGTATTGCTGAAATCTCATACAAATGCGGTTTTTCTTCTTCGCGCGGGTTTGAATTGTTTTTTAAAAAGAACACAAATACACTTCCTGCCGAATTCCGTAAAAAACACCAACAATAAAATAAAAAACACACCTAAAATCAAACGTTTTAGGTGTGTTTTTGTTTTATATTATACTTCTAATGCCTCTACCATCAGGTTGAACATAACGTCATATCCTGCATCATTTGGATGAACCTCGTCGCACAAAAGAGATTCAACAGTCACATTATTGTCACTGCAATACTTTGTGAAAAGGTCGTAAAGGCTTATAAGCGGGAAACCGCATTTTTCGGAAGCCCTTTTATGAATTTCGTTTATATCATTCATGTACAAAATACGCCAAAAAGTTTCTTTATCCTGCTCATTACAAGCGGCCGCGGGTATATTCGCAACAAATAAAACCTTTTTATTTGCTTCTTTGCACATATTATATACCTTAATGAGATTGTTATAAAATCTCTTACCAAAAGCTTCGCGTGTGCACTTTTCGCCGGTTGTAAACAACTGTCGACGATTATTGGTTCCGATGGTGCATATTATAAAATCATCAGAATCTTCTACCAAGGTATCAAAATGCTTAATAATAAACTCGACTTTAGTGCCGGAACAACCATTATTAATAACGGTGCAGTCATATTTTTCCTTCATATAATCCCTAAAAGAATTGGCCCAGCAATGACCTTTGTTATTGCGGTGGAATCTATCCGCAATATGTTCCTCGTTGGGAGAATAATCAGTGCCGCCGAAACCGTGAGTAATAGAGTCACCAAGCAATTTTATTCTTAAAGGTTTCTTGGAATTTAGTTCGTTTTTCAAAATATCAGTTTTAGTATATTTCATATTGATACCTTCTTAAAAAAATAATTATAACAAATCACCCAGACAGGTTACATATTTGTCAGCATCGGTTAAAATGTGAGATTTATCGATAGCAATAACCGAGCAACCTGCCGCACGAGCGGCCTCAATACCCGCTTGTGAATCTTCAAAAACGCAGCAGTCTTTAGGGTCAAGATTTAACATCTCGGCGCCCTTTAAAAATACTTCGGGGTCAGGCTTTGCCTTTGATACATTATTGCCGTCGACAATAGCATCAAACAAGTCGTAAATCCCAAGTTTTTCCAATATTATCGGTGCATTTTTACTTGCCGAGCCTAAAGATATTAAAACGCCTTCGCTTTTGAGTTTTTTAAGATATTCTTCCGCACCTTCTAAAAGTTCGCTTTTATCTAAAGTAGCAAGCATATCAACATATCTTTTGTTTTTCTCGTCCGCCATTTGAAGTTTTTCTTCTTCAGTAGCAGTAATATTGCCCACTTCAAGCAAAATTTCAAGTGAACGCATACGGCTCACGCCCTTAAGGCGTTCATTATCTTCTTCCGAAAAGAAAAACCCAAGTCGCTCAGCCAATTCTTTCCAAGCTAAATAATGATATTTGGCAGTATCTACAATTACGCCGTCCAAATCAAATATTGCGCCCTTCATATTACACCTCAAAATACATATTTTTCTTTGTTTACTGTGACATTTATTCCGCTCGTATCACCTTCGGCTTGTACTGTTACTCCATCCTTTGTAACATTCACTGTTAGCCATACGCCTTTCCAATTAAGCTTAAAGGAAAGTTTGTTCCATTTTTCAGGAAGGCTTGGTGAAATATCAAGCGCATCATCAGTATAACTTACGCCGCCAAACCCGAATATTGCCGTATTCCAACTGCCGCCATTTGCCGCAGGATGTGTTCCGCCTATATAAAGGTTTCCGACATACTGTTTCGAGTCGCCCGTAAGGTCTACTGTTGCAGTTTTCATGAAGTATTTATATGCCCAATCAGCCATACCGATTTGAGCCGCAACTATACCGTATGCACACGCGCTCAAAGAAGAACCGTGTTCGGTATATGGTTCATAAAACTCCCAGTTAGCTTTCTTGATTTCCTTGGAATATTCGTTTCTGAAAACATTGAGCATCATAATAACGTCTGCTTGTTTAATTATTCTTGTGGTAGTCGCAAGACCGGCACCACCGCCCAAATATTCGTTAGGCATAATAATGCGCTCTTTAAGCTTTGGAAGACTTATATCTTCAAGACCAAAATAGCCGTCAAACTGCTCTATAACGCCATTTTCATTAGGTTGCGGAACATAAAGTTTTCCTACAAAATCTGCAACCCAAGAAACATCATTATTCTCGATAAATTCTTGGTATTTACCGTTCATATTTTGCTTCATATACTCAAGCGCTTTAACGAAAATTTTAGCAGTGCATTGTACCACTTTGTTTGTAAATGCATTGTTATTAACTAATTCGTGATATTCGTCAGGGCCTACAACGCTATGAAGCTCAAAGCGGTTTTTAAGCGGCTTAAACACAGAGTGGCTATAATAAAAATACAGGCACTCATATATCATCTGCATGCCGCCCTCACCCAAAATGGAATAGTCGTCATTTACTATACAATAATTCCATAATCCGTAAACCATATCGGCACTTATATGTATTTGTCCATCCTTAAAATGCGTTCTCAAAGGACGATTTGTAATAATATCGGTAACATTGAAAAGTGTACAAGCATCGTCACCTGTTTCTTGACATTCCCAAGCATAAAATGCGCCTTCAAAACCGAATTCTTTCGCCTTTCTTTTAGCGCCATCAAGGGTGTTAACACGATATTTTACAAGGTTTTCGCAAAGTTTTTTATCGGTAAAGGAGAAGAACGGCATCATAAACATTTCGGTGTCCCAAAAAGCCGCTCCCTTATATACCTGACCCGAAAGTCCACGCGCAGGAATACCGCATTTATCGGTGTTGCGCGGAACAATCGAATTAAGGTGATACAAACTGTAACGCAAAGCAAACTGCGCTTCCTCATCACCCTCAATTACAACATCGGATGTATCCCAGAACTTTGCCCAGCATTCCTTTTGCTTAGAAAGCAAAGTATCATAATCATTAGAAATAGCGTTTTTAAAGTCACTTGTAGCATCGGCGCACAAATCGCCCCAATAAACACCTGTAAGTTTTTCAAAAACAACTTCACTATTTGCAGTAATATCGAATGCAATTAAATTCTCTTTGCACTTTACATACTCTAAAACCCGCATAGGTGTTTTGGTTTCAAGAGTCTCAATATCAAGTGTTGTAATACCTTGATTAGTGGTCTCGTTAAGTACTTTAAAATGCTCACCACTGATATTCCAAACATCTGTATCAGGCTTTGTGATAACAGAAATTTTTGCATCTTTATCGGAAGAAATTTTGTATTTAATTGCGGCAATATGTTCATTGTCGAGACTCAAAAAGCGCTCTGCTTCGACAGTTACATTTGCGCCGTCCACATTGAAAACTGTTTTTCTTGTGTGAAGTCCGCAACTAATATCCAAAACCTGAGAATGCGAAACAACATCACAACTAAGCACACTAAGTTCAGTGCCATTTGCCAACACGTTTATATAAAAGGGGTTGGGAGCGTTAACCGACTCTCTCCAATTATCGCCGTTTTTGTCGAACAATCCCGCCATATTAAGCGATACCAACTGCTCTTTACCAAATTCTTCTAATGTTCCGCGGTAACCCATATAACCGTTTCCTATTAAAAAACGGCTTCCGTTTATTTCTATGTTTTCCTTAAGAAAACTAGTTTCTTCTATGCTCCACTTCTTTATATCCATACCTATTTATCTCCTATAATTTTATAACAGTACATAATTAAGGCTTACTGTTCTAGTTCCAACGCTTCTGTTATCAACTTAAACATAACATCGTATCCGTCATCGTTCGGATGCAAACCATCAGATAAAAGCGAGTCCACGATTATGTTGTTCGTTTGACAATATTGCGAAAACAGATCATAGAGGCTTATAAGCGGCAAACCACAGTTTTCGGATGCTTTTTTGTAAATATTGTTGATATCATCCATATGTAATATTCGCCAAAATTCATCACTGTCAAGTTCTCTATCCGCAGCTGCGGGGATATTTGCAATAAACACTACCTGCTTGTTTGCAGATTTGAATTTATCGTAGAGTTTAATAATGTTGTTATAAATATTGGTGCCAAAAGCTTCGCGTTCGGGTTTTTCACCGGCACTGAAATAAAAATGACGGTTATTTGTTCCTATGGTGCAGATTATAAAATCATCTTCATCGTCAACTAATATATCAAAATTATCGATAATAAATTCAATCGTAGTGCCCGAACAACCGTTGTTAATAACGGTGCAATTGAATTTATCTTTCATATAGTCCCTGAAAGAATTAGCCCAGCAATAGCCCTTGTTATTACGATAAAACTCATCAACAATATGCTCATCCGTCGGCGAATAACCTGTTCCGCCAAAACCATGAGTTATAGAATCTCCCAATAATTTTATTCGAAGAGATTTTTTCGAAATGAGTTCATTCTTTAAAATATTGCTTTTAGCAAAACTCACAATATCATCTCCGTTATTAAAACCAGAGTCTTTTAAAACAGTGGATGCTTAAAAAATGCTATAATTAACAACTAAACCGGCAAACACGATAGAAACCATCGAGAGTAGTTTTATCAAGATATTTATAGCAGGTCCGGCAGTATCTTTAAATGGGTCTCCTACGGTATCACCAACAACAGCAGCTTTATGCGATTCACTGCCTTTACCGCCCATGTAACCTGTTTCTATGTATTTTTTAGCATTGTCCCAGGCACCGCCGGAATTAGACATAAATATAGCAATCAAAAATCCACAAGCGGTAGCGCCGGCGAGCATACCAACAACACCCTTATAACCTAAAACTATACCCAAAACAACAGGTACTGCTACAGCTACAATGGTCGGTAATACCATTTCATTAAGACTCGACTTTGTGCATAGGTCTACGCACGAAGTGTAATCGGGGTCGGCTTTTCCTTCAAAAAGACCTTTGATTTCATTAAACTGGCGTCGTACTTCTACTACAACCGACTGCGCTGCTTTGCCCACTGATTCCATAGTAAGAGCTGCAAATACAAAAGGTAAGCAACAGCCTATAAGCAAACCTGCAAGAACTGTTGGGTCGGTCAAATTGAATACCGTCTCAATTTCCTTTCCTGAAGCAAATGCAACTTCCTTAATTTTATCCACATAGGAAGCCATGAGTGCAAGTGCCGTAAGAGCCGCAGAACCTATAGCAAAACCTTTTCCTATAGCCGCGGTTGTGTTGCCGAGAGAATCGAGCGCATCGGTTCTTTCGCGTACAACTTTATCAAGCCCTGCCATTTCCGCAATGCCACCCGCATTGTCTGCAACAGGACCGTATGCATCGGTTGCAAGTGTTATACCAAGTGTAGATAACATACCAACCGCCGAAAGAGCAATTCCGTAAAGTCCGCGCGAAGCACCGTTAGCACCGCCCGATACGAAGAAAGCGATTAAAATACAAGACGCGATTATAACAACAGGAATTACGGTTGAAAACATGCCAAGACCCAATCCGCCGATGATAACGGTGGCGCTTCCTGTTTTTGATTTTGATGCGAGATGCTTTGTGGGATTGTAAGAATCAGATGTATAGTACTCGGTAATCTTACCTATCAATACACCGCCAAGCAAACCTACTAAAACAGCAAAATAAAGCCCTATGTTTTGCTTTCCGCCCAACATGAACCAAACAATCGGGAAGGAGAGTAAAACAACTGTAATAGCGCTGCAGTTTGTACCGGCACTCAATGAAGAAAGCAACTGCTTTTGTGTTGCGTTTTCCTTTGTTTTTACAAATAAAGTACCTAACAAAGAGCCCATTATTCCAACTACCGCAATAAGAACAGGTACTGCAATAGCAGCCAAAGTCATATCCTTAAATGCTGAAGCGCCAAGTGCCATAGCCGAGATGATTGAACCTACATAGGATTCATATAAGTCGGCACCCATACCTGCTACGTCGCCTACATTATCACCTACATTATCGGCAATAACAGCAGGGTTACGTGGATCATCTTCAGGGATACCGATTTCAACCTTGCCCACCAAGTCTGCGCCAACGTCAGCCGCTTTGGTAAAGATACCGCCGCCCACACGCGCAAACAAAGCCATCGAAGAAGCACCCATACCAAACATAAGCATCGAAGATGTCATCTCGGAAGCGGTTAGTTTAAAGACAAACTTAAGTAAGAATATCCAAAGAGATATATCAAGAAGTCCAAGACCTACAACGGTGAATCCCATTACAGAACCCGCAGAAAATGCAACCTTTAACCCTTTGTTTAAAGAGTAAACACAAGCGTTGGCAGTTCTGCAGTTTGCCGATGTTGCTATTTTCATACCAACAAATCCGGAGAGCGCCGAAAATACCCCGCCGGAAACAAAGGCAAATGGAACAAAACGCGTTATAAGTCCGCCAAAAGACATAGCGAGCAATACAACAAACATTACTGAAAAGAATACCGCAACAACTTTGTACTGTCTCTTAAGAAATGCAGACGCACCCTTTCTTATGGAAACCGAGATTTTTTTCATTTTATCCGTTCCCTCATCGAAACCAAGCACCCTTTTTGCTGTTAAAAAAGCAAATAGCAAAGCTACCAGTGCACTTGTTAATGATATGAATACAAAGTTTTCACTAAAAAATTCAAACATAAAACAAACCTTATACCTTTCTACATTTTTGTGATTTATTTTGTAACTTACATCATAACACATTTATATAACTTCGTAAACAAAATATAATCCCTTTCTTTCGGCCAAATGGTTCGATTTTTCGGTATTTATAACTAAGTCTTACACAAAGCGGCTTCATTCCTATAAAGGTTATGGAGCCGCTTTATTTTATGCAATTAAAGAATTTTAAATTATTTTAGATGATTTGCGATATGCCGCAGGACTTAACCCGTTTTTTTTCTTAAACGAAGTACAGAAATGAGTGGGATTTTTATAACCAACACGAAACGCTATATTTTCAATACTTTCACTTGTATTTATAATAAGTTTAAGCGCCTCTCCCAATCTTATTTCATTAAGATACGAATGAAGCGTTGTGCCCATATATTTTTTCGCAAGCGAATTGATATAATGCGGATGATAATTGGCCATTTTCCCTAATGAAGCATTTGAAATATCTTCATTGTAATGTGTTCTTATATACTCTAAAATCGGTTCGATTTTTGTTTGAATTTCAACATTAGCTGATACATATCTAACTATTTCTATTATGAATTGTTTAAGCATTCCCGAACACATTTCACCATAATATAGCCTTTTTTCATCATACTCGTTTATTATATTCATCAGTTTCGGTTTAAAGATGTGCATATTATTTAGAAAAATCGGTTCATTAAGAATTTCCGAATCGACCAATGAATCCGTATGAAAAATTAAGTCTTCGTCTAAAAAAGGCTCTGTTATAAGCATCTGTTTTTCAGTTTTTTCTCTGTGATTTTGAGTATAATCAAAGTGAATTATTGCCAATTTGCATTTATTGCTTTTTTTAAAATCCCAGCAGTATTTGCTCCCCGATTTCCAGATTCCCAAAGCGCCCTTATTGAATTCATAAGCAACGCCATTCACAGTGATTTTACCGCTGCCTTCTAATATATAAAACAACCTGCAATCTACATTTTTCACCATTTTCACTTCCGGAGCAACATTGCGAAAAAATGCTCTGCGAACAAAAGGGTTAATATTTTCCAATCTCATATAAAAATACCTTTGTATAAATATTTATTTTGAAAAGTTTTTTCGTTTATTTGTACTATTGATTGTAATGCGGTTTTATATTAAAGTCAAGTCGTAAAAATGCATTTTATACAAATTAAGAATATATATTTTTTTATTCGACAAATTGGTAAACTTTTCACACCAATAGCATCTATATTTAAAATCACGATTACCATTTCGCAGTTACGCAGTAAGTATAATTAAAAATATTTGTTTTTGAAAGGTTTTAATTTGTTTTGTTTATTGATTGAATTTATACTACATGTTAAAATTGAATGAACATTAATAACAGAAAGGTGAAAAACAAATGAAGAAGATTTTATCCGTACTTTGTATTATAGTAATGCTCTTTACCCTTTGTTCCTGTAACTCAGGCGCAACCTATGAATCGTTCTATGAAGAGGGCGACCAAATTATCTCTAGTACAAATTCTTCTACAGGTAATTCCTCTGTTCAAACCGGTACAAACAGTACCACTTCGAGCGACAAAACCACTTCAAGTAACAAGAACACTGCAAACGATAAAACCAGTTCTAATGTTACCGCAAACGCAAAAGACTGCAAACACTCTTACAATGCCGCTACTTGCGTTAAGGCTTCTGTATGTAAACTCTGCGGAATCACAGTTGCCAGAGCTTTGGGTCATAAATATGTAAACGGAAAGTGCCAAAGTTGTGGCGCTATTGACCCTAGTTATACCGATTGGTACACCGACGGCGAAATCACCATTACTAAATCGGAAGTTCAACAAATACTTTCAATGACATACAAAAAACCAAAAAACGTTATCATGATGATTTGCGACGGTATGGGTCCAAATGATATTGTATTGGCTGAAAAGTTTAGTAAGGATTTATTACTCGATTCCGGCACAATATTAAATCAATTCCAGAATAACGGCACATGTGTTACTAGTTCTTTGAGCACTTTAAGTGGGGTTGCTTCTGCTACCGACTCTGCGGCTGCAGGTACAGCCTTAGCTACCGGTGTTAAGACAAACAACAAACACCTCGGTATAACCCTAGACGGTAAAATTTTAGAGAATATTTCAGAAAAGGCAAGAAAAAAGGGCAAAATGATTGGTATTGTTACCACCGATGATATTGCCGGCGCTACACCGGCAGCCTTCGTTGCTCACAATTCTTCTAGAAGCAACTATCTGGAAATTGCACAAGCTTATGCACAATTTAAACCCGATGTTATAATCGGTCAAGGTTATAAGGGCGATGCCGATTTCTCAAAAGTAGATTTATCAAAATTCCTTGTTGCAACCGAGTTTGGCAAATTTAATAACGCCCTTAACGAAGACCCGCTTCGTCAAAAACCCTTCTTCGGTTTCTTTAAAGAAGGCGTTCTCGAAGTATCTAATACTCTTGCACGTTGCACAGAAGTTGCTCTTAACCGCTTAAAGAATAAAGGCACCGGCTTCTTCCTTATGGTGGAAAGCACCGCTGGTGATACTTGGGGCCATAAGCAAAATATCAATGGTAAAGTCAATAATGTTATTACCGTTGACCGCACAGTTGCAGTAATTCTTAAGTTCATGAAAGAAAATCCTGATACATTACTTATTATCACTTCCGACCACGAAACCGGCGGTGTGACACTTCCAAGTGGCAACTACGCACTTGATAATTCTTTATTCACATCTAACGTACATTCCAGTGTTGATGTAAGAACATTTGGTGTAGGTGTTGGCTCTGAAAAACTCAATGGCAAAATTGATAACACCGATTTTGCTAAAATCGCAATAGATGCTATCTGTGGTTAATTCCCAACACTAACATATCAAAAAATAGAAAAAAGACGGCGAAAAATCGCCGTCTTTTTTTCTTGCTTTTTAAATATTTTTCTATAATACTAATATTGTATTTAGATAATACAATGTAAGAGGAATTTAAAAATGAAATAAACGAAGGAGGAATATTTTATATCTTTGAAAATCACACACAAGAAAACACACACATTAACCCCCAAGTCATTGTGTCGCAGTGCCACTGCTTTTCCAATTTATATCCGTGCCGAAGGCACACCGAAACTCTTCACTATTCACTTTTCACTCTTCACTAAAAAAGACGGTGCTATTCAGCGCCGTCTTTTTTACATTGCGTTCCGTCGTGTTTGATTTCGTAATTATCCTTTAATATCAAATCACTTATAAACGCAAACTCATAACCCTCGTCTTTTAAGCATTTGAGAATATTGGGGAGAGCGGCGGGTGTATGGTCGGCGTCATTGTGGAAAAGGACTATAGAGCCGTTTTTAACCTTGCTTGTTACCCGTTTGGCAATATTTTCTGGCGTAGCATTTTCTCTCCAGTCAAGAGAATCATCATTCTATAAAAAAGTAAAGACTTTTTTATAAAAAGTTTAAAAAGATTACTGTTGCAGATATTGTCGATATATGTTATAATAGCAAACGGAATAAGGTATGCCTATACGGTAGGCGGTTAACCCTTTGATGTTTCAAGGGGTATATGCCCCCTTGAAATATAAGGGGGTGATGCTATGGAACAAGAAGCATTTATCATAATTCTTATGGTGCTTGTGATTGGGTACATTTTAAGCATAAAAAAATAACCGCCCTCGACCAAAAGTTGCGGTTATCTTTTTAACTACAAAAATAGGTTAGCCGTCTATACGGTGTGCCTTATTTCACTTGTATTATATATCACATACGGTAATTTGTCAAGACAATTCGACAAATCGTTCGTAGGTCTACAATTCCATCACCATTATTTGTAATCTTTAAAGGGCGGCATTAGCCGTCTTTTTTTACGATATTTTGCACTGCGTTCCGTCGTGTTTGATTTCGTAATTTTCGGTGTAAATAAGGTCGCTTATAAACACAAATTCGTACCCCTCGTCTTTTAAGCATTTGAGAATATTGGGAAGTGCTGCGGGTGTATGGTCGGCATCGTTATGGAACAGCACTATAGAGCCGTTTTTGACCTTGCTCGTTACCCTTTTGCAAATGCTATCGGGTGTTGCATTATCTTTCCAGTCAAGGCTATCAACATCCCACTGAATTGTATACATATTAAGTTCGGTCATGGTTTCTATCAGGGTGTTATCATAATCGCCGTAGGGTGGGCGCAAAAGGGTTGGGCAAACGCCCGTTACCGCTTCGATTTTCTTGTTGCAACTTTCAATTTCGTCTTTCATTTGCTCACGCGAAAGCTGTGGCATGTGCGGATGGGTATTTGAGTGGTTTTGTATTTGATGCCCCGCATCAGACAGCGCCTTTACCGATTCGGGATATTTATCCACCCAAGCGCCCACGACAAAAAATGTTGCAGGAACATCATATTCCTTTAAAATATCGATTAAATCCTGTGTGTCATCATTCCCCCACGACAAAAGCAAAAAGGTACAAAAATAGCAACTACTAAAAATAGTAGTTGCTATTTTCTATAAAGTAGAATTTAAGAATGGTTAAAATCATAAATTATTTTACCCTGTTCATAGCAAAAATCGTGTATAAGCTTTTCTGCTTCCTTATAAATTTTAGAATCCCTTTCAATTAGTGCAGATTTATTGTTTTCAGAAATATCAAGTATTTTTTCACACAATTCCTGTAACTCTAAACTAATTTCTTTCAAAAGTAAAAATGCTTCGTTTCTTTTTTCTTCTTCGTAATTATTGTTTGAAACGACATCTGCAATAAAACTGTCATAATTTAATGTTAAAAAATAAGTATAGGTGGGTTGCCCGTGAAAATTTGGCAATAATTCGGAGTGTGTTGCATATATAACACCATTTATATATCCGCGACACAATTTAAGATCATCAATATTTTGAATATTATATACTTTATTAGCAATATTTAATATTTCACACCAACTATTGTAATTTTTAATTGCCATTTCATTTTTATAATATGAGTATTGCTTATAGGTTGGAATGAAAATAGACATAAAAAGAATGATTAGTGCTAAAATTATTGAAATTAGAATTTTTGTTGATTTATTCCATCGGGCAATAAAATCGATAATTTTATTCATAAGACGACCGCCTTTAAAATTCAAGTTTATTAACAAATTAATTATATCATATTTTACGACAAATATCAATACATAATGTGTTACAACTGAGGTGTGCAAAAATGCACGCCTTTTCTTATTTTCGCCCCTCGATCAAAAATGTAATCAAACTATAATTATTATAGAGTTTTATAAATTCTATACTAACCCTTGCCGACTGCTTCGGTTTTGCCGAGCTTGTAAAAGGTATTAACTCAACAACCACAAACAGAAAGGACAACATTATGCAAAGAACATATCGAGAGAGAAAATACACTTGTGGGGACTACATTGAGGTAGCAATTTACCCTGTTTACACCCAAGAGAGAGGACGAGGCAAACGAAAGAAGCCGACAACCGAAATACAAAAAAGGCTAAACCACCGACACGCCACCGACCGTCTGCGTAGGCTCTTGCACACCAATTTTAACGAAAAAGACCTTTTTGTTACGCTGACCTTTGAAGATGACCGCCTACCCGAAACGGTCGCCGACTGTCAAAGGGCGGTGCAAAACTTTCTGCGCCGAGTAAAACGCAAGTATGCAAACGCAGGGCTTGAGCCTAAATATATATACATAATTGAGTATGGCGAGGAACACCAACGCCTACACGCCCACCTTGTTATCACAGACGGCTTGAGCAGGGACGAGCTTTCTGCTCTTTGGGGACAGGGGACGGTATCAGCCGAGCGTTTGCGTTTTGAAAAGGACGGATTGACGGCTCTTGCGGTGTATCTCACCAAAGGCAATGACGACGAGGGCGACCGCCCGACGTTCAAGCGGTGGTGTGGTAGCCGTAGCCTTGAAAAGCCTACGACCACCGAACACGACGGGCGGATTTCACACCGTAAAATGTTGGCGTTCTGCCAAAAGGACAGCGACAGCGCGATATACCTCGAAACCCATTTTAACGGCTTTGAAACGGTCGAAAATAGCATTGATTTTATTGAGGACACATACGGCGGTCTATACCTGACGGCGCTTTTACGCCGTGTGCCGACGAAAAAAGACCTGCCCGAAACGGCAAGTCTTGATTGGTTAAATTTCTAAATCAAAGGTTTGTTCCTCATAGTCAATATATGGCTCTGCGCCTTGTGTCTGTATTTCTGCGATTTCGCGGTCGCGTTCCTTAACTTTCGCCTCTAAAAGCATTATTTCGGTTTTTAGCTGTTTAATTTGTGCCTCTGCCTCAATACAGCGTTTATAAATTTCGGTTTGCGAGGTTTCGCGCTTTAGCTGTACGCCGAGAGTTTGCAATTTTTCGTAATTTTGCTTTATCCTTGCAGGAGTTTTAACGGCTTCTACCAAGTCGTTAAGCTCGGTTTCGTAAACAGTTACCTCTGCAAACTCCACTTTTACGCCGTTTACCCTTTTATAGCGCACCTTACGGCGCAAGATTTTGGGTGTAAGGTCTTTTGAAAAGGCTTCGCGCATGGCTTCCTCTATGCTTACCTCTGCTTTTACGGTTTCAAGCCTTGCTTCCGCACTTTCAATGCTTTCATTTGAGTCTATGACCTTGTTTAAGTCTAAATTTTCCATATAAATACCTCTTTTTATCGGGTGCGGTCGGAGTGTTCAGCTTCCTGACGTTCCCTGAATTTCTCTTTTATAAAATTGCAAAATCTTTGCCAAATTCCCACGCGCTTCATAAATTCCTCTTGGTCTTGTAGCTGTTCATAAGCTCGGTCAAGATTTTCGGTCAGGCGTTTTGCGGTTGCCTCTTTTTCCCTTGCTTTGCGCTCGGCTCTTTCGGCTCTCTCGGTCAAATCGGCAACAATTTTATCCCTACTGACATCTTGCCAAAGCTGTTTGCCATACCGCTGCAGTTTGTCAAAAGCCGTTTTAATACCGATAGCGAGCCTTGCACGGTCTTTCAGCCAATCCAAATCACTTTTCTTGATTTTGACCTTTTCGGCTTCGACAACCTGACCCCTGTGGGTGCGTTGTGGCACCGCTTCGGCTTCAATGTCGATTTCAACCTCGTCGAAACTTGCCTGAATGGTTTTTGTAATGTTGTTTTGGTCGCGCAGGGTGTTGCGCTCTGCCGTCAATTCTGCAACATTCTTTTGCAGTTGTTCGCACTTATACTCTAATATATCCCTGTGCTTTTGGCTTGGGTTTTTGACCTCGCGGTCAATCTCAATACCGCCGTTTTTCTCGCAAAGGTCGTAAAACGTGCTTCTCAACATTTCGGAAAAGGTCATTAAGGGGTTGTTGTATTTGCCCTCTTTTTTGCTTGTGTCAGGGCGGTCAATACCCATTTGTTTGAACGCTTGAGATTGGTTGCAAACAGAATAATTAAATTTATCCCTACTGACAAAACAATATCTCAGATGTCCATGTTCGCATTTTTCATCCTGATGCCCCGAATACGATAGTATCTTTAAATTGTCCCCATACTTTGCCCTTAAAATGTCTATTAGCTGAAATGCCGAAGCCGTCAAAATGCGCCGTCTTTCCTCAGGGGGAATATCGGTGTGCATATTGCCAAGCTGTAAAATAGTTTCGAGTGGCGCGGTTTTCGGGTGAGCGTAAACCTCCGAAACCGTTTTACAGCGTTCAGGGTGTCCGTCTGCCTTGTAGCGTTCGTTTTTGGCATTTTGCCCCTCGCCGTAATAAATCTCATATTGAGATAACTCAAAAATCTTTGAATCAAAACTGTCGCACCTTTCAATGTTGCCGTCGGCGTAAAACTTAAAATTTAGATTTTGCGCTGTTCGGGTGTGGTCGATATGCCCCTCAAGATTTCGTGTTTCTGCCCTTGTGTTGTGGTTAGCGTTGAAAACGCGCCCTGCTGAATTTGTCCGACCATTTCTAACTGTTGCTTTCATTTTTGCCATAATAATCACCGCCTTTACTTCAGTATAGAAGTTCTAAAAAGCGGTTCGGCAGATAGTACTCAGTATGATTTGACGACCGTCAAATCTACTTCGCACTATGGGGTTGCACCCCTGCCGTGAGCTTCCCCAATAAAAATTTTTGCAAAATTTTTCACTTCATAGGTTTTCGCCCCGCCCCTAAAAATACTCGAACTATAATAATTATGAGGCTGAAATTTACAGTTGTAAAGTTAGTTATCTACGCAGTCCTAAAACTTGCGATAGATAGACATTTTTCAATTTCAGTCTACATACAATTTAATATCGGGTAACGTGAGAACGTTACCGCCTTAAATAATTATTTTAATCGGAAAGGCGGCAAACCTATGAGAAAGGTTACCATTGAGTTCGAAGACGTTTTCGAACAAGGTAAATCGTTCGGAGATTGCCTTAACGATCTCCTTGATACATATTACTCTAACGAGGGTGCGGAAGCACCCTCTATTTTTTTTATGCTTTTTTCAAATTAAAGCTTGAGTTTGTACCCACCGTTTGATATAATAGGTAATGAAGATACAGAATATTAAATTTAGAGGTGCATTATGGCTACAAAAAAAGTGTATTCGACCGCCCTATACATAAGGCTTTCAAAAGCAGATGAAAGAAAGGGTGCAGACCGTTCTTCAGAAAGCATAATAAATCAAAAGATTGTTTTGAATGAATATATAAATTCACATAGTGATGAATTTAATCTTTATAAAGAATATGTTGATGATGGTATATCGGGAACAGACGATTTAAAGCGACCTGCCTTTATGGAAATGATTAACGATTTAAAAGCAGGTCATATAAATTGCATTATAGTTAAGGACTTATCAAGATTTGCCCGAAACTACGTACAAGCTGGCGAGTATATGCTCAAAACATTTAAAAAATACCCCACACGATTTATAGCTCTTTTTGATAGTGTTGACCTTGCCGAAGGTGAATTTAGCATAGATGCCGCATTTAAAAATATATTCAATGAGGCTTATTCACGGCGTTTATCAAAAAATCTGATTAGTACGTTTAAAATCAGAGCTTCAAAAGGTCAGTTCCTTGGAGCGTTTCCAAGTTATGGTTACAAACGCGACCCCGAAAATAAAAATCATTTAATAATTGACGAAGAAGTCCGTCACGTAATTGAGTTTATTTTTGAAGAGTTTTTAAAAGGAACTGGTAAAAATACTATAGCAAAAAAATTAAACGATATGGGGGTTGTATGCCCTTCAGTTTACAAGAAACAGCAAGGATTAAATTATCAAAATTACAAAAAATTAGAAACTACAAACAGTTGGACTTATTCAACTGTTCAACGCATTTTGCAAAATCGTGTGCATTGTGGCGATTTAGTTCAACATAAAACTGACCATAGAATTTTCAACGAAAAAGACGATCCAAAACAATACAAGCCAGAGGAATGGGTAATTGCTGAAAATTGTCACGAACCTATTATTGATAAGGAAATATTTAACAAGGTTCAGGAACGCCTTAAAACCACAACGCGAGATATAAATTTTACTCAAAATATTTCGATTTTTGCAGGACATTTAAAATGCGACGAGTGTAAAAGGGCGATGGCTAAAATTCAAACCAAATATAAGGATAAGGTTAGTACAAGATACGTCTGCCGTTCTTATAAATCAAATGGTGATAATAAAATAGTTTGCACGTCCCACTCTATAAATGAAGACGTGCTTTCAGAATATATTCTTAATAAACTAAATGAACAGCTAGAAAAATATAAAGATTTAGAAAAGAGTCTGAACGATAGAAAGAACAAACAAGTCAAATCTCAAACTTCAGAGATTGAAATTCGTATTAACGAGCTAAAAAAATCATTAGCAACAATCAATGATCAACTTGGCGGTTTTTACGATATGATGGCAGAGGTAAGACGTGACCCCGAACAAAAGCGGGTATATGAAGATTTTCTAGAACGAGCCAACCTTAAGCGCAATGAAAGGGATAAAATGGAAGCCGAACTAAAAAAATGCGAAGAAAAATTAGCAACCGACCCAAAACTCAATTTAAGCAACCCTGTTGTTAAAGACTTAATAAAACATAAGAAATTTACGGAACTTTCAAAAGAAATTATGGATTCCTTTATTTCAACAATATATGTTCACGAGGAATTTGAAACCAACGCCGAAACTAACGAGCAAGAAAGAAAACTTAACGTTAAAGTCGGTTACAAGTTCGAAAAATTAGCATAATAAAGATTTTGTACCTTTTTAGTGTTACCCCAAGCCGCATCGAACGAAATTGCAACCTGTTTTTTATCGGTTTCAACGCAGTATATCGGCAATAGACGGTTTTGGTCAGCGAAGATATTAACCGAGCCTAAAATTGCAATAATCATTGCCATAAAAATACCGACCGCGAACATTAAATGTTTTTTTGTAATTATAACAAACTTCATAAAATAGCATCCTTTCGTATTAAAAAATATGAGCGGGTGCTTGTATTATATACAGTTTTTATTTAAAATCTTTATAAAAAAACACACCCGTTCGTTTGAACGGGTGTATACTCTTATTAATAACCAATATATGGTGCGGGGTTAACCTGATTGCCATTTTTCAAAATTTCGAAATGGAGATGCGGACCTGTTGAACGTCCTGTATTACCAAGTTTGGCAACCTGTTGACCCTGTGAAACGGTTTGACCCTTTTTAACACAAAGAGCACTTGCATGGGCATATCTTGTTTGATATCCATTACCGTGGTCGATAACAACTGCATAACCATAGTTGCCATCCCAACCGGCAAATGTTACCTTACCTGCTTTAGCAGCGAACAACGGTGAACCGGTATCTCCCGCAAAGTCGATTGCCTTATGACCTCTGCCATCGCCCCAATAAGCAGATATCATTTTAATATCCCTTTTGTTCATTGGGCAAATAAATCCGGCAGATTTTGCCTCGGCACGTTGTGTTGCAGTAGCCATAGGGGTTGCAGTACCTTTTACAACAACCTTTTGAACAGGTTCTTTTAAAACCTTTTTAGAAACAACGGTTTTTGCAGTCTCTTTACCATTAACAGTTTCTACCACGCAAGTTTCGGTCTTAAGACCGTTTTCACCTTTAGTAGTAACCTTTTGGTAACCGCGTGTTTCCTTGCTTGTATATACGGTTTTTGTAGAATATTTTACGGTCGACTCCTCAGTGACGGTAGAAACGGTTTTAACCTTTAACTTATCTACCAATTTCTTTACCTGAGCCGAATTCTTAATATTTTCTTTAAGGCAATAGCCTTCTGCTACTTCTACATCGTCAACGAAAGTAGATGTATTTTCAGCACCTTTAACATAATACTTACAAAGCGCTGTATCAACCAACTGATCCAATTCTTTGCGGTCAGCGAACGCCAAAACTTCACCGTTCACTGTTAGCGCAGAAGAAAAACCAATACTGTCGGTATTCTCAATAATAGCATCCGCTAATTCAGAATCATCATAAAGGCTTTCTTTAGTGGTTAAAGTCAAACTAAACTTGGGTTTTAAAATTTCGTCTTCACAATCTTTAGAGCCAAGATTTTCAATAACATCGTTTTTCGCAACTTGGAAAACCGAAGTATTTTTTACAACAGCGATATTCTCGCCCGAATAGTTAACATTAAAACCAATAGTAATATTGCATGAAAGCACGGTTACTATCAAAGCGATTACTGCAACCAATGCAAAAGAAGCAAATCTAACTAAAACCTTATTATTGTTTGCGAATTTGGAAACCTTATTAAGTGCTTCTTCAATCAAATCCTTAAAAATAACGGTCACATCCTTACCAAAAATTACAATTTGTAACATTTACAAGACTTATTATAACAAAAAGGTTACAAAATTGCAACCTTTTTTTATATCTTTTTATATTTTTTCGATTTTATACAAATGTAACCGCAAACTTTGAGATTTATTATATCAATACATAAAAAATGATGGCAAAAAATTGCAAAATACTACCCATTATTACAAACAAATGGAAAATGGAATGCACATATTTATATCCATACCTACCTGCAATTCCGTAAAGAACAGCGCCTATTGTATACGATATACCGCCCGCAAGTAACCACCAAAATCCCGAAATCGAAATAGCTTTTATTATTTGGTTCACAATAAATATTACACACCAGCCAACCGCTATATAACATATATTAGAAAATAAGGCATATTTTTTTAAATCTATAGCGTTAAATACGATACCCAAAACCGCCATGCCCCAAACAAACCCAAAAAGACTCCAACCCAAAGCCGTGTTGTATTCCCTGACAGAGCACAATGCAATAGGAGTATAACTTCCTGCAATTAACAAAAAAATTGCGCAATGGTCAATAACCTGAAAAACCTTTTTTGCGGTCACGTGAATCAGACCGTGATAGATGCTTGACATGGTATAGAGAATAATCATGGAAAAGCCATAAATGAATGCGCTTACTATCTGATAAGCATCATTATTCAAAAAGGCTTTCACAATGCATAAAGCCGCCACCGCTATACCTGCGGCACCGCCCACAATGTGCGACACCATGTTAAAAATTTCTTCACCTTTTGTATAGTTTGGAAGAAGTCTGTCCTTAAGTTTTGTACGCTTCATAAATGTCCTTTTCTGCTGAGTAAATTTTTTGTCGAAAAGCATCGAAATACTTTACATAAATTTTTTATTGTCATTATACACAAATTCGGGTTTATCCAACTTATCCACATGGTTTTCCACCAAAAACAACCGAAAAACCTTCTTTATAAGTGGTACAAGCCCCAAAACTGTTAAAATCTTGGTGGATAAGTTGAAAAACTTTTAAGGTTGATTCAGTTTACATAATAACAAAAACAGGAAAATATTAGTCAATTTTTTGTTCTTATTTTTCGAGCAATTTATCCATAACTGCCGGACCGTGTTCTATGAAAATTCCGGTAGCCGCTGCCGCCTTTTCGGTAAAGCATTCTACCCCGTTTTCTTCCCTTTGACTATCATAAATAAGGAACGGAACCGGCTCACTTGAATGGGTTTTTATATCAAGTGGAGTCGGATGGTCAGGCATAATCAAAATTCTAAAGTTTTCACCGCTGTTTTGAAGATACTCCAAAATAGATTTTAACGCGCGGTTTTCAATAAGTTCTATCGCCTTTACCTTGTTTTCGGCTTCACCGCGGTGACCACATTCGTCGGGGGCTTCAATATGAAGATAAACCAAATCGTTACCCTTTTCGAAAGCTTCAATGGTGGCTTTTGCCTTGCCTTCAAAATTGGTGTCAAGATAACCTGTTGCATCTTCCACGTCGGGTGTTTCCATGTTAGCGCAAATACCAATACCTTTCAAAAGGTCAACAGCGCTTACCACACTACCCTTAACACCGTTCTTTATGTAAAAATCTTGCAAAACGGGTTTTTTACCCTCGCCCCAAAGCCAAATCGAGTTTGCTTCGTTAAGCCCTTTTTTGCGTCTTTCAATATTTACGGGGTGGTCTTTTAAAATATTATAACTCTTTTTCATGAGTTCAATTAAAGGCTGTGCATTTTGGTTATCACTCAAATACTCGCCAATAACCCTACCACTTATATCGTGTGGCGGTGTCATATTTCCGAGTTCGGTAGTGCCATTATCCCACACAAGACAGTGCCTGTAACTTACACCGCCGTAGAACTTATATATGTCGTTACCGAGTTCTTTATCAATAGTTTTGATTATCTCGTGTGCCTCTTTGGTAGAAATATCACCCGCGCAATAATCTACCATTGTTTTTTCTTCGTACTTTTCTTCAGCCGAGAGAGTTACAATATTACAACGCAAGGCAACGTCGGTATCTTTTAGGTTTACTCCTATAGACGCCGCTTCCAAAGGCGAACGCCCTGTATAACAAACATAAGGGTCGTAACCCATAACCGAAAGATTGGCAACATCGCTACCGGGTTTTAAACCTGCGCCTACCGTACGGCACATACCAACCACCGAAGTTTTAGCAAGTTTATCAATAATTGGCTTGTTTGCCAATTCCATAGGTGTTTTATTGTTTAATGCGGCATTTGGCGTATCTGCCATACCATCGCATAATAAAACTAAATATTTCATAATATCAGTCCTTTTTTAATTCGTTGTAACTATTATACCAATTATGTTTTTAGAAGTAAAGAAAAAAGACTTTTCTTTTTCTCTAATTTAAGGTATCATATCAGTAGAGACTAACTATTAAAAGTCAAGTCTAAAAAGTAAAAATGTTGTGAATTGCATAACGGTAAAAATAGGCATAACGAAACAGACGTCGAAGACGCCGAATTTCAAATAATTAAGAAGGTTAGGTTTTAGCTATGTAAGGT
>JAZNSZ010000017.1:0-2560 GCA_045591465.1 Acutalibacteraceae bacterium | reverse complement strand
AGCTCGTAACGTGGGCGAATTATAACCTTGGATATCCTATGCCCATCTGCATATTGCTCGGCTAACGTGTCGATACCGTTCGCGCCGCCGCTTATAATCATATCCACATCGTCGGAAACGTACGGTGACAAATCAAAATCCGTAATGCTCCTTGAACCGACTATTAAAAGCTTCATGTTTGTTTCCTTTCTTTATGTAAATAAAAACCTGCTAAATAAAGTCAATAGGTTTTGCGAAAAAAGTTTAATAAAAAATCTGCACTCTTAAATTCAAAAAAGAGCGCAGAAAAAGATAGCGGATAAAATATCATTTTTTAGCCGCCTGCTGTATATGAGGTTTACTAAGATTACGGCATAATTTCTTTCACTTTGCCATAGTAAACACGCAAGAATTTGTTAAGGCCGGCAATCATTGCTTCGGTGCAAGCCTTACCTTCGGAGCGTTTTTTCTGAATGAAGTCGTAAACAGGATCACCTTCCGGAGAATGCTTAATAAGGCACTGCATAACCTCAAAGCCTACCTTGCGCAGATATGCATTTCCGCGTTTTGAGATGTGCCTTTCAGTAGCGAAGAACGTACCGGATTGGTACGGAGGTGCATCTATGCCCGCATAAGCAATTAAAGAATGCTTGTTTTTAAATCTCCTAACATCGCCAATCTCTGCAATTAGTAGTGGTGCGAGAATATCTCCAACACAATTAAAAGATCTTACCAAAGAAAATTCAGGTAGGGTCTTGGCAAGTTCCTGCATTTGTGCTATAATAGTTCTGCGAGAGCCGTCTAATTCATTAACCGCCCTCGCAACTTCTTCCACAACAATTTTGGTCGATTGGGTGTTTGGAAGGACGGGGATACCGCTTTGAGCTAAAGCAAAGATTTCCTTTGCCTTACGTTCGTGTAAGCCGCGGTATCCTTGTTTTTTTGCCCACTTGCAGTAATCGTTAATGAATTTCTGCTCAGACATAGAGAGTATTCTTTCAAAATGGTAATACCGCACTACAAAATTGGTTAACTTTTGGTTTTCCGCAGAGTTTTGTAGCAGCTTCTGTATTCCCGGCATTGTTTGGTCAACCAAATCAATAAGGTGCTGCTTTGCTTTAATAAATAGCGAAACGGTACGGTGGTATTGCCTCGAAAGCATTTGTAACTCTCGGTACACGGTATCTAATGGCGATGCCTGAATAAGCTCATTCCAATATGTAAGTCCATAAGAGGCAATACGCACTGCGTCAATTCGGTCAGTCTTTGCTTTGCGTATACTTTGAGAACAGTATTTTTTCATTCTCAGAGCATTTACAGTAGATACGAAAATGCCATTATCCAACAAGAATTTTACAATCGGGAAATGGTAATGTCCTGTATCTTCGAGTATTACACGCGCTTCTTCATCGTAAGAGCGTATGTGCTCTACCAACTCCGTCAATTCTCCTTGCGTATGTAATACGTCATACGGAGTTACCAATACCTCCCCACAAGGCTTCAGAAAGCACACCGTGCTTTTGTCTTTTGAAACGTCAATTCCTACACTAATCATTCTTTTTCCTTTCTTTTTGTTTTTGTTTGCAATTCCTCCGCTAAAGCTTATTACGACTCATTTTGGCTCGTGACGCGAACGTATTTTTTGGGGTATGGGGTACCCCATACCCCAAAAAATAGAACAACCTGCTTAATCGAATCTTTATAATAAGAATGCGGCTGACAGTTTTTATTCCGAACGCGAAGTTCTAAGTGCGCCCCGTCAGTCATTGCATTCTTATTATAACAAAAATAAGCACAACACTCAATCCATCAACGATGAATTGTTGTTGTGCTTATATTGTACCAAAGTGATGCCATAATTGAAGCTTTAAAACGAATGGATAAAAGCTTTTCGGAAACGCTACTTTATTACATAGACAAAAAAGGGATCACGGATGTTGAATGCTACAAGCGAGCCAACGTTGACAGAAAAATTTTTTCAAAAATAAAATGCAACAATGATTACCGTCCAAGCAAATCAACGGCGATTGCCTTTGCTATTGCGCTTAAATTGGATATTAACGAAACTAATCGTCTTTTAAAAACACTTGGATATTTACTATCGAGCAGTAGCAAGTTTGATATTATAATCGAACACTGTATAAAAGAGCAGATGTATGACGTAAATATGGTAAATATGGTATTACTTGATTTTGACCAACCGCTTTTGGGGTATTAATTGTCTCTTTTAAAACGACCAAACCTCTCTTTCAAAATGATATAATATATATACTGAATGAAAGAGAGGTTTTTATATGAAAAACAATACAACAGAGCTCGTATTTATTCTCGACAGAAGCGGATCAATGAAAAAATTAGAGAAGGAAACTATTGACGGCTTTAATTCTATGCTCGAAAAGCAGAAAAAACTTGATGGGAACATATTGGTATCCACGGTATTTTTTGACAGTTTTTCCGAGGTCATTCACGACAGAATCCCAATACAGAATGTTCAGCCTTTGCCAGAGAAGGACTATCAAGTCGGAGGTAACACTGCACTTTTGGATGCTGTGGGCGGGGCGAAGTCGGATCGTTGCCATGG
>JAZNSZ010000016.1:0-17409 GCA_045591465.1 Acutalibacteraceae bacterium | reverse complement strand
GAACACATATAATGTCGCCACCCCATTCTTCAGGAACGAGCTCGTGCTCGGTAAGCTGTTGCATAATTCTGTCGGGGTTGGCAGTCGGCTTATCCACTTTATTGATTGCTACTATTATTTGCACCTTAGCAGCCTTTGCGTGATTAATAGCCTCGATGGTTTGTGGCATAATGCCGTCGTCGGCAGCTACTACAAGAATTGCAATATCGGTAGCCATAGCACCACTCTGACGCATAACGGTAAATGCCGCGTGTCCGGGCGCGTCAAGGAAGGTAATATCCTGTCCCTTACATTTTACGCGGTAGGCACCTATATGCTGTGTAATACCACCTGCTTCGGTATTTGTAACGGCTGTATCACGAATAGCATTAAGCAAGGATGTTTTACCGTGGTCAACGTGACCCATTACAACTACAACAGGGCTACGTGGCTTTAAGTCTTCTGCAGAGTCCTCGGTTACGTCCATAATCTTTTCTTCAATGGTAACTACAACCTGACGCTCAATCTTTGCACCCATTTCGGTTACAACGATTTCAGCAGTATCGTAGTCGATAACCTGATTAACAGCCGCCATCATACCAAGTTTCATAAGTTCTTTAATAACTTCCGCAGCGGTCTTCTTCATTGCAGCTGCCAACTCACCTACTGTGATTTCATCACCAACAGTAACAGTAATAGGTGTCTTTTTGATGCGTTCAAGTTGTAAACGACGCATTTTATCAGCCTCAGTTTCACGCTTTGCACCTTGCGGACGGCGGTAATCCTGAGATTTTTGCTTAATCTTCTGCTTACGTGAGAAGTTATCCTTCATCGAGTTTGCAGGAGCAATATTTTCATATTTTTCGTTATATTTATCAATATTGATATTAGATGTACGAGTATCAATATGACGAATTTCGGCAGGTCCTCTTTTTGGAGCCTCACCTGCAACCTTATCCTTCTTCTTAGAAACGAATGGTTGAGGGTCAGAAGGCTTATGTTCCTTCTTAACTTCTTTTTTAGGCTCTTCCTTCTTAGGCTCAGCCTTCGGTTTTTCTACCTTTTTAGGTTGTTCTTTCTTGGGCTCTTCTTTCTTTGGTTCAGCCTTTGGCTTTTCAACCTTCTTAGGTTCTTCCTTCTTTTCAGGCGCTACTTCACCATTTTGAGCAGCGGCCGCAGCCTTAAGTTGTTCCAAAATTGCCATTTGCTCTAAAAGTTTCTTATTCTTTTCTTCTTCACGCGCCTTTTTAGCCTTTTCACGCGCTTCAGCACCTGTTTCAAAATAAGACTTAAAGTTCTTTACAGCATTGTCTTTAGTTATTCTATCAAAAAATTGACCTATTTCGGATTCGTTCAAAGTTGTACTGGCTTTCTTTTCTGAACCTGTTATTTCATTAACTAAAGCAATTACTTCTTTTGAACTCATACCAAAGTCTTTAGCAAGGTCACTTACTTTATATTTATTGGTCATTGGCATAGCCTCCTAATATTTTAGAAATTGCATCGGCAAAACCGTTTTCATTAACGGAAATAATACCGCATTTTTTACCTACCGCAGTAGATAAATTTTCAATTTTCACTTCATCTAAAGTGAATACTTGGATTTTTTTATCACGAGCAAAAAACGAAATTTCTTTTATCGATTTTTCGGACACATCACAAGCGGTAACAATTAACTTGGTTTTATTTTTCTTTATTGATTCAACTGCTTTTTGCATACCAAAATCAAGTTTACCCGCCTTTGAAGCAAAACCCAAAAGGGTTAAAATCTTATTATTCAACCGCTTCTAACTCCTTTTCGAGTTGCGCATATATCTCTGCCGAGATTTGACAAGAAAAGGCACGTGATAAAGCGTTAATCTTTTCGGCTTTCGCAAGGCATTCGTTCGACTTGCAAACATAAGCACCCCTACCATTGAGTTTTCCTGTTAAATCTACTTTAATTTCGCCTTCAGGAGTTTTGACGATACGCACAAGTTCCCTTTTTGGCTTCATTTCGCGACATGCGGTACACATACGCATAGGTGTTTTTTTAGTACTCATAATAAAAATCTCTCTTAAATAAATTATTCTCCAAAGAAACCGCTTTCAGGGTGAATATCTATCTTCCAACCTGTGAGTTTTGCGGCAAGGCGTACATTTTGACCTTTATTACCGATTGCAAGTGATAACTGTTCTTCGGGAATCTTTGCTTTACAAACCTTGGGATCTTCGGACTCGATTTCAACCTTTGCAACTCTTGCAGGTGACAATGCTTCTGCAACGAATAAGGTCGGGTCTTCACTGTATTTTACGATATCAATTTTTTCTCCTGCAAGTTCGTTAACAATATTATTAACGCGTTCGCCCTTAGGACCTATACAAGCTCCTACTGCATCAACTTCAGGGTCAGGTGAGTAAACAGCAATCTTAGTTCTTGAACCTGCTTGACGAGAAACCGACTTAATTTCAATAGTACCGTCAAAAATTTCAGGAACTTCTTTCTCGAAAAGACGCTTTACAAGACCCGGATGAGTACGGGATAACATAATACGTGCACCGCGGTCAGTTTCCTTAACATCTACAACATAAACTTTAATATGGTCGCCTTCTTTAAGCAATTCATCCGGCACCTGTTCAAGTTTCGGAAGTGTTGCCTCACTATGACCGATAGTAAGTATTGCATTACCTGTTTTTGGGTCAATCTTTTGAACTACAGCAGTTACAAGTTCACGAGTTTTGCTTTGGAACTCAGCCAAAGTCTGTCCCCTTTCGGCTTCGCGAACACCCTGACGGAAATTATTCTTAGAGTTTTGCGCAACAACACGACCAAATTTTCTGGTATCAAGTTTAATGTCGACAAAACCTTGTTCTATAGCCTTAGGATCAATAGCCACAGCATCTTCGCGTGAAATTTCTACATAAGGGTCCAAAACTTCTTCTACTACAGTTTTACGAGCAGTAACCGAGAAAATCTCATTTTCGCAGTCAATAACGCAAGATACAATCTCATTTCCGCCGTAATCTTTACGAGCAGCAACGATAATAGCATCAGCAATCTTTTCTGCTATAAATTCCTTGGGTATGCCTCTTTCTTCTTCCATCATTTTAAGTGCAGCAAAAAATTCTGCCGTATTGTCCGTATTTTTAGTCTTTTTTTGCTTTGCCATTTTTATAAATTCCTCCAAACGAAATAATATTTCTTTTTATTCAAAATCACATAAATTTGATTTTGAAATATCCTTCAAGGCAAATTCGATTGTTTTGCCGTCGATATCGAGTGCAACAACTTCATCGCACGATACTAATTTACCCTTAAACTCCTTGACACCGTCAAGCGCCTTATAAAGTTTTACCTTTATTTCGCTACCTATCATTTTCTTAAAATGTTCAGGTTTTGAAAGTTCGCGTTCAAGTCCGCAGGAGCAAACCTCTAAATAGTAGGATTTATCAATCGGGTCTGCTTCATCAATAACAGGGTCAATCGCGTGAGAAACATTAGTGCAGTCATCAATAGTAATTCCGCCATTTTTATCAATAAAAACGCGCAAGTACCAAGAAGCGCCCTCTTTCACAAAGCACACATCCCAAAGTTCTACACCCTGTGCTTCAACCGTCTCTTTAATAAGGGTATACACCCTTTCAGCAGCATTCGCCATACTCTACCTCCTTGCAAAACAAAAGTGAGCGGCTGTCTGCCACTCACCTTTCTTACTAACTAAAAGCATTATAACACACAAGTTTTAAAAAATCAAGTGTTTTTTTAGGGTGTTGTTGCGATAATATCAGATAAAATCGCATCGTCATCAGCATCACCCATAGGTGCTCCGCCCTGATAGGTGTTTTTATAGATTTCAACAACAATTTCTCCGTTAACCTTTTCACTGTATTTAGGAGATTGCTCTAAAATCACATCGGGCTCGCTTTGCTCGTCATATTTTTCAAGCACTTCGATATTATCATAAAGGAAGCCTGCCTTTAAAAGCTCCAGCTTAGCGGTCTGCTCGTCAAGACCTACCACGTTAGGCATTTTAAATTCCTTAGCGCCAAGGCTTATTACAAGCTCAATTTTAGTTTCCTTTTCAACCTCTTCGCCCTTTTTGACCGATTGCTCGCAAACCTGACCTTTAGGATACTTGCTCGAATAGGTTTTATCCTTTATGGATATCTTGAAAATCTCATTTTCTTCGTTATCCATAATTTCGGCATAGGTTTTGCCCGCAAAATCGGGTACGGAATAAAGTTTTACGCTTTCTGCCGCATCACTGTCAACCGAGCCTATTTCATCAACAACAGGTGCCGAAGTCATAGGTGTGCTCTCGCCTGATTCAGACTGAGTGCCGAAAACATCATCCTTAAAGACGGTAAAGAGTAATATTGCACCTATCACCAAAAAGACAAGTGCGGTAACCGAAGCCGAAATCATAACATATTTTACGCTTGATTTAGATTTTGTTTTCTTAACTGCTTTTTTACTGCTGCTTACCTCTTCGGGAGCTTTTTCCACAGGTGCGCTTTCTACAATTTCACCGTAAACAAGCTCATTTTTAAGCGCCTCAATATCACGTGTACGCTCTTGCGGTTTAACCTTTAAGCCGTTTGCAAGGGCAGCCAACACGTGACGCGGAAGTTCTTCAGCAAACCTTGCCGGTATAGAAAGGCTTTGGTCCTCAAGCCTTAAGGTGGCTTTAGGGATTACTGTACCAATAAGCACGCTGAATAAGGTAGCACAAAAACCGTAAACATCGGTATAAGTATCGGTCTGCATATCCATAATACCGTACTGCTCAACAGCGGCATAGCCCTCATAGAGCTCACTTTCAACCTCAGAATCAGAGGTGCGCAATTTATTTATGCTGTAATCGGTAATGCGAAGCTTTCCGTCACGGCCTACGATAATAGTTTCGGGCGATATACCTTTGTGTATAATTCCCATATCATTCATAGACTTAACAGTATCAATAAGCGGTAATAATAATGCTCGCGCCTGCTCCCACTTTAAAGTGCCGCCGTTGCGAGTAAGGAAATCAGCCAAGGTAATGCCCTGAATATTCTGATACACAACAAAAGCCGTGCCGTTATATTCAAAAACATCTTCAACCTCTTGTAAAGAAGCTAATGATTGTCTCATAATCTTTCGGTTAATTTCCAAAAATTCAAGCAAGCCTTCATTGAAAACATATTTCTTATCAGTAAGCATTGAAACCGAGGTGTCGGGATTACGCACAGCAATACCCGCAGGAAAATATTCCTTAATCTTAACAATCGCATCGTTTGAGTTATCCCAACCGATATATGTTATACCCTCGCCGTTATCCGAGAGCACCTTGCCGACAGTATAACGGTTATTAATCAAAAATCTCTTAGGCAGAGAGTGTGCAGGGTTTTGCAAGGAGCTGTCATATCCGCAGATAGGACAAACCTGTTCCCCGTCATTATCATTCATACAGCCCATACATAATTTTTCGGTATTAATCATAAATAACCTCCGAACGAGTTTTTACTTTTAATATTATATCATATTTGTCAAGCCGACAAAACTATTTACTTTCTTTAGGCGCAATTGCAATTGTTTTTTTGAAGACACAGGTGTGGTGCGGTGTGATAACGCGGTCCTCATGCAAGGAGCCAAAATACCAGTGCTTAAACTTTACCGAACGCGCAAGCTCTTCAAAATAGCCGTTAAGCTTATTAACGCGGTCAGCATTACCCTGTCGCATAAGCATAGCACTTTTTACAAGTGACGGTGGCTCGTGGGTTATCATATAATCGACCTTACATTCTGCCTCGTCAAGAATTCTTGCTCCCTCAGCCATTTCAAAGGCTGTCGGCTCCTCATCACTCCACCAAGTGCCCTGTTCTCTGCGCATATCCTTATCGGTGCTTTCTCCTCCGCCAAAGGTGAAGAAGCTGTTACCCTCAATACTAAAAATCTGTCCGCGCATTAAATGAAGCAGATTCCCCTTAATTCTATGTACCATACCGCCGTGCCAATAGGTTACGCGCGAGCGGTTAATTCTTTCAAGGTTATCGTGGGTGCCGTCTATAAAAGCCGTAACAAACCGCCTTGTTGAAAGATAATCAATTACTTCCTTTTCGGTTTTGCCTCCATCAAAAATATAACCGAAGTCACCGCAGACTATAAGCGTATCGCCGCTTTTTAGCTTTCTGAAATTTTTATCATAAAGTCTTTCAAGCTCACCGTGCATATCACCCGTTATGTATACCAAGAATTTTCACCTCTTTTATAAAAAACACTTTAAAAAAGTACAAAGTATGCTATAATATAATTACTATACCACATTTGCGGAGAGATTTCTATGCTTAAAAAGACTTTTTCCATTATTTTTATATGTTTTTTTGCATTTTTATATGTTTTTACCCCTATTACTGCGTCTGCTTACGAGGTCACAGGTCTTGATATCACCGCAAAAGCGGGTATGTTAGTTTCACTTGATACTGATGAAATTCTTTATGAAAACAATATAGACAAAAAGGTCTACCCTGCCTCAATCACTAAAATTATGACAGCGGTGCTTATGCTTGAGAGCGATAAGTGGGACCCTAAGGCTAAAGTTAAAATCAATAAAGCTTGCCTTGACGTAGTGCTTGGAACGGGACTTTCAGTATCGCTTTTAAGTGAGGGCGAGGAATTTACACAGCTTGACCTACTTTACACAGTGCTTGTTTCCTCTTACGGTGACTGCACATACTTAGCGGCAGAGCTTTTTGGCGGCAGTTATGATAATTTTGTAAAAATGATGAATGATAAGGCGGCAGAATTAGGTCTTAGCGGCACGCACTATTCAAATCCCGTAGGTCTACACGAGGAGGAAACCTACACCACTGCACGTGACACCTATACACTTACAAAATACGCTTTACAATATGAGCTATTTAAAACCGTAACCTCCACAAGCCGTTATAGGTTTACCACAACTAAGGGTACACAGCGCACCCTTTCCACCACAAACTTTTTACTTGATAAAAACACAAATTACTGGTACCAATATGCCAGTGGTGTTAAAACCGGTTACACCGATGTAGCAGGTAGATGCCTTGTAAGTACTGCTTCGTACAACGGTTACAATTATATGTGTATTGTTTTCGGTTGCACTAACAGTTCTTCGAAGCGATATGACTTTACCGAAACCAGAGAACTTTACCGTTGGGCATTTAATAACTTCTCTTTTAAAAAAGTTGCCGATTCCAACGAGCCTGTTTGTGAAATACCTGTAGAACTTTCTATGGACACCGATTTTGTTCCGCTTTATTTTAAAGAACCATTTGTAACATTGCTTCCAAACGGCGCGGACGATTCCACACTGGTTGTTAAAAACAGTTTTGTTTCCGAAACTGTTGACGCGCCAATCAAAAAAGGACAGGTTTTAGGCAAAGCCGAAATATATTATGCAGAAAAGGTTATCGGAACGGTTGATTTGGTTGCAGGAAACGATGTAGAAAAAAGCAATCTTCTTGCAATAATGCGACATATTAAAAACTTTTTTACGAGCAGTTACATGAAAATCATATATGTAGCAATCGCGTTAGTAGTAATTGTTTTCATTGGCATGTGTATTTATATGAACCGTGGCAGAAAAAAGCGTAAAGTTAAATATATACCCTACGAACCCGCCGAAAAGAGAAACAATACTAAATAATAGATAATAAAATTTATTATTGTTTGTTAGCAAAACACCCATCGACTTTCCGATGGGTGTTTTTGATTAAACTAATTATTTTATAACCTTATTTTCTATTTCTTCCAAAGCGCGTGCGATAAATTCTTCGGTCTTCATTGCGCCAAGGTCACCATTTTCGCCACGCTGACGCACAGCCACAGCACCTGCTTCAACTTCACTGTCACCAATAACTAACATATATGGCACCTTTTGAAGTCTTGCTTCACGAATCTTGTAACCGATTTTTTCATTACGTTCGTCAAGTTCAACGCGCATACCCTTTGCTTCCAACTGCTTTTTAACTTCATAAGCATAGTCAAGATGTCTGTCAGCAATCGGCAAAATCTTAACCTGTGTGGGCGCTAACCACATCGGGAAAGCACCTGCATATTTTTCAATAAGCAAAGCCAAAGTACGCTCATAACAGCCGAGTGAAGTACGGTGAATGATATAGGGGTTCTTCTTTTGACCGTCGCGGTCAACGTATTCCATACCAAACTTTTCAGCAAGCATTTGGTCAATTTGGATTGTGATAAGGGTATCTTCCTTACCGTAAACATTCTTAATTTGAATATCAAGTTTTGGACCATAGAAAGCCGCTTCACCGATACCCACTTTATAAGGTATCTCTAAATTGTCAAGGATTTTAGCCATCATATCCTGCGCTTCATTCCACTGTTCCTTGGTACCGATATATTTTTCGGTATCTTTGGGGTCCAATTGTGAGAAGCGGTAAGAAACATCGTCATAAAGGCCCAATGTCTTTAACATATATATAGCAAGTTCCAAGCAAGACTTAAATTCATCTTCCAACTGTTCAGGGGTACACATTAAGTGTCCTTCCGAAATTGTAAACTGACGAACACGGATAAGGCCGTGCATCTCACCGGATTCTTCATTTCTGAAAAGGGTTGATGTTTCATCATAGCGAAGTGGTAAATCGCGGTATGAACGCGCACGATTAAGATATGCTTGATACTGGAACGGACAGGTCATCGGACGCAATGCGAAACATTCCTTTGTATAATCTTCAGGGTCCCCCATAACAAACATACCGTCTAAATAATGGTCCCAGTGTCCCGAAAGTTTGAAAAGTTCACGCTTAGCCATTAAAGGAGTTTTTGTGAGTTGCCAACCGCGTTTTGCTTCTTCATCTTCAACAAAACGCTGTAAAATCTGAATAATTTTAGCACCTTTTGGCAACATTACAGGAAGACCTTGACCAATAACGTCAACAGTAGTAAAGAGTTCTAATTCCCTACCCAATTTATTATGGTCGCGTTTCTTTGCTTCTTCAAGCATTGTAAGATGTTCTTCTAACATACTGGCTTTCGGGAAAGCAGTACCATAAACACGGCAAAGCATTTTTTTGGAAGAATCACCGCGCCAATAAGCACCTGTAGCAGAAGTGAGTTTAAAAGCCTTAACGGCACCTGTACTCATTAGATGGGCACCTGCACAAAGGTCAGTAAACTCGCCCTGAGAATAAAAACTTATTTCTTCGTTTTGCGGAATACCTTCTGCAAGTTCTACCTTATATGGTTCGTCTTCTGCCTTGAACTTAGCAACCGCTTCTGTTTGCGGCAAGGTAAAGCGTTCAAGTTTAATATCTTCTTTAACAATTTTCTTCATCTCTGCTTCGATTTTTTCCAAATCGTCAGGGGTAAATTTCTCATCAATGTCAAAGTCGTAATAAAATCCGTCTTCAACAGCGGGGCCTATTGCCAACTTAACATTGGGATAAAGTCTTTTTACAGCCTGTGCCAAAATGTGCGAAGCGGTGTGGCGGAAAGCCCATCTGCCATACTCATCATCGAATGTTAAAATCTCAAGCGCACAGTCGTCATAAAGCGCAGTTCTTAAATCAGCAGTTTCGCCGTTAATCTTCACAGCACAAGCTGCTTTAGCCAAACCCATACTAATATCCTTGGCTACTTCATAAGCGGTAATGCCGTTTTCATATTCCTTTACAACATCGCCTTTTAAGGTAACTTTAATCATAATTTTTCTCCTTTTAAAAAATAAAAAGCCCCGTCCCACAAGGGACGAAGCATAATCTCTCCGCGGTTCCACCCAAATTCCGTATAAGTACGGCACTTTGTACCTTTAACGCAGGTTTTACGGCCGTGTTGCTACTCACAGCGCTATACGGTGGTCTCACTTAAAAGTTGTCTAGCGGATTCTCAGCCAACGGTCCGCACTCTCTGAAAACAGTAGTTTCAAGCTAATGTCCGTAATTATCACTTTTACACGAATATTTTACACCTATTTTTAATTAGTGTCAAGTACTATTTTACTTGAATAAAGCCAAAAACTATGATAAAATGATTGCGGTGATAAGATGTTATTTACAAAAAAATCTACTTATGATTGGTTGGTTGTAGGTTTAGGTAACCCCGGTATTCAATATGAAAACACCCGACACAATATTGGTTTTATGTCGGTAGACCTTTTCATGAAACAGTCCGACGGAGATTTTAACAAGACTAAAATGCAGGCAGTTTTCGGTGAATGTAAAATCGGCAACAACCGTGTACTTGTTGCAAAACCGCAAACCTATATGAACAACTCCGGTCAAGCAGTATCTGCTATTGCTAAGTTTTACAAAATACCGCTTGAAAGAGTTATCGTTGTGTGTGACGATATAAACCTTGATATTGGCATTATCCGTATACGCCGCAAAGGCAGTGACGGTGGTCAAAAAGGTATGCGTGATATTATCGAACTTTTAGGAAGTGATAATATTTGCCGCATAAAAGTAGGCGTGGGTAAAAAGCCCCACCCCGAATATAGTTTGGTAGACTGGGTTTTATCAAAGTTTTCAAAAGAAAGTGAAGAAGACTTGAACATGGCTCTTGAAAAAACGTGCAAAGCGCTAAAAGAAATTATAAGCCGCGGTATAGATTCAGCCATGAACAAGTATAGCAACTGATTATGAAGTTTATAAACCAAGTTTTAAACAACGATGACGATTATTTATCGCTCTTAAAAAGTGTTAAATCCAATCGTTTGCCGTTCGCTTGTACAGGACTTTCTTCGGTTCATAAATCGGCGGTGATTTCGGCTTTAACTGCTGATACAAAACGCAAAGCCGCCGTCATCACCCCTGACGAATCGAGCGCTTTGGAAATCATGCAAGACCTGATTCAAATGGGTGTTAATTGCATTAACCTACCTTCGCGCGACTACTGCATAGGCGAAATTAAAGGCTACTCAAAAGAATATGAGCACAAGCGTACCGACACCCTGTCTAAACTTTTAGGCGGGGACTTTTGCGTACTTACATTATCGTTAGATTCTGCTTTACAGTATACTCTTCCGCCCGAAAAACTAAAAAAATCAAACTTTTTATTAAGATACGGCGACACTATTTCAACCGATAATCTTATAGAAAAACTTTTAGACAGCGGGTATACAAGAACCGAGATTTGCGAAGGTACAGGTACTTTTGCGGTGCGTGGCGGTATTTTTGATATATTCCCTACTTCTTCCGCTACCCCCTACCGTCTAGAGTTTTGGGGTGATGAGATTGATACCATCTCTCCTTTCGATATTGAAACGCAACGCCGCAGTGAAACCGTGGATAGTATTGAAATAACCCCCGCGTGTGAGATTTTATACACCGAGGCAGAACTTTTGGATAAACTTAAAAATTTATCAAAGGATAAAAAATTAACCGAAACACAACGAGTGCAATTATTAGCCGACTGTGACAGACTGTCAGGCGGTGTTGCCATTATGCCCGACCGTTACATTCCGCTAATTTATCCCGAAAATAATACTGTTTTTGACTATTTAAAAGACACTCTTTTGATTCTTGCCGATAGCGGAAATATGAAAGAGCGCTTTGAGAGTATTACTTTTCAATCCAATGCCGATACCGAAAACTTTTTAGAAGAAGGATTTTTAAATTTTGCCACAGCAAAACTTTGGCTTACTAAATCAGAATTTTTTAAGTACTGTGAAAATGCGGTTATTTTTGAAAACTTCCCGCGCTCGTCATATGAACTTAAAATCCGCGATATTATAAACTTTAATTATAAACGCTCTACCGCTTGGGGCGGTGACATTAATGTCTTAATTGAAGATATTAACTATGCTGTAAAAAGCGGTGGTTGTGCTGTTGTTTTGGCAGGAGAATTACGTGCCGCCAATGTATTGGCGACCGCTTTGCAGGAAAAAGGTATAAATGCCGTTATGCAAGAAAATCCGCAATACCAAAAAGGCTTGGTTTCGATAAGCACCGGCGGACTTTCAAGCGGTTTTGAAATTCCCGGTAGTCACTTTATGCTAATCACCCACCGATATATTGCAGGTGAACGAAAACCCAAAAAACGCCATACCAAAAAGGGACAAGAAATCGGCTCACTTGACCAATTAAAACAGGGTGACTATGTCGTTCACGAAACCCATGGCATTGGTATTTTTGATGGTATAAACCGCATAACAAACGATAAGGTTACCAAGGATTATATAAAAATAAAATACGCCAAAAGCGACGTTTTATATGTACCTGTAACCCAACTCGATTTGGTTTCAAAGTATATTGGTTCTGCTAATGACAGTACGGTTAAAATAAACCGCCTTGGCGGCAGTGAATGGCAAAAGACAAGAAAACGCGTAAAGGCAGCCGTTTGCGACATGGCAAAACAACTTACCGCGCTTTACGCCAAGCGTATGTCGGTAAAAGGTTACGCTTTCTCCCCTGATACCGATTTGCAAAACGATTTTGAACGCCGCTTTGAATACGACGAGACAGAAGACCAACTTCGTTGCATAAATGAAATTAAAAGTGATATGGAACGTGAGACGCCCATGGACCGCCTTTTGTGCGGTGACGTTGGCTTTGGGAAAACCGAAGTAGCACTTCGCGCCGCATTTAAATGCATAAGCGAAGGAAAGCAGTGTGCATTACTTGTTCCTACGACAATTCTCGCTATGCAGCATTACAACACAATTCTTAGAAGATTTGGTGAAATGCCCGTAACCGTTAAACTTTTAAACCGTTTTGTTCCGTCGAAACAGCAAGAACGAATTATAACCGACCTTAAATGCGGTAGGGTTGATATGGTTGTTGGCACCCATCGTCTTATATCTAATGATGTTAAATTCAAGGATTTGGGGCTTGTTATAATAGATGAAGAACAACGTTTTGGCGTTGCGCAAAAAGAAAAATTAAAAGAAGAATACCCTGCGGTAGATATTCTCACCCTTTCAGCAACACCTATTCCCCGTACGCTTAATATGGCTATGTCGGGACTTCGCGACATGTCTTCCATTGACGAAGCCCCCGGAGACAGACATCCTGTTCAAACATACGTGCTTGAATACAACCTTGGCATAATTGCAGATGCTATAAACAAAGAAATCCGCCGTGGCGGACAGGTTTATTATTTGCACAACAGGGTTGACACCATCGAACGATGCGCTTTAAAACTAAAACAAAAGTTGCCCGATGTGAATATTACAGTAGCCCACGGGAAAATGACTGAGCAAGAACTCTCGCGCGTGTGGCAGCAACTATTAGAACACGAAATCGACCTGCTCGTATGTACTACGATAATTGAAACGGGTGTAGACGTGCCAAACGCCAACACTTTGATAATCGAAGATGCCGACCGTATGGGACTTTCACAGTTGCATCAGTTAAGGGGCCGCGTTGGGCGTTCCCCAAGACGCGCCTATGCATATTTTTGTTTCTCACAAAACAAACAACTATCGGATATAGCGTCAAAAAGACTTGAAGCCATACGCGAGTTTACCGAGTTTGGTTCCGGCTTTAAAATCGCACTGCGCGACCTTGAAATCAGGGGCGCGGGTAGTATTTTGGGCGGTGAACAACACGGTAATATGGAGTCGGTAGGTTACGATATGTACCTTAAACTGCTATCTGAAGCCGTCAACGAAGAAAACGGTATAGAAACAATACCCGAACTTCCCTGCACGGTCGACCTTAACGTTTCGGCGCATATACCCGAAAGTTATATTCCTTCACTACCCGCAAGGCTTGGTATTTACAAACGCATTGCCGCAATACGCACCGATGATGATGTATCTGATGTTATCGACGAACTTTGCGACCGCTTTGGCGAACCGCCGTCGGCGGTTATGGGGCTTATAGGTATTGCCCTGTTGCGTAGTAAGGCTCTTTCGGCAGATATTACCGAAATCACTGCTATAGGTAATAACATTGTACTTCGCATTAACTCTATAAAACCCGAAGTTATTGCAAAACTCACATCCGCATTCGGTAATAGATTTCGCCTTTCGGCTACCGATAAGCCTGTATATAACGTACGACTTGATAAAAACCAAAAAACCGCTGATTTTATTAAAGAACTCGGTTCAATATTATAAAGCAAAAATTTTTGTAGACTTTCGCATTATTTTGTTATATAATTGATTTATTATAAGTAAACACTCGGAGGATTATTATGAAAATCTTAAAGAAAATCACCGCCGCGGTTATCATCTGCCTTATGGCTGCTTCCCTTATCGGATGCCACCCTAAAGATGAAATTGCCGTAACTATCGACGGTCAAAAATACACTTCTGCTTATTACATGTGCGCCATGCTTAATGCATATACCGAAGCGCAAAACCTTGTTTATAACTCTCTTTCGGAAGAAGAACTTTCTTCAAGTACAGAGATTGATTATCTTTCTAAAAAGGTTGAAGACAAAGATTTCAGCACTTGGGTAAAAGACGCTGCTATCCAAAGCCTTAAAGAAATTTCTTACTATAAATCGCTTTGTAAAGAAAACAAGTTAGAACTTACCGATGAAGAAAAAGCAACTGCTGAATATTATGCTTCTATGTACTGGTCAAGTTACGGTTATTCACAAATATATGAGCCTAACGGCGTATCTCAAGCAACCTTTACCCAGTATATGTTAGACGGTAACTATTCCGCTCTCTACTTCGAACATATTTATGGTGAAGGCGGTAAAAAAGAAATCGCTTCTAAGACCGTTAAATCAAAACTTTATAATGAATTTTTAATTGCCAACATATTAGAAGTTACCTTCTCTGAAGAAACTGCCGCAGAGAAAAAGGCGATTGAAAAACAGTTTAAAGAATATTGCAACGATTTAAAGAACAATAAGAAAACCTTTGAAGAAATTTATATTGAATATAACGATATAGACGAAAAAGAACATACTCACGACGAAAAAAACGGTCCTAAAGACCCCCATGCAACAATTATTGGTGCTGAAGGCACAGGTTACGAGTATGATTATTATGATGATATTAAGAAGTTAGATAACGGTAAAATCAAACTCATTGAAAAAGATAAAGATGCAGGTTTCGTACTCGTTATAAAACAAAATATCAAAGATGATAAATATTATCTCGAAAACTTAGATATTACCATTCGCCACCTTTTAAAAGATGATGAATTCACAAAAGAATCTAGCGAAGCCGCTGCAAAACTTACTGCAGATATAAACAAATATGCCGTTAACAGATTTAAAGTTAGCAAAATAGTTGAACCATCTTATTAATAAACCAAAAGCCTGAGAATTTCTCAGGCTTTTATTTATTTGATTTTCTTTTAAGAATGTACTTAAATCAATCTCATTTTTAGGTTTGTTTCACCCTAACAGTTTAATTTTTATAGGTTTATTATATTTATTTGCATAATCAATCATCGACTTAGTGCCCTTGCTTTTCTCATCCCAAAAACAAATCACATAATCGCAAATTTTTGCCATTTGTTTGTTCCGTCTTGGTCCTGCACTTCTACCGTAGGCTTTCCAATTAGCAGGATATTTTTCAACCTTAAACCCATTTTCTTTCGCATATCTTTCGCCGATAGCATCAGCGCCACTTGCACCACCCGAAACAATAACAACATCGTTTCCCTTTCGGATATTTGATAAGCAATAATCGATATATGATTTTGCCTCATCATAATTATTATAATCTCTGCACCCTGCAATTACGACTCTTTTTGTGGGTGATTTCTTCTTGAACATATATACACCTTAATACATGGGGATTATATCCCCTTAATATTTAGGATTATAACCCCCATAATATAAAACGTCAAGGGGGATTATTATGATAGTATTTGATAAACTATGGATTACAATGAAACAAAAAGGCTTTTCAACCTATAAATTGCGTGAAGAATGCGGCATAGATAGCAAAACTATACGAAGACTAAAAGCAAATGAAAATATAGAAACAAAGACAATAGATAAAATTTGTTGTGCGTTGGATTGTCGAGTTGAAGATATATTAGAATATATAGAAGCACGATAAAAAGGCTTGGAGATTTGAACTGCCCCAATTTGTACTGTCCGCACAAATTGGGGCAGTTCATTGTTCCGCTCCCTTTTAGTTTTTAGGCAGTGAAAGATATTTGTAAATGGTTGTTCTGCTCATATTTACAAATTATATTTTTGCTTTGTTGTATTTATAGAAGAAATTAAAACTCGCCTAATTTTACCACAATCATTTTTCAATTTATAGTATTCATTGCTGTCAATAATATCAGTTTTCGATAAAATATCGAGCCAATATTCCGTTTCATAACATTCTTTAAGTGCGATTTTAAGTTTTGAAATAAATCCACTTTACTTTGCGCATAATTCGCTTCGTGTATATTAGCACCTATGCTTGTCCCGCTTTTGAGAATTTGGTTTTTCAAAACGCCTTTACCTTGAATTTGGTCGGTTAATTTTACGATTTTTACTGCGAATTCAATAGAAAAATCTATCAAAAAATTATCAGACATACTTTTCTCCTTTTAATGAAATGCGCGTTGCGCATGAAATGATTTCATCATGAAATTCAACTAAAGTTGAATGAAATAAAATTTGCCTAATAGTTTATCAAAAACAATGTGCCGCATCAAAAGATGCGGCACATTTCATGCTTTAGCATTTAATTTACAAAGTAAATTTCATTTGCCGTAAGGCAAATTTCATTACAAATAATCGTAGATTATTTGTTAAGTGCTTCGTTAACTGCAACTGCGCAAGCAACTGTCATACCAACCATGGGGTTGTTACCTGCACCGATAAGACCCATCATCTCAACGTGAGCAGGAACTGAAGAAGAACCTGCAAACTGAGCATCAGAGTGCATACGGCCCATAGTATCGGTCATACCGTAAGAAGCAGGACCTGCAGCCATGTTGTCAGGATGGAGAGTACGGCCTGTACCGCCGCCTGAAGCAACAGAGAAGTATTTTTTACCCTGTTCGATACATTCTTTCTTGTATGTACCTGCAACAGGATGCTGGAAGCGAGTTGGGTTGGTTGAGTTACCTGTGATAGAAACGTCAACGCCTTCCTTATGCATGATAGCAACGCCTTCGCGAACATCGTCGGCGCCGTAGCAACGAACCTTTGCGCGTTCGCCGTTTGAGTAAGCGGTTTCTTCTACGATTTCGAGTTCGCCGGTATAATAGTCAAACTTAGTTTGAACGTAGGTAAAGCCGTTAATACGAGAAATAATCTTCGCAGCGTCCTTACCAAGACCGTTAAGAACTACTCTTAAGGGCTCTTTACGAGCCTTGTTTGCACTTCTTGCCAAGCCGATTGCACCTTCAGCAGCAGCGAAGGATTCGTGACCTGCAAGGAATGCAAAGCATTTTGTTTCTTCTCTGAGGAGCATAGCACCCAGATTACCGTGACCGAGACCAACCTTTCTGTCGTCGGCAACAGAACCGTCGATACAAAAAGCCTGGAGACCTTCACCAATTACTTCAGCAGCATCGGCAGCCTTTGTGCAACCTTTTTTGATAGCGAGAGCTGCA
>JAZNSZ010000015.1:0-52224 GCA_045591465.1 Acutalibacteraceae bacterium | reverse complement strand
TATCCAGAGAAAGCTTTCGCGTACCCTTTTCAATGTGCCCTAAAAAGCCGGTGGATATATCGCAAAGCTCGGCAAGCTGTTCCTGTGTATAACCGCATTCTCTTCGTTTTTCACGGATTTTTCTGCCAAGCTCATGGTAATCTATTGTATGCATATTATCACCTCGTATAATAAATGTAGTAGTTTTTAGAGTTCCTCTCCAAGAACTATGATATAATTGTTTAGATGCTGTGGATTGGTTTTTATCACCTACCACTTGATGGTTTTCGAGAGGCTCCAACCACAGTCTCTTTGCAGTTTGTTAATCAGTTAGATACCGCCAGACGGTTTATTTGGAACGAGGTTACAAGAGCAACGAGTCCCTGTGGATCTAAACAGCGTCATATTACTTTTTACAGGAGGTATCCTTATGATTTTTATTGGTATTGATGCAGCAAAGGACAAGCACGATTGTTTTGTTGTTAGTTCTGAAGGGGAGGTGTTGTACGATGTATTCACTATCTCTAACACCCTCAATGGTTTTAACGACCTGCTCTCTAAAATTAAGTCTGTTTCATCAGATTTTAATAAAACAAAAGTAGGTCTTGAAGCCACAGGACATTACAGTTACAATTTGCTTGGATTTTTACTTGACAATGGTTTGCCCACCTATGTCTTAAATCCCTTGCACACCAATCTCTACCGTAAAAGTCTGTCTTTAAGAAAGACCAAAACAGACAAGGTAGATGCTCGCACAATTGCTTCTATGTTAATGTCTTGCGTAGACCTCAAGCCCTACACAAGAGCATTATACCATAACGAAGAACTAAAGTCACTAACAAGATACAGATTTGATAAAGTTTCAGAGCGAGCAAAACTGAAATCTTCTATTTCAAGACTTGTTACAATTCTTTTCCCTGAACTCGAAAAGTTAGTTCCGGTACTTCATTGCGTATCTGTATATGCACTTCTTTCAGAATTTCCATCTGCAAAGCATGTTGCAAATGCAAATCTTACAAGACTAACTAATCTTTTGTACTCAGCTTCAAAAGGTCACTACAACAGAGATACTGCTATTCGCTTTCGTGAAGCTGCAAGAAAATCTATTGGCTCTGTTATGCCTGCTAAATCTCTTGAATTAAAACACACAATTAAGTTAATATGTGAACTTAATGATGAAATTAACGAGATTGAAGCAGAGATAAAACAGATTGTAGATAGTTTAGGAACTACCATATTAACTATTCCTGGCATTGGTTACTCAACTGCTGCTTCAATTCTTGCTGAAATCGGTGATTTCACAAACTTTGAAACACCTGACAAGATACTTGCTTTTGCAGGAATGTCGCCATCTACATACCAATCAGGGCAACTCACAAATTGTTATGCACATATGGAAAAACGTGGCTCTAAATATTTGAGATTCGCTCTATACAATGCAACTAAATACGTTTGTAAGTGGGATAGCAATTTTGCTATCTACCTCGCTAAAAAGCGTTTAGAAGGTAAGCATTACAACGTTGCTATATCCCATGCCACAAAGAAACTGGTAAGACTGCTTTTTGCTTTAGAAAAGTCTCATTTGCCCTATATACCTGTTGCATAATTTGTTTCTATATGTTTTTTACGGCTTCCTTTTGGAGGTCTGTTTGCTATACCTATTTTTATCCTGTAAAAAATTTTCGATTATTTTTATTTTATCTATTGACTTTTAATAGTTAGTCTCTTATTATTTTATGAAAAAAAGTTTTAAAAGGTGAAAATATGGTTGAAAAAAGGATTAAAAGTGTTATAATTAAGGAAAAGGAGTGATTGTTTTGGTAAAACTTCAAAATGGCATGTTATATGTGGAAATAGAAGAAAAAGGTGCCGAAATACGAAAGGTTCTTTGCGAAGGTAAGAGCCGTATGTGGAATGGAGACCCTAAATATTGGGAAGGGGTATCTCCTGTAATGTTCCCCATGTGTAGCACTTTTTTGGATGATAAGTATACTTTCGATGGTAAGGAATATTCTATGGGAAAACACGGATTTGCAAGGGATAGCATGTTTGTTGTCGAAAGAGCAACACCTATCTCGGCTACGTTTTTGCTTAAAAGCAATGACGAAACACGAAAAATCTACCCATGGGATTTTGAGTTTAGAATTACATATACCCTAAGGGCTACTGCTATTGAAGTTGAATATACAACTAAAAATATATCGGATAAAACCATGTATTATTCCGTTGGTGCGCATGAAGCATATTATTGTGAAGGCGGAATAGAGAATTACGATATAATTTTCGAACATAAGGAAACGCTTTATAATTATATTAATGAACTCGAACATAAAGATGCTATTTTACTTAAAAACAGTAATATATTGCCGCTTTATGAAAATTATTTCAAAGTAAATTGTATAATTTTAAAAGACCATAAGTCGAGATTTGTTACTTTGCGAAACCGTAAAACAGGGGAAGAAATCTCGGTAGATTTTAAAGGCTTTAATTATTTGCTTTTTTGGCATGTGCCCGGTGCGGAATATATTTGTATAGAGCCTTGGAACGGAATTTGTCCCGAAAAGGAGTTGGGTTATGATATAACCCAAAAAGAAGGAATTATGGCGCTTGATCCAAACAATGAGCAAACATTTAAACACACAGTTTATTACGGCAATTAAAAAACAAACCCCGTGGACTTTCCACGGGGTTTAATTTATTTTGCTTGTGTTTCACAGTAAAGGCAACGGTAAACGCGGTTCTCTTTATCTGTAAGTTTAAATATATGGGGCAATTCCTGTTCGGTTCCGCTTATACAACGCGGGTTTTTACAGGTGATTACATTAGTTAATTTTTCGGGTAAAGCGATACGCTTTTTCTCTACATTTTTGCCGTTTTTAATAATATTAACTGTTATATCGGGGTCTATATAACCCAAAATATCGGTATCTACAGTGATATCGGCATCTATTTTTATAATGTCTTTTCTGCCCATTTTTCTACTGGGGGCGTTTTTGATAAACGCTACCGAACATTCAAGGTTATCAAGATTTAAAAGAGAATAAATCTTCATACCCTTTCCTGCTGTAATATGGTCAATAACAATACCGTTTTTAATTTCGTCAATAGTCATTATTCTACCCCCAAAAGCATTAAGATTAAAGCCATTCGCATATATTTTCCGTTAAGTACTTGCTTAAAGTAACAAGCGCGTGGGTCGTCATCAATAGCAACGCTTATTTCGTTTACGCGCGGCAAAGGATGAAGAATAGCAAGGTCGGACTTAGCATTGTTAAGTTTTTCGGGTGTTAGTATATAACTATCCTTTAGTCTTAAATAATCTTCTTCATTGAAGAAACGTTCGCGCTGAACACGGGTCATGTAAAGAATATCAAGTTGGGGCATTGCGGCTTCCAAATCGGTAGTTTCTACAATTTCAAAGTTTTCTTTTAATAAAGATTCTTTAAGATATTCGGGAATACGCAGTTCGTTAGGAGAGATAAGTACAAACTTAACGTTGTTGTAGCGGCGAAGTGCATTTATAAGAGAGTGCACGGTTCTTCCAAACTTTAAGTCACCGCAAAGACCAACGGTAAGATTATTAAATCTACCCTTTTCGCGCTTGATCGTAAGTAAATCTGCTAAGGTTTGTGTGGGGTGGTTATGGCCACCGTCACCGGCGTTAATAACAGGGATACTTGCATTCATACTCGCAACAAGCGGCGCACCTTCTTTTGGGTGGCGCATGGCAATAATATCAGCATAGCAAGAAACTGTTTTAGCGGTATCGGCTATACTTTCACCCTTTGCGGCAGAGCTACTTTGGGCTTCTGAAAAGCCCAAAACACTACCACCGAGCTCGTACATAGCCGCTTCAAAACTAAGGCGGGTTCTTGTAGAAGGCTCAAAAAACAGGGTTGCTAACTTTTTGCCTTGGCATTTGTGCGCGTATTTTTCGGGATTGTCAATGATGTCGTTTGCAGTTGCAAGTAAGCTGTCTATTTCTTGTAAAGAAAGCTCTGCAATATCTATTAAACTTCTCATTATATAATTCCTTTCGTTTACAATTAAATCGAAATTTTAAGAATGAATGATGAATAATGAATAGTGAATAATTTTGGTGTGCCACTTCTGTGGCACGATATATATTTGTTTTCGGTTTACCGAAAACACGTTAACTATTCACTATTCACTTTTAACTATTCACTGAATAATTTTCAAGTTTACTGAAAATTATTCTTTAGCGCCGTTTACGGCAAGGTAGTTCTTAATTCGTTCTACGTTTTCGCGGTTCTTTTCGTCTTCTTCCAAGTATTCGATAATATCGTACACATCAACAACCGAATATACAGGGAAGCCGAATTCTTCACCAACTTCAGCCATGGCGCTCTTTTCGGTTTTGCCTTTTTCTTTACGGTCAACCATAACAAAAGTAGCGGCAACCTTTGTACCTTTGAGAGAGGAAAGTATTTCCATACTTTCTCTAATAGCGGTACCTGCGGTGATAACGTCTTCAACGATTACGATTTCTTCGTTTGCTTGGGGTTTGTAACCTACAAACACACCGCCTTCGCCGTGGTCTTTTTCTTCTTTTCTATTAAAGAAGAAAGGAACGTCCAAGCCGTTTTTAGCAAGTGCTACTGCTACCGATACAGCAATCGGAATACCCTTATATGCGGGTCCGTAGAGAACGGTCTTTTTGTTGCCAACTTTTTCAAAGTAAGCCTTAGCGTAAAATTCACCCAATTTGCAAATTTGTTCGCCTGTTTTAATATCACCTGCGTTTATGAAATAGGGGATTTTTCTGCCTGATTTAGCAGTGAAATCACCAAACTTTAACACGCCTGCGCCCTCTAAAAATTCAATAAACTCTCTCTTATAGCTTTCCATTTTTATTCTCCTTAAATTTATCCAATAAACTCTTCACAGCAACGGTTGTATGCAGCAACGGGGTCTTCGGCTGCGGTGATAGGTCTGCCTACTACTATGTAGTCACTGCCGATTTTTTTGGCTTCGGCAGGAGTCATAACACGCTTTTGGTCACCGATGTCACCATCTGCAAAGCGTACGCCAGGGGTTACTGTCAAAAATTCTTTACCGCAGGTGTCGTGAACTTTACCTGCTTCAAGTGGAGAGCAAACAACACCGTCAAGACCTGCAATTTTAGCATTGTTAGCATAGTGCATTACAACCTTATCGATAGGTTCTTTAATTAAAAGGTCGTTTTCCATTCTCTCTTGGTCGGTAGATGTCAACTGTGTAACGGCTATAAGTAATGGTCTTGTGCCGTCTTCTCTTGTAAGACCTTCCAAAGCGGCTTCCATCATAGAGATGGTACCGCCTGCGTGTAGGTTAGTCATATCAACATCAAGGCGTGAAAGCACTGCCATTGATTTTTTAACGGTATTCGGAATATCGTGAAGTTTTAAATCAAGGAAAATTTTGTGACCGCGTTCTTTGATTTCTTTAACAATAGCGGGTCCTTCGGCATAAAAAAGTTCCATACCGATTTTTACAAAGGGCTTAACCCCTGTAAACTTGTCCAAAAATTCAAGTGTTGCTTCCTTACTTGCAAAGTCACAAGCAATGATTACGTCCTTACCCATTATGAGCGCCTCCTATAATTTCAGTTAAACTGTTAATTCCGTATTTTTCCATTACCTTTGGAAGATTGTTAATAATATTCTTGCAAACAAATGGGTCTACAAGGTTTGCGGCACCCACCTGAACTGCGGTAGCACCCGCAAGCATCATTTCGATAACATCTTCGGCGGTAGATACACCGCCCATTCCTATTATCGGGATTTTTACTGCATCGTAAACCTGATAAACCATGCGAAGCGCAACGGGTTTAATAGCAGGGCCTGAAAAACCACCCATTTTATTTGCTAAAATAGGTTTTTTGCGGTTCAAATCAATGCGCACACCCAAAAGTGTGTTAATAAGGCTAACACCGTCTGCACCTTCGGCTTCACAAGCCTTTGCAATCTCCACAATGTCGGTAACATTGGGGGATAACTTAATTAAAACGGGTTTGGTGGTAACTTTTTTAACGGCTTTTGTTACTTCCGCTGCATTTTTAGCGCTTGTGCCGAAAGCCAAGCCGCCACCGTGAACATTAGGACAAGAGATATTAACTTCAAACCAACCAATTTGGGACTCTTGGTCTAATTTTTCACAGGTGTAAGCATAATCTTCTATAGAAAATCCGCTGACATTTGCCATGACAGGTTTGTGGAAACATTCTTTAAGTTTTGGTAATTCTTCGCTTATTACACGCTCAACACCGGGATTTTGAAGTCCGACCGAGTTAAGCATACCACAGTCGCATTCTGCAATGCGGGGAGTGGGGTTGCCAAAACGCTCGTCACGGGTTGTACCCTTGAAGGAAAAGGTGCCAAGGCAGTTAATATCATAAATATTTGCAAATTCATATCCGAAACCAAAGGTTCCGCTTGCGGGGATAACAGGGTTATCCATTTTAATTCCGCATAGCATTACACTTGTATCTACCATACTATTTCCTCCCTGTAAAGCACGGGGCCGTCTTTACAAATACGCTTGTTTCCGTACTTGGTTTTGCAACTGCAACCCATACAAGCACCGAAACCGCAGCCCATTCTTTCTTCAAAACTGTATTGACCGCTTGTAACCGCTTTTGCTTCAATGGCTCTAAACATTGGCATTGGTCCGCAAGTGAAAAAATAGGTGTATTCGCGGTCCATAGCGTCGGTAACATAGCCTTTTACACCGTAACTTCCGTCAACGGTAGTAACAATTACTTCAACGCCTAAATTTTTAAACGCTTCTTCGTAAAAGATTTCTTCTTTGGTGTTAAAACCTAAAATTACTGTGGGAGTTTTACCCATTTTTAAAAGTTCTTTGCAAAGGTTATACATTGGCGGAATACCAACACCGCCACCGATAAGCAAGGGCTTATCACCCGCTTTTTCGGGGTTGAAGCCATTGCCGAGGCCTACGAGCATATCAAGTTTTTCCCCGACCTGCATTTTGGACATTTGCTCGGTGCCGCCACCCACAACCTTGTAAATCAAGGTTATTGTTTCTTCATTGTAGTCACAAACCGAAATAGGTCTGCGAAGATATTTGCCTTCCAATTTAATATTTACAAATTGTCCCGGTGCTAAAAGGGAAGAAGTATCCCCCGCAAGTACCATACTGTAAACATTGGGGGCAATCTGAAAATTATAAAGAATTTCATAAATTCCTTGTGTCATCATAATAAATCACCTCGTAAATCAATATTTATTAAAATAAAGTATTGATTTTAATTCGTAATTATGAATTCCGAATTAATTATGCGTCAATAGTTGAAATTGTAAGGGTTGTTTCTTCAAGAACGTCTAAAAGTACGCGTACTGTATCAAGAGCGGTAAAGATTGTAACATTATTTTCGGTAGCGTAACTTCTAATCTTGAATCCGTCGGTTGCGGTACCGCTTGACTCGATATCGCGGGTGTTTATTACATAAGCAATATGGCCTTGACGGAGTGCATCACGGATTTGGTCAGGGTCTTCTTCAATTTTCTTGAGAACTCTTGTATTAATACCGTTTTCCTTTAAGAATTTTGCAGTACCTTCGGTTGCTTCAATATTAAATCCTAAGTTATAGAAACGGCGGATAAGCGGTAAAGCTTCTTCTTTGTCTTTGTCGCTAATGGTGGCGAAAACAGTACCATAGTTTTGAACCTTCATTCCTGAAGCCTGTAAAGCCTTTGAAAGCGCACGGTTAAGTTTATCGTCATAGCCGATTGCTTCACCGGTAGACTTCATTTCAGGTGACAAGTAAGCATCAAGTCCGCGAATTTTATTAAAGGAGAATACCGGAACCTTTACATACCAGCGGTCCTTTTCTTCCGGATATATATCAAAAATACCTTGTTCTTTTAAAGATTTGCCAAGGATAACTTCGGTTGCAATATCTGCAAGGCTGTAGCCTGTTGATTTTGAAAGGAAAGGTACTGTTCTTGAAGAACGCGGGTTTACTTCAATAATAAATACATTCTCATCTTTATCAACGATAAACTGGATATTGTAAAGACCTACAATGCCAATGCCAAGACCTAACTTTTTAGCATACTGTAAGATTGTACCCTTAACCTTATCAGAAATACTGAAAGCGGGGTAAACGCTGATAGAGTCACCACTGTGAACGCCTGTGCGTTCAACAAGTTCCATAATACCGGGGATAAATACATCTCTGCCGTCGCAAATAGCGTCAACTTCTACTTCTTTACCTTGGATATATTTATCGACAAGCACAGGACGGTCTTCATCAATTTCAACCGCGGTTTTAAGATAGTGCTTTAACTGTTCTTCGTCTGCAACAATCTGCATAGCGCGACCGCCGAGAACGAATGAAGGACGAACAAGCACAGGGTAGCCGATTTCCTTAGCAGCGGCAATACCGTCTTCAATTTTTGTTACTGCTTTGCCCTTTGGTTGCGGAATGTTAAGTTCGTGAAGTATCTTTTCAAAACTGTCACGGTTTTCGGCGCGTTCAATAGCGTCACAGTCGGTACCGATAATTTTAACACCGCGGTCGCGAAGGGGTTCTGCTAAGTTGATTGCGGTTTGACCGCCGAGAGAAGCAATAACGCCTTCAGGCTTTTCAAACTCGATAATATTCATAACATCTTCGGGTGTTAAGGGTTCAAAATATAGTTTATCGGCGGTTGTATAGTCGGTAGAAACAGTTTCGGGGTTGTTGTTTATGATAATTGCTTCATAGCCTGAATTTTTAATGGTAGTTACGGCGTGAACGGTTGAATAGTCAAACTCAACACCCTGACCTATACGGATAGGACCTGCACCCAAAACTACAATTTTCTTCTTATCGGTAAGGATTGAAGCATTTTCGTCATGATATGAAGAATAGAAGTAGGGGATATAAGCATTTGTGTGGCAGGTATCAACCATTTTGTAAACGGGGTATACCTTATTCTCTTTGCGGAAGTTGTAAACTTCTATTTCAGAGCATTCCCAAAGACGAGCGATATATTTGTCAGAGAAGCCCATTTTCTTGGAAGCGGTAAGAGTTTCAAGGTTGAACTTATTGTTTGAAAGTTCTTTTTCCATATCAATGATACGGGCAATCGCTTCAAGGAAGAAGGAAGTGATTTTTGTTATCTCGTGAATTTCTTCAATAGTTACACCGCGGTAGATAAGTTCGGCAATAGCGAAAAGGTTATCGTCGCGAAGTTCGCTTATATATTCTAAAAGTTCGGCATCGCTCATATTGTCAAACTTGTGGTGGTAAAGATGAGTTATACCGATTTCAAGTGAGCGGATACCCTTTAAAAGACTTTCTTCCAAGGTAGAGCCGATACCCATAACTTCACCGGTGGCTTTCATCTGTGTGCCAAGGATATTAGAAGCAGTTGTGAACTTATCAAACGGGAAGCGTGGGAACTTGGTTATAACATAATCAAGTCGTGGTTCAAATGCAGCAGTAGTATTGGCAATAGCAATTTCATCCAAGGTCATACCTACTGCAATTTTAGCGGTAACACGTGCAATGGGGTAACCACTGGCTTTAGAAGCAAGAGCGGATGAACGTGAAACGCGGGGATTTACTTCTATGAGATAGTATTCCGAACTGTTGGGGTTAAGCGCAAACTGAACGTTACAGCCGCCTTCGATTTTGAGTTCGCGAATAAGTTTAATAGCGCTGTCATTAAGCATTTTAAGGTCATGGTCATTAAGAGTCATGATCGGCGCTACAACGATAGAGTCACCTGTGTGAACGCCAACAGGGTCGATGTTTTCCATACCGCAGATGGTAATAGCGTTGTCCTTACCGTCGCGCATAACTTCAAACTCAATTTCCTTATAACCTTTAACGCTCTTTTCAATAAGCACCTGATGAACGGGGGAGAGTTTAAATGCGTTAAGACCTATTTCAATAAGGTCTTTTTCATTATAAGCAAAACCGCCGCCTGTACCGCCCAAGGTAAATGCAGGGCGTAAAACTACAGGATAGCCAATTTCTTCGGCTGCTTTTTTTGCTTCTTCTAAGGAGTATGTGATTTTTGAGGGAATAGTAGGCTCGCCAATAGATTCGCAAAGTTCTTTAAACATTTCGCGGTCTTCGGCACGTTCAATACTTGCACTGCTTGTACCTAAAAGTTCAACACCGCATTCCTTTAAAATGCCCTTTTCTTCAAGTTGCATAGCAAGGTTAAGACCTGTTTGTCCGCCAATACCGGGTACAATAGCGTCGGGTCTTTCATAACGGATAACCTTTGCGATAAATTCAAGTGTCAACGGTTCCATATAAACCTTGTCGGCAATAGTCGTGTCAGTCATGATGGTAGCAGGGTTAGAGTTGCAAAGCACAACTTCATAGCCTTCTTCCTTGAGCGCCAAGCAAGCCTGTGTGCCTGCATAGTCAAACTCAGCCGCCTGACCTATAACAATGGGGCCTGAGCCAATAATCAAAATCTTTTTCAAATCTTTCCTTTTAGACATACTTATTACTCCTTAATATATTTAATTTCATTATTTTGCATTGTCAGCTTACATTCGCCGTAAAGCTCATAATTTTCAAAGGGTGTAGCTTTGCCTTTTGATAAAAACTCGTCTGTGTTTACGGTGAATTTTTTATCTAAATCCCAAATGGTGTAGCCGTTTTCCTTTATACTAAACCGTTTACGCGGGTTTATAGCCATAATTTCTATTAGTTTTTCTAATGTTATGATACCCGTTTTTACCAAGTAGGTATACATAACAGGGAAAGCGGTTTCTATACCGACTATACCAAAAGCGCTTTTTTCGAGTCCTTTAGATTTTTCTTCGGCGCTATGCGGCGCGTGGTCGGTCGCAATCATATCAATGGTTCCGTCCTTTATGCCTGCGATAAGGGCAAGGCGGTCTTGCTCACTTCTGAGCGGTGGGTTCATCTTAAATCTGCCATCTTCTTTTAAGTCCATATCGGTTAGAACTAAATAGTGGGGAGCGGTTTCGCAGGTGACGTCAACGCCGTCCGCCTTGGCTTTTCTTATAAGTTCAACACTCTCTTTACAAGAGATGTGGCATACATGATATTTACAACCGGTTTCTTTTGCAAGACGCAAGTCGCGTTCAATCGGTTTCCATTCACTTTCACTGCAAATGCCCTTGTGACCGTTAGCCTTTGCATATTCTCCGTCGTGTATATAGCCGCCGTACAAAAGGCTGTTATCTTCACAGTGGGCTACAATCATTTTGCCGAGTGCGGTTGCTTTAATCATGGCTTCGCGCATCATATCTTCCGACTGCACACCCTTGCCGTCATCTGAAAAAGCGAAAGCGTGTTTTAAATTATCGAAGTCCGAAAGTTGTTTGCCGAGTTGTCCCACGGTTATTGAAGCATATGGGTGAACATTTATTACCGCATCTTTTTCAATAATCTCCAACTGCTTTTTAAGGTTCTCGGCATTGTCGGGTACGGGGTTAAGGTTTGGCATTGCGCAAACATCGGTATAACCGCCGCGCGCACAGGCTAAAGTACCGCTTTCAATGGTTTCTTTATATGAAAAACCCGGCTCTCTTAAATGAACATGAACGTCACAAAAAGCCGGGAAAACAAACAAATTATTAAAATTAGAAACAATACCGCCTGAAAGTAACGGAAAATCTTTACAAACAAATTTACCATTCTCGTAAACCTTAGCATTTTTTATTACGCTTTTCATTGCATTTCCGCCTTTCTTTTCAAAAAACACCCTGCTTGACAGCAAGGTGTATATGACAATAAACGGTATAACCCATAGGGCTATACTTTTTTAAAACCATATTACAATCTTGCCGGCGTCACAGCACCGTGTTTAAAGATATATTTTAATTTTATATATTTTACCACGCGCCCATTCCAATGTCAAGGATATTAATATATATTTTTTAAATAAATAAATTGTAAAATTGTACAAAGTATGGTAGAATATAATATATTTTAATTTAAGGAGAAATATCAGTGTCATTTCCGCTTGATAAGATAAGAAATTTTTGTATTGTGGCGCACATAGACCACGGCAAGTCTACCTTGGCTGACCGCCTTTTAGAGCATACCCAATCGGTTGCAAGTCGTGATATGAAAGAGCAGATACTTGATAGTATGGATTTAGAAAGGGAACGCGGTATTACTATTAAAGCACACGCGGTCACCCTTTATTATGATGCCAAAGATGGCGAAAGATATGAACTTAATTTAATTGATACTCCCGGTCACGTTGACTTTAACTATGAAGTTTCCCGTTCACTTGCGGCTTGTGAAGGTGCGGTGCTTATTGTTGACGCTTCACAGGGTATTGAAGCGCAAACACTTGCAAATACTTATTTAGCTGTTGACCACGGGCTTGAAATTTTACCGGTAATTAATAAGATAGATTTACCTTCGGCTGAGCCCGAACGCGTTAAGGCAGAGATAGAAGATATTATTGGTATTCCTGCGGATAACGCACCTTTGATTTCGGCTAAGACCGGTGTAAACATAGAAGAAGTGCTTGAAAAAATAGTTACCGAAATTCCTGCCCCCACAGGTGACGCCGATGCACCGCTTTCAGCCCTTATTTTTGACTCTTATTATGACCCCTATAAAGGTGTAATAGTGTATTTCCGTGTTATGAGCGGTAAGATAAAAGCGGGAGATACCATTAAGATGATGGCAACAGGCGCAACATTTGATATTGTTGAACTTGGAAGAAAACGCGCAACTTCCATGGAGCCTTGTGATGTGCTTGAAGTGGGGGAAGTAGGTTATCTTGCGGCTTCTATTAAGACTGTAAGCGAAGCGCGCGTGGGTGATACCATTACGCATGTTGAAAACCCTGTACCAGAGGCGCTTGAGGGCTACCGCAAGGTAAACCCTGTTGTTTTCTGCGGTATTTATCCTGCTGACGGTGCTAAGTACCCTGATTTACGCGATGCGCTCGATAAATTGCAACTTAACGATGCTTCACTGCTTTTCGAACCTGAAAGTTCTAACGCGTTGGGCTTTGGTTTCCGTTGCGGTTTCTTAGGTCTTTTGCACATGGAAATTATTCAGGAAAGACTGGAAAGGGAGTATAACCTTGACCTTGTAACCACTGCACCGAGCGTTGAGTACAAATTCACCCTTACCAACGGTGAAACCATTACGGTGGACAATCCTACGAACTATCCCGACCCCGCAGTGATTGCCGAAGCGCTCGAACCTGTCGCAGATGTGCATATATACTCACCAAGTGATTATGTTGGCACTATTATGCAACTTTGTGAAGAACGCCGCGGTGTTTATACCGATATGAAATATATGGGTGACCGCGTGGATATTCACTATATTATGCCTATGGGCGAGATTGTTTACGACTTTTTTGATGCGCTTAAATCACGTACAAAGGGTTATGCAAGTTATGATTACGAGATGAAAGGCTACGAAAAATCCAAACTTGTAAAACTTGATGTTTTACTCGCAGGTGATATGGTTGATGCGCTGTCTTTCATAGTTCATACCGATAATTCTTACGCCAGGGCTCGTAAAATTGCCGAAAAGCTTAAAGAGTTTATTCCGCGTCAACTTTTTGAAGTTCCTGTTCAGGTTGCGGTATCGGGCAAGGTTATCGCGCGTGAAACGGTTAAAGCTATGCGAAAAGACGTACTTGCAAAATGCTACGGCGGTGACATTACCCGTAAGAAAAAATTGCTTGAAAAGCAAAAAGAAGGTAAAAAGCGTATGCGTCGCTTAGGTAATGTTGAAGTTCCGCAAGAGGCATTTATGGCGGTTCTAAAATTAGACGAATAGGTGAATTTATGACAAAACGACAAAAGGCTATTTTAAGAAGAAATATATTCTTAGGTTTTTGTGCGGTTGTTATTATTGCGATTGTTACTTTAGTTGTATATATCGTTTCTACGGTAGTAGGTGGGGTGGAGAACTCTGGTAATTCTTCAGCGTCTACTCAGTCTTTATCGGACGATACTTCAAGTGACAACACTGCGAATGAGATTGATTCGAGTAAGGAAAATGCAAGTTCTAAACCGCAAGAATCCGAACCGAAAGAAGAAACCCCGCACGACTTAGATGCTGAATATAAAAATCTTTTGCTTGTAAACGGTTTAAATCCGTTGCCCGAAGATTACGATTATGAAGGTAACCTTACTACCATACCAAAGAAATATATAAAGGGCTCTCTAACCCAAATCGATAAGGATATATGGCCGTATTTAAAGGCAATGCTTGATGATGCAAAAAGTGAAGGTATTGATATAGGTGTCTGGTCGCCTTACCGTTCTTATGCTACACAAAAATGGCTTTATGAAAAGCAGGTTAAAAAGCAGATATCAAACGGCGTTCCCGAAAGCGAAGCGGAAGAAAAAGCAGCAACCATCGTAGCGCGTCCCGGCACCAGTGAGCATAATACAGGTTTGGCACTTGATATTAACTGTGCGTATCATTCGTTTAAGGATACAAAGGCGTATAAATGGCTTCAAAAAAATGCCGAAGATTATGGCTTTGTAATGCGCTACGCTGAAGACAAGCAGGAAAAAACAGGCGTTATTTATGAATCTTGGCATTGGCGTTTTGTGGGTATTAATGCTGCCCATGAAATGAATGACCTTGAAATGTGCCTTGAAGAATATGTTGAATATATAAATAAACAGTAAAAACTAAACGGAGAATACTTTTCAAGGTATTCTCCGTTTTTATTATAAAAATATAAACTTTGCCGCTAATGTCATTATTACAAGAAAAGCGGTATTAATGAAGGTGAAGAGCCAAAAATATTGTTTAGTATGGCCTGGGTATAAAATTCGGTGTTCGCTAAAGGTTATAAGACTGGCAAGGGAAGCAATAAGGGTTCCTGTGCCGCCAATATTAACGCCCATAAGCAAGGGTTTGTAATTCGTGGTAAAACGCGATAGCAGTATCGCTGACGGCACGTTGCTGATTCCTTGGCAGGATAGCACCGATACAAGCAAAGTATCTTTTTGCAAGATGGCATGTAAAAGAGAATTTACCGCGTCGATTCTTGAAAGGTTACCCGCAAAGATAAAGAAAAAGAAAAATGTTCTCAAAAGAGAGTAATCTACCATTAAAAGCGACTCTTTATCAACTGCAAAAAGGGTTAAAGGTACTACGATAAGACCTATCCAAAACGGAATAATTCTAAAAACAATAAGGATTGAAAAAATAAACAATACGCTATAAAGAAAGGTGCGTTTTAAACGAAGTTTTTCGGGAAATTTTTTGCTAATTTCAAGTTTTATCGGTTTTACGAACAAGCAACAAACCGAAAGTAACCCTACTGCCAATATAAAAGGCGGGAATATTATTGAACAAAACTCTACGGTTGGTATTTTGAAGTAAGAATAAAGATATAAGTTTTGTGGGTTGCCAAACGGTGTTAGCATTCCGCCTAAGTTGGCTGATATGTTTTGCAATATGAATAAATATGGTATGTATTTTTCTTGTTTTGAAACGCTTACTGCAAAGTATCCCAACGGCAAAAAGGTTATGAGCGCCATATCGTTTGCAATAATCATAGAGCCTATAAAGGTAATTATTACAAGCATAAAAAACAAACTTCTAAGATTTCCCGCAAACAGTACCAATCTACGCGCAATAATTGTAAAAAATTTAATATTTCTAAATGCGCATATTACTGACAATGTCAAGAATAAACACGCAAGGGTTGTCCAATCAAAATAACCCAAATATGTCTTGTCGGGCGGTACAAGAAAGCAGGTTAAAATTGCTGTAAATGCCGCTATGCAAAATACTGTATTTTTCTTTATAAATTTTATAATAGGCATAATATTTCCCTTTTTTTTGCAACATTCTACATAATACACTCTTTTATGCGAATTTTCAAGAAAAATAATATATTATTGTACACATAGCGGTAAATCATGGTTTTTGTATTTTAGGTTATAATTTGCGCACACTAAATTAAAATTGAAAGTGTGGCGAAAAAATGTCGGGACAAATTGATGATTATAAAGACATTTATCTCAGCGGTGTTTTGAAAAAAGATATAGAATTTTTTAAAGAGATTTTTAAAAAAGATGTTATTTTAAGGGTTAAAGAAATTAGCGCCAATAACGGTATACCTATTGAATGTGCGCTGGTTTATATGGATGGTATGACCGATTCCGACCAAATAAACGAAGCCATTATCCGTCCGCTTATAACAGTCAATGCTAATACTATGGGAAGTGATATTGCGGATTTTGTGGGTAAGCAAATACTTTTTGTGCGCGATGTTAAGAAGATTAACAATGTTGCAGAGATTTTACAGGGTATTTTATACGGAGAAGCGCTTTTACTGATTAACGGCAGTAAAAACGCCTTAATGATGGATGTCAAAGGTTTTCGCACCCGCGGTATTACGGAACCGCAAGAAGAACGGATTTTACAAGGTCCGCGTGAAGGTTTTGAAGAAGCGGCACTTTTAAATCTTGCAATGCTTCGCCGAAAATTATTAACCCCTGATTTGTGTATAGAAATGCTGCGTGTGGGCAGACGCAGTTCCACCGCCGTTTTTGTTTGCTATTTGGGTACACTTGCAAACCCGGAAACTGTTGAAGAAATAAAAAAAAGAATAGGCAAAATAGATATTGACGGAATACTTGACAGCAATTATATTACCGAACAAATAGGGGATAACAAGTGGTCACCGTTTAAAACGAGCGGTTCCACAGAGCGTCCTGATATTGTGGCGGCAAGATTGCTTGAAGGAAGAATTGCGATTGTGGTTGATGGAACCCCCATTGTAGCTACTATACCGTATTTATTTTCCGAAAACTTTCAATCGGACGAAGACTATTATCAAAGTTTTTTGTTAAGTTCTGCCGAGCGTATGCTAAGATATGTTTGTTTTTTTCTGAGTATAAGTATACCTGCTGTTTTCATAGCACTTTCCACATTACATCGTCAACTTTTGCCCACAACTTTCGCTATAACGGTAATGCAACTTCGCGGCGGGGTGCCGTTTCCACCGGTTGCCGAGTGCGTTTCGGTAATACTTGTATTTGAAATATTAAAAGAAGCGGGAATCCGCATGAGTCAAAATTTAGGTCATGCTTTAAGTATTGTCGGAGGTCTTGTGGTTGGACAAGCAGCAGTAGAAGCGAGAATTATAAGTTCGCCAATACTAATAGTGGTTGCGCTTTCGGGTATTGCGGGGTTAATGCTTCCGCGACTTAAAACCGCGGTATTCTATTTAAGAATAATTTTAGTATTGCTATCTTCGGTTTTGGGACTGTATGGATACTTTGCAGGTGTAATATTTATGGTTATCCATATATTTTCGCTTTCGTCCTTTGGGGTTGATTATACTGTCTCTTTTTCGAAAGCCAATCTTCAAAGTCTTAAGGATACGTTTGTTCGTTCTACTTGGGATTTTATGAAAAAAAGACCGATTTTTAATCACAACATTGTGCGCAAAGGTGGTAAAAAATGAAAAAGATTTTACTGGCAATAGTTTTAATGCTTCTTCTTTGCGGATGCGATAAAACAGGACCGGAGTATTTAGTATCAAGTATGGGTTTTGATTTTTCTGACGGTCTTTATAATGTTTGTTTTGAAGCGGTGGTTATAAATTCAGAAAGCAGCGGTCAGACGATTAAACTTTTAAAGGGTAAGGGAGTTACTATCGGTGAGGCGGTAAGTGATATATATCGGCAATGCACCCAACCGCTGATGCTTTCACATTGTGGGGTATTGGCTATAGGGGAAAGTGTAGATAATATTCGACTGCGCGAAATAGGGGATTATTGTTATAATCAAGACCAATTAACGCTATCGGCTTTTTTTGTTAAGACCGAGAACGCCGAAAAAATATTATCGGTAAAACCGTTATCTTCGGTTTGCGCAGGGTATGACATCATGGGGCTTATACAGCAAAACAAACAATACAATAACCGCTTTTTCGAATTGATTAACTCGTCTTATAGGGCTAAACTTCCTAAAATAATCCTTCAAAACGGGGGGCTTATATTTGAAGGTTAAAGAAAATTACAGCAAACATTTTATTGCTTTATCGTTGCTTTTTATTTTGGGCAACGCGTGTATTACGGCGCCCGAAAAAACAGCCGATGAATTTAATTTTTTAGCCTATTTGATAACCTGTGCAATAGCGGTAGCGGTGTATTTTGCTTTCGGTTTTGTGCCAATAAATAAAATAACAATAATTCCTATATGGTTATTGGGATTTTATTGCATATCCGATGCTTTTATAACTTTCGTAAAATTTATAAGTGATAATCTATTGTATGACACACATCGCATCTTGATAATTTTACCCTTTTTGGCGATTATAGGTTATATGAGTTTTAAGAAAACCGAAGTGTTGTATAAATTTTCGCTTTTGTTCGGCGTGTTTGCATTGGCAGTTATATTACTTTTCTTTTTATCTACCGCAAAGGATTTTAATGCGCGTAATATATTCATATATAATTTACCAACGGTAAACACATTATATAAACAGTTATTGCCATATTTTAAAAATATAGTTTTGCCGACAGGATTACTTGCGGTTTTTAAGAACTTCGTAAATATCAAAAAAAGCACTGCATTAGCAGGGCTGACAGTGGGATTTGTTTTATTTGGAATTTGCCTTTTAAATTCAGTATTACTTTTCGGTATCGAGTTTTCGGGAGTGCTTGATTACCCCTATTCTTCGGCGGGTAGTACAGTTACTTTTGGTTATCTTTTTACCCGTCTTGACGGATTTTTATATTTTGTTTATCTTTCGAGTTGCGCGGTTAAGTGCGTGGTTGGAATATTTGTAATAAAAAAATCAAGGGAAAAACTTTCCCTTGATTTTTTACTTTAATGCTATTATAAGCGCTAAATTTCCACGTTCACCGTTAGTTGCGCGATGAGAATGAAGAAATTCTGCATTGCAGCAGGTGCAAATATCCGATAAATCAATATTTTCTTCCGCCAAACCTGCACTGAGCAAAATTTGTTTATTCGTTTGTACCAGGTCGAGCATATATTTGCCATTTTCTTTTGGAAATAAAACACTGCTCAAATCTAAATAATCTAATTTTATTAACTCATTATATACAGGGTCATCAACTTCATAACAACATTTATTTATGCACGGTCCGATACCTGCGATTATATTTTTAGGGTTGCAACCGAATTCTATTTGCATTTTTTCAACCGTTTTTTTACCGATTTCTTTTACAGTGCCGCGCCAACCCGCATGCGAAGTTGCAACAACTTTTTTTACGGGGTCGCAAAAGACAAGCGGGGTGCAGTCGGCGTATTGGGTGACAAGCGCAACACCTTTTTGGTTTGTAATAAGACCGTCAATATCTTTAAAGGATTCTTTAAAAATACCTGTACCGCAGTCGTTTTTAGTGGCAACAAGTACATTATCGGTATGCGTTTGTTGGCTTAAAACTAAATCATTTATATCAATGTTTATAAGTTCACAAAGGCGGAGGTAGTTTTCAATAACGCTTTCACGAAGGTCGCCATTGTTAAAACTTAGGTTCATAGTACTGTATTTACCTTCGCTGATACCGCCTATACGGGTGGAAAACAGGTGATTTGTAACCCCCGTTTTCTCAAGTTTCGGAAAGGTTATATAGGTAATACCGTTTTTTGTGTTTATATTAAGGTTTTTAGAAGTCATACGGTAAAATCCTTTTTAGCAATTTCAAGTAGCAACTGGTTGGAATTATTTATAAGTTTTTGTTTATATTCTTCGCCATAGAAGGTTTCAATTTTTTCAAGTGCCCACTTTGTCATTGGCGGTCTAAGGTCTAAAGAATGTGTGTCGGAAGCTATATAGGTTATAACATCTTTGGTTATAAGCGTTTTCAGAACAGAACTATAACGCCTTGAGAAAAACGAAGTAGCATTTACTTGTGTTAAAATATTATTTTCTTTAACGAAGTTTAAAAACTTTTTAAACCCAAAAAATTTATGAAAGCGTTCTATGTGTGCAATGATGGGGGTAAAACCAATCTCCCGAAGTTTAAGAAGTTCATTTTGGAATGAACTGTTTAGAAAATTGTAATTAGGTTCCAATAAAATATATTTAGAACCGCCAAGGGTTAATTGATCTAAAGAAGTGGCTTTGCTTAACCCTTCATAATAAAGCAGTTCGCAACCTAAAAATATATTTGGTACTTGTTTGTCTTTTGTTGCTTCCTTAATTTCTCGAAAACTTTTTTCAACCCTTTCTGTAAAGTCTTCAAGCGAGTCATCTAAAGGATAAAAATGGGGCGTTGAAATAATATCGGTTACGCCTTGTTTATAACTTTTTTCCAACAAAGCAAGTGAAACATCTAAATCTTTTGCGCCGTCATCAACATTATGCAAGATATGCGAATGAATATCAAAATACATAAAAGCACCTCTTTTCTTATAAAAAACGGGAGATAAAATCTCCCGTTAAAATTAGTAATGCTGTTTTCCGTAGGCTCTAGAATAACGGTAGTATTTATAACCGTATTTTCTATAATATCCGCCATTTTTTGCACCTGAACCGTTAATTATAACACCGTCAAGTTCAACATCTAAAACTTTCAAACTGTCATAAGCGGCTTCAAAGGCTTCGTATCTTGTCACACCTGCGCGAACTATCATTACGAAGGCATTGCACTTTTGAGCAATAATTAATGGATCTGCAACGATATTGATAGGTGGTGTATCCAAAATGATATAATCATAACGATCTTCAAGTTGTTCCAATAACTTATCAAAGTTAACACTACTAAATAATTCAGACGGGTTTTTAACCTTAGTGCCTGAGGGTATAATATCCAAGAAGTTATTGTAAGCAACTGCTACCTCTTCAATAGTATGGGTTCCAAGTAGAATATCCATACAACCTTTTTCGTTTGCTATTTTAGCCTTTTTGTGAATAGTAGGCTTACGAGAGTCGGTATCAAGAACAACAACTTTTTTATTAAGTTGAGCCAAAGTTATGGCAATATTTAACGCTGTTGTTGATTTACCTTCGGCGGCATACGGGCTAGAGATTGCCAAAGACTTACCATTAGTCTTTGCAAGGATAGAAACTAGGTTTGTACGCAAGTTTTTATAAGATTCAACAACTGCAAAAGGGGTACGGCTAAGTTCGGGCACAATAACCTTTTCATTGGAGGATTTGAGTGTGATATTAGTTGCCATAATATTTTCCTCCTTTGTAGTAAGACTTGCCGTATTTGCCTGACCTTGCGGCAGCGAAATCAGGAATATCACCTAATACGGGGATGTTATAACGCTCTTTAAATTCTTCTTCAGATTGAATAGTGGTGTTAAACAGCGAAATGATATAGAAAGCAACAAAAGCCAAAAACGCACCAAGTAACATAGCTGTTACTGTGTAAGAAAATGTGCGCGGATATGTCTTTGAACCAGCACCGTTAGTAGGAACAATGGATACAGATGAGTTTGGAATAAACTTATTTATGTAACCCGGTGTCAATTCCAAGAACATATTAGTTATTTCTGTTGCTTCGTTTTTATCGTTCATTTCGAATTTTACATCGATAAAGAGCGAGTAATCTTCGCGTTTTGTAACGGTAGCAAAACCTTTTAATTGGGCATAAGTGTATTTACCGTTCAATTTTTCGGAAAGCTGAATATAGATATCGTTAGTTTTGAGAATATCCTTAACGGTCGTTAAAAGGTTGATAGACGCGGCAATATCGGCGTTATTAACCTTGTCACTCGTTGTAGATTGGATACTTTCGTCTTCGGTTTCGAGAATACCACCGTTGGTTACAACTACAGAACCTGTAGAAGCATAACGCTCTTGCAAATGAAATTCGCAATAGCAGAAAGTACCGATACCGAATAAGATAGCACTTAGAAGGATTACAAAAAGATTTTTTATAATCAACTGAAAAATATGATAGATTGAAAATTCTTTCACAAGTATCCACCTTTTCTATAATAATAAAAAACAACTAAATATTATTATAACTTATAATAACAAATAAAGCAATCTTTTTTTGTGTGAATTTTTTATAAATTTTTTAAGTTTCTATGGGAATCGAATATTTCACTTATATCCTTGTAGGCATTTTTATAAACTTCAATCATACAAGAACCGTTGAAATCGCGGTTTTTAAGTATAGAAAAGAAATTTTTAAAATCAAATTTACCATTTAGCGGTAACATGCAGTCACTCGCGGTCGAGTGGTCACTTATATGGAAGTGTTTTATATTATCCCAAAACTCATAAATTAAATCAAATGGGTTATGACCACAGCGAATACACTGTTTTATATCGAAGCAAAATTGCGCATCACTGCCTAAAATTTGGTTCATAGAACGCAAAAATTCAACATCACCTGAACGGTAGTTTACAACATTCTCTTGTAAAACTACAACCCCGTTTTTGCGGGTTTCGTTATTTAATGCCATAAACTTTTCGCAGTATGCTTCGTCGGTTGTAAGCCCGTTGGGTTTTCCGCCGTGGAGAATTATGTATTTTGCGCCCAATTCTGCCGCAACTTCGGAATAGCGCGAAAATTTTTGCAAAGATTCATAAAATCTGCGTTCGTATTCCGAAAAAATCATAAAAGATTCGGCAAGGGAAAGGGTAGGGTGAACAGCCGTAATGTTTAAACCGTAGTCTTCCTTTATGTCAAGTAAAATATCAACAAAAGAAGGTTTTAATTCGCTTTCGGCATTGAAGAAAATTTCGGTAGTTTTAATTCCCGCTTTACCTATTTCTTCCAGTGCGCGTTCGGTTTCCATGGGGTAAAGGGAAGCGGTAGAAACGCCGATGTTCATTTTAAAGCTCTCCTTTCGGGGTGACATATACGGTCTTATTTGTAGTATAAATTACCATACCCGCTTTAGCGCCATTAGGCTTTTTTACAAATTTTATGGGGGTATAGTCTACCGCAACATTTGAAGAATCGTGCGCTTTGGAGTTGGCTGCGGCAAGTGTTGCGGCTTGTAAAATAGTATCTTCGCTTATTTCGTTACCGCCGCTAAAAACAACAACATGGCTTCCGGCTATGTTTTTAACATGGAACCACATATCGTTTTTAGACGCTAAAACGGTGGTTAAATAGTCGTTTTGCTTGTTGTTTTTGCCAACAAGTATTTTATACCCTTCGCAAGAAACAAACTCTTTAAATGAGTTTGGATTCTGTGGCGCTTTTTTACGAGTAACAGGCTGCTTAATATATCCTGCTTCGGCTAATTCTTCGCGTATAAGGGTTATATCTGTAAGAGTTGTGGAACGCTCAATACTGTCGAGCACCGAATCAAAATAAACAAGTTCTTCGCGGTCTTTTTTAGTAAGTTCGGTTAAAGTTTGCTCTGCGGTGTAGGTTTTTTTGTATTCCTTAAAATATTTGTTGGCGTTATTCGCGGGTGAGAGAGTAACATCAAGCGGAATGCGTACAGTTTCTAAATTTTCGCTGTAATAGTTTTGGACTTCCGCAAAGGAAGAACCTTTTTCTATGCAGTATAGATTTGCCTTAATAAGTTCACCCCAGGTGCGAAAATTTTCACGGTCCTTGCATTTTTCGAGTTCGTGAAGTCGGAGTGCTAATTTCTTTTGGGTGCGGGTTTTAAGGTTGTTTAAAAGTTTTATAATATCTCTCGCAGCGGTATTTATACGTGAAATGGTATCTTTTTGGGTGTAGAAAGCATCAAGCAAAGCCGAAAAACTTTCATACTGCTTATTTTCAAAAGAGTTTCCGTACTGAGAGATTGGCGTGTAGGTAAAATCAAACGGTTCACCGTTTTCATTGAAAATCAGAATAGGGCTTGTTTGGTTTTTAAGGGAAGAAATAACCTTTTTAAGCGATTGTGATTTATCTTCAAACATTTCAATTTCACGGCAGATAAGGGGTGAAAATCCGTCCACACAAGCCAAAAGGGAAGAAGTTTTGGCTTTGTTTAATATTTCGTCAATATCGCTAGTTAAAGGGTTTAGTTTTTCGGGTTTTTTCGGGAATTTATAGGTAGCACCCGGTAAAATAAGGCGTTCGGACGTTTCAACGTCGCTATGCTTGAGCGAATCTATGATTTTACCGTCCTTGTTGACCAAAATAATATTGGCTTTTCCGCCTATAAGTTCGCAAACAAGACTTGTTTCGGTGCGGTCTCCCATTTCACTTGTGCCGCTGAAAACAAATACGGCAACACGCTCTAGTGGCGGTTGGTAAATATCTACAAGTCGGCTACTGGAGAGATATTTGCGAATAAGCATACAAAACATAGGGGGAACGGCAGGATTTTCGTATTTATTTTCGGTAAACTGAACCCTTGCAGCACCCGATTTAGCAGTTACCAAAAGGCGCTTTTGGAAGCCTTTTTTGCGCAACAAAAATACCAACTCGTCGCGTGAGGGTTGGTAAATTTTTTCCACGTGGCAATCTATTGCTGTTTTAAGTTCTTCTACTGTTTTGTAAAGAAAGGCGCCGTCAAATGCCATTATCATTCTCCGTCAAAAGTTTTTCTATATAATCACAAACCGATTTATAAATTTTATATTCGGCTTGTTTAGATTCTATTTTTTCAAGCGATTTCATACATTCAAAAACTCTTTTATACTGCTTTTTGATGTATAAAATGCCATCATTGTTAAGAGGGATTTTGCCTATGTAGTAAAAATACTCAGGTAAATTTGCGGTCTCTGAAGTAAACTTTACAACCATAACGGAATAAAGTTTTTTATTTTCAAAAACGGGAATTTCTTGTGCTATTTCGAAACCGTTTTGGTATAAAAATTTACGCAAAATTTCGGCGGAAGTAGTTGGCTGTAGAATAAGAGTTATGCCGGAGTGTTTTATCCATTCACACACGCCTAGAATATAGGTGATGACTTCACCGCCCATACCGGCAACGATTATTGTGTCCGCTTCGTCCGAAGTGACTGCCGATAACCCGTCGCAAAGACGGAGTGATATATCCGAAACCTTGCTTTCAAGAAGGTGCATTTCGGCATTTTTAAGCGGCTTTTGGTTAAGGTCGGTTGCGATAACGCTTTTTGCAATATTATTTTGTTTAAGATATATTGGCAGGTAGCCGTGGTCGGTCCCGACATCACAAACCCTTGCACCAGGCGGCACAAGGGAAGCAATAGTTTTAAGGCGTAAACTTAAATCTAACATTATTTGTTTGCAAAGTAGTTGTTTAATTTTTCAACCAATACATCGCAATCGGTTCCATGAACCTGACAAGCCTGTTCAATAGTTTCTCCGCGTGAGGCGGGGCAACCAAGACAATGCATACCTATTTCAAAGAAATATTCGGCACAGCCGGTATCGATATCTAATACATCACCTATAACCATATCTTTTGTGATTTTCATAATTAAATCTCCTTTTAGTTATTATAATGATTGTGGTTTGTCGAAACACTAAAAAGTGCTTCGACAAGCCACTTTTTAAGTAGCTTAAGCAAAATTAAATTCTAATATTTAATTTTGCACAACACTCATTGCAATGGGATAGGACAAATTTTTCTTAAAATTTGTCGCAAAATCAAAGATTTTGTGGCGAAACGAGATTGTTTTGCCTAACCTATACCATTATTAAAACAAAATGGGGTCTTTATCCATTGCGGTTCGGTTGTGGTTAAAGAGTTTGCGGTTATCCATAGCCCAAAGTTTGCCCGAAAAACCGTCAGCTTCGGTGTTACCAACCGCTTCGCGCATTTCGTAAATACGAGAGTCCATCAAGTCAAGTTCAGATAAAAGTTCGGCTTCGATAAAAGAAGGTCGCACCGCTGCGCCAAACTCCGGCTCACCGTGGTGAGAAAGTACCATATGTTCCAACAGCATGGCAACTTTTTTATCAGTACCAAGTTTTTGAGCATATTTTTCAATGACCATAGCACCCATCGCAAGATGACCTAAAAGATTACCTTGAACAGAATATCCGGTAGCAATTCCTGTATCGGCTACTTCGAACTCCGCTAATTTTGCTATATCGTGCAAAATTGCGCCCGAAATCAAAAGTTCACTGTCTACAAATGGGTAAATTTTGCAAACGCCTTGGGCTAAGCGCACGATTGAAAGGGTGTGCATTAAAAGACCGCCACGCACGGCGTGGTGCAATTTGAATGCTGCAGGCCAATATAAAAGTTTTAAACGGTTATCTTTTAAAATCTCACTAACAAGAAGTTTAAGGTTTTCATCGTTAAAACTTAAAGAAAGATTTAAAAGTTCGTCATACATTTCTTCGCCTGAAAATCCTGAAGATTTAACAAAATCTTCGGGATTGATATTGTCTTCATCTAAAGAAAGGCGGATTCGCTCTATGCGAAGTTGGTCAGTGCCGTTGTATTGAGATATTGTTCCGCGCACTTTGATAATTTGATTAACTTCGAATTCACCGTGAACTTCCGCAACATAGCGCCAAAGTTTAGCATTGATTTCGCCGTCCGAATCTGACAAAGTCAAATCTAAGTATGTATCTCCCTTGGAAGAAGTTTTTTTATCAACGCTTTTAATAAGGCAAAAACCTTCTACCAAAGCATTATTGTCAATAGGTGTAAAATTCATAAAAAAATCCTTTTCGTAAGTTTGTTTTAATTATACAACAATATCTTTGTTAATTCAAGTAGTTACTGAATAGATACAAAATATTCCACAATGCCTTTTGTAAGGGCTTTGGCTTTCTTTGTGTTTATATCATCATCCTTGATTTTGTTAAAATCGTAGCGGTTTGACATATATCCGTTTTCGGTTAAGACAACAGGGCAAACCGAAACGCGTGACATATAGTAATAGTGCCACTTAAAAGTCTTCTTTTTGTAAATTCCCGTGTTGAAAGTATTATCAAGCACATATTCTGCCGCGTTTTTAGAAAATGGATAATAATAGTAAGAACCGAAACCGTTAAGGGAAGAAGAATTGTTAGAATCGTGGTGTATTGATATGCAATAGTCGGGCTTAACGCTCTTTAGCATCTTTACTTTTTGGTCTGTTGTAGAAGTAACATCTTTTGTGCGGGTCATATAAACTGTGGCGCCTATAGATTTAAGTTCGTTCGCTAATTTTTTTGCAAGAGCAAGGTTACGGGCGGATTCGCGGTATTTATAACCGCCCAAGTCTGACGCACCTGAGTCAATTCCACCGTGACCGACATCTATTAAAATACGCGCACCGGTTAAATCGGCTCCGTATTTATTGTTACATAAGGTTATCTTAACAGGCTTTAAAAATTCAAAACACAGTTGGTTATTAGAGTTGTAATAAGCATCCCAACCATAAAAAGCGCCCTGCTTTTTAAGATAAAGCCTTAGCGTGTAATCTGATTTGTTTTTAATGATTTTTGCTTTTGAAAACAGCGGGTTATCGTCGGGTATATTTACTTCGCCTTCAAATTTTGTCGCATAACAAAATGTAATATCAACATATTTATAAGTTATATCCGAAACGGTACAGTCGCTATTGTATTTTTGCTTAGCAAGTTCAAAATCAAAAGGCGCTTTCCACATAGTGTTAAGAGTTAAAACCGTGTGGGTATCGGTTTCGGTCAAAGAAGCAACATTAAGTTCGTTATGATCAGGCAAAGTGCCAACATATTGTTTAGCAACGGTCACCTTTGTTTTGGGTGGCTTGTCATACCTTGCTTTATAGATTTTTTTACCGCAACGAAGGGTGATAAGTTTAAGGGTTTCACCGTCGCGTTTCACAGTTTCATAATCGGAAGAACCGTAATCAACCGTTCCTTTGGGAAGATAGTTGTAATAAGGTTTGGAATAGTCATTTTTGCCGGTACCCTTAAATGTTTCGGCGTTGATGGAGACTATTTCAGTAATAATTCCTGAACCCACATTTATGTAATTGCCGCCGTCAGGTGTAGCATCTTCGTCGTAATCGGCAACGGTTTTTTCTTTTTTACAAATAATATCCTTAGAAGTGAAGGTATCTGTAAATTCTTTGTATGTAGCCTTGAATTTTATTTTTCCAAGGTTAAGGTCTTTAAAGTGCCCTGTAGGTAAAGTAAAACTGCCCTTAAATTTTGCAAAGCCGTCTTGGTCGGTGTCACCTGCAATGAGGGTTATTTTTTGGTCGTTAAAAGTGGCAGTGACCTTGGCTTCGGCACGAGCGGTAACGCTAACCGAAAATTTTGCACCCGCCGAATAGGTTTGGGTGGTTTTTGGGCTATAATTTTTTGCAACAGTGTATTTGCGGCATACAGTGTAGGTCTTGGTGATTTTACCTGCTTTAAAAGTAAATTTATTATCACCATACTTTAGTTTTTCGGTTACCGTAAAACTTCCGTCTCTGTCGCGGGGGATTTTAATTTGTTTGCCATTAAGTTCTACTCCGGTTGGAATATTGGTATTCCCCTTGAAGGTTATTTCACTGTTCTTGGTTGTCGTTTTTTTAGATTTAGGTTCTGTAATTTTCAAATATGGTTCTTCTTCCTTCTCGGAAGAAACTTCGGTTGAAGAAATTTGGGAGACGGAAGATATATTGTCAACGGGTTTTACGTCCAGAGAGGATGCGGTTGACGGTGTCGCGCAAGAAACCGAGCAAACCGAAATAATCAGACATAAAATTACGAATAATGTTTTTCTCATGATACATTCCTAACGTAGTTTTCTTTGAATTTAAATTATACTACAAATGTCTTAAATATTCAATAAAAAAAGGTATTAAAAAATACTTGACAAAACTATTTATATAATGTATTATTAAAAAAGATTGTAATTTAATACTATTTTGGTGCTTTAATGGGAATAAATTTTGTCGAAAATAACAAAAAAATGACCGATAATGAGGTCATTTTGCTAATAAACAGTGGTGAGTATGAAAATTTGCAGATTATAATTAACCGATATTTACCGTTGATTATAAAAATGGCAAAGCAATATTGCCCAAACAATGAGATTGAAGATGCAGTTCAGGAAGCAACATTCGCACTTTATTCTGCAGTAAAAAATTATGACAGTCAAAGGTCTTCTTTTTCTAACTTTGCTGCGGTTTGTATAAAGAGAGCGGTCATTGCGCATTTGAGAAAAAACAACAGTCAAAAGGTTATCCCTAACGAATTACTTATGCCGATTGAAGAAGTTAGTCTTCCGTCGCTTGAAAGTCCGGAGAACATATTAATCGAAAGGGAAGATTATAAAGCCCTTGCCGACAGTATAAGGCTTGAACTTTCGGGTATGGAATACAAAGTATTGCAACTGTTTTTAGAAGGCAAGTCGTATTCTGAAATTGCGCTTGAAATGGATATTACCACCAAAGCAGTAGATAATGCGTTGGCGCGTATCCGCAAAAAAATAAAAATTGACGGGTAAAACCGTTAATATATGCCCATGTAGTTTAAAAGAAAAACGTTGTAACCAAAGAAGGCGGTGCGATACCGTCCGGGGCAATAAAAAAACCTAAGAGAGGTAAAGGAAATGTTTGAAGACAAGACACTGGTTTGCAAAGACTGCGGAGAGGAGTTTGTTTTCACTGCAAGAGAGCAGGAATTTTATGAATCCAAAGGCTTTGTAAATGAACCGCAACGTTGCAAGCCCTGCCGCGACAAACGCAAAAATGCAGGTAGAGCGCCTAGGGAATTGCACGAAGCAGTATGTGCTGCTTGCGGTGGTGTAGCTAAGGTTCCATTTATTCCCCGCGATGACCGTCCGGTTTACTGCAGCGAATGCTTTGCAAAAATGAAGGAAGAAGAATCGGCTGAAGAATAATTTCCGGTCTGATGCGCTGTCTCTTCGGAGGCAGCCTTTTTCTTTTTTAAATATTCATATTTTTTTAATACACTCAGCCAAAAAATGTGGTAATATAATGTTGAAAGTTGGTGTAAAGATTGAAATATCAAATTTTAATTGTGGATGACGATGAAAATATATGTGAGCTTTTAAGGCTTTATCTTGAAAAAGAAGGATATGAAACTGTTGTTGTAAATGACGGCGAAAAGGCTGTAGCAGCGGTGCAAAAATATTCACCCGATTTGATATTGCTTGATATAATGCTGCCACGCTTGGACGGTTGGCAGGTTTGCCGTGAAATTCGCAAATTTTCAGAAACGCCAATTATAATGATTACCGCCAAAGGCGAAGTTTTCGATAAAATTTTGGGCTTAGAACTTGGCGCGGATGATTATGTTACTAAACCCTTTGATACAAAAGAAGTTATTGCTCGTGTTAAGGCAGTGCTTAGGCGCAGTAATGATAAGAACAAAAAGCAAATGAATGAAGTTAAGTTTGATAAATTGCGCATAAATCTTACTAACTATGAATTAGAAGTTGACGGTGTCGGGATTTCTACACCGCCTAAAGAACTCGAACTTATTTATCATTTAGCAAATAACCCTAACCGCGTTTACACCCGCGACCAACTTCTTGATGAAGTGTGGGGCTTTGATTATTACGGCGATTCGCGCACGGTCGACGTTCATGTTAAACGCCTTCGTGAAAAACTTGAGAATATATCTGATGAGTGGGCCCTTAAAACTGTTTGGGGCGTAGGATATAAATTTGAGGTAAAATAGCCCATGAAGTTTAAACTTTTTAAAAAGCAATTCTTTATTACGGCAATCATAGTTGTTACAAGTTTGGTAATACTGATGATGATTTTGTCCGTAGTACTGAATAACTATACAACACAAACTTCATATACTACCCTTAACGAATGCTGTTTGCAAATTAATGACATCATTGAAGAATTTAACCAAAGCGATGAGTTTTTAAATGTCGCTGTTTCGCTTTCCGAAGTGACCGATAGTGATATTTTTATCACCGATTCTCATGGCGGGATTTTAATGTGTACTTGTAGTGAATGGCAGTCAAGTAATAAATGTATGCATTCTTCTTATATCGTGCCTAAAAGAATTATAGACAGCAGTACCAGTACGCCAAGTTCAAGAATAAGTACTTTGGGAATTTTCAAATTTCCGCAGTATGTTTCGGTAATGTCGCTGGGTGAAGATGGTGAATATTTTGTTGTGGCTTCACGCCCCGTTTCCGAAGCGCGTGACTTGATTAAAAAGGTATCAAGTGTATATTACCTTTGGGCGTTAATTCCGCTTTCGTTTATGTTGGTAGCAATATTTATTATGACCTATAGGCTTACAAAACCGCTTAAAAGTATGTCTGAAGCGGCTAAGGCAATGTCGCGCGGCGACTTCTCAAAACGAGTGCCTGTTACGAGTGATGATGAAATAGGTGAACTTGCGGCATCGTTTAATATGATGACAAATTCATTATCCCGTCTTGAAAGTATGCGAAGAAGTTTTGTAGGAAATGTTTCGCACGAACTTAGAACTCCAATGACAACAATAGGCGGTTTTATAGATGGTATCTTAGACGGAACCATAAAGCAAGAAGACCAAAAATATTATTTAAATATTGTATCGCAAGAAGTTAAACGCCTTTCGCGTTTGGTTAATGGTATGTTAAGCGTCGCAAGGCTTGAATCGGGCGAAGAAAAACTAAGACCCGATAAATTTGACTTTTACGAACTTTTATGTACAATTATGATTGGTCAAGAACGGCGTATCGAACAACGCGGACTTAATATAGAAGGTCTCGATACTATGGAAAGACTTATCGTTTGCGCCGATAAAGATTTAATATATCAGGTTGTATATAATCTTGTAGACAATGCAATAAAATTTGCAAATGAAGGCGGTAAAATATCGGTTAGCCTTTTACAAGATGCCGAAAGCATAACTTTTGCCATAACTAATACAGGCAAAGGGATACCTGCGGCGGAACTTCCCTATATATTTGACCGTTTTTATAAGGTTGATAAATCCCGCTCGGATGTTAAGAACAGTACAGGTTTAGGATTGCATTTAGCAAAGACTATTGTGTCGGCCCACAAAGGAAAAATACTTGTAACGAGCAAGGAAGAACAGTTTACAACCTTTAAAGTTATATTACCAAAGGAGATTTAGCATGGAAGAATTTAACAGTTTTGATTATAATAATGAACAAAACGAAACCGAGAATGAAAACTCGGTAGAAAAGGAAGAAAATATTGTAGACTCATCGGCAGAAGAAAGTACTGTACATGAGCAACCTTATATACCCCCGTATAATCCTATAAATTATACAAAGGTTATGCCGACTGAAAATTATAAGCCAATGAGCAAAGGGTTAAAGTTTTTTGCGCTTTTAATGGTGGGTATTATAGCGCTGACTTCCGCTTGTACTGCAGGATATTTTCTTGGAAGGAATACTGCGGGTAAAAGTTATGTCGGCAAAGATGTAACAGTAGGCTTGGAAGCCAAACCCCAAAGCAATGACGAATTAACAGCCGCTCAGGTATACGAAAAGGTTAATTCAAGTGTTGTTGGTATTTGTGTTTATAATTCTAAGGGAGTAGGAGCAAATGCCAGCGGTGTTTTCTATTCGGAAGATGGTTATATAGTAACTAATGACCATATCTATTCCGAAGTTTCGGCGGCTAAATTTAAAGTATATACTCATGATGGCAAAGAATATTCGGCCGAGTATGTAGCGGGTGACAAGGTTTCCGACATTGCTGTTTTAAAGATTGATGACGGCAAGTTTAGTGTGGCAAGTTTTGGCAACTCTGACCAACTTCTTTTCGGTGAAAATGTTGTTGCGGTTGGTAGACCGGGTGGCGCTGAGAATGCTTCAAGCATAACCAAAGGTATTATTTCTGCTACTTCAAGACGCGTTCAAACTACTTCAAGTTATTCGTCAAGACTTATCGAAACCGACTGCCCTATAAATCCGGGTAGTTCAGGCGGTGCACTTGTTAATATGTACGGTCAAGTTATAGGTATTACTTCTTCCAAACTTGCAAGTTCAGATATTGATGCGGTAGGTTATGCTATTCCTACTACTACTGTAAAGCGTATAGTGGAAGAACTTATTAAAAATGGTAAGGTTGTTACCAGAGCAAAACTTGGAATATCTTATAATGCAATAAACTCGGTATATGCTGAAATAAATGATTATAAGAGTGTTGGATTGTATGTTGATTCGGTTTCAGAGGATAGCGACCTTTATGGTAAGTTGTCTAGCGGTGATGTTATAACCCATATTAACGGTATTGAGGTTACCAGTGATGAAATAGTGCTCGATATTATTGAACAATCTAAAGCCGGTGATAAGGTTAAGGTAACTTATCTTAACAGTAAGAAAGAGAGTATAACCATACATGCTGTTTTAAAGGCAAATGTCAGCGAATCGAGTTATATTCAAATCGAAACCAACGAAAATGCACAGCCTAATTTTTCGGGCGGTTCCCAAGGTGGTTCCCAAGGCGGATCACAAGGTGGCGGAGCCTTCGATTTCCCATTTGGTGAATAATCAAAAATGACTGACAATTTGTCAGTCATTTTTTTGTGCAATTATTTTTGAAAGGGAACGACTTATCGACAAATTGTGCGTGTAAAAAGCGTTATAATATAGATGGTGATTAATTTGATTGTATATGCCGACGTATTGATTTTTTTGAACACGCTTGTTGATTATTTCTTATTACTTGCAACCGCTAAATTGGCAGGTGAGCAAATTAGAACGTTTAGGGTTGTGATTTCAGCGTTTATCGGCGGTCTTTCTTCACTTTACATATTTTTCCCAAAATCAAATTTTATTATCGAACTTTTATATAACTCGGCAGTGGCTTTTATTTTAAGCGGTTTGTGTTTTGGTGTAAAAAGGTTTAAGCGTTATATAAAAAATACGGGTATCTTTTTTATAATAACCTGTTCTTATGCGGGTATTATGTTTGCTTTTTGGTTAATTTTCAAGCCGTATGGAATGGTTATAAATAATTCGATAGTTTATTTTAATATATCTCCAACAGTCTTAGTTGTTTGCTCGGTTGTGGGGTATTTGATTTTTTCACTCTTGTGGCGGATATTCAAAAGAAGTTCTCCTTTGGCAGAAAAATGCAGTATAACGGTTTTTGCTGATGGCAGAAAAATACAACTTGTGGCGATTGCCGATACGGGAAATTCTATTGAAGATATTTTTGAAAACAGGGATGTTATTATCGTAAATAAAAATGATGTTGAAATGCTTTTTGGGAGTTGCGATTTTTTAGATAACGGCGATTTAAAGCGCCGTTACCGAATTTTGCCTTGCAGTACAGTTTCGGGGTATGATACCTTGGATTCTTACCGTTGTGATAGCGCGGTAATAGAATTTGAAGACAAAAAAACAATTATAAAGAAACCGCTTTTGGCAGTTTCTAAAGTGGCTTTAAGTGATGACTATAATGCTATTGTAAATCCAAAAATTTTAGGGTGATTATTGTGAATATTAAAAGTTTAGTTTATGTGTTTTTGTTAAAAATAGGAATTATAAAACCTACTTTCTATATAAACGGACCCGAAACACTTCCGCCACCGCTTACATACAGCGAAGAAACCGAATTGGTTAATAAGAATGATAAAGTATCGCGTGATACACTGATAGTTCATAACTTACGGTTGGTTGTATATATTGCGCGTAAATTTGATACCGCCAATATTAATATTGAAGATTTGATTTCTATAGGCACAATAGGACTTATTAAAGCGGTGAATACTTTTTGTCCCGAAAGGAATATAAAACTTGCAACCTATGCTTCACGATGTATCGAGAATGAAATTTTAATGTTTTTGCGTAAGAATTCTTCGCAAAAACACGAAATTTCTATAGATGAGCCGCTTAATATTGATTGGGACGGAAACGAACTTTTATTATCGGATGTTTTGGGCAGCGACGGCGATGAGGTTGGCAGGGGAGTAGAGCAAGAAGATGAAAAAAATTTATTGCAAAGTTTTATAAAGAGTTTACCTGCCAGGGAAAAACAAATCATGGAAATGCGCTTCGGTATGAACGGATATGAAGAGTATACGCAAAAGGAGGTTGCCGATACTTTGGGTATATCCCAGTCGTATATTTCGCGCTTAGAAAAAAGAATTATAAATAAACTAAAAAAACAGATTGAAAAAGCAGTTTAAATGGTGTATAATGTCTCAAGATACTATTTTTGAAAAGAGAGCGCCATGAATCCGTTTTTAATTTATTTGTTAGCAGTTAACGTTTTTTCAATCATTATTTGTTGTTATGATAAGTATGCTTCAAGGAGCAGGAGAAGAAGGAGAGTAAGTGAAAAAGTCTTATTGCTTTTATCCGCATTTGGCGGTGCGGTAATGATGTATTTTACCATGTGTATAATAAGACATAAGACACGCCATAATAAATTTATGGTAGGTTTACCGATTATAATGCTTATCCAAGCAACGCTTATATTTGTGGCTTACTATAATATTTTTTAAAAATTAGCAAAATTTTTAATTTTTTTGTTGACAAGTGCACTTACAGTTGATATAATATTAAGGCTGTCAAAAATGATTCATTAGCTCAGACGGTAGAGCACTTGACTTTTAATCAAGGTGTCCGGGGTTCGAATCCCCGATGGATCACCAAAAAACCGAAATACCCTTTTGGGTGTTTCGGTTTTTTCTTTTTACTACCGAGGGGATTCACACCCTGAGAGGGTGAGGAGCGTTAAAAAACAGTACAGTGTACTGTTTTTAGCGACGAAGTGTGAGGCGGGTACTGTTCGCTATGCGAACGGTCGCCGAGCAGGGAAGACGCTAAAAGCGGCTTCATCCTCGATGGATCACCAAAAATCCCGTTCACTTTAGTGGGCGGGATTTTTACTTCTTACCTATTCACTATTCACTCTTCACTAAAACAATGGATTTTTGGAAAGTAATATGTAATAGTGAATAAGTTCGGTGTCGGCGTTGCCGACGAATTATAGAAAAGGAGTTAATTTATGAGTAATAGTCCTTTAATAATAAAATCAAAAGAATTTGCACTACTAATAATCAAGGTTTGCAACTCAATAAAACAAACCGCTCGCGCAATGAACTTGTAAACTTGCTGTTAAATGCTGCTATTGATATTGTAAAAATCGAAGAATAATTATATAAGGGCGGTTATCCGCTCTTTTTATTTACAATTAAAAAAGATGTAATATATGTCGGGTAAATGTTTCGGTACTTTCTTTTTATGATATTTTTGGGATTCGAACCCTGTATATTACAAAAACGGAACAAAGGGATAACTTTGTTCTTTTTTTATTCAAGTTCCAATTAAAGTTTGTCTTGAAAGTGTATTACTCTATGTTATATAATAAACATAGTAAATAATGTAAGTAATAAAAGGGGACAATTATGTATAACAAATTTTGCAAAAAACAACTTTGGGAATGTTCGGGTGATTTGTCATCTGTAGCAATGGGGATGATTCCTGCCGAGCTGGTAATTAAAAATGCAAAACTTATTAATGTATGTACTAAAGAAATTATTGATAATACCGATGTTGCAATTCACAGCGGTAGAATTGCCCTTGTGGGTGACGCTTCGCACTGTATTGGTGAAGGGACAAAGGTTATAGATGCACAGGGTATGTATATTGCTCCCGGTATGCTTGACGGTCATATTCATATCGAATCTTCAATGCTAAGTGCCGGTGAATATGCCCGTTCTGTTATTCCGCACGGCACAACCGGTATTTATTACGACCCGCATGAAATTTGTAATGTTTTAGGTTTAGGCGGTGTTGAACTCATGATGAAAGATGCCGAAAGGACACCTTTGAAGGCTATGTTGACCTTGCCTTCTTGTGTTCCTGCTGTGCCCGGATTTGAAGATAGTGGCGCAAGTATAACTTCGGCTGATATTAGAGAACAAATGAAGTTAAGTGAAGCCGTTGGATTGGGTGAAATGATGAATTTCCCCGGGATTCAGTATAGCAATCCTGAAACACACGCTATAACAGGCGAAACGCTTAAGGCTCAAAAAATCATTACGGGTCACTATTCAATACCTGAAACCGGCAAGGGTTTAAATGCATATTTAGCGGCAGGTATAAGATGTTGCCATGAATCTACAAGGGCGGAAGATGCACTTGCTAAAATGCGATTGGGAATGTATGCGATGTTTAGGGAAGGTTCTGCTTGGCATGACCTTAAAGAAGTTAGCCGTGCTGTTACCGAAAATAAGGTAGATTCACGATTTGCTGTATTGATTTCGGACGATACCCATCCGCATACGCTTCTTGAATATGGACATTTAGACCACATTGTAAGACGTGCTATCGAAGAAGGTATTGACCCTGTTGAAGCAGTGCAGATGGTTACTATTAACTGCGCACAATGTTTCCAAATGGATAATGAGTTGGGTTCTATAACTCCAGGCAAATGTGCTGATATTATTTTTGTTGACGACCTTAAGAATTTCAATGTTAAAAAGGTTATTATTGATGGCGATTTGGTTGCTGAAAATGGTAAAATGCTTAAAGAGTTTAAGGAGTATGACTATCCCGAATATGCAATGAATACTATGCATGTCGGTGAAGAAATCGCCGCTGAAACATTTAAGATTAAGACCGATAAAAAGGATAAGGTAACAGTAAGAGCTATTGAAATTATTCCGGCAAGGGTTGGCGACTATGAAAGGCATATCACCCTTGAAGTAAAGAATGGGTGTATTGAGTCTGATACAAAACAAGATGTTCTTAAAACCTTTGTTTTCGAGCGACATAACAACACAGGTAAGCATGGTGTTGGCTTTGTTAAAGGCTTCAATATCAAGTGCGGTGCTATGGCTTCTACTGTTGCGCATGATGCTCACAATCTTTTGGTAATAGGTACTAACGATGAAGATATGGCTTTGGCTGCTAACACGCTTATTAAATGCGGTGGCGGTATGTGTGCCGTGAGCAACGGAAAGGTACTTGGTTGCGTTGAACTTCCGTTAGCGGGTATTATGAATATAAAATCGGCTGAAGTGATGAGCGATAAGGTTGCAAATCTTGATAAGGCTTGGAAAGAAATCGGTTGTGATATTATATCCCCGTTTATGACAATGGCTTTAATTCCGTTGGCATGTCTTCCTGAATTGCGTCTTACTAACAGGGGACTTGTTGACTGCACAACATTTAAGTTTGTGGACCTGGAAGTAGAATAATTTTTGAATTTATATAGGGAGAAGATTTAATGTTTGATGCCCAAAATGTAAAAAACGACTGTGTTAAATGGATAAGAGAATTTTTTGAGCAAAACGGTAAAGACTGTAATGCCGTTGTCGGTATTTCAGGCGGTAAGGATAGTTCGGTTGCGGCGGCGCTTTGCGTGGAAGCTCTCGGTAAAGACCGCGTAATAGGTGTGCTTATGCCACAGGGTGAACAGCATGATATTGATATGGCATATATGCTTGTAAATCACTTGGGTATTAAGCATTATCTAGTTAATGTCAAGGAAGCGGTTGACGGAATTTTAAATAATTTACCAAAGGATATTGAAATTACCGCGCAAACAAAACAGAATATTCCGCCGCGGATTAGAATGTCAACCCTTTATGCCGTTTCGCAAAGTGTTAACGGCAGGGTATGTAATACCTGTAATTTGTCAGAAGACTGGGTTGGTTATTCTACACGCTATGGCGATAGTGTAGGCGATTTTTCACCAATGTCAAACCTTACGGTGACTGAAGTAAAGGAAATTGGTCATTTGTTGGGATTGCCAAAAGAACTTGTTGAGAAAACTCCAATCGATGGGCTTTGCGGAAAAACGGACGAAGAAAATTTGGGTTTTACCTATGCCGAACTTGACGTTTATATCCGCACAGGCGAAATTGCCGATAAAGCCAAAAAAGAGATAATAGATAAAAAACACAAGGCAAATCTTTTTAAATTAGAGCTAATGCCTTGCTTTAAGCCTGAGATTTAGTTAAAATTTATATTGTCATTTTAAAAAATATGTAGTATTATAAAATTACTAAAAAATGTAAGAGGTGCCGTAAATGAGTTTAACAGTAAAAGACGTTTTAAAAATGATTAAGGACAACGGTATTCAGATGGTTGACTTTAAGATGGTTGACATCAACGGTCAGTATCGCCATGTTACTATACCTGCTCAAAATTTTTCGGAAGATACAATGATAAGCGGTATAGGCTTTGATGCTTCTAACTATGGCTATGCAGTGGTTGAGAAGAGTGATATGGTATTTATACCTGACGCCGATACTGCAGTTATCGATCCGTTCTGTTCAATTCCTTCCTTGTCAATGACAGGTAACGCTATGATTATTGATAGCCCCGCTAACCGTCCTCTCGCTCAGTATCCGCGTAATATTGTACGCGCGGCTGAAAAGTTTATGCAGGACAGCGGTGTGGCTGATACAATGTATATTTTGCCTGAGTTTGAGTTTTATCTTTTCGACCAAGTTGGTTGGGAGGTGGAGCCTAACAGTATTAGTGCTCGAATTGATGCAGTTCAGTCTTACTGGAACAGTGCTGTTGAAGAAAAGGGCGTTATCGTTCCTAAGCAGAAGGCTTATCATATTGCAAAGCCTTTTGACGTATCTTATGAATGCCGTAGTGAAATGTGTATGCATATGAGTGATGCAGGTATTAAGATTAACTACCATCATCCGGAAGTTGCCGCATCAGGTCAGTTTGAAATCGAACCTCAGCTTGATAAAATGTCTAAACTTGCTGATGATACTATGATGATTAAATATATCATTCATAACACTGCTTTAAAATATGGCAAGTCTGCAACCTTCATGCCTAAGCCAATCTATGGCGAGGCAGGTAGCGGTATGCATGTACATATGCTTCTTATGAAGGATGGAAAACCTGTTTTTGCTGACGATAGCGGTTATGCAGGTTTAAGCAAAGAGGCTCATTGGTTTATGGGCGGTCTTTTAAAACATATTCATTCACTTTGCGCACTTACCAATCCAAGCACCAACTCATTTAAGCGTTTGGTACCAGGCTTTGAAGCACCTGTTACTGTTGGTTATGCTACTTCAAACCGCAGTGCAGTTATTCGTATCCCTGCTTATGCAAAGGCTCCCGATAAGCGCCGTTTTGAACTTCGCAATCCCGATGCCACCTGTAACCCGTACTTCTGCTATGCGGCTATTCTTATGGCAGGTATGGACGGTATTAAGAATCAGATTGACCCACACGAAAATGGTTGGGGCCCGTATGATGTAAACCTTTATCATTTGCCCGAAGAAGAAAAAGCAAAGCTTCAAGGTTTACCAACTTCTTTGCCTGAAGCACTTGATGCTTTAGAAAAAGACCACGATTATCTTACCGCAGGCGGTGTATTCCCCGAAGAGCTTATTAAAAACTTTATTAAGAATAAGCGTGAGGAATGTGCTAAGTTGGCGGCAATTCCGCATCCTGCTGAGTATGATAAGTATTACAATTTATAATTAAAATTAAGGCGGCTTTTTGCCGCCTTTTTTTATTCGTTTTCAAATTAAATATTTGTAGATATAAAAAAACACTATGCATTTTTATATATTTTGTATAAAATTTTCAAATTGTGCAAAAAATACAAATTTAAGGTTTGCAAAACACAATATCTTGTGGTAAAATGTCAAATAAGGGCGAATAAAATTTGTCTTATAATAATTTCTTGGAGGGGTTTTTATGGAAAACAAATTAGTTTATGGCATTCATGACAAACCTAAATTCGGTCAAATGATTATTTTTGCAATTCAACAGTTATTGGCTATTATGGCGGCTACAATCGCTGTTCCCGCAATAGTTGGTAATGGTATGAGTGCATCGGCTGCACTTTTTGGCGCAGGTGTTGGTACTATTGTGTATCAGTTATTCACCAAATTCCGCAGTCCCCTATTTTTAGGTTCCTCTTTCGCATTTATCGGCTCAATGGCTGCTGCTTTTGCAGGTGCTACTTCTGCTTCGCTTGGTTATCTTGGCATAATCTTGGGTGCAATATTTGCAGGTCTTGTTTATGTAGTTATTGCTATCGTTGTTAAACTTGTAGGTGTTAAGTGGATAAACAAACTTATGCCTGCTGCAGTTATTGGTCCTGTTGTTGCTATTATCGGTCTTTCTTTGGCAGGTGCCGCTATTAAAGATGTATTCTCTTATGGTGAACAAGACGGTAATGGTTCATTCATTATGAGTGGATTTAGTTGGGTTTCTTTAATTTGCGCTATGGTTACCTTGTTTGTTGTAGTTCTTTGCTCTACATACGGTAAGAGAATGACTAAACTTATTCCGTTCATTATCGGTATCCTTGCAGGTTATGCTGTTGGTATGGTATTCACCGTTATCGGTTATACTACAGGTAATGACGCTCTTAAGATTATTGATTTTGCTCCGTTCAAAGCACTTGTTGCAGACGGTGTTGGTTTACAAACCTTCTTGGCTGTTCCTGAGTTTTCTTTTATAACTGCTTTAAAGGGTATTAAAGAGTTGGGCGGTTCTTATATTGCAACAATCGCGGTTGCTTATGTTCCTGTTGCACTTGTTGTTTTTGCTGAACATATCGCAGATCATAAAAACCTTTCTACAATTATCGGAACCGACCTTCTTGAAGAACCCGGTCTACATCGCACACTCCTTGGTGACGGTGTTGGTTCTATGGTTGGCGCATTCTTTGGCGGTTGCCCTAATACTACTTACGGTGAGTCTGTAGGATGCGTTGCTATTACAAGAAATGCTTCTGTTGCCACAATCACAACCACTGCAATTATGGCAGTTTTAATTTCTTTTGTTTCTCCTTTTGTTGCTTTCTTGGATTCTATCCCAGGTTGCGTAATGGGTGGTGTTTGCATTACACTTTACGGATTTATCGCGGTTTCAGGTCTTAAGATGATTCAAAAGGTTGACCTTGAAGACAATGCAAATCTCTTTACCGTTTCTGTTATCCTTATTGCCGGTATCGGCGGTATGGCTATGAAGATTGGACAAGTAACTCTAACTGCTATTGCTTGTGCTCTTATTCTTGGTATAATTGTTAACATCGTTCTTCATGCTAAGAAAAAGGACGGGGAGTAATTATTTAATGAAAAATTATGATAATGTAACAATTTTTAATCATCCGCTTATAAATCATAAAATTGCAATCTTGCGTAATGAAAAAACAAGCATGAAAGAATTTCGTGAACTTGTTGAAGAAATTACCACTCTTATGACTTTTGAGTGTTTGCGCGAGGGTGTTCCTACTGTTAAGTGTGAGGTTAAAACTCCGCTTGAAACCTGTACGCAGGAAATAGTTAAGGATAATGCAATAGTTATAGTGCCGATTTTACGCGCAGGACTTGGCATGGTAAACGGCATACATGTGCTTTTCCCGTCTGCAAGGGTTGGACATATCGGTCTTTGCCGTAATGAAGAAACATTGGAACCTGTGGAATATTATTGCAAGTTGCCGGATGGTATTGAAGATAAGTTGGTGTTGGTTATTGATCCAATGTTAGCTACCGGCGGTAGTGCTTGTGATGCTATTTCGCAGCTTAAAAAGCGCGGATGCAAAAACATTAAGTTTATGGCGGTTATCGGCGCACCCGAAGGTGTAAGCCGTGTCGCTGAAGCCCATCCCGATGTTCATATTTATGTTTCTACTTTGGATAGATGCCTTAATGAAAACGGATATATTCTTCCGGGTCTTGGCGATGCGGGTGACCGTTTGTTTGGTACAAAATAATGTAATTTGTACTTTCGAATAAGATTTAAAAACACTGCTTTGCGGATAAAAATCACCGCAAAGCAGTTATTTTTTTGTAAAAAACCCCCTTTTTCCTAAAAGATGTCGGGAAATGGCGGGTTTTTTTATTGCATAATAGAATCATAAAAATAAAAGGAGGTTATTTTTATGATTTGTGTTGAAGTACATAGTAATAATGTATTAGCGGTCAGGAACGATACTTTCGCTAACGCGGTTTCTGACAGTGTAAAACACGAAACAGTCAAATTTTTATTCAGCGATAATTGGAAGGATTATCAAAAAACAGCAGTTTTTTCTGCTGCGGGTGTAGACCCAATTAACATTGTCTTGAACGGCGAAAATAAACTTTGTGTCGCCGAAGACGAATGTTACATTCCGTTCGAAGTATTGAACGGGGACAGTTTTATACTGTCGGTATTCGGTGTAAGTGGTGAAAGCCTTGCTACTACTACACAGGCCGAGATAATGGTTCTTGCGAGTGGTTATGCGGTTGGCGATGAACCAAGCGAACCTACCAAGAGTGAGTACAGTCAGATAATAGATATCATGACTGAAACTAAGCAAATAGCCCAATCGGTCAGGGATGATGCCAATAGTGGTTTATTCAAGGGTGAAAAGGGTGACAAAGGTGAAACAGGTCAAAAAGGTGATGTCGGAGAAAAGGGTGATAAAGGTGAAAAGGGAGATGTAGGTAATACAGGCCCAAAAGGCGACAAAGGTGATAAAGGTGACAAAGGGGACGCGTTTACTTATAATGATTTCACCGCAGAACAACTTGCGCTCTTAAAGGGTGATACAGGCTCAGACGGTTTTTCGACTATAGCAAATATCGAACAAACTGATAGTGGAGCGGTCATCACTATTACCGATAAAAACGGAACAACTACCGCTAATATTAAGAATGGTAGTAATGGTCCCAAAGGAGACCGAGGAACAGGAATCCTTAAGGTTATTTCTTCACCTGAAGCATATACTACTTCGGTTAATGGTGTAAAATCAACACATAGACTGCCTAAGACAGTAATAAAAAGCCAAAGTGGTTTTGATGCAATAGTAGGTGACACTATAGCATACGGAACATATCATTATTCGGTTTTTGCTATTCAATCGCCTTATGTTTTTTTAAGAAATCAAATCAGCATTAGAGGTGCTCAAGGACCACAAGGACCACAAGGACCACAAGGCGAAGATTATGTTTTAACCGATGCCGATAAACAAGAAATTGCCGACCTTGTTGCAGAAACTGAAATTATCGGAGATATCGAAACCGCACTTGATAGCATAATATCAATACAGGAAAGTTTAATAGGCGGTGATGTTGAATGAGCATAGCAGAGAAATTACAAACCATAGCCGAGAACGAGCAAAGGGTTTACGACAAAGGGCTTGAAGATGGTAAGCAAAGTGAATACGATAGATTTTGGGATAGTTTCCAAAGCAAAGGAGCCTTGCAATATATGTCGTACTATATATCTGGGACGGGGTGGAATAATACAACATTTAAACCAAAATACGATTTAAAAATTGGTGATTGGTCAGAAAGAGTATTCTTTAAAACCGGCACCATTGATTTATGTGCAAGGCTTGAAGAATGTGGTGTAAAGTTGGATTTGTCGGGTTGTGCAAATATTGTTTATTTGGCTATGGACACTGCTATTACAACATTACCGATATTAGATGTATCTCACATATCGTCATTAAATTATTTTATTTACAATAATACAAAATTATTGAGTATAGAAAAAATAATATTAAAAAGTGACGGTACACAAACATTTTTAAATACTTCTTTTGGAAACAATACCGCGTTAACACATGTTATATTCGAAGGGTGCATAGGTAATGACCTTAGTTTCAGCAGTTGCCCTTTAAATAAAGAAAGCATAATAAGTGTTGTTAATGCTTTATCGGCAACGGTGACGGGTAAAACTATTACCCTTAAAAAAACAGCGGTAAATAATGCTTTTAAAACCGGTACAGAATTGGCAGACGGAAGTACTTCACAAGAATGGCTGGATTTAATCGCAACTAAGCAGAATTGGACTATTTCACTTGCATAGGGGGGTAAAAATATGAAAACAAGAACAATTTTATATGCCGATGATAACAAAGTTTTAACCAATGGCAGGGTATACGGAACACAAATTTTTCTTGCTGATGGTGAAAGCGCAGAAAATTACCACGAAATTACAAAAGAAGAATACGAAGAGATTTTAAAAAGCGAAGAATTGGAACAAAGCAGTAAAATATAATGATTGTGGTTTGTCGAAACACTAAAAAGTGCTTCGACAAGCCACTTTTTAAGTAGCTTAAGCAAAATTAAATTCTAATATTTAATTTTGCACAACACTCATTGCAATGTGATAGGACAAATTTTCTTAAAATTTGTCGCAAAATCAAAGATTTTGTGGCGAAACAAGATCGTTTCGCCTAACCTATACCATTATAGTTGTTAACAGGATAAAACAAACCCCTAGTTCAATAATGAACTAGGGGTTTTGGCTTTTGTTATTCTGTATCCACATTGATTTCAAAGGCATGTTTTCGCATATTTGTAACCCTTACAGGCGGAATAGTGTCATAGTTTTTGCCATAAACGGTTTTAAGCATATAATCATATTCGCATGGCACAGGCATCATTTCACCCTCAAACTCGACATACTTTGGTTCGCCGAAAAAGCCTGTGGGGAAGATTTCTTTGTAATAGGGGTAATAACTGCAAAGGTTAACTGCATATTTGCGGTTGCCGTCATAGAATTTTTTCATATTTTTTATTGCAAATTTTTCTATCCAATTATTTTTTACAAAAGGCAAGAATAAACGCATTAAGATACGTATAGGTTTTTTCTTTGTGGCGGTAGAGTAGCCTGTTTTAATAAACAACATGCGTCTTGATAATTTAACGCAAATATTTGCAATCGAGTATTTAAAACCGGCGGGACGGTTCCAATAATCAATGGGGAATATGTCTACGTACGGGCCGTTGCAGTGTGAAAGTTTTGTCACTTTATGCTGTATGTAAGGTGTTTTCCTAACTAACTGCATTTTAGCACCTAAAACCCAGTGCTTAGGGTTGTTTTCAAGCGCGTCAAAGTTAAGCTCGGGCGGGATTTTACCTTCACGTGCTAGTTGTACCAATCGGTCATAGTCTTCGCGTAGCATAGCAATATCAATATCGTCATCCCAGGGGATAAAGCCTTTATGGCGTATTGCGCCCAAAAGAGTGCCTTCGGTCAGATAAAAACGAAGACCGTTTTCGTCTAAGAATTTTTTAGTTAGAACAAGGGTTTCAAGCGTGTATTTTTGAAGTCCTTTTACAAAATTTAAACGGTCTTGTTTTCGCAGGAAAAACGGGTCGTCAATGAAAATGTTTTGATTATCTAATCCGTAATTATTTGTTAGTTCTTCTAACAGTTCAAGATTTCTTTTGGTTGTTTTATTATTGCAGTATTCAATAATATTGCATAACCGTACTTTGTGGAAAATATAGTATACAAATTCCTCGGTTTGATTATGATCTAATTCAAAATCATCGTCAGCTTTTGAGAAAATAAGTTCAACTATTTTTTTGCAATCTTCATCATCGATAAATTCGGGTGTTTTAACATCTAATATTTCATTAATAAATGCCAACTGGTTTGATACAGTATCGGCGGATTCACCGCGACATAGTATATTAGTTATATTACAAAAAGAAGTTTTTAAGGGGGAAGAAAACAGTTCAAGATCTATCCCGTTTGATTGTGCGGTTTCTATTTGGGTATTTAAAATTTCCGCATAGGTTTTGCACATAGCAGGAACGATAAGAAGGTATACAGTGTCTTTTGGTAATTTGGTTATTTCACAAACACTTTCTACGAAAATATCAGACGGCAAATCTAATTGTTTTTTAATTTTTGCAATAGTTTGCGCGGGTTTAATTATTTTTTCATCTATATCTTTTTCGTCTCTAAGATATGGAAATATATTTTTTAATATATCGTTAAGTGCAAGTGAAACGGTACTGATTGTTTCACGATCAAAATTTTGTTTGAGCAAAATGTCAATAGCGCTATTAATTGCTAAAGCGCAAAATGTTTTTTTATCGGCAGTTTTTAATGCCATTTTAGTTCTCCTTTGTTTTGGACTAAAAGATTTATGATTGCTCTTGTGCAATATCCTCCCTATGAGTGATGGACTTGCGTATCTTTCGCTTTTTCCAAGGCATAGACTTTGCATAATTGTATCCATACCTGGCTTCCAAAATTTCTTCTGAACAATTAGGGATAGGCATAGTCATATTTTCAAACTGAATATATTTAGGATTTGTAAATAATTCCTTACGGAAGGTGCTTTTGTGGGTTTTTACAGAGTCCGAATAGCAAATCACATAATCACATTCGTTTTGATTAAATTTGTTGTATATGGCTTCTAATTTTTTATGGATTGTCTTATAGGGTATTAATAATGCGCGGTTTTTAATACGTTTATTTCTTCTTGATTTAGGATTTTTAATACCCGATTTATAAAGAAGAGCCTTTTTATAGAAATCAAATTCCTTTGCAGTTTTATGGAGTTGCTCATTTGTAGGTTCTAGTGAATAGCATAAAGGTAATATTTTTACACAAGGTCCGTTAAATTCGGTTAAATTTTCAAGACTTGCTTGGAAAAATTCCGAATTATCTTTGCTTCGTACTGTCATGTAAGCAGACCAATAATTATCAACTGTGCTGCTATGCTGCACTACAAGATTGTCGGGAAGTTGCTTTTGAGCAATCTTTAAGAACTTATCGTAATTATCCTTAGTCATAGAAATAAACAAGTTAGTTTCCCACGGAGCCAATCCACCGTAATATTCAGCAAATCTTAACGTGCTCTTTGCAAGAGTGAATGTAATATCGTTTTCTTCACAAAGTTTGGATACCTGCTTTAAAATTTCTAATTGCTTTAATTGATATTTTCTGTTTTTGGCTAATTCTTTTGATTTGATTTTAGCATACCAATCTTCATTTGTTTCGGTGGTACGGCGATATCTATAATCAATATAATAACCGATATTATCAATCTTGGTTGCGGCAGGAGAAAGCCAATATATCCAACCTTTGTCGGGGGTTCTCCAAGTCGGTCCGTATTTTTCTAATAAAAGTTGTTCAGCATTTGCAGGTATGCAAACATCCTCACCCTGTACCTGAACAGTTTTAAATTCAGTTATAGGGGAATAGGTCATTTCAACAATATTTCTTGTGTTATCGAGATATTCAACATCAGGTTCGCGATAGAATAACCATGTTTTGCTTTCGGTTTCATTAATTACATAATAGTTCAAATCTACCTTTATACCGCAAAAACGATAAGATTCTTCTACAATGTTATCATCAAACACGTACTGACGCCAAATCGCAAAACCGAATTTTTCTAAATGCAGACGGATTCTATCCATATCGGTTTTATTGTTGATTATAACGCCCATGTCCATATCTAAATCGTGGGCTAGTAATTGACCTTCGCGTATAATGCCAAGCATTGTACCGAAGTCTGCAAAACTTAAAATGCCAATTTCTTTGAGCAATCTTTGAACAAGGCACATTACGGCAACGCCGTTAGTTTGAATAGCAAGTCGTTTTCTTTCGTTAATAATTTCGGTGCGTTCTTCTGCGCTAATTGGTTTCTTCAAAATATTTTTCAAGAATTTCTTTGTTTCTTTAATGGATTTTGTGATTGAGGTATCAACGTTTTTCCAAATTTGACCGTTGAAGTAAAGTTTTGCTAAAGCCCTGTTTCGTTTTATAAGGCAAAGCCGTTTTGTTGAGCGTTTTGCTTTTTTAGGCGCTTTTACAAAACTACTTTCTTTCCAATTTTCAAGGTACTCATCAAAGAAATCATAGCAACAGTCTAAAAATTTATTTGCCATTTTTCTATTAATGTTTTTATCAAACTTTAAAGCACGAGCCAACGTATGTCTTAAGCAAAGGTAGGTGATTTCTTCTTTAAGTTCTTCGGTTTGCGGAAACTTTTTATAGAAAGATACAAGGCTATTTACCGATTTAAAAATATCAAAAATACGTTCATCGATAGTGTTAGTAATACTATCTTGACGTGTTTTTACATAATAATAGAAAGGAATATTAACACATTCTACCTTGTTTGCACTTCCCATTACGTTGTAAATAAGAGCGCTGTCTTCAAACCATTGTTTTACAGGGAATTTGAAGTTGTTTTCTAGCCAAAAACTTCTTCGGTATATTTTATTCCATGCAAACGAGTTGGCATATCTTAAAATTTTCGGAGATTCAGCAACACTTTTACCGAAGAATCTCATACTGCCACCGTAATAATTTCTGTGAACAGTTCTGTCAATAACATGGCTGTATGCACAGTTTACGACATCGGCGTCGGTTTCCTTGGCTTTGTTATACATTAACTCATACATATCAATATCAACATAGTCATCACTGTCGACAAAAGCAATGTATTCACCGTTTGCCTTTTCTATACCGAAATTTCTGGCATCGGAAAGACCGCCGTTTTCTTTAACAAAGGGCTTAATTGTTTGTGGGTATTTTTTTGCATATTCATCAATGATTTTCTGACTATCATCAGGTGAACCGTCGTTTACTACGATAATCTCATAACTATCAATGGTTTGATTTACAAGACTGTCAAGACATTTTGGCAGATAATCTTCTACATTATATACCGGCACAATAACAGATACTTTTAGCATTTTAAAAATCTCCTTTTTGCTGTTCGGGACATTACCGAAAGTTAAAATTTTGTTAGTCTATTTGTTATTTGATTTCCGAAACCATATATTCGTTGTACTTATCGAGCACTTTGTTTGGCTCGCCTATCATTTTGATTTTGCCTTGGTCAAGCCAAATAATTCTATCGCATAATGAACGAAGTGTGTCCAAACTGTGAGAAATCATAATAACAGTTCTATCCTTATTCATAATGAGCGACTTCATCTTTTTATTGCTTTTCTTTTTAAATCTTGCATCGCCTACACTGAAAACTTCGTCAATAAGCAGTATTTCGGTATCAAGAGTTGCGGTGATTGCAAAAGCAAGGCGGGAATACATACCGCTCGAATAGGTTTGCACAGGCTTGTCTATAAATTTTCCAAGCTCCGAAAATTCTATAATTTCATCCATTTTGGCAAGTATTTCTTTTTCGGTGAAGCCCATAAGAAGACCGGAAAGCATAATGTTAGTTCTGCCGGTAAGTTCCTTTTGAAAACCAACGCCGATAGCAAGTAGGGAAATAGAGTTGCCAAAAAGATTAACACTGCCTTCGTCGGGGGAGATAATACCCGCAATACAACGAAGGGTGGTCGATTTACCACTACCGTTTTGACCTATAAGACCTACTATTTCGCCCTTGTAAATATCAAATGAAATACCCTTAACTGCTTCCTCATGCGATACCTTCTTTGCTTTAGAAGACTTGCGCAGTTTGAAGGGGTTCATCGTTCTGTAACATATTTTTAAATTCTTAACTTCAATAGTTTTTTCCATCATAATATCTTACCATAATTATTTTCATTTTTGTAAACAAGATAAATGCCGTACACGCTAAGGGCAAGTCCTATCGCTGACCATATACCAATCATAACCCAATCGGGCGCTGATTTATAAAGCAAAGCATTTCTAAAGCCTGACATTGCCAAAGCAACAGGATTAATGTCAAGCAACAATGGTCCGTAAGGCTTAGGTACGCGGGTAGCAACATCATAAAATACGCCCGACATATAAAACACAAGTCTTAAAGCAATATTAACTATTTTTGAAAGGTCACCTATATACACGCCTATATGCATAAAGATACAGCCTACACCGAAGGTTACAAGTATCAGCATTAAAAGGCAGGGGATAGTGCATAAAACATAGGGCGAAATTGAAACCCTGTAAAAAAGCATAAGCAAAACACACAATCCAAACGAAATAGCCATTTTAAAGCCGTTAACCATCATAAGTTTGATGTATAGCATATATTTCGGCAGATATATTTTTGTGATGATACCTTTGTTGGTTTTTAAAAGTTTAACACTGCCAACCACGTTTTTGTTAAAGAAGTTCCATATAGTAAGCCCTGCAAAAACGAAGATAGGAGCGTTTTCTATAGGTGACTTAAATACAACACCTGCAATAAATGTATATATGAGCATAAAACAAAAAGGCTCTAATATCCACCAAAACCAAGCAAGATATGAATCAGAAACCTCGGTTTTTAAGGTTGCCTTTGTAGAATATGCTAAGTATTTACTGTATTTTTTTATATCGTTAAAAAACCGCTTAAAATACATTTTTTAAACAACACTCTCCTTTAAAATCTTAGGCTTGAAAGATCTTCCTTTTTGAATCAAATCAAATAAAACCAATAAACGAAAAATCAATCTACACGAGCAGATTTTTACAAATACAATTTTACTACTAAAAACGCTGAAAGTCAAGGATATTCGGCATATTCGCATAGCTTTAATAAAACAAACGAAATCGCATTGACATATTTTTTCAAAAAGGTTATACTATATAAGAATTATTTTTGTTTAGGGGTATTTTATGAAAAACAAAATGAAGCTTCTTTTGTCGGTTTTTTGCGTTTTCTTCCGCATAGGCGCTTTTACTTTCGGCGGTGGTTACGCAATGATACCGCTTATTAGCGAAGAAACGGTAAATAGGCGTAAGTGGATTAGCGAAAGTGACATTCTTGATATTATTGCAATCGCTGAATCTACCCCCGGCCCTGTTGCTATAAATTCAGCAACCTTTGTTGGCTACCGTGTGGCAGGTTTTTGGGGTTCGTTTTTTGCAACGCTTGGTGTTGTAACACCGTCTTTTGTAATTATCTTAATAATCTCTTATATTCTCAATGTGTTCAAGGAATTAAAGGCTGTGCAGTATGCGTTTAATGGAATACGCGCAGGTGTCTTAGCGCTTATTCTAAAGGCACTTATTAAAATGTTTAAGCAGTGCCCAAAAGGTTGGTTTTATTATATAATAATGGCGGTTTCGTTTGTGGCTGTTGCTTTTTTGAAAATACCGGTTATTTATTGTATTATCACCTGTGCTGTAGTTGGGTTAGCCTACTCATTTACGCTGAAAGGCAGGGTGGAAAAATGATATTTTTAAAACTTTTTCTCACTTTTTTTAAAATAGGCGCCTTTACTTTTGGCGGCGGTTATGCAATGCTTCCGTTTATTAAAGAGGAAGTTTTGGCTAATGGTTGGATGCCGCTCCACGAAATAGTGGATTTTATTGCAGTTAGCGAATCTACTCCAGGCCCTTTTGCAATAAACATGGCAACCTTTATAGGTAATCATCAAGGCGTTTCGTATGGTGTAATAGGCGGTATTTTTGGTGCTTTTTGTGCAACTTTGGGTGTTGTATTGCCGTCTTTTATAATTATTTTAATTGTTGCCAAATTTTATGAAAAGTTTAAAAACAGTGCGGTTGTTTCGGGTTGCATGACAGGCTTGAAACCGGCTGTTATAGGATTTATTGGCTCTGCGGTATTATCGATTGCGGCAACGGTTTTCATACCCGCAGGTTTTAGTTTTGGAATTTTTAAGAGCATTGATTTTTATGCTTACGCCGTGATTTTTGTCGGTGCATTGGTGCTTACCTTTAAAAAGGTTCACCCCATAATTATAATTTGCATTTCGGCGGTCATTGGGATTGCGGTGGGCTATTTGTTGTAATTTAAAAGCGAAGGTTTTAAATGAAACCTGAAATAGTCAATAGTTAGTAGACACTAAAAAAGAATTAAGCTGCCAGTTCAAGCCTGTATTGGACTGGTGGTTTTCTTTTTAGTTTGCGAACAGGTCTTATGTAATTAAAATAATAAACGGTATCTTCAACAACTTTTT
>JAZNSZ010000014.1:0-64691 GCA_045591465.1 Acutalibacteraceae bacterium | reverse complement strand
AATAATTTGGCAAAATTTTAAATTTTAAGGAGTATTTGTTATGAATTGTCCTTTTTGTGCCTACGAAGAAAGCAAAGTAATTGACTCTCGCCCTACCGACGAAGGTCAAAGAATCCGCCGCAGACGCGAGTGTTTACAATGTGCAAAGCGATTCACTACTTATGAGATTATCGAAAGCCTTCCCATTATCGTTATTAAGAAGGATAAATCTCGCGAAACATTTAACCGCAACAAGATTATGAACGGTCTTTTACGCGCTTGTGAAAAGCGTCCGGTTTCTATTGATACTCTTGATAGAATGATTGACGATATTGAGATTATTATCCAAAACTCTCTTGACCGCGAAGTTACAAGTGAAAAAATCGGTGAACTTGTTATGGAAAAATTGAAAGGTATTGACGAAGTTGCCTATGTTCGTTTTGCGTCGGTTTACCGTCAATTTAAGGATATTAATACCTTTATGTCCGAACTTAACAAACTTCTTTCAAAGGATTAATCATCACAAAGGGTATTTTGCAATACCCTTTGTTTTTTAAGCAGGAGAAAATATGTCAAACAACATTTTATTAGCAGATTTATTATTACCTAATATTGATAAAACCCCCGATTATTACGAAAACCTATACCCTGCCCGTAATTTACCCGAAAGTGCAAGAGTTGTGCGTATTGCGCCAAGCCCTACCGGCTATCTTCACTTAGGTGTCTTGTTTGCGGCGTTGGTAAACCGCATTACTGCAACTTCTTCGGGCGGTATCTTCTTTACCCGTATTGAAGACACCGACAAAAAGCGTGAAGTTGAAGGCGGTATTGAAGATATTATCGGTGGTCTTAACCGTTTTGGTATAACCATTGATGAAGGTTTTGTAAGCGGAAGCGAACAAAAGGGTGACTATGGCCCCTACCAACAAAGCCAACGTGCCGAGATATACCAAACCTATGTTAAGGAACTGATAAGACAAGGTCTTGCTTATCCTTGTTTTTGCACCGCGAAAGAACTTGAATCGGTAAGAACCGAGCAAGAATCTAAAAAAATCCGTACGGGCTACCACGGAGAATGGGCAAAGCACAGGGATATAACATATGAACAGGCAAAAGAACTGGTTGAAAGCGGTAAACCTTTTGTTATCCGCCTAAAATCTCCCGGAAGCGAAGAAAATAAGGTTATTTTTGAAGATACTATTAAGGGTAAAATCGAAATGCCTGAAAATGATGAAGATTTTGTACTTTTAAAATCCGACGGTATACCCACCTATCACTTCGCACACGCTATTGACGACCACTTGATGCATACCACCCATGTGCTTCGTGGTGATGAGTGGATTTCTTCAGTTCCTAAGCATATCCAACTTTTCAAACTCTTAGGCTTTAAAGTTCCTAAATTTGGTCATATATCTCCTATTATGAAGTTGGATAACGGAGCAAAGCGTAAAATTTCAAAGCGTAAGGACCCCGAAGCCGCTGTTCACTTCTTCGCCGAAGAAGGCTTTATGAGTGAGAGTGTTATTGAATATCTTATGACGGTTGCAGCTTCCGATTTTGAAGACTGGCGCCGCGCTAATCCTGATAAATCCTATAAAGACTTTAAGTTTAACTTAAAGAAAATGAGTGTTTCGGGTGCTTTGTTCGACGGAGTAAAACTTTTAGATGTCAGCAAAAACATTGTTTGCCGTCTTTCCAGCGGACAGGTTTATGATTATGTTACCGCATGGGCAAGGGAATTTGATGGCGAGTTCTATAATGTTTTAGTTTCAAACCCCGAATATTCTAAGGCTGTTTTTGCTATTGACCGCGACGTTCCAAAACCGCGTAAGGATATCGCAAAATGGAACGAAGTAAAAGATTATTTCTCATATATGTTCTCGGAATACTATACACCTGATTTTACTCTACCTGAAAATATTTCCAGAGAAGATGCGGTATTATTCCTTGAAAAGTATAAGGCGGTTTACTCGCCCGATGATGACAAGCAAGAATGGTTTAATAAGATTAAGGCAATCGCTCCCGAACTTCAATTTGCAAGTGAAACCAAAGAATATAAAGCAAATCCCGATGCTTACAAAGGCCACGCCGGCGACCTTAGCACCGTTCTTAGAATTGCTATTACTGGCAGACGCAACACCCCTGACCTTTGCAGTATTATGGCAACTCTCGGTAAAGAAAAATGCATAGAACGCATCGAAAACGCGATAAGAGGTTAAGTTATGGAAGAAATTATAAAAAACGAAGAAGTTATGGCTTCTAACTTTATACACGATTTTATTGATGAAGATTTAAAGGAAGGCGTTTACAAAAAGGTTCAAACCCGTTTCCCGCCCGAACCTAACGGTTATCTTCATATTGGTCATGCAAAGGCTATTTGCATTGACTTTGCAACCGCTGAAAAATATGGTGGAAAATGCAACTTACGTCTTGATGACACCAACCCCACAAAAGAAGATGTTGAGTATGTAGACGCCATTATGGAAGACATTAAATGGCTTGGCTTCCAGTGGGATAATGTTTACTACGCATCTGATTATTTTGATTTCATCTATGAATGTGCGCTAAAACTTATTGATAAAGGTCTTGCGTACATCGACGAATCTACTCCTGAACAAATCAAAGAAATGCGCGGAACATTAACCGAAGCAGGTGTCAATAGTCCTTACCGCGAAAGACCTATAGAAGAAACTAAGGATTTGTTCAAGCGCATGACCGAAGGTGAGTTTGAAAACGGCGCAATGGTACTTCGCGCGAAGATTGATATGTCTTCGTCAAACATTAATATGCGCGACCCTATTATCTACCGTATAATGAAGGCTACCCACCACCGTACAGGTGATAAGTGGTGCGTATATCCTATGTACGACTTTGCGCACCCCTTAAGCGATGCTAAAGAAGGTGTTACCCACTCTTTATGCTCACTTGAGTTTGAAAACCATAGACCGCTTTACAACTGGTTCTTGGAAGTGCTTGATATCCCCACCCCACCCCGTCAGATTGAGTTTGCAAGAATGAACGTAAACTATACACTCACCAGTAAGCGCAAGTGCTTAAAACTTGTTAATGACGGTTTAGTTAGCGGTTGGGATGATCCGCGTATGGCTACTATTTGCGGTATGAGAAGACGCGGTTATCCAGCAGAGGCCGTTCGCAACTTTGTTGATAAAATCGGTGTTTCCAAGGCATACAGCGTTATCGACTATGCGCTTTTGGAATCCTGCGTACGTGATTATCTTAATGAAAACGCTGATAGAGCAATGGCGGTTCTTCGTCCGTTAAAGGTTGTAATAGACAACTATCCCGAAGGAAAGACCGAGAAGATTGCTGTTGATATTAATCCCAATAGACCTGAACTTGGCAAAACTGAAGTTACCTTCTCTAAGGAGATTTTTATCGAGCAGGATGACTTTATGTTAGACCCGCCCGGAAAATACTTTAGGCTTTGCCCCGAAAAAGAAGTTCGTTTAAAGAGCGCTTATTATATTAAGTATGCTTCCCACGAAACCGATGAAAACGGAAATATTACCGTTGTTCATGCTACCTACGACCCTGAAAGTTTTGGCGGTGAAACTCCCGACGGCAGAAAGGTTAAAGGTACTTTGCATTGGGTTTCTGCGGAAAACTGCATTGATGCTGAAGTTCGTCTTTACGAGCGCCTTTTCAATGTGCCAAACCCAAGTGACGAAGAAGGTGTTTCTTCATTCGCTGATAACCTTAACCCTGAATCGTTAACAGTTCTTTGCGGATGTAAACTTGACAAATCTTTAAGCAATGCGCAAAATGGTGACACTTTCCAATTTATGCGTCAAGGTTATTTCTGCGTCGATAAGGATTCTACCGAAGAAAAACTTGTCTTCAACCGCACAGTAGCACTTAAAGACTCCTTTGTTAAGAAGGCATAAAAATGAGAGTAATTGATATTTGCGAATTTTTGAATAAAAAATTCCCCATAGCAACCGCTTGTGATTTTGACAATGTTGGAATCTTGGCCGGTGACCAAAACCAAGAAGTAAAAAAAGCAGTTATTGCGCTTGATTGCACTAAGGATGTTATAAAATATGCAGTGGATAATAATTGTCAGTTGATTATCACCCACCACCCTGTTATTTTTAACCCGCTTAAAAACGTGCTCAAAGGCAGTATTATATATGATGTTATAAATGATAATCTTACTGTTATTTCTATGCATACCAATCTTGATATAGGTCTTGGCGGCGTAAACGACAGCCTTTGTGAAATTTTATCACCGATATCAGTTGAAACGGTCATCGCAAGTGATGGTTATGCACTTAAAAAGTGTAGAATATCCCCCGTTAGTTCGGATGATTTTTCGCAACATTTGAAAGACAAACTTGGTGGTTGCATTAAATACACCGATTGCTTAAAACCTATAGAAAATCTTTTGGTTTGTTCAGGCAGTGGCGGAGATTTCATTGACGAAGCAGTACGTTTAGGTTGCGATGCGCTTTTGACTGCCGATGTTAAACACAATCAATTTTTAGAGGCTGACCGTTTAGGTATCGCTCTTTTTGACGCGGGTCATTTTAACACCGAAGATGTTGTAATCGAACCGCTTAAAGAACTTTTACAAAAACAGTTTAAAGAAATTCTATTTATCACTAATCATAAAAATGTAATTAAAAACCGCTGAAAACAGCGGTTTTTAATATTTTATATGCTTTCGGCAATAATATTTTTGGTGATTAAATGATAACTACGATTATACGCACAATTATACTGTATATATTTGTAACCTTTGCAATCAGAGTTATGGGCAAACGACAAATCGGTGACATGCAACCTAACGAACTTGTTATAACGCTGCTTATTTCTGAGATTGTTGCAATACCGCTTCAGGATATCAGTCAACCTATTTTAAGTGGTGTTGTAGCTATTTTTATGCTTATAGTTTTGGAAATTGTAATGTCAGTACTTTCGCTTAAAAGCATTAAGGTGCGAAAATTTATGAGTGGTAACTCGGTTGTAATAATTAATAATGGTGTTGTAAACCAAAACGCACTTAAAAATGTTCGTATGACTGTTTTAGACCTTATCGAACTTCTTCGCGGTCAAAATGTATTTGATATTTCTACTGTGGCTTTTGCCGTACTTGAAGTAAACGGCGAATTAAGTGTACTTTTAAAAAGTGGCGACCAACCTGCTACAGTTAAAGATTTAGGGGTAAAAAAGGAAAAAGCCGCACTTCCTTTACCGGTTATAAGCGATGGCAAGGTTTTAAAGGATTCTCTTACCGCATTAAACCTTAATTATGAAGATTTAACAAAAAAACTACACGCAAATCATACCGAAATCAAAGAAGTGTTTTTAATGACTCTCGACCGCTATGACAATATAAGCATTGTGAAAAAGGTGTAAAATATGAAAAGACTCATTCCCGCAAGCATTATTTTTGTATTAGTAATAGTGACTTACCTGACGAGTTTATATTATATTACTGACAGCTGTGACAAAGCAAAAAACCTGCTTGAGAATTCGGTGCAAACCTACGCACGACAAAAAACCGCCGAAAAAGAAGCCAAAAAAATGGAGGATTATTGGAATAAAAAGGAAAAAGTGCTTTCGGTATTTGTAAATCACGACCGCATTGATGATATAGAAAAAGCAATTTCTCTTTTAAATGTATATGCAAAATCCCCCGACAATGAGCTTTTTTACGAATATGCCGATACGGTCAAAATACTGCTTCATCAGATTATGGAAGATACCAAAATTACAATGCACAGCATTTTTTGACTTTAAATCAATAAATTGTTGCTATTTGGGAAAATTTGTGCTATAATGGATTAAATATTTTTTGAAAGGATGTATAATATGACTTTAGCGTTTATACTCTACTTTGTTGTCATTTTGATTATTGGTATATATTTCTTCCTTAACTCAAAAAACAACGGTGAAAAGGAATACTTTTTAGGCGGCAGAAGTATGGGACCATGGGTTACCGCTTTAAGTGCACAAGCGTCCGATATGAGCGGATGGCTTCTTATGGGATTCCCCGGAAGTATTATTGCTTTCGGTTTAGGTAAGGTTTGGATTGGTATCGGCTTAGCGCTTGGCACTTCTGCAAACTGGATATTTGTTGCGCGTCGTTTACGCCGTTTCTCAAAGGCTGCTAACGACTCTATAACTGTTCCGCAATACTTAACAAATCGCTTTGCTTCTTCAAGCCCTATTCTTAAAGTGGTTTGCGCTGTAATTTTCCTTATAAGTTTTACTGTTTACGTTGCTTCCGCTTTTAATGCCGGTGCAGAAGTTTTTGCAACAGTCATCCCTTGGTTTGAAACTCGCAAACTTTTGGCAATGGTAATTTTCGCGATTTTAGTACTTACATATACCTTCCTTGGCGGTTATAAGGCTGTTTGTTGGACCGACTTCTTCCAAGGTTTATTAATGCTTTTGGCACTTGTATCAACTCCTATTCTTATGTTGGCTGTTGGTAAGTTTGATTCTTCATTCGCCGGTGCTTTCGGTGAAATTTCCGCCTTTGGCAGCAATCCCTTTAATGTTCCTTGGACCGATATTGTTTCGGGTCTTGGTTGGGGTCTCGGTTACTTTGGTATGCCGCATATCATCGTTCGTTTCATGGCTATCAAAAGTTCTAAGATGGTTAAAAAATCAGCAACTGTCGCAATCACTTGGTTAATTTTAACCCTTGGCGCCGCTATCGCTATTGCTTGGCTCGGACGTACATATCTCCTATCAAGCACAGGTGCTTCACTTGCAGAAAAACTTTTGCCTACAGGTATGCAAAGCCGCGTATTTATTGAAGTAGCGCTTGACGTCTTCCCACCATTTATTGCAGGTCTTATGTTGGCGGCAATTATCGCTGCTGCTATGTCTACTGCGGATAGCCAACTTTTAGTTGCTTCTTCTTCTTTTACAAGCGACCTGTATAATCCTATTGTCCGTAAAAACAAATCCAGTGACAAAGAATTACTATGGATTGGCCGTATAATTGTATTTATTGTTACCGTAATTGCTTTTGCTATCGCAGCAAGCGGCCTTGGTAAAGCTGATTCTTGGGCTTCCAATATTATGAGCATGGTTGAAAACGCTTGGGGTCTATTTGGTTCTGCATTCGGTCCTGTTGTAATCCTTTCACTTTTCTGGAAAAGACTTACATACAAAGGTGCGGTTGCCGGTATTGTAAGCGGTGCCGTTGTGGATATTGCTTGGCTTATTCTCTTTACAAGCACAATTTCTACCCCTGTTATTTGTGATACAAAAATTTACGAAATTGTTCCCGGTTTTATTTTAAGTGCAATTTGCACTGTTGTATTTACATTGCTTGACAACAAGCCTTCAGAAGAAGTTGTTGCAATCTATGAAAATGCAACCAATCCTGATATAGACGACTAGTATATTGCATAAATATGCAATTATTGTTGACTTTTTCGCATATCAATGATATAATTTTAATACACAATTTATAAAGAGGAGAGATTCTTATGAAAAAAATATTAGCATTAGTTTTAGCCTTTGCAATGCTTCTCTGCTTTGCAGGTTGCGGCGCTCAAGATGACGGCAAATTAATCATGGCTACCAACGCCGCATTCCCTCCATACGAATATATAGAGAATAATGAATATGTTGGTATCGACGTTGAAATCGCAAAACTTATTGCAGAAGAACTTGGCAAAGAACTCGAAATTAAAGATGTTGAGTTTGGCTCAATCATCGGCGGTGTTCAATCAGGCAAGTATGACATCGGTATGGCAGGTATGACCGTTACCGAAACACGTAAAGAAAGCGTTAACTTCTCTACTACATACGCTAACGGCATTCAGTCAGTTATCGTAAAAGAAGATGTTGCTTATGATTCTTATGAAGATTTCTACACCGGTTTCGATGCAGACGAAAATCCCGTTGGCGTTAAAGACGGCATCAAAATTGGTGTTCAACAAGATACCACCGGTGACATCTACTGTTCTTCCGCTCCTGCAAAATGGGGCTTTGGTGAAGAAAATGTAGTTCGTTACAAGACAGGCGCAGATGCGGTTCAAGCTCTTATCGAAGGTAAAGTAACTGCAGTTATCATCGATAACGAACCTGCAAAAGCTTTCGTTGCCGCTAACAAAGGCCTTAAGATTCAGGAAACTGAATTCACCAATGAAGACTATGCTATCGCAATCAATAAAGATGATACAAAATTACTTGAAGATGTAAACGCCGCTCTTGCTAAACTTACCAAAGAAGGTAAAATTCAAGCAATTATTGACAAATACATTAAATAATTCAATAATTTGATATTTTTCTTAACTCATTCGGTTATCCGGATGAGTTAAGTTTTGTGTGTAGAAGGAGAAACTAATGAGAGAATGGTTTCAAGAAATAAAAGACGAGTTTGTCCTAAATTTTATTGACGACAACCGTTGGGAATGGATAGTAAAAGGTTTAAAAAACACCTTAATAATCACTCTTTTTGCTACGCTTATCGGTATAGCAATAGGTATTATTATCGCTATTATACGCTCTACCTATGATAAAAACTACGAAACTATGAAAAAGCACAAAGGTATTGGCTTTTATGTTTTGGCTTTCTTTAATGGTATTTGTAAGGTTTATTTGACGGTTATTCGCGGTACTCCTGTAGTAGTTCAACTACTTATAATGTACTTTATAATCCTTTCCTTTTCAAACGACGAAGCGACAATCGCTATTATTACCTTTGGTATAAACTCAGGCGCTTATGTTGCTGAAATTTTCCGTTCAGGCGTTATGTCTATTGACAAGGGTCAGTTTGAAGCAGGCAGAAGTCTAGGCTTCAACTATATCCAAACTATGATTTACATAGTTGTTCCCCAAATGTTTAAAATTGTACTCCCCACCCTTTGTAACGAATTTATTGTTCTTTTAAAGGAAACATCTATCGCAGGTTATGTAGGTATTGTTGACCTTACAAAAGCGGGTGACCTTATTCGCGGACGCACCTTCTCGGCATTTATGCCGCTTATAGCTATTGCTGTTATTTATCTTGTTTTGGTAATGTTATTCACATGGCTAGTTGGCAAACTTGAAAGGAGGCTACGTAACAGTGACCACTAATGAAACATTAATTAAGGTTGAAAACCTGAAAAAGAGTTTTGGTAAAATCGATGTCTTAAAGGGCATTGATACCGAAATTAAAAAAGGTGAAGTGGTTTGTATTATCGGACCTTCAGGTTCAGGTAAGTCAACATTTTTACGTTGCCTTAACCTTTTGGAAGAACCAACCGATGGTCATATTTATTTTGAAAATACCGATATTACCAATCCAAAAACAAACATAAATGTTCACCGTCAAAAAATGGGTATGGTTTTCCAACAATTTAACCTTTTTCCGCATATGACCGTACTTAAAAACATGACTATCTCCCCTATCAAAGTTTTGGGTCTTTCTAAAAAAGAAGCCGAAGAACGCGCTATGAAACTTTTGGAAAGAGTTGGTCTTGCCGATAGGGCAAATGCTTACCCGTCACAACTCTCAGGCGGACAAAAACAGCGTGTTGCCATTGTCCGCGCATTATGTATGCAACCCGAAGTGATGCTTTTTGACGAGCCTACATCGGCACTCGATCCCGAAATGGTTGGCGAAGTGCTTGAGGTTATGAAATCTCTCGCACACGAAGGCATGACCATGGCGGTTGTTACACACGAAATGGGATTTGCCCGTGAAGTTGCCGACAGAGTCTTCTTTATAGACGAAGGTATTATTATGGAAGAAGGCTCACCGGACGAGATTTTCTCCAATCCAAAAAGTCTAAGACTTAAGGATTTCTTAAGTAAAGTAATATAAGATTAAAGGAACGCTTTCGCGTTCCTTTTTTTATTTGTTCTTTATAAATTCATCTATTGCTGTTGCCGCAGTTTTTCCTGCGCCCATAGCAAGAATTACAGTAGCGGCACCTGTTACAGCATCACCGCCGGCATAAACGCCCATTCGTGAAGTAAGTCCGGTGCCTTCATCTACAACAATACCGCCCCAACGATTTACTTCAAGACCTTCGGTAGTATCCTTAATAAGCGGATTTGGTGATGTTCCTATTGACATTATAACACAATCAGCATCCACTTTAAAATCACTGTCAGGAATACTTACAGGACGCGCTCTGCCCGATTCATCTGCTTCACTTAACTTCATCTGCTCACAAATAATGCCGTCCACCCATCCATCTTTTCCTTGAATTTCAAGCGGATTTGTAAGGAACTTGAACTCTATTCCCTCTTCCATCGCGTGTTCAACTTCTTCGCGTCTTGCAGGCAGTTCGTTCTCGGTACGGCGATAAACTACCGTAACGTCGGCGCCAAGTCGCTTTGCGGTACGCGCGGCATCCATAGCAACATTACCACCACCTACTACAACCGTCTTTTCGGTTTGCATTACGGGTGTTGCGCTATCCTGCTTATAGGCTTTCATAAGATTGTTTCTTGTTAAAAATTCGTTAGCGGAATATACGCCGTTAAGGGTTTCGCCTTTTATACCCATAAATCGCGGAAGCCCCGCGCCCGAACCGATAAACACCGCTTCAAAACCTTCTTCAAACAACTCATCAATAGTAATTGTTTTACCCACAACAACATTGGTCATAATTTCAACGCCCAAAGCCTTCAGGGTATCAACTTCTTTTTGAACAACTGCCTTAGGTAAACGAAATTCGGGTATACCATATACCAAAACCCCACCCGCAACATGCAGCGCTTCAAAAACAGTAACAGCGTATCCGAGTTTTGCCAAATCACCCGCACAAGTAAGTCCTGACGGACCTGAACCCACCACCGCAACTTTGTGACCGTTGCTCTTTGGTTTTTCAATATTCTCGGTATTGTGGGCATTGTGCCAATCAGCAACAAAACGCTCAAGTCTGCCAATACCTACGCTCTCGCCCTTGATACCGCGGACACATTTTGCCTCACACTGAGATTCCTGTGGACAAACTCTACCGCAAACAGCGGGAAGACTTGAAGATTTTGCTATAACCTCATAGGCGGCCTCAAAATCGCCCTCTTTTATTTTAGAAATAAACTCAGGAATATGTATATTAACAGGACAACCCGAAACGCAAGGCTTATTCTTACATTCAAGGCAACGAAGTGCTTCGTTTATTGCGGTTTCTTCACTATATCCTAAAGCCACTTCATTAAAATTAGAAGCGCGAATACCTGCATCTTGGGTAGGCATTTCATTGCGCTTTAAAGACATATTCGCAGGCATTATTTCACTTCCTTTTTAAACAAATTACATTCTTTTTCGTACGCGTGGCGTTCGAAATCACGGTAAGTGGCACCGCGGTTCATAGCCTCGTCAAAGTCAACCATAAAACCGTCAAAATCGGGTCCGTCAACACAGGCAAACTTGGTTTCACCACCAACTGTTAAACGGCAACCTCCACACATACCCGTTCCGTCAATCATTACAGGGTTCATTGAAACGGTAGTTTTTACGCCATACGGCTTCGTTGTTGCAACTACAAACTTCATCATAATAAGCGGACCGATTGTAATAACTTCGTCAAAAGTTTCACCGTTTTCTAAAGCCGCTTTTAAAGGCTCGGTAACAAGACCTTTTGTACCATACGAGCCATCATCGGTCATAATAGTAAGATTGGTAGAAGCCACCTTAAACTCGTCTTCCAAAATCACTAAATCTTTATTTCTAAAACCGATTATTGAATGTACTTCACAGCCTTGTTCTTTTAGTTTTTGTGCAACAGGTAACGCGATGGCACAACCTACACCGCCGCCCACAACACAAACCTTTTTTAATCCTTCGGTTTCGGTCGCTTTGCCAAGCGGACCTACAAAATCGGAAATATAATCGCCTTCATTTTTTTGGTTTAGTTTATAGGTTGTAGCGCCCACAATCTGAAAAATTATACGAACGCAGCCCTTTTCTCTGTCAAAACCTGCAACGGTTAAGGGTATACGCTCACTATCTTCATCTACACGTAAAATTATAAACTGACCCGCCTGTGCTTTTTTTGCAACAAGTGAAGCTTCTATATCCATTTGCGTAACTGTTGGGTTTAAAATCTTTTTTGATAAAATTTTATACATTATCTTCATCCCTTGAAAATGTTAAATCTGTAACTGTAAGGGTAGTATTTTCTACCCTGAATTCAATATGATATCTTGAAAATTCAAAAGCATAAACGCGGCCGTCATTTTGATAGTGCGGTCTTGGGTCGCTCATTAAAATCTCAATGATATTATCTAAATCTTCCGCTTTGATTTTCTGTTTTAAGTTTTCAGGTATTTCTACCAACAAACCGTCGTTTAAAACATCATCAGCAAAACCGCCCACAGCGTCAATATGACAATCGGTAAACGACAGGTAAGGTTTAATATCGTAAATAGGAGTACCATCAAGCAAATCAGCGCCAAGCACTGTTATAACCGTTCCATTTTCACCGTCGCGAAAAATTTTGTCTATTTTTACGCTTGATAAGCCTATAGGGTTAGGTCTATTGGGAGAGCGCGTAGCGAACACCCCCACCCTTTTATTACCACCAAGCCTTGGCGGACGCACGGTAGGTGACCAGCCTTCAGTCTGGTTTTCGGAAAAACCCCATATTAACCACAAGTGCGAAAAGTCTTCCAACCCGCGAAGCGCACTGTCATCGCGATACTCTTTTTCAAAAACTATTTTAGCGGTTGTGTTCACAAGCCCACTTTGACGCGGTATTCCAAACTTACTAGGAAAACTTGTTCTTATTCTTGCAATAATGCTTAGTTCTTTCATATACCTTTTAAAATTTCGTCCCATTCTTCTTTCGAAATGTTGCCGTCGTCCACGGTATTGTACGCGCTGTAAAGATTTTCTAAAATAATTTTATAGTTCTTTTGGGTTTTTAGAATTGCCCTTATAGCAACAACAGTTAAAACAACAGTAAAAATCACCATCAAGCAAAGCGGCACCAAATGGCAATAATAAAACTTAGGCTTAAAACCGACAACGTCCTTAAGCAAAGTCGCAAAAGTGAAGCACAAACCAACGCTTGATAAAACATTAAACAGAAAAGTTACTATATGTACCCAAATGAACTTTCTAAAACGCATAATAACAAGTGAAGCTATCAATAAAACGCTTAGCGCAATAACGGTATAAACCGAATTTTCCAATGCTTCAAAAAGTGATTCACTAACCGCGCAACCAAGCAAAAACAACAAATTTACACCGAGCGTATAAATAAGCGAAATCACGTATAACACCTTAAACGAATTATAAAGTTTTCCGTCGGTTTTAGGATAAGTTATACCGCGCTTTTCTTCATAAATTCTTACTTTTTCTAAAATATTAGAGTACATTTTCATAATATATTCTCCAAAGCATTTTTTAGCATTATAACACTTATTCTAATTCTTGACAAGTATTATTTATTAGATATATAATACTAAAGGTGATAAGAATGGCAAAATTAAATATAGTAATGGTCGAACCTGAAATTCCGCAAAATACAGGTAATGTTGCCCGTACATGTGCGGCAACCGGCGCAAGACTCCACTTAGTAGGTCCGATGGGCTTTAAAATTGACGACAAAAAACTAAAACGCGCTGGGCTTGACTATTGGCATTATCTCGACATTACATACTACGAGAATATAAACGAATTTTTTGCGAAAAATAAGGGAGATTTTTACTATTTCACAACCAAAGGCCGACATACTCATAGTGAAGTAAAATACCCCGATAACTGTTACCTGCTTTTCGGCAAGGAAACTAAGGGGCTTCCCGAGGAACTTCTTTTAGAAAATCCCGATACTTGCGTACGTATTCCCATGCAGCACGACATACGCAGTCTTAACCTTTCAAACTCGATTGCAATCGCGGTTTATGAGTGTTTAAGGCAGTGGGATTACCCAGAACTTGAAAATTTAGGTCAATTGCATAATTATAAATGGGAAGAACTTTAATATTTCTACAATTATTTTTAAAAAAATAATTGAAAAAAATCTATTTTGTGGTAAAATAATAATTGTAAAAAAATTAACAAACCTTGAAAGGATGTTACAGATGAACGCACTCAACAAAAAAACCGTTGATGATATCAACGTAAAAGGTCAAAAGGTACTCGTTCGTTGCGACTTTAATATTCCGCTTAAGGACGGTGTTATCACTGACGAAAACCGCATAAACGCAGCCCTCCCCACTATCAAGAAATTAATTGAAGACGGCGGCAAGGTTATTCTTTGCTCACACCTTGGCAAACCGAAGGGTGAACCTAAACCTGAACTTTCTTTGGCACCTGTTGCTAAGGCTCTTTCTGAAAAGTTAGGCAAAGAAGTTATCTTCGCAGCTGATGACTGTGTTGTGGGCGAAAATGCTAAAAAAGCTGTAGCAGAAATGAACGACGGCGATGTTGTTCTCTTACAAAATACCCGTTATCGCGTTGAAGAAACAAAGAATGGTGAAGCCTTCTCTGCTGAACTCGGTTCTTTGGCTGATATCTTCGTAAACGATGCTTTTGGTACCGCTCACAGAGCGCACTGCTCAACCGTAGGTGTTGTATCATATGTTAAGGAAGCTGTTGCAGGTTACCTTATCGGTAAAGAACTTAAATATCTTGGCAACGCTGTTGAAACTCCTGAACGTCCTTTCGTTTGCATTTTAGGCGGTGCTAAGGTTGACAGCAAACTCCCCGTTATTGAAAACCTTTTAACTAAGGCTGATACACTTATCATTGGTGGCGGTATGTCTTATACATTCTTGGCTGCTAAGGGATATGGCGTTGGTACTTCTCTTATAGACGAAACTAAGATTGACTACTGCCGCGATATGTTGGCTAAAGCAGAAGAAAAAGGCGTTAAGATTCTTCTCCCTATCGACTGCACAGTTGTTGACAGTTTCCCCAACCCAATCGATGCTCCTGTTGATGTTGAAATCGTTGCTGCCGATGCTATTCCTGCAAATAAAGAAAGTCTTGACATTGGTACAAAGACTGCTGAACTTTATGCTAACGAAGTTAAGAATGCTAAGACAGTTGTTTGGAACGGACCTATGGGCGTATTCGAAAACCCAACCTTAGCAAAAGGTACTATCGCTGTTGCAAAGAGCCTTGCAGAAACCGATGCTGTTACAGTTATCGGTGGTGGCGACTCTGCTGCTGCAGTTAACATTTTAGGCTTCGGCGATAAGATGAGCCATATTTCTACCGGTGGCGGCGCTTCTCTTGAATTCCTTGAAGGTAAGGAACTTCCCGGTATCGCTGCACTCAACGATAAATAATGATATTAAATTTGTAGGGCGTTAATTCGCCCTACATTTGTGTAAAAAGGAGAATAAAAATGGATAAACTTAAAAGAAATGCAGTTATCGCTGGTAACTGGAAAATGAACAACACTCCCGCGCAAACAACCGCTTTAATTAACGAAATGAAACCTTTGGTTGCAGGTGCTGACTGCAAGGTTGTGCTTTGTGTTCCTTTTATTGACATTCCCGCTGCTGTTGAAGCTGCAAAAGGTTCTAACATCGAAATCGGTGCTGAAAATGTTCACTTCAAGGCTTCCGGTGCTTACACAGGTGAAATTTCTGCTCAAATGCTTGTTGAATCAGGTGTTAAGTATGTAGTTATCGGTCACTCTGAAAGAAGACAGTATTTCGGTGAAACTGACCAAACCGTCAACCTTCGCACATTAGCCGCTATTGAAGCAGGACTTACCGCTATTGTTTGTGTTGGCGAAACTCTTGAACAAAGAGAACTTGGTTACACCGAAACATTACTTAAATTCCAAACAAAGATGGCTTTAACTAATGTAAAGGCTGAACAACTTAAAAATATCATCATTGCTTACGAGCCTGTTTGGGCAATCGGTACCGGCGTTACTGCTACCGCTGACCAAGCAGACGAAGGTAACGGCTTTGTAAGAGAAGCTATTGCTGAAGTTTACGGTAAAGAAGTTGCTGATACTGTTACTATCCAATACGGCGGTTCTATGAATGCTAAAAACGCTGATGAATTAGTAGCTAAAATCAATGTTGACGGCGGTCTTATCGGCGGTGCTTCATTAAAGGCTGAAGACTTCGCAGTTATCGTAAAAGCCGCAAGCAAATAATAGGAGTAAAATATGAAAAAACCTATAGTTTTAACAATAATGGACGGCTTCGGTTTTAATGATGAAACCAAAGGCAATGCTATAGACTTTGCTAAAACTCCCCGTCTTGACCGCATCTTTAAAGAATGCCCCACTACCCATATTGGTGCTTCTGGTATGGATGTTGGTCTTCCCGACGGTCAAATGGGCAATAGCGAAGTTGGCCACACTAATATCGGTGCAGGTAGAGTTGTTTACCAAGAACTTACCCGTATTACAAAATCTATTGCCGACGGTGACTTCTATCAGAACGAAGCGTTTATGGGCGCAGTAGAAAACTGCAAGAAAAATGACAGCGCGTTACACCTTATGGGTCTTTTGTCCGATGGTGGTGTTCATTCTCATATTGAGCATTTATACGCCTTGGTAGAACTTGCAAAGCGTAACGGTATAAACCGCGTTTATATACACGCTTTACTTGACGGACGCGATGTTCCCCCTTCTAGTGCCGCAGATTTCATTGATGCTTTAAATGCAAAGCTCAAGGTTTTAGAATGCGGAAAACTTGCTACCGTGCTTGGTAGATTCTACGGTATGGACCGTGACAATCGTTGGGACCGCGTTGAAAAGGCTTACGCTGCTTTAGTTTATGGCGAAGGCATTAAAACTGACGATGCTGCAAGAGCCGTTAGAGCTTCCTATAATGAAATTGATGAAGACGGCAAAAACATCACCGACGAATTTGTTATTCCCACCGTTATCGACGGCACCGAAAGAATCAAAAATGGTGATAGTGTTATCTTCTTCAACTTCCGTCCCGATCGTGCCCGTGAAATCACACGTACTTTTGTTGATGATGATTTTGCAGGATTTACACGCAAGGGTGGCAAACTCAATGTTTTCTATGTTTGTATGACTCAGTACGACGCTTCTATGCCTAATGTTACTGTTGCATTTAAACCACAGTCACTTGCTAATACTTTGGGTGAATATATTTCTAAAAACGGCCTTACACAGTTACGTATTGCCGAAACTGAAAAATATGCCCATGTAACTTTCTTCTTTAACGGTGGCGTTGAAGTAGAATACGAAAACGAAGACAGAATTCTTGTAAACTCTCCCAAGGTTGCAACATACGACTTGCAACCGGAAATGAGTGCTAATGAAGTTTGCGACAAAGTTTGCGAAGCCATTGAAACCGGAAAATACGACGTTATTATCCTTAACTTTGCAAACTGCGACATGGTTGGTCATACCGGATTTTTCGATGCCGCAGTTAAAGCGGTTGAAACTGTTGATACTTGTGTTGGCCGCGTTCAAGATTCTGTTGAGAAAATGCAAGGCATTATGCTTCTCACTGCCGACCACGGCAACGCTGATAGAATGCTTGATACCGACGGTTCACCTTTCACTGCTCACACCACAAATCCCGTTCCTTTTGCAGTAATTGGTATGGATTGTAAACTTAGAATAGGCGGTAAACTTTGCGATATTTCCCCAACCATCATTAAACTTTTAGGTTTAGAACAACCTGAAGAAATGACTGGACAATCTATCATTAAATAATTAGAAAACTGCAGTCCGAAAAGGACTGCAGTTTTTAATTTGCATTGCAAAAATCGTTAATTTCTTGGTGTTCAATCTTTGCAATTCTTCTATTAATACTTTTAATTTTTTCTTCAATAACAGGCACCTTAGAAGCCACCTGCGTTTGTGCTTCTACCTTTCTTTCCAGTTGTTCCAAGCGGTAATTGGTAAGTTTGCTTGAAGCCACAATACCACCCGCCGTACCAAAAAGTGTACCTGCAAAAGAAATTAATGCAACTATTATTGTGCTATCCATTTTTATCTCCTAAGTATTGTACAAGCATTTCGCGTTGCTTTTTAAATTCTTCCCTTTCGCTAAACAGCGAAGAATACGAGTAATAAACATACCCACTAACTGCGCTATTGTTTTGGCAAATTTCTACCTGCCTTGCTATTATATCGTTGTTATTTTCCCACTCTTGCTTATCGGCTTCGAGTTCGGGCACCGCTTTATAGGGTGCGAGTCCTATTTTAAGTTTTACATCTTTGTTTAAAGATGCTATTTCTTCCCAAGTTTTAAGCAAATTTTCAAAGCGAAAACTACTGTCAGGATAATCAAAACCGAAATATAATTGCGGTATAATTTCATCAACATAACCGCTTTCAACCCACTCGCTAACATCGGCATATAGATTGTCAAAATTATGTTCCACCGACGCCGCAGGGCTTATGCTGAAAACAATATTTTTATTTGCGTATTTAATTGCAGTATAGCAACTGCTTATAAGGGTGTTTACATTCATTCTACGCCACTCTTCAAGGGTTCGGGCGTATTGGTTGTTTTCTTTATATTTTGCATAACTCACGGCATCAAAATCGGTACTTTGTGTGGGATAAAAGTAATCGTCAAAATGAATTCCGTCAACATTATATTTTGCTATTATTTCCCGTATTCCATCAAGTACCAATCGCCTTACTTCACTACTAGAGGGATTAAGATAAATACCATTAGAAAACGCTACATTGCAATCATTTTCGGTGTTATCGTCCTTTAACCATTTATAAGCAGGACTATTGGCGTCTATATCGTCTATATTACTAACTGATGTCGATATCCTGTACGGATTTATCCAGGCGTGTACCTTTAAATTTGCCTTTTTACATTCATCTATTATATACGCAAACACATCATAATCATAAGCCTTACTGCTTTCGCTTTGCGGAAAATAATCCGATTTATAAAGCGAATCACCAAAAGCGCGTACATGTATGTAAAGGTTTTGAATTTTCATTTTATTGCAGTTTTCTATAACCGTTTTAAATTCTTCTTTAAACCCGTTTTCGCCTATAAGCATCGATTCAAGTTCATAACAACTTATCCAAACACCGCTCTCATCTTTTTGAGAGTGGTTATTAATTTCTTCAAACGAAGTACACGAACAAAGAAACACCGAAATAATTATTAAACTCAAAACCTTTTTCATAATATTACCCTGTTATTCTATAAATTATTTCAATTTCTCCAACACTCATTTGACGGTCCGAACTCAATGTTAAATAAACACTATCCGCACCATATAAATGTGGTGAAAGTTTGACTGTTTTATAGTCAGCCTTATCGTAAATCTCATTAGAAAAGCCAAAGTTTATATTTGCTACCTGTAATCCGTTGATACAAATTTTAGCCTTACCTTTTGCTGCCAATAAAAGATAAATACTATCCACATTTTTTAATTCTCTAAGACTTGATAATCCGTAAAACTTTGTAATAACACTGTTATTTATCGGCATTTGTAACTGAGATATATTACCTGCATCATCGCTGTGTATAAAGGTGTCGGTATCCCCTTCCAAGTTTGCTATGTAAGCAATGTTGCTCTTATCACCTGTGCATAAGAATTTAAACTTTCCGTTATGGTAATAGCCGTCTTGTATAGAAGCACATTCCGGACACTCCCACTTATACGCCTTAATATCTTTATCGTTTATACATTCAAAAACAAATATTTCTTTTTCTTTTATGAAAATATAATAATCCCCACCGCCAACTGCAAATGTATAGTCATCCAAAAAAGCAGGTAGAACCGATTCAATATTTTCGGAAACATTTATAATATCCGTACCTCCCGAAAAAGATAACGCATAAATCTTGTTATCCGTTCCTTGCCAAACGCTGGTATAAGTTAAGCCTACCAAAGTTTTTTTGTTTTTGCAACCAACAGTTTTAGATATTTGCTCAACAGTAAAACTGTCACTGCTTTTAAATACGCGGTCAGAGTCGCTTAATAAAGAAATTTCATTTATTTTACTGCCTTCTTTTACCGATATCCGATAGAGTGAATGCTCTTTATAAGCCAATATTTTTCCTTGATGCACCAATAAAGCCGTTACCGAATTATCACTCTCCCCTACGCCCACCGAAGAAGACATAGGAAAATATAGCGGGTTATCATAATCGGCCATATATATCATATTACCATCAGTTCCGCCGGAAATAAGTAGTTTTGAATTGTTTCGTACCGCGCAACGCGAATGCACAATACGCGTAAGACCATCTTCTATCTCCTTTGTGGCGGTAATTTTAATATTATTTTCGTGATACGTATCGATTATCGGTATCGCAAAATCACCATTTGATGAAACAAAATATATAACACCTTTTTCTCTGTCAAGTATACCCGATACTTCTGTACCCATAAATTTCTTTTTACAAACCGTTGATGTTGAACCGAATTCCCACTCTAAATAATCAACCAAAGTATAATAAATTTTGCATACTACTGTTTCTTCCGCTAAATCAGTAAATGGTAACTTGAAAGAATTTGAATACCCGTCGGAAGTGTAATAGGCGTGGAACCTACCGTTAAGCATATTTTGTGACTCAAGCAATTTAGGATTGGGATATGATAGTCCGCTTTCATTTTTGGCTATTTGATATTTGTTTCCCCTACCATTTATAAACAATGTAGGAATATAAAAATCGTACACTCTATTCCATTCAGTAAAATCGTCACTAACTTCATAAATAACATAATTTTTTTGTTTGTCATTATATTTGTTAGTAAGGGTTATAAATGCGAATATACCGCCGCCGCTCTCAGATTTACCATTAAAAAATAACATATTTGTAGGAATGCTGAAAACTTCACTTGAAATTCTGAAAAATGTCATATTCCCTATTGGTTTAATGTTATCTTCCGAGTCAATTAAATACACATATGTATAATGCGCATAATCATCCGTAACAACATCCGATACTGCAATACGATGATAATCCCCATTAAGATAAATTTCGGTATCGGTTACATTGTATTGTAGTTTGCCCGAATTTCCGTAAATCTTAGTATAAACCGCCTTTTTTACGTTTCCGCAAAAACCGGGTCTTGTCTTAAGGCAGGAATCCTTGTACCACATATTTTTGCACATTGGCATTTGGTTATCCTTAATATCTTCGGGACGGTCTTTAGCATTTATACCGCCGTTAAGCGCCTTAACCTTAAAAGACTTAGTATCCTGTCTTTTCAAAGAATCATATCTCATTTAATCAACCCCGTAACTTGTAAAAGGTAATTTGTCTTCGATTTTTTCCGAAGACGATAATGCCGCTGTTCGCTTAGCGTTATAAATTTGGGTAAAGATTCGGTTCTTAGCACCGTCACCGTCTACTAATGACATAAGCATAGCCGTTCCGTAGCATAAAGCATCAAGCGTTTTTTCATTAGCCTTGATTTTATCAGAAAGAAGTGATATTTGCGGTATTTTTAAATCCATGCAAATTTGATTGATAATATCGGGTGCTCTTTTGAGAAAATTATCAGTATTAGCATTAACGACATTTGTGTTCAGATAACCCAAAAGCCCCAATACGCGCCTATAAATATCATTGCCCGTCATTATTATCCACCCCCGTATTTTGTTCTATCAAAGCCTTTCTATCGGTAATTATTCCATCAGGCAAACGACTTAACAGTTGTGCCTTATCTATTACACCCTTTTCAAACAATGTTAAAAGTGTAGAAATTCGTTCTTTTTCGCTATAGACAACATCATTAGATACATCTACCCTTGCATTTATAAGCAAATCTTTATATTTTTCACTCTCAAAGGGTAAATACCACACGCCTGTTTCATCAGAAATTTTAATTTTGCGGTTGCCATATTGCATAATCCAAAACTCTGCCCAAATTCTTGCGGTTTCTTCAACAAAGGTGTAAAAACGGTTTTTGATAATCTGCAATGGCATAAGAGTAGCTTCTCTCATTGTCATTAGAGCAGAAGCGTTATCGGGACGGGAGTCACCTAAAGCAACTTCATTGGCACCGCTTTGAGTGAGCGTATTGTTGATGAGCGAATTTATGCTTTCGTCATATTCCTTTTCAAAGGTTGGCGGTGTTACATATTTAACCGCTCCCGCAACATCTTCGTTACTGCCGAAAACCTTAATAATTTGCCCAGGTTCGTTAGTGATTTTTTCACTTACTGTATCTCCGTTTACTAACATTATAGGCATACCCGTAGTCATAGCCGACCATACATTAGCAGTAATCATACGGTTTATTGCAATTTGGTTAGGTATTAAATAAGTGATTTCACTTTCACCATACGCACTGTTGTTTTTGCGTTCCCATTTAAAAATAGAAAGCGGATATAATCTTAATCTGGTATCAAAAGCCGGTCTTATAACCGCTTTTTCACATACCTTTACACATTTAATTGTATAACTGCCATCAGCTTTATATTCCTTAAATAATTTTATTAAAACAGTGGTTTTTTGGCTTTCCTGACATTCTTCAATAGCGCGCAGTGTAGAAATATCCGCTCCGTAAAGTCTAGCTTCGCGCAGTACCTGTTGCGTTTCCTGTGAAGTATGGATTATAATATACGGCTGTGACTGTAAATCTTCTATATAAGTATCGCCGAAATAGACATCTTCAATATCAAGTACCTGACAGCAAATATCGCCTTTTATTTTAACCTGTTTGAAATCATCAGCGTATAGACCGGTCCCAACCGCACTATCCCAATACGTATAAAGCACACCTGTACCGGTGATATATGCATTGCGAAGTACCTTTTCTTGCAAATCACTAAAATTAAGCCTTTCGGTTGTGGTATTAAAATATTTACCGAACGCCTTTGTTACTAAATCCACCCCGTCAAGCGCACCGCTTAAAGCATTGTCTTTTGTCAGGGCGGTTTGTCTATCAAAAGGAAGGCCTTCTGCGGAAAACTCTACCGTCGCAGGCGTACTTAAAACCTGTGACATTTTATATTCACCTATACGCTTAATGATATTATGTCTTACAAGCGGACGGTCATTACCGCACTTTGCACCGTACCATTGGTCACCTATATAAAATCGCTCGTTTATACGATTTTGCTCATACATCCCGCGTTTTCCCAATGAAGACTTATACTCTACGCCGGACCTGTATTCTTCAAAAATTTCATTAGGCTTAATAGTCATATTATCATCTCCTTCTCCGTAAGGGAGACTAAATCTCCCTTACGAATTTAAAGTTGGTTTAAGCAACTGTAACAGTAGCTACGTCAGAGTTGATGCCGGCAATACCGTTTACTATTACCTTAACAAAGTAGAAGTGTTCTCCTTCTTCAAGGTCGGTAGGAATGGTCATAGAAGCCGAAGTTGCACCCGCAATCTTCATTGCACTTCTGCCGTCCTTATCAGCACACTCATACCACTGATATGTAAGTGCACCGCTTGATTTAGCAGTTACCGAAAGAGATCCCGAAATAGCGCCTTCGTTCACTGTTTTATCGGTTGGGTTTGAAGTAATGCTAACTTCAGGTGATACCCAAGCCCAAATAGAATCAAGACCGCTCTTATTTACGAATACATCGTAGTAGATGCGATAATCAAACTTATAAGCATCTGCATCAATGTTTTGTTCGGGAGTGAAAATACGCATGTTTTCGGTCTTCTTAACCAAATGTGCTGCAGTCTTAGGTGCAACAAGCATATAAATACCGCGTGCGTTGTCGGCGGGTTTAAAACCATTAGCACCAAAAGTATAAGCCGACTTCATTCTTTCGCTTACAACAGGTATAATTGCTACGCCGTTGATAGATTTTACCTTAAGAGAAACTTCGCCTTGCTTAAAATCACTGATGGTAATTATCTTAGAAATTTCGGCAGAATTCTGAAGAGCAGCAAACATATAACTGTCCACAAAAGCCACTAATTCTTCGTCATAACCAACAACTGACTGAACTTCATTGATAAGACTGCAAAGCGCTTCAAAAGGCTTACTTGCGTCGCCGTCAATGGTGTTAGCACGGGTAACTGCCAAACCTGCAAGTTTAGAAAGAACATAAGCATCACATTCAGGAACAACCTTTGTGCGAACATATTCACCTAAAATTTTTCCTGCGAGATTAGCAATACCTGTTTCGTCCATGTCTTCACGGTCAATCTGCAAAGAACGAGCGCGGTCCATAGCCATTGTGTAGGAAGTATTGCTGACAGTAATAGCACCCTTTGTAAAACCTGTATCGCGGTCATAATCTGCAAGACCTTGGAAATCCACATCAGGAATAATTACGGTCTTAGCACCAACAAACTTAGTTGCTAAAGCATTGTCGGCAAAAAAGCCTGTAGCGGATTTTTGAGCAAACATTTTATCAAGTTCGGTAGAGTATTTTACTGCGTTTTCGATTGAATTTATAGACATTTTATTATCTCCTTAAAATTTTATTTTTGCCAGAGTCCTCGTAGGAACTCTGCGGTTTCGGGGCTTGTGCCCCTGTTTTTATTTATAAGCGGTCCCGTGGCGGAATTACGGGCGTCGCTTTGACTTTTTATACTTTTTTTGCGTATCATATCCTGATTATGAAGGTATCTTAAATACTCATCAAGTATTAATGTACCTTTCATTTTTGCGGCTTCAACAACACTTTCAGGTAGGTCGTCAGTGCTTGAAATTTGCGGGAAATTATCTTTTAACTCTTTAAAACCCCTAATTTCATCTTTGCCGTTCTTCTCAAGTTTTAAGATATGTTCAGCAAGTTCACGGTCACCGCCGCATTTTTCCAAAAGTTCATTTTGGTACTCGTTTTCTTTTTGACTTTTAAGTGCCGAAATATAATCCGAAACACTTTTGTTTTCCGCCAGTGCCAATTCCTTAAGCGCGTCATAATCCTTTGATATAACATCAAATTTCATGCCTTTTTGCGCTAATTCTTGAGCCTTTTCCATTTCCAAGTTCAAAACCTGTTTATTAAACTTTATCGGAACAAAAATTTTAGACTCTATGGTTTGAGTTTCATTAGTAATATTTTCTTCCGCTTGTGATGGAGCGGTATTATCGTTAATATTTTCCAACATTTTAAATCTCCGTTCTTTATTGTTGCATACTTCCGTCATAATTTAAGAAGTTTTCATATTCCTTTTGAAGAGTTACAAATTCTTCATTAGGCTTTGTACTTTTCCTTTTTGTTTTAATCGGTGGCTCTTTTTTTACACCCATCATAAAACCGATTAAAAAGGCAATAACCGCAATGAAAATCACTATAAAAAATATCATTAATCCCAACCTCCGTTAAAATCGTTTTTAGTAATCTCGCTTATTTGTCCACTCTTTGTATCAGAAGTCTTAGGTTTAAAAAATTTCACATCTTCAAATGCATACCTAAGTGCATCACAAAGGTGGTTTTCGCTATCCTTCGGCATCTTTAGTCCGTTTTCGTTGCGTTTTTCGTCATAAACATAAGAAGAAAGTTCTCTAATCATATTTACACAAGCGGGATTAACTGTAATTTGGTATTCGCAAATTGCTGAGATACCATTTAGTATACTGTCACGCCCCTTAACAGAAGGGGTTATTCTTCCTATACCTAACCGCCGTAAATCGTCGTTAGATTTCGGCTCGGCGCAGTCGGCGCGTATGCGCTCCTTGGCGTAACCTAAGCCTTTAATTTTCTCGGCAATATCGCAGTTAAGCATTCGTTTTTGGTAAAATTCATTGTAGATATATATTTGTTTTTTTATGGGGTTTGCTTTGAAAGCAACAAAGGCAGTTGGGTCATTGGTATAACCATAGTCAAGCCCAAAAAAACTTTTCCACATATACTCTTCTTCTCTTGGTATGAGTAATTGCCCAACCGACCAATTTTCAAATACCAGACCTTCGGAAATACCCCAATTTCCAAGACCTGCGACCTCGTACTTTCTCCTGTTGGTTTGCTTCATTCGTTCAAAGACAAGTCGGTCAGTCTCGTCTAAAAACTCATTACACAAATAGTTAGTAGAAAAGGTTTCTACTTCGGGAGAAATTACATCAAAAAAGCGTTTTTTCAGCCAGTGCGTTTCACTCCAAGGATTAAATGTTATGGTTGTTTGCTTGTAAAGTGGCGCAGGAACTTTTCCCCTTGGAACCGAAAGGTCTAATTTATCAAAATCTGCTTCGTTCGCAATTTCAAATGCTTCTTCTATCCATACATAATTCAAATAGCCTTTTGAAACAGTTGTAGAAGCAAGTTTCAAAACATCATCAAAACCACGGAAGATAATTTTTTGTCCCGTTGGTTTGTAGACCATCTCCATTGGAGAAACGGTATTATTCCAATACTTTGAAACTCCTAATCTCTCTTGCGCCCATTTAAGCTGTGCGAAGGTGCTGTCTCGATGGGTGTTCATCACCTGTCGCACTACCAAAAGATTGCTCTCCTTTTCTTTCATAAGCCTGAAAATAAAGTTAAGCGCCGTAGTGGCTGATTTTTTGGAGCCCTTACCGCCTTTTAAAACACGGTACCGCTTTTTACAGCCCCAAAATTTTTCGTATCCTTGTCCGACAATTGCCGAAATTTTAATCTCGGATGTCGTCAACAATCATCACCGCCTTACAACCCGAAGGCGTATCCTCGGTCTTTTCGCTTACGATAGAACGAAGCTCCTTTATAGCTGAAAGGTCACCCGAAGCCGCCTTTTTGTAAAGAGCAATCATAACAGCTGTTTTCCGTGTTGGGTTTTTAACAACGAACCCTTCTTCTCGCAAAGTGAGAACCTCTTCTGCAGAAAGCTTTTCATTAAGTATCGATTTCAAGGTTTTATAAAGTAGCTTATCGTTTTCTCGCATTTTGTTTCCTCCTATCAGCAAAAACATTATACTATTTTAAAACCCGCCATTTCCCGACATGTTTTGTTTTTCGTAGTTTTTTCGCAATCAAAAAAGCAAAAAACCGCATAACAATGCGGTTTTTTTAATAAAAAATAATTTTATTTTATATTGAAAACTCTAGAAAACTTATGTTTTTTCTATAAAAATTTAAGTTTTACGGTCCTATGAAGCAATTTTTTAAAATCTATAAATTTAAAAAACAAGGCTTCTTTTGAAGCCCTGTTTTATTTCTTTTTTTAAACAACTCTTTATTCGTTTTCCGGTTCCGATTCATTCTTTTCTTCGGGAATTATTTTAAAACCACCTTTAAATCCGTTATTGATTTTAGGGATTTTAATTTCATCAATATTATCAAGCAGCGTTTCTTTTTTGTCATTTTCCTGCGGGGTTTCGGTTTGTTCTTCCAACTCGGCTTCATACCAACTTTTAAGCAAAATTTCACCTTCAGGATAAACTTCTCTTATATAATGCTTCTTTTTATAAATTAAAAACGCGATCATATAAATAACAAACACAAAACAAGAAATCGACGTAACCATAAGTCCTAAACTGAGCCACGGCGTTTTATAATCAAAACGAATTTCGCTGACACCCTCCGGAACCTTCACCGCCATAAAACCTACATTAACATTTTCAATTTCGCATGGTATACCATTTACGGTAGCCGACCAACCTTCATCATAAGGTATAGAAAAGAAGACTAGGTTTTCCCTATCTCGCTCTACCTTTGCAGAAAAACCGTTTGCATCAGTTTTAAAGTACGATGCCGAAGTTTCTTTTAACTTTTGGCAATCGTAAACACTATTTTCATAACTAAAATACAAACTTCTTCCCTCGTCGTCAGGCGCAGGGTTTTCATATAAATCTTCAAGATTGTATAAAATGTGTTTGTATTTTTTAATCTGCTCATCGGTCAATAGCATTGCCTTAAGCATTAAGTCTGCTCGGTTTTCTTTAGAATATGTTTCGCAAAATTCTTGAGACATATAATAATCATACGAAAAACCATAAGGAACATAATTATCGTTTTGATAGATATAATAACCGCTTTGCGTGTCGATGTAGGTATAACCTTCCATTTTTGTTTCTTTGGTATCAAGGTCAATAAAACTGTCTCCGTCAACGCGGTTTAACAAATATTTAACCGAAAGTAACGGTCTAATAGACTCATATTCGGTATCAGGCCGACTTGCAACACTGCGCTCTACACCGATATATTCATAAAATTCCATAACCGATGATGGCACTACCGAATGGAATGCATTGATGCTCGAATAGCCAAGATACATTGCCGTATTATCAACACAGTCGTAGGCGTCAATTCTAAAGGTGTCATCATCATCAAAATCAACTTCACCTTCTATAAGGCTGTCAATCATAACTTCCTTTATCTCGTACGAATGCGACCTACCGCTAAAAATAAAGACATTACCATAAATAACACTTATAATTGCAACACAAGCAACGCTCGTTTTATAGAAGGATTTAGGATTGCTTTTTAAAATTTTTAGAAGTGCACCTAAAATCACAAGGCTAATAATAGCAATAAGACAAGCAATAGCAAACCTTACATCATAGGTGTAATCATCGGATTGAGTGTATAGACCGAAAGAGATGTTTCCTTCACTGTCGCTTTGCGGGAAAAATCCAATAACCGCAGCCACCGCAATAGTAATACCTGTCACCCACTTGTATCCGTAAGACCAATTAACATCTTTATATTCAGTAAGGCTCACGGTAGCCAAACACATGATAAGTATCGGCATATAGAACCAACGCGCATAATAAGAAGTATTAAACGCGTAAAAAGCACTGTTAAGTATCGGCACCATTGACATAAAAATGCAAATACCGATTAATCTTTTAATCCAACTACCCGTACGCACTTTAAACCAAGTAAATACACCCACCATACTAAACACCGGCAGCCAACCGCCCAATGAAGACCATTTAACTTCGGCACCGGGGAAAAATACAGGACGTGCGGGGATATCGGGCGGAAAGAAGAAACACTGCAAAACATTCGCATATATTTGCTCTTTGCCATACATGATGGCGTTCCAGCCCATCAAGAAATCGGTAATACGCGAATTTCCCGTAACTGCCGCAATAGACGGTAAAAGTAATACGGCGGACAAAGCCAGTCCCAAAACCGCTTCTAAAATAATAACTAAGAACCGTGACAATTTAACATTTATCGCCCCGGAGAATAAGCGAACAAAGAAATAAATAACAACAAAAACTACCATTCCAAAGAAGAAAAAGTAATTAGTAACTACGCAAATGCATACAGTAAGAGCAAAAACAAATCTTTTGTTTTCGGTTATTAAAAGTTCAAAAGCAAGTAAAAGTAGCGGGAAAAATATAATTGCTTCATGAAAATGGTTAAAAAAGATATTATAAACTGAAAATCCCGAAAAAGCATACAATAAACCGCCAAGACATGCCGCATCAGATGTTCTTGTAAATCTCCTGATATAAAGGTACGCCGTAAGTGCCGCACAAGCAAACTTTAAAATTAGAAGCGGACCCATAAGGTACGGAACAAAACTATTTGGGAAAAGCAAAGTTATATAGAAAAACGGACTACCCAATAGATAAAAACTATAAGAGCCAATAAAATTAGCGCCTAAATCAGTACCGAAATCCCATAAAATATTACCGCTCAATATTGCTTCATGGCACTTTTGATAGAATGGAATTTGCTGAACATTAAAGTCGCCATAAAAAGTAAAGTACCCTTCACCCATAATCATATATGGCACAAAAAGACACGCAGCAACACACAGCGCAATTAAAAAGGTTGAAAGTGATTTTTCTTTTTGCGATTTTAAACTTTTAATTTTCAAATCCGAAAATCCCATTTTAGTACCTCAAACAAAAATATTCTATTGATATTATAACATTTAATGCTATAATATTCAATAAAGGAAGTGAAAAATATGCAAAATCATTTTTACGCTATGATGTCGCGTATGAAAAATATCTACCGTTGGGGGCTTATGCGCAACACTCGCCCCGAAAATCTTAGTGAACATTCTTTAGAAGTAGCACAAATAGCCCACGCTTTAGCCATAATAAACAATACAAGGCTAGGCGGTAATGCAGACCCTAACGCAGTAGCAGTATCCGCCATGTACCACGATACTACCGAGATTATTACGGGCGATATGCCAACCCCAATAAAATACTATAACTGCGATATTAAAAAGGTTTATAAGCAAATTGAAAAGGTAGCAGAAGAACGCTTAATAGAAAAACTACCCGATGATTTTAAAGACGTATTTTCAAAAATATATAACCCTGATAGTGATACTGCGCGACTCGTAAAAGCAGCAGATAAAATCTCGGCGCTGATAAAATGCATCGAAGAAGGTAATATGGGAAATAAGGAATTTGCCACTGCTGAAAAAAGCACTCGCAAAGCCATAACTGCTCTCGCCTGTCGGGAAGCCGATATTTTTATGGATGAATTTTTGGAAAGTTTTTATTTATCTCTCGATGAACAGAACTAAATCTTGTAAAAATCTATATAATATGTTATTATTATATAGATAATAACTTAAAGGCGGAATTGTTATGTCTGAAATAATTGAAACTAACCAAAAGAAAAGGGTTTTAAGTTGTATACAACCGAGCGGTATGTTAACTCTCGGTAACTATTTAGGCGCTTTAAAAAACTGGATTGCAATGCAGGATGAATTTGACTGCACTTTTGCCGTGGCTGACTTACACGCTATTACCGTAAGACAGGACCCTGCAAAACTTCGTTCGCAAATTTATTCTACCTATGCTTTGCTTTTAGCACTTGGTATTGACCCCGAAAAACACACCTTGTTCATTCAGTCGCATGTTCCCGAACATGCTTGTCTTTCTTGGTTGCTTTCCTGCAATACACAGTTTGGCGAAATGTCGCGTATGACACAGTTTAAGGATAAATCCGCAAAACACGCAAATAATGTCAACGTAGGTCTTTTCTCCTACCCCGTTCTTATGGCGGCCGATATTTTACTTTACAAGCCGGATTTAGTACCAGTTGGTGCCGATCAAAAACAACACCTTGAAATAGCGCGCGATATTGCTATTCGTTTTAATAACCTTTACGGTGATGTTTTTACAGTACCTGATGCTTATATTCCAAAAACCGGTGCGCGTGTAATGTCTTTACAAGACCCTACAAAGAAAATGTCTAAATCTGATGAAAACCTTAATTCTTGGGTTGCTATTCTTGACTCTAAAGATGATATTATAAGAAAATTCAAACGCGCCGTTACCGACTCAGAGGCTTGTGTTCGTTTCAGAGAAGAACAACCCGGTATTTCAAATCTTATTACTATTTATTCTGCTGTAACTGGCAAAAGCGTTGCCGATATCGAAAAAGAATTCGATGGCAAGGGTTACGGTTACTTTAAGTTAGCAGTTGGTGAATCTGTTGCAGATGCTCTTGCCCCCGTTAAAACCGCTTATGACGAAATTATCAAGGATAAGAAAGCGTTAGAGGTTCTTTACAAACAAGGCGCCGAAAAGGCTGAATATATTGCCCGCAAGACCTACTTTAAAGCAATGAAAAAGGTTGGTTTTGTATTATGATTTCCATTGTTGGAAATGATAAATTATGCTCTACGGTTCAAAATTTCATATATGAAAAGCGTATTCCCCACGCCATCTTAATTGAAGGTGACTACGGCACAGGCAAACATACCTTGGCTAAATTTTTATCAAAGGCTATCGTTTGCGGTCTTGATAACGCGCCTTGTAGTGATTGCCATAACTGTCACTTGGCTGATGTTGGTTCTCACCCCGATATTACTTTTATCGCACCGCTTGATAACAAAAAAAATATCTCGGTTGACCAAATACGCAAAATTCGTGAAGAAGTTATAGTAAAGCCGCATCAGGCAAAAAAGCGTGTTTTTGTTATAGATTGTGCAGATACAATGAATGATTATGCGCAAAACGCACTTTTAAAGGTATTGGAAGAACCGCCCAAAACGGTTATGTTTATACTTATAGCCGAAAGTAAGGCTTCCCTTCTTAGTACCATAATTTCTCGATGTGTTATTCTAACACTAAATACGCCTGAATTTTCCACGGCAGTTTCTTATATAAAATCTAAAACCGATTTCAACGAAGAACTCATTAAAGAAGCATTAGAACTTGAAAAAAATAATATTGGCAGAGCGATTAATGTGCTTAACGGACAAAGTTCGTCTTCTACCGAAGCTGCCGCAAAAGATTTTTTAGATTTTGCAATCGACGGTGACCAATATTCTATGCTAAAACTTTTAACCCCCTATGCTAAAAACCGCGTAGATGCCGATAGATTTTTAAAGGATTTAAAGTATCTTATTGCAAAAAAAATACGACAATCTCCAAATGGTTATCTTGCAAAACCGTTGATGTCAGTATATGACACATTGCCCGAGTTTGAAGACTCGCTACTAACTAATATAAATTTAAACTTGTTATTTTGCAACTTGACTTGCAAAATAACCGGACTTATACGGAGGAACAAATGACAGAAGTTGTATCAGTAAAATTTAAAGATACGGGAAAAGCCTATTACTTCGCGCCCGAAGGAAAAACCGTTAATGTTGGCGACAAGGTTATTGTTGAAACTCAAAACGGTAATGAACTTGGCGTAATTTACGAAAGCAATCACTCTGTTGAGGATGATACTTTGGTATTACCGCTTAAAAAAATGCTTCGCATTGCTAATGAGAAGGATTTAAAGCGTGTTGAAGATAATAAGAAAAAGGCTACCGATGCTTTTAAAATATGTGAAGAATTGATACTTCAGCATAAACTAGATATGAAACTTGTTGATGTTGAATATTCTTTTGACGGCAGTAAAATTGTCTTTTTCTTCACTTCTGACGGAAGGGTTGATTTCCGTGAACTTGTTAAAGACTTGGCGGCAAAATTCCATACAAGAATTGAACTTCGACAAATCGGTGTTCGTGACGAAGCAAAAATGCTTGGCGGTATCGGTATTTGCGGTCAACCATACTGTTGCAAACGGTTTTTGAACGATTTTGAACCGGTTTCAATTAAAATGGCAAAAGAACAAGGTCTATCCCTTAATCCCACAAAAATCTCAGGCAGTTGCGGAAGACTTATGTGCTGTTTAAAATACGAAGAAGATGCCTACAGCCACTTGGCAAGTATTACCCCGCGCGTAGGTTCCACCGTAAAAACACCTGACGGTTTTGGCACCGTTACCGATGCTAATTTGATTACAGGTAATCTTTTTGTAAAACTTAATGACAGTGAGTCTATCCCCGTGAAGATTCACAGAGATAAAGTTGAACGAACTCATGGCGGTAAAAAACCTCAAAAGCCTAAGGATGATCAATAATTCGACAAATTTTTACCTAATATAAAATTACCCTTGATTTTTTAAGGGTTTAGAGTTAAAATGTATTATAGTAATTCTACGGAGGTGTTTCTAAGATGGCTTATGTAATTTCTGATGCATGCATTAGCTGTGGTGCTTGTGCAGGCGGTTGCCCTGTTGACGCTATTGCTGAAGGCGCAACTCAATACGAAATTGATGCTGAAAAATGCTGTGACTGTGGCGCTTGTGCTGCTGGTTGTCCGGTTGATGCTATCTCTGAAGGCTAATCTCTACATAAAGAGAAAACCTGTGAACTAACGCCTTTACAGTGTGCTGTAAAGGTGTTTTTTCGACCTTTTTTACTTGACAAACACCAAAAACGCTATATAATCTATGAAAGGGGTGAATTCCGTGGAAAATTTAAAGACAATAACAACTAATAAAAAAGCCTTTCACGAATACTTCGTGGTCGAAAGTTTTGAATGCGGAATCGCACTTTCAGGAACCGAGATTAAATCAATCCGCGCGGGTGGAGTGAACCTTAAAGATGCTTGGTGCAGCGTCGACGACGGTGAAATGATAATAAAGCAAATGCATATCAGTCCTTACGAGCACGGCAACCGCTTTAACAAGCCCCCTGCCCGCAATCGCAAATTGCTTTTGCATAAACGCGAAATAATGCGTCTTTTGGGTGCTGTAAAGCAGGAAGGCATGGCTTTAGTGCCTTTATCGCTTTATTTTAAAGGTTCGCTTGTTAAGGTTCAATTAGGTTTATGCAAGGGTAAAAAACTTCACGACAAGCGCGAAGTTGCCGCTAAGCGTGACGCTAACCGCGCAATCGACCGCGCACTCAAAGAACAAAACAGATAATTTATAATCCGTTTCGCAACGCGAAACACATTAACTCTTCACTATTCATTATTCACTATTCACTAACAAAATTTATACAATAAATTTTGTTATTATATGGGAGTGTAAAGGTTTCGACAGGGATTTTGAAGTACAGGCAGCGAGCAGCGGTGCGGTACCGCTTAAAAAATCGCATTAAAAATTAACTAACAACAATAAAGTTGCTTTAGCTGCCTAATTAGGCGGCTCGTCGAACCTTAGAGTACCACGGCTAAGGCAAGGCGTCGAATTAGTGGTGAACGTGAACATTGGGGTGTTCCACCCGATGTCACGCAGTAGGAACTACTAAGCAAAGCAGTCGGTCGCATGACGGCTTTGTAAGGGAATGTAAATTTGCGACTGCGCTCGGAGATGCCCGTATGGAAAAATTTTTGGACAGGAGTTCGATTCTCCTCACTTCCACCAGCCGAGGGGCTCGGCACCCAATCCGTCATAAAGTCTTCTACTAATCTCGAATTAGCGGCTCGACTAAATAGTTCGGATTTGAATGGCGAAGCCTCATAAGTCGAGTTAATCGACATAAAAAAGACCATCTTATGATGGTCTTTTTTCATTGTATCTTAACATTTTTAAAAACTACCAATACCGCATCAGGACGGGTTGTGATTTTAATAGGCAACCCCGTAGCACCAAGTTCTAATTTATACTCAAAATCGGTTGTGGTGCCTTCGGTGTAAAAAATATCGTCATGCTTCATGACTGTGGTATCACAATTTTGCAGCACTTCATTTATAAAAGAAGCCGCAGAACTTTCAAACACAATTTTTTGGCTTATATATTCAATCTCATTAAAATTCACCGCAACACCCTTATCAGTAAACGTGTATTTTAAACCTTCAAGGTCGGCGGGTGATATAAACTCAATCTCCATATCACCATTTTTGTGAATATCGCCATTGCAACTGTATGTTTCATTGTAGTATGTAATATCACAACTAAATGTTAAACCTTTAGTTACCGGCTCAACCTTTGTGCTAACAATGCCACAACCGGATAGTAACAATAATACCAATATAACCGAAAAAATACGCTTCAAATAATCACCTTTTAAAGTGCTTCGATTATATCACTCGGTATAAGTGCCCTTTCTCCTTTGGTTCGTGCCAACTTATCAGCCGTATTGCTATGAATATAAACTGATGTTTTAATCGCGTCTAACGGACTTAACCCTTGTGCCAAGTATGAAACAGTCATACCCGCAAGAACATCACCGCTACCGCCTGTTGCCAAACCGCTGTTGCCACACATATTAAAATACACTTTACCGTCAGGTGTAGCAATAAGTGTATTGCTTCCTTTAAGCGCAACAATACAATTATATTCTTTTGCAAAGTCAGTAGCTGTTTTAACACGATTATTTTCTATTTCTTTTACCGTCAGTCCTGTCAACCGCGACATTTCGGCAGGATGAGGAGTTAAAACAACCGAAGCATTAGTTTTCTTTAATACATTTATATTCGAAACTAATGCATTTATGCCATCGGCATCAATAACTAACGGAATATTTGAAGTTAAAACAAGTTTTTTGACAAGTTTTTGGGTATGACGGTTGTTTCCTATACCGCAACCAATAAGTACTGCCGATACTTTATGGAGAGACTTTTTAAAATCAATATTCCCCCTAAAAGTCCCCTTTGCAGTTTGCTTCTTAATAACACAAACCGCTTCAGGCACAGCACAGGTTAAAATTTTATAAATACTTTTTGGTATTATGCATTTTACAATACCCACACCACTGCGAATACAGGCTCTTGCTGATAAAATAGCAGCACCCGCCATGCCATAACTTCCGCAAATCAGCGCGGCGGTACCGTATGTACCCTTGTGAGAATTTGGCTTTCTTTCTGGTAGTAGCGGTTCTTCTATAGTTTTATACTTAAAACCACAAGGCTCTACACCTATATAAGCCACAACCACTTCACCTATAAAGTCAGTAGCGGGTGGTAACATAAAGCACGGTTTGAGAGCAATAAAGGTAATCGTAAGGTCAGCCTTAATACAATCCCCTAAAATTTCGCCTGTATCACACACAATACCCGAAGGAATATCAACCGCAATCTTATAGGCTTTTTGTGAGTTTATTTGGCTTATACATTTGAGAATATCCGCACTAAGTTCCCTGTTAAGCCCTATACCAAAAAGCGCATCAATTATCACATCGTATTCTTCGTAAATACCTTTTTCTACGCTTATACCTGAAAGAGCCGAAAAATAAAACTTTGCCGAATCGGTTACAGGTTCACCAAGCGGGATTACAACGGTAACCTTTGCACCTTTTTGAACCAAGTTTTGCGCTATTACAAAACCATCTCCGCCATTGTTGCCATTACCGCAAACCACGGCGATTTTTTTATCCTTAACCGAAATTTTTTCACAGATTACAGCAGTCGCACTGTCCCCTGCTTTTTTCATAAGTTGTATAAAAGAAAATGCGCCGTTATGGACAGCATTTTCTTCGGAAAGTTTAATTAAATCTTTCGTTAATACATCCATACGGCACACACCTTTATTTGAAAGCACTATTTGCAATAAATTTTGGTAAAAATTTTACAACAGCATTCTTCATTTTATCGTTTGGTGAAAATACAAGATACTGAGCGCCCTTACCCTCTTTTTCACTTACCAACAGATACGCGTCTTCGCTTGTAGTATTACAAGCGATCAAAAGTTTTTTAGCATCAATCCCGCTAACCACCGCACTGTTATATTTTTCAAGGCGGGAAACTGTAGAAAGTTCAAAACTCATAATACGATTACGTTTTGACTTGTTGACAATTTTATCAACATCAAAACTACCGTTTGTCACAATATACTCATACTCTATATTAAAAAGTCCGGTAAGTTTAAAAGCACCATAAAGTACACCCACAATAACAATCAGGGTCAAACTACCTAATATCATGGTCAAAAACAACAAAGCAGATATAGCCAATGCTAAAAACCAAATCCCTATAATCGCAGCAAAAGTCACGCCACTTTTTTTCATTGCAACAATCTGCTCAAAAAAAGTATCCATATTATATCTCCAATCAAAAAATATATTATAATTATTATACACCAAAAGCACTCGCACTTGCAATAGTAAAATTTATAGTATATAATATATAAAATGAGGTGTTATCATGAAAATAAAAAATGGTTATAGTATTATCCGCAGTAATGATTCCTTTATTGTCGCTTTTAATGGTGTAACTCTTGAAAAAGCTATATATTTAAATGAAATCGGCGCTTTTTTATGGGATTGTTTAAAAGAAAAGGATTGCACTGCAAACGAACTTTTAAATTTATTGCTTGATAAATTTGAAATTTCAACCGTTTTAGCTCTTGGCGAAATTGACACCTTTATTAAAAATATTAATGAAAATGGAATTTTTGAATAATGAAAAAACAAAATGACTCAAAAGCATTGGGTTGGATTTTAAAAAATTTCAAAAAATTCATCCCACAAACTATATTGATGTGTTTTTGCACTTCGGCAATTTCATTAACTTCAATTTGTTTGGCATTTCTTTCAAAAAATGTTTTGGAAATTGCCCAAGGCCAAAAGCAAGGCAGTTTTTTAAGTTACGGTTTATTGTTTATACTTATTGTTGTGCTTCAGGTTGCTTTTTCCGGTATTACCACACTTCTCAAAACAACGGTATCCGGCAAGTTTACCATGAGCATTCGTGAACATCTTTTCACGGTTCTAAATCGCAAAAAGTATTCCAGTGTTTCCAAATACCACTCCGGTGATATTTTAAACCGATTAACTTCTGATACCGATATAATAGTATCAAATATTGTCTCGGTTTTACCCGATATCTGCTCAATGCTGACAAAAATCATAGGCGGCACAGTTGCTTTGGTTGCTCTTGAACCCAAAATTGCTTTTCTCGTACTTTTGTTTGGAATAGGTTTTCCCGCCGTTGGCAGACTTTTAAATAAACGCTATAAATACTTACATAAAGAGTGCCAAAAAACCGAAGGCATTACACGTTCGTTCTTGCAAGAATGTTTTGAAAATAATGTAGTTATAAAAACATTTAAGAGTGAAATTCCTTTTGTGGAACGCTTAAAGTTACACATGACTGATAACTACAAATTAAAGATAAAACGCGCCTACCTTTCTATTTTTACACATTTAAGTTTATACTCATTTTTCACTATTGGCTATTATGCAGTGTTGGTTTGGGGGGCTACCCAAATTGCCGAAAACTCAATCACATTTGGTACACTCATTGCCTTCTTACAATTAGTTTCTCAACTTCGCCTTCCGCTTCAAAATATCTCCAGCATACTTCCAAGATACTATTCGATAATAGCATCGGCTGAAAGAATTTTGGAACTTGAAAATTTAGAGAGTGAGCCTGAATCAAAAGCAAACCTATCTGCAGAGTTTGATTTTGATTCTCTTGAAGGTGATAATATTTCTTTCGCATACGGCGACAACAAAGTTCTTGAAAATTTCAGTTTTAAAATTTCAAAAGGAAGTACAACTGCTATAATCGGGCCTTCAGGAAAAGGTAAAAGTACCTTATTTAAACTTATTTTAGGTTTGTACGAAACCCAAAACGGTTTAATTACCATTAACAACAGTATACGCGCTGATGCTTCTACAAGGCAACTATTCGCGTATGTTCCGCAGGGTAATATGATATTATCGGGTAGTATAAAGGACAATCTCACAATGTGCAATACCGATATACCGCTAAGCGAAGTTATCAAAGCCTGTAAGGCTGCTGAGATACACGATTATATCGCTTCCCTGCCCGACGGTTATGAAACCGTGCTAACCGAACGTGGTGGCGGTCTTTCAGAAGGTCAGGTTCAACGTTTGTCATTAGCACGTGCTTTACTTGCTAACACCCCTGTTTTATTATTAGATGAAGCAACTTCTGCACTTGATCAAAAAACCGAATTATTAGTTCTCGAGAATATTAAGGCTTTAAAAGATAAAACCGTTATTCTTGTAACACATAGAAAAACCAGCATCAATGCCTGCGACAATATAATTAATGTATAAAAAATTGCAAGTACTATTTTGTACTTGCAATTTTTTGCTCTATATACCCTTGAACCTCACTTAGTGGAATATCTAAAACAGTAGAAAGCTCGCCAAAAAGCAAATTTTCGCCGATTTTCATATACTTTTCATCAATAATGTTAAGACGTTTTTTCATTTTTTCTACATTAAGCTTTTTAGCATAAATTATAGCCGTAAGCTCTACCAACTGCTCCAAGGTATGATTATTAATTTTTTCGGTATAATACTCCTTTGTGAGCTCTGCAGTATCGCAAATTTTATCCATAATTTGAGGTATATCACAAATCAGTTTTTCTGCCTGCTCCAAAGTTATAAGCCTTCTCATAAAAACCTTGTTATTTTCAACAGGAGCATAAATTAAATTATTTTCCATATTCAAAGGCTTCAAAACATAATAAAGATTTTTTTGGTTTTTAATAAACGTTTTTTCGCAAATATCTATTATTTCGCAAACACCAGTCTGCCCGTATATTAGCCTTTCCCCTACCGAATACATTATAATACCGCCTTTATATTTACTACATTAATTATAATAATTGTTGTTTGTCGAAACGCTAAAAAGTGCTTCGACAAGCCACTTTTTAAGTAGCTTAAGCAAAATTAAATTCTAATATTTAATTTTGCACAACACTCATTGAAATGGGATAGGACAAATTTTTCTTAAAATTTGTCGCAAAATCAAAGATTTTGTGGCGAAACAAGATTGTTTCGCCTAACCTATACCATTATAACAAAATAAACAATTTAATGTAAGTAAAATTTTTAAAAGCTCTCCTTATTTTTTAAGGAGAGCTTTGTTTTAATTAACGGTAATTGATTTGCCTTCTAATAATCTTTCGAGATATTTTAAAACCTTATTGTAACTAGAAGAACCAATCTTACCCATTTTAACACCGTCTACAGAATACTGAAACTTAGTCGCGCTAGTTTTTACAAACTCAACTTCCATAGGCGGAGTTTTATTATCATTAAAAGTGTAGATAATAGTTAGCGAAGGTTTCTCAGAAGTAGATTCTACTGTGAAATCCATAGTCTCCAACATACAAAGGTACTGATAGAAAGATTGGAAATATTCCGTTCTGAAAGTTTTTCCATCGCATTTGATAATATAACCCTCACCTGAAGTATTCGCGGAAATATCAAAACTATAGGTTTTTTCAGGTGTTTTCAAAGTAAGATTTTTAACATTTTGAATCGATATCGAGAATAATGTTTTACTATAATAATCGGTTATAGTAGTTGTTAAGAATGTGCAATCTGAAGAAGATACACGCTTAACATTCTTACTATCGTTACCAATTACGGCAAAATCACCGTCTTCCTGTTGCTTAAACTTATATGTATAGGTATAATCATCAAACTTTGCACTAAATACATAATCAGGTTTATTAAGGCCCAAAGAATTGATGGTTTTATTAGAAACATCATAAGAATAAGCGCCGCTTACATTAAAGCCTTGTGAGAAGATGTAAAATAAGTTTTCTGCGCCGGTAGCATCTCTCTTGATAGGCGATGTAACAAGATAAGGAATAAGCGGAGAAATCAATTCGTTATTGTTTGGTATTACCACCAACTTTTGCGGGAATTTTTCACCCGATACGGTAATGGTATCAAATGTTGCTAAAGTTTCTTCAGAATAATACTCAGCGTATTTATCGTCAAGATTTATAGCGGGTTGTGCTTCGGTACTAGCAAAATCCAAATCGGTAAAATTAAGAGTTTCCTCTATGCCGTTACCAACAAGATAAATGGTGTCACTGCTTGAAAGTTTAACATAGACGCCGGCACCGTCGGGAGATTGTCCCCCTACCAAAACCTTTACTTTTTTATCATCAGTAGTAACAAACTCGGCTGTAGATATTGGATTGTCCAATTCGCATTCTTCTACGGATTTCGAATTAATTTCTCGAATTGCTGTGAAATTAACAACTGAACTTACAACCTGTAAAATCAAATCGCTATCCGTAAGCTCTTTATCGTATTTTTTCATATACCAATAAGTAGTTTCGGTAGGTTCTTCACCTTTGGTTGTTGCTTCTTCTTTAACAACCTTAGAATAAAAATTAAAAGTTCCGTTTTGATTTTTAACAGTCAGTTCTTCTATTTTGTCGCTTTCATACTCGACTACTTTAATTTCTTCATTAACAGTTGCTTCATTCTCTTCTTTTTTGGGGATAAGTTTAATAACAGCAAAAGTACCTCCCAAAAGAATCGCAACTACCAAAGTCAAAGATAAAATCTTCTTCAACCGTTTGCCTTTAGATGTTTTTTCAACCTTTTTATGCTCCGTAGGATTAGAAAAAATCGTTGAAAATTCATCTTCTTGGATATTATTTTCATTTTCGGGTAAATTGTTCATTATGAATTCTTTCTCCTGATGTAAACATAAATACCTACTGCGATGCAAAGTATAGGTAACACAGCCATAAATACGATTATAACAATGTTAGCCGCGCTTTGAGTCACAGACGAACTAAAGCTTTCATTCGAAATAACCTTTTGAACAAAAGATATACCGGTATCTTCTGCTCCGACTGCGCGATCAGCAGCGGATAAAACAATATTCTTATTACCAACACTTTCATATTCGGCATAATCGGAATAAATAAACTCAAAACTGCTGAAAACAATAACATTATTCTTAATTAAGTTATTGTCTTCATCATAAGTAGAACGCTGACTTTGTATAAGAGTAGCATAAGAATCCGGCTCATAATCATCTGCGCCCTTCCAAGAGTTAGGAGTGCCTACGGGAGCCGCTACTACAGTATTTGGTGTAGAAATTAAGGTAGTAACAGTTTTTGTGCTTTGTTGTTCAAATAAAGGCTTTATGGGAACATTATATCCTGAAAGACAAAATTCAATATTTTTTATCAAATCATCTTCGCCTTCGGGATATGAACCCAAAGTAGTGGGCGAACCAGGCATATAATTCGACTCGTAAGTTTCAAAAAGTATACCCTCGCCAACTTCTATACCCCATTCTTCAAAGAAACCTGCAAGGTTTGGCAAATACGGCGCAGTAGCATCCGCAAAATACACTAAACCTTTATTATATTTTTCGTCATTATCAAGGAAGGTTGCAATAGCATCAAGTTCATTTTCAAGGAAATCAATCGTTGGAGCCACAATGAAAATGGCATCATATTTACTTGAGATTTTGCTAATCATGCTATCCGAAATAATATCAATCTCGTAGTTGTTGGTCTTCAAAAGTTCGCGGTAACTTTCAGAATAGTCATCCTTTGAGTGACCGGTAATAAAAGCAACCTTTTTGGTTTCAGAACTTGTAACATAAGCAATAGCGCTTGTAAGTGCTGTTTCAATTTTATTACCTACTAAGGAAGATACGGTATAACCGTAAGCGGCATAAGTATCGTCTACTTCAATACTGTAAATATCCTTAAAGCCAATAATCTTGTAACGCTCTTTACCATTCTGAGTTGCACTTACAATAATATCACCATAATTAAGGCTTTCCTTTGAATACTTTGAAGTAATCTCGGTAAATGATGAATCCTGTGTATCAACAAACTTAACCTTAATGTTTTTATTATAATTGTTATACTTTTCCATAAGGTTTACTGTTTGTTTATAGTAATCGGAATGATCCGAAGTTAAACCGTAAAGGTTTTTTGCATAATAGTCCATATATCCGCCGTAATAATCTTCCGCCTTGGCGCACATAGTAACTGTTACTTCACTTTCAATTTCTTGAATATAACTGATGTTTTCTTCATTGATTGTATTGGTTTTTCCGCTTGTCATATCATACTCTAGCATAAAACGACTAGCAATGGCAGACAACAACACATTGAAAACGATAATACCAGCCAAGACAACTGCAGTAATAGCGACAGCATATCCACCACGTTTAAATAAAGCCTGATTTTTAATTTTTTCGGTTTTATTAAACTTTGGTAATTTAAATTTTATTCTTTTCTTGTTTTCCGTAATTTCAGTTTCTACAACTTCCTGTTCGGCAACAACATTTTCTTGGGTTTCGGGATTTGTGATTTTATTTTCATCCATTTTTAATACCTCCTTTAAGCCCATCTTCTCTTCTCAAGTGCTCTAACACAAAGGAAGATAAATGCTGCTGTGAAACTTACGAAATAGAAAATATCGGGTATGGAGAAAAGATTTTCCCCAAAACTTGAATACTTATTTACAAACGCTAAATTTTCAAAAACTTTCGCAATCCACTCAACCGAGATACTTTCGGCCAAGTAAGGAATGAAAAGAATTATCAAAATATTGATAACCAAAGTAAGTATAGCAGATACAACCGAACTTTCGGTAAGACTTGATATAAACATACCGATAGCAATCAATGTACTGCCCAAAAGTAAAATACCTATAAGAGCGTAAATATAGGTTAAAACATTCACACTAACATAAGCCATAATAATTGCTTCAAAAATAATAGTTGGTGCAAATCCTAAAGCAAACACAGCCAAAGCCGCAAAGAACTTACCCAAAACTATGCCGGTAAGGCTTACGGGTGCAGTTAATAGGGCTTGGTCAACCTTTTGACGTCGGTCTTCGCTCATAAGTCGCATCGTGATAATAGGCATAATGAATATGCAGACGGTCACCATTTGAGATATTACATCTTCCACCTTCGGTGAACCTAATGTAAAAATCATCATAAAGTAAAGACCTAAGAAGAAATAGAACGCAGCTAAAATAATATAGCCAATAGGAGTAGAAAAATACGATTTAAATTCTCTTTTAAATATAGCACTCATTATTCAACTTCCTCCTTTACTTCTTCTACGGTTTGCGGTTCTTCACTAAAACCTAAAAGTTTTCTTGCTTCTTCATAAGTGCCGGCTTCGGTCAAACGCAAGAATACCTGTTCAAGCGAAACACTATTGCTTGTAAGTGACAAAATAGCCTTACCGCGTGCAACAACACGCTCAAATATAGCCTTACGAACGTCGGTGTTCGCATAAGGTTCAATAAGGAAATCATAACTTTTCTTTTCTTTACAGCCAAGCGACATAACGGATTTGACACCCTTAACCGTTGACAAAGCTTCAAGCATTTCTTTTTCAGAACATTCAATTCTTGCAACAAGTGAGGAGTCATTAGAAAGTCTTGCAGACAATGTTTCAGGCTTGTCATCAGCGATTAATTGACCCTTGTTAATGATAATAACACGTTCACAAACCGCCTGAATTTCCGACAAGATATGTGAAGAAAGAATAATAGTGTGGTTTTTACCTAAACGTGCAATAAGATTTCTAATTTCAATAATCTGCTTAGGGTCAAGACCAACAGTTGGTTCGTCAAGAATAAGTACGTCAGGGTTACCTACAAGCGCCTGAGCCAAGCCAACTCTTTGACGATAACCTTTAGAAAGATTTTTGATAAGGCGATTTTGCACATTATCAATCTTAATAAGTTTCATGATCTCATCAATATGAGCTTTCTTTGGGAATTTAACCTTTTTCAAATCGTAAATAAAGTTAAGGTATTCCCTTACCTTCATATCGATATAAAGGGGTGGAATTTCAGGAAGATAACCAATGCGCTTTTTAGCTTCTTCAGGGTTTTCCATAATATCGTAACCGTCAACTGTAACCTGACCTTGTGTTAAGGAAAGGTAGCCGGTTAAAATATTCATTATGGTGGACTTACCCGCGCCGTTAGGACCCAAAAAGCCGATAACTTCGCCCTTTTTAATACTGAAACTTATGTCGTTTACAGCAAGATGTGTACCATATCTTTTAGATAGGCCATTAACCTCTATCATAACTAAACCTCCGTTATGTAATCTTAAAATAGTATAACATATATATAATATCATTTTTTTAATATTTTGTAAATAAAAAGTTATACAAAAAAACCAAGCCCTGCAAAATGCAGAGCTTGTAGTGTAGATAAGAAATTATCTCTTTGAGAATTGGGGTGCACGACGTGCGCCTTTGAGACCGTATTTCTTTCTTTCCTTCATTCTTGGGTCACGAGTTAAGAGACCTGCCTTTTTGAGTTCGGGACGGAGTTCGCCGTCGAACTGAAGAAGTGCACGAGAAATACCGTGACGGATAGCGCCAGCTTGACCTGTAACACCGCCGCCTGCAACACGACATACAATATCAAACTTATCAGCAGTGCCAGTAAGATTTAAAGGCTGACGAACGATAAGTTTTAAGGTTTCAAGACCGAAGTAATCATCAATGTCTCTATCATTGATAGTGATTTTACCGGTACCGTTGTAAACGCGAACACGTGCTACAGAGCTTTTTCTTCTGCCTGTGCCGTAAAAATACTCTTTTCCTTCAAACATTGTGCATTACTCCTTTCTTAAAATTCGTAAACTTCGGGCTTCTGAGCTACTTGCTTGTAGTCAGCGCCTGCGTAAACGTGAAGTCTGGTTAAAGCCTTGCGGCCGATAGTAGTATCGGGAACCATGCCTTTAACCGCGAGTTCCATAGCAAGTTCAGGACGGATAGCCATAAGGGTAGAATATTTAACTTCCTTAAGACCGCCGATGTAACCTGTATGACGACGATAATACTTGTTCTGTAATTTGTTACCTGTTAAAACTGCCTTATCAGCATTGATAACTACAACGTGGTCACCGCAATCTACATGTGGGGTGAACTCAGGCTTAATCTTACCGCGGAGTATATCAGCAACTTTAGCTGCTGTGCGGCCAAGGGGTCTGCCGGCTGCGTCGATAATATACCATTTACGCTGAATTTCAGCAGGTTTTGCCATAAATGTTGACATTTAAAAACCCTCCAAAAAATTTAAGTTTGCAATGGCTCTCCATTGCGTCAGCCTGAATATAATAACACAACCAAAATTTAATGTCAACACATTTTTGCAAAAAAATTAATTTAGATTTCACTTTCTCTTATTTTCTCTTATTTTCTCTTGTTTTCTCTTGTTTTCTCACTTGCAATTTTATGATTTTTAATTTCAGCAACACTATTCCTCTTATTTGAATAATACAAACTATGCAAAAATGCAAAAACCAAGAGCCTTAATCGACTCTTGGTTTATAAATTTTAAGTCAGCTTTCTACTGTTATGTAGTAAAGCCGATTGAATTTACATCAAGCCCGAAACTGACACTCAGCGCCTTGTCCACCTTAACCATAGCATTTATATCAAGGCAGCCCATCTTTTCTTTTAGCCTTTGTTTATCAATGGTTCTCACCTGTTCTAAAAGCACTATTGAATCTTTTGCAAGGCCACAGTTATCCGCATCAACCAAAATATGTGTTGGCAGCTTTGTTTTGTCGCGTTGGCTTGTAATTGCCGCAGCAATTACCGTTGGACTATATTTATTACCGATATCGTTTTGTATTATAAGCACCGGTCTTATTCCGCCCTGTTCCGAACCGATAACTGGACTTAAATCTGCATAATAAATTTCTCCGCGTTTAATATTCATAGTCTTTTCACACTCCGATTATATTCTTGCCTTAAAACATAAAAAATAATCACTTAAAATGTTTTACATTACATATTATGTTGAAAAAACTTTTAGGTTAAGCGCAAATGAAAGACCGCGACTAAACGTTAGGGTTAAAAAAATTGTCAAATTAAGGCTTTTATTTTGTTTTTAATTATGTTATACTTTTTTTGGAGATGATTATATGAAAAAAACAGCTATAATTACAGGTTCTTCAAAAGGCATTGGTGCCGCTACTGCTATTCTATTTGCCCAAAAGGGTTATAATGTTGTGATTAATTATAACGATTCTTATGAGTCAGCAACGCTTCTTGCACGTTCTCTTGCGGAAAACGGTTTTTCGGTAACAACCCAAAAAGCCAATGTTGCCAACCGTCTTGAAGCCGAACTTTTGGTTAAAGAAACTCTTTATAAATATGGAAGTATTGATGTTTTGGTTAACAATGCGGGTGTGGCTTTCGAAGGTCTTATAACCCAAACAGACGAAGTTGATTACGATAGAATTATGAACATTAACCTTAAAGGCGTGTTTAACTGCTGTAAGGCGGTAACTCCAGTAATGGTCAATCAGCAATCTGGCAAAATCATTAATATTTCTTCTATGTGGGGAGAAGTTGGCGCATCTTGCGAAGTTGCTTATTCTGCTTCAAAAGCAGGTGTTATTGGTATCACCAAAGCCTTAGCAAAAGAGTTAGCCCCAAGCGGTATTACAGTCAACGCTGTAACTCCGGGTATTATTGAAACCACAATGAACTCCAATTTATCGGTCGAAGAATTAGCCGATTTTGTTGAAACCATCCCCCTAAAGCGCATGGGTACTGCTGATGAAATTGCTCAAGCGGTATACTTCCTGGCAAGTGAAAATGCCGATTATATAACAGGTCAAATCTTGGGCGTAAACGGCGGTTACGTAATTTAAAATTAAAAATTAATATACAAAAAATCCTGACGAAAGTCAGGATTTTTATTTTTCTATAATAGATACTCTACTTAAGTTTTGTTTTTAAAAATTTTAACAACTCTGCTATTGGAAGTATCACACCAGCCAACAGCACGGCTAATATAAATTTAGAAAAACTCAATAAAGTAAGACCAAAAGTAAAGCCAATAGGTGTAAATGCCAAGAAAATAACTATAAATATAACAGCGAACACCGATTTGTTCATAAACGTGTTAGAAAAAATATTTTTATTAAAGATAGTGCCGTCAAACTTATTATTAAAACAATGTATTCCCTGTGCTATGCCCAAAGTTACAAAAGCCATAGTGGTTGCGGTTTCGTAAGAAACCTTGCTACCTATAGCAAACGAAACCACAGTAGTTAACGCTATAAACAAACTTTGGAAAATAAGAGTAGACAAAGATTTAATATCAATTATACGTCTTATCTTATCGAATGACTTTTTCTTCATAACCGAATTTTCGGCTTTTTCCATACTAAAAGAAATAGCAGGTGCGCAATCGGTCAAAAGGTTTATAAGCAAAAGTTGAACCGGAATAAGCAAAGGTGTTTTAAAGATACATACCCCTAAGAAAATTAAAATCAACTCAGCAAAATTACAACTGCATAAATAGTAGACAGCCTTTTTAATATTGCTAAAGAAACCACGGCTTTCCTTAATAACAGAAACCACCGAACCAAAATTGTTTTTAAGGATTATAATATCGGCATTTCCCTTTGCAACATCCGTGCCATACTTGCCTATTGAACAACCAACGTCCGCACAAGCCAACGCATCGGCATCGTTAAAACTGTCTCCCGTTATTGTAACAACCGCTTTTCTTGATTTCCAAGCCTTAACGATTCTTAATTTATCGCTTGGGGAAACACGCGCAAAAACGCGATATTTATCTATATTTGCCACCAATTCTTCGTCACTCATGGCTGCAAGTTCAGAACCGGTTATGGCTTCGCTATTGTCATTTAAAATGCCCATTTCAGTGGCTACTGCTATAGCAGTATTGATATTATCTCCCGTAACCATAACGGTTTTAATACCCGCTTTATTACATTGTTTAACTTCTTCAATCGCACTTTTTCGAATAGGTTCTTTGAGCGATAAAAGACCCACAAATGTCAAGTTGTTTTCTATAACATCCGCCTGTGGATTAGCAGGTATTTCTTCGAGCGGTTTCATGGCTATACAAACATTTCTATATGCTTCATTTGCCAATTCTTCATTCATTTTAAGAATATCTTCCGACTTGCAGTTATTACATTTTGGCACAACGACTTCAGGGGCACCCTTTACGATAGCAAAAGGACGTTCATTTATCATTGTGATAACCGTCATGGATTTTCTCGCAGAATCAAACGGGATTTGATTAATTTTAGGCATTACACCTAAAAGGTCGTTTTCTGTTATTGAATGAATTTCGAAACATGCCTTTTTGATTGCCTTTTCGGTAGCATCGTTAACAAGGGTGGAGCAAACTGCACCAAGTCTTAAAATTATCGAAGCATTTTCGGTCAAGGTATCCGTTTCCAAATCCAGAACTTCTTTTCCATCGAAAACCTTGCTAAGCACCATTTCCTTATGGGTGAAAATACCCGTCTTATCAGCAATAATTACATTGGTTTTGCCTATTGTTTCAAACGCGTTACTTTCTTTAATAATTATTTTATCTTTAAGAATACGTCCAAGACCAATAGCAATAACCACCGTAGCAATAGCCGGTAGACCTTGCGGAATAGCCGCAACTGCAAGTGCCAACGCATTTAATACCATATTTACGGTTGTAACTGCAAACGGGTCACTTGCCGAAAGGTTCTGAATAACACTAATAACAAACATTAAAGCACAAACAACTAAAATAGAAATATTTACAACCTTGCCAATAACATCAAGTTCCGCTTCAATGGGAAGTTTTTTGGTGCCCACTTGCTCACTTATAATCTCGGTCTTACCGTTTTCGGTATCTGCACCGGTGGCAACTACTACCGCCTTACCGCAACCGTGTATAACAGTAGTACCGGAGAATACCATATTCGAACGGCTTTCAAAGGAGACAATATCCTCTAAAACCGCATTCGCATCCTTTTCTACGGGAACTTCCTCACCCGTTAAAGTTGATTCGTTACAGCGTAATTCAACCGACTCAATAAGCCTTGCATCCGCCGAAATATAATCACCTTCGCTTAAAAGAATAATATCACCTTTAACAAGAGAATCCGAAGATATTACCTTTTCTATACCATCGCGCAAAACCTTCACAGTCGGGTGACTTATACTCTTAATATCATCAAATGTATTATCGCAACTATACAAATGAAATGCGCTGATAACCGCATTTATGATTATGATTACTACAAGTAGCAACGACATATACGGCTTTGGCATATCATAAGCAATATTGACAATAAAAGAAATTATACTTACAACTATTAAGGCCACAAGCGTTTTGCTTTTAAATTGTTCTAAAAAGCGCTTTAAAATTGATATTTTATCGCTGCTTTTTAATTGATTTTTTCCGTAAATCTCAAGCCTTTGTGCCGCTTCACCATTTGCGAGACCGGTATCAACATGGGTATTAAGTTCCTGCAAGACTTCATTTAAACTTGCGCTATGCCAAATCATAATAACACCCTTTCATAATAGTCTTTCATTTGTTTAGCATCTTCCGCCTGTGTACCCGCCGACTCACAAATAAAGGTTGGCGAACAACCGTATTTTGCAGTAAGTTCCATTACAGGTTCAAAATCAGGGCCGTAAACGGTATCTTCAAATGTCAGATGACGCTTTTCGCCACCCTTGGAATACTCAATCTTAGAAAAATGCGAGTGGAACGATTTCAATCTGTCGATTCCTAAATTATCACGAATTGTGGTAAATATTTTCTCAAAATCATCGGTTGTTTTCAAAATACCCAAATCACGCGCGTTAAGATGACCAAAATCTATGCAAGGAATAAGTCTTTCGTCAAGTTTGCAAAGTTCCATAACTTCTTGAAGCGTACCCAACTGATTAACCTTACCCATTGTTTCAGGACAGATATGAATATGCGAAAGACCTTCCCTATCGAGCGCTTTTAAAGACAAGCGCATTGTATCTTTAGCCAATTCCAACGCTTCCGTACGGGAAATCTTACCGCAAGAACCCGTGTGAACAATTATCCTATCCCCGCCCATCGCGTTTACAGCACGGGCGGAAGCCATAATATAATTTACCGAATTGAGCCTTTTTTCTTCTTCTACCGAAGACATTGAGATATAATAAGGCGCATGTAAAGAAAGGGATATACCTTTTTCTTTGGCTATCTCACCTAATTGTTTTGCTTTATCAAGACCTATATTAACACCACGACCGCATTGATATTCAAAACAGTCAAGTCCCATTTTCACAACATATTCAGGCACTTGTAAACTATGCTTATAACCCATAGTTTTAAAACTGTCACTAGTGCCCGCAGGGCCGAATTTTGCCGCCATACTACACCTCCGTATTAGTGATTTTAAGCGCTTTTATCAAAGATGCTTCCACCTTTCGCTTCATTCGAAAACGCAAAGAACTTTCGGGCTTTATCGGGGTTAATAAAATAGTTTTAATCCCGACCATATTACCACCCAAAATATCAGTAAAAATTTGGTCACCTACGATTGCTGTTTCCTTAAATTTACTGCCAAGCCTTTTTATAGCCCTTAAATAACCAAAAGGCAACGGTTTTAACCCAAGACTTATATAATCAAGACCGATTTTTTTGGCAAAAGGTTCTAATCTCTTAGAATTTGAATTTGAAAGAACGGTCATTTTTATTCCGTTTTCTCTCATAGAAACAAGCCACTGTGTAAGACCATCGGTCAAAACCTGACCGTGATGGGTGGAAAGTGTATTATCAACATCTAAAACAAGAGAATTTATATTATATTTATTTAAGATATCAATAGTGATATCGGTTACTCTATCTAACTTAATATTTGGTCTAAACATAAAATACCTCAAATAAAAAAGCGGTTGAAAACAACCGCTTTTTACACGAAAATATTAGCGGAACTTTCTTTTACGAGCAGCTTCCGACTTCTTTTTACGCTTTACAGAGGGCTTTTCATAGTGCTCTCTCTTACGAACTTCCTGAATAACACCGTCTTTTGCAGTTTGTCTTTTAAAACGGCGCAAAGCATTATCAAGAGATTCATTTTCTTTAATTCTAACTTGACTCATTATATTCCCTCCCTCCGCAGAAATGCAGGGGTTTTATTAAGTATTTTTTCAGGGGTTGTCCCTGATATAAAGGGGATTAACCCTTTAATGAAACAATATTGGCAACTATTGCGAGAACGAAGAATAAAATAGCAATATACTTTGTCCAACGCGCTAAGATAGCATCTACTGTTCTTGCCTTATTCTTTGAAAGGAAAGTATCCGCACCGCCTGAAATCGCACCATTAATACCTGCGCGACGACCTTGCTGGAAAAGAACAGCTATTATAATAGCAAGCGAAACGAGTATCACTAAAATTCCTAAAATAATTTCAACTGCGCTCACCTGTATCACCTCCGATTAAAAATAACCAATATATATAATAGCATACATATTAATATTTTGCAACAAAAATTTTTTGAATTTTTATTTTACAACGATATTAACGAGTTTTTTAGGAACATAAAGCTCTTTAATAACGGTTTTAGCAGAAATTTCAGCCTTGACTGCATCCTGTTCTTTTGCAAGAGCGATAGCATCAGGTGCTGAAATATCAGCCGCAACATTTAAACGTGCTCTGATTTTACCATTAATCTGAACAACAATTTCCACAGTAGCGTCAACACATTTTGATTCATCATATTCGGGCCACTTAGTTTGATTAAGCATACCGTCAAAACCGCACATTTCCCAAATCTCTTCAGTAATATGTGGAGCAAATGGGTTAAGCAAAGTTATGAATGTTTTGTATTCATCCTTTGTAATCTTACCTGTTGCCTGAACAGTATTCATAAGCGCCATCAATGCCGCAATAGCGGTATTCATCTTAAGGCCTTCTATATCATCCGTAACCTTTTTAATAGTACGGTGGAACTCGGCTTCAACTTCCTTGCGGTAGCCACACTCGTCAGACATAATATCATAAAGTGCCCAAACTTTATCAAGGAAACGCTTACTACCCTTAATTGAAGACTGGCTCCAAGGTGCCGCCTTTTCAAAGTCACCAATGAACATTTCATACACGCGCATTGTATCTGCGCCGTAGTCGTTAATAATCTCATCAGGATTTACAACATTACCGCGTGACTTAGACATCTTCTCGCCGTTTTCACCCAAAATCATACCGTGACTTGTACGCTTAGCGTAAGGCTCGGCATTAGGAACAGCCTCAATATCATAAAGGAATTTATGCCAGAAACGGCTATAAAGTAAGTGGAGAGTTGTATGCTCCATACCGCCGTTGTACCAATCAACAGGGCACCAATATTGGAGCGCTTCTTTTGATGCAAATTCCTTATCATTGTGCGGATCGCAATATCTAAGGAAGTACCAAGAAGAACCTGCCCATTGTGGCATAGTATCGGTTTCACGCTTGGCGGGTGCGCCGCAATGCGGACAAGTAGTATTAACCCAATCGGTCATCTTAGCCAAGGGTGATTCACCATTATCAGTAGGCTCATAAGATTCAACGTTTGGAAGAACCAAAGGCAATTCACTTTCAGGAAGCGGTACCCAACCACATTTTTCACAATATACCATAGGTATAGGTTCGCCCCAATATCTTTGTCTTGAGAATACCCAGTCGCGAAGTTTGAAGTTGGTTTTAACGCTACCTATACCTTTTTCTGTCAACCATTCTTGGATAGCTTTTTTAGCATCTTCAACAGATAATCCATCAAGGAAATCAGAATTAACTAGCACACCGGTTGCACAATCGGTAAAGGCTGCTTTTTGCACATCTTCCCCACCCTTTACAACTTCGATAATGGGAAGATTGAACTTCTTAGCAAATTCCCAGTCACGAGTATCGTGCGCAGGAACAGCCATAATAGCACCTGTACCGTAAGAAATAAGTACATAGTCCGAAATAAAAATCGGAATTTCCTTATTGTTGACAGGGTTAATAGCCATAACGCCGTCTAACTTAACGCCGGTTTTATCCTTAGCAAGTTCGGTACGCTCAAAATCGGACTTTTTAGCCGATTGTTCTTGATAAGCAATAACTTGGTCAAAATTATTAATCTTATCCGCCCATTTTGCAAGTAATGGGTGTTCAGGTGACATTACCATATATGTAGCGCCAAAAAGCGTATCGGCACGAGTGGTAAAGATTTCAAAACTGTCGCCCAAAGTGGTGTTAAAAGTAACCTGTGTACCGTAAGAACGGCCAATCCAGTTACGTTGTTGGGTTTTAACACGTTCGATAAAATCAACATCGTTAAGACCTTCAAGCAACTTTTCGGCATACTCGGTAATTTTAAGCATCCATTGGCTTTTTTCCTTTTGGATAACTTCACTGCCGCAACGCTCACAAACACCGTTTACAACTTCTTCGTTTGCAAGAACGCACTTACAAGAAGTACACCAGTTAACCGACATTTCTTTTTTGTAAGCCAAACCTTGTTTAAAGAGTTGCAAGAATATCCACTGTGTCCACTTATAATAAGATGGGTCTGTGGTATTTATTTCACGGCTCCAATCAAAAGAAAAGCCAAGAGATTTTAACTGACGCTTAAAGTTAGCGATGTTGTTCTCGGTAACGATAGAAGGATGAATATGATTTTTTATAGCAAAGTTTTCGGTAGGAAGACCGAAAGCATCCCAACCCATTGGATAAAGTACATTAAAACCCTGCAAACGCTTTTTACGCGAAACAATGTCAATCGCTGTGTATGAACGCGGATGTCCTACATGAAGACCCTGACCTGACGGATACGGGAATTCAACAAGACCGAAAAATTTAGGTAATGAATAATCATTCTTTGCTTCAAAAGTATGGTTATCGTCCCAAATTTTTTGCCATTTCTTTTCAATTTCAGTATAATTATAATTCTTTTGCATAATCAGTCACCCATTGCTTCTTCTAAGATATTTTCAAGGTCAACGCTTTCTGCGTCCGACCACATTTTATCAAGTGCGTAAAATTCGCGCTCATTCCTACCGAATACATGAACTACAACCGAACCATAGTCGAGCGCTACCCAACCTGAAGCCCTGCCTTCAATATGGTGCGGCATAACACCCTCTTCTTTAAGTTTATCTTCAACTTCATCAGCTAGCGCGCGAAGTTGCGTAGAAGAGTTTGCGGTACAAATTAAGAAATACTCGCACAAAACAGTAAGGTCATCTACCTTTATTGCGTTGATTTCTTTTGCTTTTTTACCATTTAAGGCATTCGCTGCAATTTTCAAAATTTCAAATGATTCCAATTATTTACCCTCCGCAAGAAACGGCTTTATTGAAAGCCTGTAAAGTATCAAAATGAATAGCTCTTTTTTGGTCAGCTAAATCTTTAATCGTATACTGCAAAGCGTAGACATACGCTTCACTAAAAGATTTATCAACCAAACCGCGCATAACATCAACATCAGGATAATCCCTGTCACGAGATGTAAAATCAGCCAAATAAAGCACCAATTCCAAAGGTGACATATCTTCCTTTGCAGTTGTATGATACCTTATAGCCTTAATAATATCGTTATCAGTTATACCTAAAATATGCTCAACATAAGCAGCACCGGAAATAGCGTGCCACAATTTTACCGCATTTTTTTCAATATCGTTTAAGATTATACCAAACTGCTCAAATATTTGCAAGTGTTCTTCACACGGGGCATTTTTAGTTATATCGTGTAAAAGACCTGCCAAATAAGCCTTTTCGGTATCAACACCGCATTTTTCTGCCAGACGCTTTGCTTCGTCTGCTACGCACAATGAGTGGTAATATCTTTTTTCGTCAAGCCGTTCTTTTAAAATCTTTTTAAAATTATCGTACATTATAAATACCCCTTTCCTTTATATAATCATATATTTTTTGGGGCAAAAGCGACGGCGTACCTTCTTTTCTAAAAGCAGTTGAAGAAATATTTGCGATTTTACTGCTATTAAGAATTATTTTCATACCCATTCTTTCAAAGGTATCTACACAAGAGTTAAATTCTTGTGTTTCGGTGCCAACGCGAGAAAATACATAAAACGGCAAAAGTTTCATCAAATCTTCATAGCGGTACCATTTTGGGAAATATACAAACATATCTCCCCCACAGACGAAAACAAAATTTTTGTCAGGATACTTTGCTGTTAGTTCCAAGATTGTATCATACGTATAACTTTTACCCTCGCGTTGAAACTCGGTAATACAAACCGTAGCCTTTGAGAACTCGTCCGCCATAATTTCGCACATATTTATTCTGTCTTCATCCGAAGCCAAATAATCACACTCTTTATGGGGTGGTATTTTATCAGGCATAATCCAAACTTCATCAATAGCATTATCGTTTTGCAACGCTTGAAGCATCTCATAATGGCCATTATGAAAAGGATTAAATGTTCCGCCGAAAATAGCAGTGTAGCCCATACTATTTCACCAATTTTATAGTTTTATTTTCGCGACTTTCACGGTAAAGGATAAATTTTCTTCCGATAACCTGAACCACATCGGCACCAACTTTTTTTGCTAATTGGTCAGCCGCTTCCCGCGAAGTTAAAGGACAGGTTTCCAAAACCGACATTTTTATAAGTTCTCGCGCTTCCAAAGCGTCATAAACCTGTTTCACGGTATTTTCACTTATACCCATTTTTCCAACCTGCAAAATGGTTTCAAAGTCGTTTGCCATTCCGCGAAGTTGCGCTCTTTGTCTGCTATTTAACATTATTTTACCTCAATATATTTAATAAGTTCTTCTTTAAATTTTATAAGCGCTCTACCCCTATGGCTAACAGCGTCTTTTTGCTCGTCGGTTACCTGAGAAAACGGGCCAATTTCGCTTATAAATAACGGGTCATAACCGAATCCGCCCTGACCTTCCTGCTCAGAAAAAGCAATGTGACCGTGGCATTCACCCCGAACAGTAAACTCTCTGCCATCGGGGAAAACACAGGCTATTGCCGCAACATAGTAAGCAGTACGATTTTCCATAGGAACACCTTTAAGTTCATTTAAAAGTTTTTCGTTATTTTGCTTGTCGTTACCATGTTCACCGGAATATCTTGCAGAGAAAATTCCGGGTGCGCCGCCTAAATAATCAACACATATCCCCGAATCATCAGCAACACTTATATATCCTGTTTGAGCAAGACCCGATTTAGCCTTAATAATTGCATTTTCTTCAAAGGTTGTTCCGTCTTCTACGGCATCTAAAAAAGGCTTGTCCAAATCCTTTTCACACAACACTTCAAATCCCATAGGTTCTAAAATGCGCTTTAATTCTTTTAGCTTTTTTGCATTCTTGGTAGCAATAAATATTTTCATTACTGTTCACCATCTTCAAAAATTCCATCAACAAACTCTTTAGCGTTAAATGGTTGTAAATCATCTATTCCTTCGCCCACACCAATATATTTTACAGGTATAGAAAGTTCGTTATGAATAGGTATTACAATACCACCCTTTGCGGTTCCGTCAAGTTTTGTCAGTACTATTCCCGTAATGTCTGCAACATTTTTAAATTCACGAGCTTGGTTAACGGCATTTTGTCCCGTTGCAGCATCAAGAACCAAAAGTGTTTCAAGAGACGCTTCCGGCAATTCACGACCGATTACACGGTAAATTTTTGCAAGTTCGTCCATAAGGTTCTTCTTGTTATGAAGTCTTCCGGCAGTGTCGCAAATAATAACATCCGCACCCTTTGACTTCGCCGAAGCAATAGTATCAAAAACAACTGACGCAGGGTCTGTACCTTCTACGCTTTTAACCATAGAAACGTCGGCACGCTCAGCCCAAATGCCCAACTGGTCAATAGCAGCAGCACGGAATGTATCCGCGGCACCCAAAACAACCTTTTTACCGCTCGACTTTAATTGTGCCGAAAGTTTACCGATAGTGGTAGTTTTACCAATACCGTTTACACCGATTATTAAAATTATTGAAGGCTTTGTGTTAAGTTTAAGACCGCAATCTTCTCCCAACATATCGGTAATAATATCCTTTAAAAGTTCGCGGATAATTTGCGGTTCTTTAATACCCTGTTCCTTAATCTTCTTGCGCAAAATATCACAAATTTCGGTAGCGGTATTCACACCAATATCTGCCATCACAAGAATTTCTTCAAGTTCTTCAAACAGTTCTTCATCAATCTTTGTAAAAGAATTTATAATACTGTTTACACCATTAGAAAAAGAATCTCTTGTCTTTTGAAGACCTTGTTTTATTTTGCTAAAAAAGCCCATTAAATCACCTAATTAATTTTCGAGTAGTTTCTTTTCAAGTTCAGAAACATTAAGTTCCAACAACTTTGTAATACCCTTTTCTTGCATAGTAACACCATAAAGCATGTCGGCCGCTTCCATTGTGCCGCGACGGTGGGTTACACAAATAAATTGGGTTGCAAATTCCGAAGAACGCATATACTCTGCAAAGCGTTCAACATTTATATCGTCAAGTGCGGTATCAACTTCGTCCAAGAAGCAGAACGGCGGTGCATTTACACGCATAATTGCAAAATAAATTGAAAGAGCGATAAGCGCTTTTTCACCACCCGAAAGGCCATCAAGGCTTGGTACATTCTTGCCCGGCAATTTAACATTGATATCTATACCGCTTTCAAGAATGTTTTCAGGGTCGGAAAGGCTTAGAGAAGCCGTGCCACCACCAAAAAGTTCGGTAAATGTCTTAGAGAAGTTTTGACTAATCTTTTGGAATCCTTCGGTAAAGATTTCCTGCATTTGACTTGTTAATTGGTTAATAAGTTTATGGAGTTGTGCGCGTGACGCTTCAACATCATTTATTTGTTCGGATAAGAAATTATAACGTTCGCTTACTTCTTTATATTCTTCAATAGCAGAAACATTAACATTTCCGAGTGAACGGATTTTATTCTTAATATCGGTCAAATCCTTTTTAGCCACAGTCGGATTTTCAATTTCTATGCCGATTTTTTCAGCTTCGCTACGTGTCAGCTCATACTCATCATAAAGACGGCGGATAACATCGTCATACTCGCGCATCATAACTTCCTTACGCTCGGTAAGTCTTGCTAATTCCCCACCGATTTTTTCGCGTTGTAGAGTATTTTCGCGTTCACTGTTGCGAAGTTCTACACCCGATTTTTCGGTAAGATTACGCTTTTCGATATACTCTTTAATATTATTTTCGCTGTCTTCAATTTTATTTTTAAACTCTTCAATACCATCGCTAACACCGGCAATTTCGCTCTTTAAGTTTTCATTCTTAAACTGCAAAGCAGCGATTTCACTATCAATAGCAGTGCTTCTTTCACTTCTGTTCGCAATAGTTTTGTTAAGATTTTCGGCATTAAGGGTAATTGATTCTATATCCTTACCCACTTCAATTACCGAAAGTTTAAGAGAAGTAATCTCGTTAGTAAGGTTTTCTCTTGTAGTATTAAGATTATCCCTACCGCCTGTCATACTGTCTATTAAAGCCTGAATCTCATTTTTCTTGAGTTCAATATCGGCTATTTGTTTTGCCGCTTCCATAGAAGATAGTTTTAAAGCTTCTACCTTTTGCTTGTTGGTTGATTTCTCAATTAAGAGTTCGTCTAAAGCGGTTTTAGCGTTGTTTCTTAAATCTTCAATACGCTTAACTTCCGCCAAGGCTCTGATTTTGTCTTCATTTACAGTTGTAAAATCAGCTTGTAATGCGGTAATATCCGCCGAAACTTCGCTAACGGCATTGTTAGCCGCAACAAGTTTTTCTGTAATATCCGCAGCCTTTTGCTTTAGTTTTTCAATATCGTTTTCAATCTCTTTTATATCGTTTGCACGGCTTAAAATACCTGCATTTTTAGCGACAGAACCACCGGTGAGTGAACCTCCCGGATTTACGACCTGTCCGTCCAAGGTTACAACCTTAACGCGATAGCCTTGGTTTTTTGCAATAGCGGTTGCATAATCAATATCTTCCGCAACAACAACGGCACCTAAAAGGTATTTTACAATCTCCAAGTACTTTTTATCACACTTTACAAGGTCACTTGCAATACCTATGTAACCGTCCATATCTTCAAAACCATGTTCTTTAAATTCACGGGATTTAATAGTATTTACGGGTAAAAATGTTGCTCTGCCGCCTTTATTACTTTTAAGGAAGTTAATAGCATTTTTAGCATCACTTTCACGCTCAGTTATAATATTTTGAATAGCATTTGAAAGCGCAGCCTCAATAGCCATACTGTATTTGCTTTCTACATCAATAAGTTTAGAAACAGGACCGCATATACCGCGTAAAATGCCCGTTTCGGATTTTGACATTAAGAATTTTACCGAGTGGGCAAAACCTTCCATATTGTTTTCAAGGTCGCGAAGTATTTGAGCGCGTCGAACCTTTGCTTCAATGTCAAGATTTACAGTATCAAGTTCCGCCTTATATTTTTCGGCAGTTTCACGCTTGGAGTTAAGACGCATTTCATATCCTTTTAAAGAGTTAGAAATACTATCACTATTTTCTTGCAAATTTTTAAGGAGCAAATCAGTTTCGTCAAATTCTTTGTTTAGTACATTTATTTCGCTTTCGCGGGTACTGATTAGTTCTACTAATGCGCTATCACGGCCCGAAATTTCTTCAATGGAAGTATCCGCAGTAACAAGTTTTACGCGCATATCCGCACTTTGTGCCGATAAAACATTAAGTTCTTTAATTTGGGTTTCGATTTGACGGCTGATACTGTCAGAATCGGTAAGTAATTCCGATAATTTGGTTTCAAACTCGTGAAGTTTTTCTTCCAACTTTGTTTTAGCAAGTTGTTTTTCTTGTGCAAGTTTGGAAAGCATTTCAATCTCGCTAAGCGCCGAATTATCCGAAAGGCTTAATGTGTTCTTTTCTTCTAAAAGCCTTTCAACCGACTCATTATTATGCGCAATATCGTTATTTAAAACAGTAATTACACCTTGAGCCTTAACAATTTCTTCATTAAAAGAAGATATATTAAGGCGCTCACCCTCAATATCCGAAGTAAGTTTAGCAAAAAGTGATGTGTTTTGCTCGGTTTTGCGGTCGAATTCTTCCAAAGCCTGTTCTATTTCGCGGTAAGATAGTTGAGCTGCCGCAATCTTACTTTCCTGAGAACGCAAAAGTTCCTTAGAATTATTTAGGGTATAAAGCCAAAGACCAATTTCGAGTTCCTTTTTCTTGGATGCCAATTCTAAAAACTTTTCGGCCTTTTTGCTTTGTTCAGCCAAAGGTCCTACACGCGCTTCCAATTCGTCAACAATATCGTGAAGGCGCAAAAGGTTATCTTCAGCAGCAACCAATTTTCTCTCGGCTTCTAATTTGCGGTAACGGTATTTTGAAATACCTGCCGCTTCTTCAAAAATATCACGGCGTTCGCCCGATTTTGAACTTATAATATTATCAATCTTACCTTGACCAATCATTGAATATCCGTCGCGTCCAAGACCGGTATCCATAAACAATTCGTGAATATCCTTAAGACGAACCGAAACATTATTTATTGCATACTCACTCTCATGTGAACGGTAATACCTACGGGTTATCGAAACAAAATCGTTATCGAAATTTAAAGAACGGTCAGTGTTATTGATATTTAAAGTAACTTCGCAAAATCCGTGCGGACGACGTGTTTCGGTACCGCCGAAAATAACGTCTTCCATCGACTGACCGCGAAGACTTTTGGTAGATTGTTCGCCAAGTACCCATCGTACAGCGTCCGAAATATTACTTTTACCGCTTCCGTTAGGACCAACAACTGCAGTAATACCCTTGCCAAACTTCAAAACTGTTTTATCCGCAAAGGATTTAAAGCCCTGAATTTCAATCGAACTTAATAGCAATTATAACACTTTCCTTTCTATCCTAAATTTTAAATCTCCCAAAGTTTCATCAACCTTAACTTTGCAATTAAACCCGCGTGATTTCAAATATTTAAGGTTGGATTTTTTCTGTCCTATCATTTTTGAAACATCGCTTTTACCAACAAATATAATATATTCACCGGCGTCAAACAAATGGGTTAAAACTTTTGTTAGCATAATTTGTGATTGGCATAACTCGCTAAAAGCGGGATGCCACGGACCTGCTAAATAAGCACCTTCTTCTATTGAATGCAACCCTAAACGAATAACATTTATTCCTTCTTTAGTTAGCATTAAATAAAGTTTAGTACAAATTTTTATAGCATCAGGTAATGTTTGGGGCTTATAAATGCCGTCTATATAAAGCGCCGCCAAATCGGTATCCTTTAAAACAATAGTGGGATAAATACGCACGGTGTCAGGCTTTATATCAATAATCTTTTTAGCGGTACGCTCTAAAGATTCGTTATCGTCCGCATAAAGACCTGTCATTATCTGCAAACCAAGTTCAAAACCGTGTTTTCTTATTAAAGCCGACGCGTTTTCAATGTCCTTAGAAGTATGGCCGCGATTATTCATCCTTAAAACATGGTTATTAAAACTTTGCGCACCAAGTTCAATCGCAGTAACATTATATTCCTTTAAAAGTTCAAGAATATCATCATCAATAGCATCGGGCCTTGTGGAAATACGAATACCCTTTACAAGACCGATTCTAACAAATGAAGATGCCGCTTCTAAAAGTGAAAGCATATAGTTACGGTTAATAGCCGTAAAACTTCCGCCAAAAAATGCAATCTCGGTAGTTTCGGGATTGTATTTTTTGGATTTAACTGCGGTAATTACCGCCTTTTCAACATCATCGGCATTCGGTGCCATACATGTACCCGTTATATAACGTTGATTGCAGAAACTACACTTATTAGGACAGCCAATATGTGGCACAAAAATCGAAATATTTGAATGCTTGTTACTCATATTTTAGCACCCATAAGTTCAAGTGCCTGTTTTGCAGCCATTTGCTCAGCCTGTTTTTTATTCTTGCCTGAACCCACACCTATTACATTTGAGTTAAGATGAACTTCAACTTCAAAAACTTTGTTATGGTCGGGTCCGCTCTCACTCTTCAAAATATAAGTAACACTTTCTTCAGGATTGCGTTGAATTATCTCCTGAAGTGCAGTTTTGTAATCTTTAAAACCATCCTTAGCCTTATTTTCAAGTTCTGCCTTAACAAAATTCAAGACAAACTGACGGGCAATTTCCATACCACCGTCAAGATAAATCGCGGCGAGTACCGCTTCAAAAGCATCGGCTAAGATAGAATCGCGTTCTCTGCCTCCGCCCTTTTCTTCACCTTTGCCAAGAAGTAAAAATTTGCCGATTTCTAACTCGCGCGAGAAAACGCAAAGCGACTTTTCACAAACGAGTGAAGCGCGAAGTTTTGTAAGTTCACCTTCGGGTATATCCTTGTAGTTAGAAAAAAGATAATCCGCTACAATCACCGACAAAACCGAATCGCCCAAAAATTCAAGCCTTTCGTTAGAAGTAAGACCATTTCGTACTTCGTTAGCATAGGAAGAATGGGTTAGTGCATTTTCAAGTAGTTTTATATTATTAAATTTGTAACCAAGTTTTTTTTGTAAAACTTCCATTATAATTTAATCCTTAATCATTTATTTCCGAAAGTGCAGCAGTTATGTTTTCGATAACACCGTTTTGTGTGAAAACAACCGCCTGTTTAACGGCGTTTTTGATAGCCTTCGCATTAGAGTTGCCATGTGCCTTAATAACAGTTTTACGAACACCTAAAAGCGGTGCGCCGCCAACTTCGCTACTATCCATCATACCCTTTAGGGAGTATAAATCCTTTTTAATAACCAAAGCCGCCAATTTGTTTTTAAGACTTTTATATAACGCATTTTTAATAAGTTTAAAAAATGTTGTTGCTGTACCTTCAATAAGTTTAAGGGCGATATTACCCGTAAAACCATCGGTAATAACCGCATCGCAAACACCCTTTGGCATTTCGCGGGATTCAATATTACCAACAAAGTTAATCGGCGCCTGTTTTAAAAGAGCATATGCTTCTTTTTGAAGTTCTCCGCCCTTACTGTCTTCAGTACCAATATTAAGCAAACCTATTGTAGCATTTTCTTTGCCTTCAACGCCTTTTAAGTAGGCACTTGCCATAATTCCGAACTGGCAAAGCATTTCAGGTCTGCACTCAGCATTAGCTCCCATATCCATAAGCATATAGTGTCCGTCGGGTGAAGGAATCATACCTGCCAAAGCGGGACGTTTTACACCCTTAATTCGCTTAACCAAAAGCGTACCGCCTACAACAATAGCGCCTGTAGAACCTGCCGAAACGAAAGCATCTGCCCTATCTTCACTAAGTTCCTTAAAAGCCAAAGCCATTGAAGACTCTTTATGTGCTTTTAAAAGGGTTGTAGGGTCGTCGTGCATATCAATCACATCGGTACAATGCACGATTTGTAAATCACCAAAAAATGATAAATTATTGTCTTTAATAATTTGTTCGATAATATTTTGGTCACCGGTGAGAGTAATATCTATTTTAAGTTCATTTGACGCCAAAGCGGCGCCCTTTACAATTTCTAAAGGCGCATTATCGCCGCCAAAAGCATCTATTACAACACGCATTTTTTCTTCTCCTTAATCAAACCATTTTAGTGAACGTTCAGCCAAAGCCATATAGCGTTCTCTTTTATCCTTGATTTTTTGTTCTAAAGGTGGTAAAATACCAAAATTTGCGCCCATTGGTTGAAAATTTTCTACTATGCTATCGGTTATATAGCCAAGCAGAGCGCCTATCATTGTATACTTAGGTAATACCAAGGCTTGTTCATTTTTAAGGCGCCTTACCGCATTTATACCTGCAATAATCCCGCTACTGGCCGATTCCATATACCCTTCAACGCCTGAAAGTTGACCCGCGAAGAAAATATTAGGATATTTCTTTAAGGACAAATCGGCATTAAGCAGTTTTGGGGAATTTATAAAACTATTTCGATGCATAACACCGTAACGCATAAACTCCGCATTTTTAAGTGCCGGAATAAGTGAAAAAACTCTCTTTTGCTCAGGGAACTTTAAGTTGGTTTGAAAACCAACTAAATTAAAAAGTGTACCTTCGGCATTTTCACGTCTTAATTGCACTACCGCCCATGGTCTGTGACCGGTTTTCGGATCACGCAAACCCACTGGTTTTAATGGGCCAAAGCGGATTGAATCTTCACCGCGTTTTGCCAACACTTCTATAGGCATACAACCTTCATAAACCTTAAGCGGTTTATCAAACTCGGACAAAATAGCGCTTTCGGCATTTATAAGTTCGGTATGAAAAAGTTCATACTCCTCTTTATTCATAGGGCAGTTAATAT
>JAZNSZ010000013.1:0-51631 GCA_045591465.1 Acutalibacteraceae bacterium | reverse complement strand
GGGCGAACGTCATGGTGGTGTGCCTTTGAGGTCATTTACAATAAAGCGGTGGCACACAACACACGACTTGGGATTAATGTGTGTAGTTTTCTTTTTTGTGTGATTTTCAAAGACATAAAATATTCCTCCTTCGTTTTGTTCTCTAATATTGCTCCTACATTGTATTATTGAATACAATATTAGTATTCAATATAAATATTTAAAAAGCAAGAAAACAATTTTGAAACTTCCTATTGACAGTTGAGTATCTATTCAATTATAATGGTTGAGTAATCATTCAATTAAGGAGGACCAAAATGTCTAAAAATGAGTTTGTTTGTGATTGTCACCCCATTAACAAAGAATTGGTTGAAAATACTAAAAAAGCAATGCCCGAAGATAGAATAGTAAAGAACCTTGCTAACTTTTTTAGTATTGTCGGTGATAGTACCCGTTGTAAAATACTGTTCGCTTTAAAAGAGACACCTCTGTGTGTTTGTGATTTAGCAAATGTTCTTTCTATGACCAAATCATCAATTTCACACCAACTCAACAAAATGAAAACCGCAGGAGTGGTGAAATGTGAGCGAAACGGAAAACAAGTTTATTATTCGCTTGACGATAACCATGTAATTGAGATTTTTAATATTAGTGTTATGCATACAAATCACAAAGCAAAGGAGAACGACTATGAAAAGTGAAAAAAATATTTTGATAGCATTTATATTAAATCTTGCCTTTTCGGTATTTGAACTTGTTGGCGGTATTTTTACAAACAGTGTTGCTATTATATCAGATTCAATTCACGATATTGGAGATGCAACTAGCATCGGCGTGTCTTATTTTTTGGAAAAGAAGAGCAAAAAACAACCCGATGAAATCTATACATATGGATATTTGCGTTATTCAGTAATTGGCAGTATTATTACTGTTTTGATTTTGCTTGTTGGTTCGGTGTTGGTGATTATCAATGCAGTAAGCCGTATTTTGAACCCTCAAGAAATTAACTATAATGGAATGATAGTTTTTGCTATTATAGGTGTTATTGTTAATTTTTTGGCGGCATATTTCACCCGACACGGCGAAAGTTTGAATCAAAAAGCCGTTAATCTCCATATGCTTGAAGATGTGCTTGGTTGGGTGGCAGTTTTAATCGGTGCAGTTGTTATGCGATTTACCGATTTTAAACTTATTGACCCTATTTTGTCTATTGGTGTTTCGCTTTATATTTTCGCACATGCTTTTTCACACTTGAAAGAAGCATTAGATTTGTTCCTTGTAAAAATACCTCACGGCATTAACATTGACGAAATAAAACACCATATAAAAGAACTTGAAAATGTTTTAGATGTTCACCATGTTCATGTTTGGAGTATGGACGGCAATAGCAATTATGCCACAATGCACATAGTAACAAACGGCGACCATTCAACAGTAAAAAAAGCAGTTAAAGAAGAAATGAATCGTCACGGCATTATTCACACTACGCTCGAAATGGAAAGCGAAAACGAACAATGCGAAGATAAGCAGTGTCATACACATATTGAATGTAATCATCACGACCATCATCACCATCATCACTGATATGTGGTAGAAAAGAGGTTTTGCAATGAAAAAAGCAGTTATTTATGCAAGATACAGTTCCCACAAGCAAAGAGAAGAGTCCATTGAAAGACAACTTGAAATCTGCCACAAGTTTGCCCAAGACAACGATTATGAGGTCATTGCAGAATACTGCGACCGAGAGCAATCGGGCAGAACCGACAACCGCTTGAACTTTCAAAAGATGATGAAAGATGCCGAGCGGAGAGAGTTCGATGCCGTTATCATTCTGAAACAAGACCGCTTTGCGAGAAATCGTGCAGACAGTCAGCAGAACAAACTGCGGTTAGGTCTGTATAACATACGGGTGTTATCGGCAACCGAACCAATCCCCGAGGGGTCAAGCGGTATCTTAATGGAGTCGCTTTTAGAGGGTATTGCCGAATACTATTCCGCCGAGTTGTCCGAAAAGGTTACAAGCGGAATGCGAAAGAATATCTTGAAAGGCACGGCAAACGGCAGTTACAGACCCTACGGATATGATATTGTAGAAAAGAAATATGTGGTCAACCCCTACGAAGCCGAGGTTGTGCAAAAGATATTTGAGAAATATGCCAACGGCGACACAGTAAAGTCAATTATTGAATACTGCTGCGACCGAGGATATAAGACCGCACAAGGCAGAGATTTCGGTTACTGCTATATTGAGCGAATACTTAAAAACAGAAAGTATATCGGTATCTACTCTTGGGCGGACATAGAAAAGTCCGACAGTATCGAGGCCATTATTGACGAGCGACTCTTCAATAAGGTGCAAAAACGGATTGAGGAAAATGCCAACACGGGAGCAAGGGAAAATGCAGTGGTTGACTATGTTTTGAGTGGCAAGGCATATTGCGGTCATTGTGAGCAACCTTTGGTGGCAGACTCGGTTACAAAGACCATTAAGAACCCGAAGCCCGAACCGAAGAAGGAAGTCTTGGACTTTAATCTGCTTACCTTTGACAAGATAAGCGAACTGCTCTCAGAAGAACCCGAACCGCAACCCCAAGTGCCAGCCAACAAGAAGATATACCGCTACTATGTTTGCAGGGGCAGAAAGGAAAAGGCATTTCTAAATGGTTGCCACAAGAACCGCCTTGACAAAGACAAGTTAGAAAATGCCGTCATTGAGTACACCGCCAAGCAGTACCTTTGCGACGAGAACATAGAGGAACTTGCAAAGGCGATTTACAAGGTGCAGAGCAGAGTCACAAGCAACCCGAACATACAAGAACTTGAATACAAGATACTTGAAGAAGCCAAGAAAATAGAGAACCTTTATGTTATGGTTGAGTCGGGCAAGTTCTCAAATCATACCTTTGACAGAATACAACAGGCAGAACTGCGAAAGGAAGATTACGAAAAGGAGTTAAGGCGGATAAAGAGAGAAATGCCGAGACTCGAGCTTGAGCAGATACGGGAAAAACTTGGTTTGATACGGGTAACAATGGAGTCGTATGTGAAACACGGCACAATCCCGATTAAACTCAAAAAGGCATTTTGCGATGCCTTTATTGAAAAGGTCTATGTTTTTGACGAAGACGACGGCAACGACGGAAACGGCAAGAACAAAAAGACACGGGTTAAGATAATATTTGACGCTTTCGAGTCCGAGGGTCTGCTTGGGTTCGACGAAGCCGAAATTGAAATCAGTTCGAAAATGGAAACACTTGGTTCACCAGAAAACAACCCACATTTGTCGTAGACAAATGTGGGTTGTTTTAAACTAAGTGAGCCTTACGGTACGATAAGAGCACCTTCGGTGCGTGAAGCGATGCTTCGCATCGTGAAGTGCCTGCGGGCGTGGGGCACACTTAACTTCACGTCGTGCACAAGCACGATACTTCACGGCGGTATCGCCGCTACTTCACTTGGGCGTCGCCCAAACTTCACTAAATGTTGCTTATTGCAGATCCTTATGATATATGTTTGAACAGGAGGTGTCGATATGGCTGAAAGCAAATTAAAAATACAATCTATGGATTTCGCGGTATCCATCATAAACCTCGTCAAATATTTGAAGGAAAAACGCGAGTCGATTATTTCCAATCAAATCGGCAGAAGCGGCACTTCCATTGGAGCCAATATCCGTGAAGCACAGTATGCTCACGGAAAGGCTTATTTTATCTCCAAACTCCAAATCGCCCTTAAAGAAGCAAATGAAACCGGATATTGGTTAGAACTGCTGTTCAAAACAAATTACATATCTGAAGAAAAATACAAATCCCTTGACTCTGCTTGTACAAGCATTCGTGTTATGCTCATCTCCTCCATCAACACCGCAAAGGAGAATAAAGATGTCAAAAGGTAAAGTGTATATTTCAAATTATCCTGACAATCCTCCGGAATGGTATTGGATCAGCGGTTTACATGACGCATGTATTATAGGTACAGAATCATTTGAGTTTCCGTTTGATTATAATAAATTTGTTGGCGAAAAGAATAAACACAATCGAAACCTCATAACCTTGAAAATTAACGCAGAAGGCGCGCTATATGACAATGAGGTGAAAGAGATTCGTCTTTTCAATTATAGGATTCTAACTGAGAATATTTCTTTAGAAGACAGAGATAAAGTTTGGTGGTTAGCAGACAGACTTGTTGACCACGGCGACCACTATACTTTAGAAATTGATTTACAAGATTTCGATTCCGATCCCGAAGAGTTTACGTTCAAAATTAAATTTGAACGAGCAGAAGTTGACAGATAAAAGGTGTACTTTTACTTACTCTTACCTCAATTTTGCTCCGTTTGGTTACTCTTTCGCACGAAAAAGTAACTTTTGTCTACCGACAAGGGTGGCTTTTTTCAACGAAATAACACCCTGCTTTTTATCAAATTCAAAATACTACTTGATTTTTTAAAAGCTATGTATTATAATGCTTTAGTGACCTATGGAGAGATGGCTGAGCTGGTCTAAGGCGCACGATTGGAAATCGTGTAAGTGTTAATAGCACTTCAGGGGTTCGAATCCCCTTCTCTCCGCCAAAATGACAAAACACCGCTTAAATAGGCGGTGTTTCTTTTTATTGCACGAATTTTGCACGAATTTATAAGTTTTCAAGTACTTGGAGCGCACGTTCTTCCTCTTTTGGATATAAGTGCGAATAGGTGTTCCAAGTTATTTCAATTTTTGAATGCCCCAGTCTACGAGCCACTTCCTGTATATTGATTCCATTGTTAACGAGTAACGAGGCGTGAGAATGCCTAAAATCGTGAATGCGTATCGTTTCAAGTTTTGCCTTTTTAGAAAATTCAATGTTCTTGTTAGATAGCGCCGTATCACTTATACACGAAATACCGCCACATACGCGAAAATCGTCCGAGAAACGTTTTTCTTTGCTTTGCAACAACTTTTGCTTATTTAAAATATCCACCAATACAGACGGGATTTGAATGTCTCTATATGATGTTTTATTTTTAGGTGGCGTTTCAATAATCGACTGCCCTTTTACCTTTTGTGCTACTGAGCGGCGAACATGAATTATATTGTCTTCTACATCGGACCATTTAAGTGCATTAATTTCGCCCTTACGCATACCTGTGTAAAAAGCAATATTAAAAAACACATAATAACAATAATCATCTTCTTCTGCAGCGGTTATAAATTTCTTAAACTGTTCAGATGTATAATAATGTAATCTGTCCTGTGGCTTCTCAAAATAAACTTCTTTAAAATTGCCGATAGTAACCAAAGGATTTTTTGGCATATATTCCATTCTGACTGCATAATTCAACAACGCCCTAAATTCACCGTAAATGTTTTTCTTAGTAACTATTGATAAATTTTTCTGCGAGACATCATTTTTCCATTTTTGAAGCATTGGTAAATTTAGCTTTGTAATTTTTTCGGTAGCGAATATAGGCAAAATTTCTCTATTCAATATAGATTTTGTTTTTTCAAGGGAAGTGGTTCTTACTTCGCTTTTTTTATACGCTATATACTCTTCGTAAAGTTGTTTTACCGTCATCTTGGAATCTACAGTTGAATCATTTGCACATATTTTTAATTGCATTTCAGCAGACTTTGCTTCTGCCAAGCCGTAAACACATTTCGTTTTTTGCTTATACTTGCCGTTATTGTCAGTATAGTTGTATGTTACCCTATATTGAGTAACACCGTCTTTGTTCTTTTTCCCTGTTTTATAAATAGGCATAAAAATACCGTCCTTTCCACACATAAAAAATGCAACTTGAAATATACGGACGGATATGTTAAAATATGACTGCAAGTGGCTCGAAACATTTGCAGTCGGCTCCGTCCGACATTCTCCGCTCTGGTGCTACCAACACCAAGGCGGAGTTTTTTATTTGTTAATTATCCAAAGCTTCGGGATATACTGTTGTTTGGAAAACTTCGCCTGTTGCACTGTCTTTGACTTCTACAGTACATTTGCCCGGTGCATCAATATCGTACATCTGATAAAGGCAAGAAGCCAAACCGCAACCAAACACACACATACCATCAAGGCTGTTTTCAAATTTTGATTTATCTGCTGTGATTGTCACCTTTTCAAATTTTTCGGTATACTCTATTTTTTTAACAGAAGCAAACGCGCCATCCGCGTTCATTTCATCAAAACTTTTCTTTGTCTCTTCTCTGCATTCTTTTATAAACTGGTTATAATCTTTTCTTTTTATAGTGAATGTCGCTGAACCGTCAGCATTCTTTTTTACACCAGTAAATCCGTTGTCTTTCTGCTCTTGGGTAAGTGTATAATCAAATTCTTCTTCATTAAGTTCGAGAAGCTCTTTAGAAATTTTCAATTCCACTGTGTTAGTGAGAACATTACCTAAGTCTTGATTAACAAGTTTATTGGTGCTGTCAGATATGCCATTATTAGAAGTGCTGTCTTTAGGTGTTGCCATCATACCAATAATACCAAAAGACAATGCCGCTGCCAAAGACAATACACAAACTGCGGAAATTAATATTCCAAATGTTTTCTTATTTTTAACTTTTTTCATTGTTATTCCTCTATTTCTCTGATAAGCATTTTTGGTATGCCAAGTATTCTGCAATGCTCTAAATCTTCACCCTCTACCTTTTTAATCGGGTGTGTTGGATTTATCGGCACCATTCGCAACCAATCCTCACCCATTTTAAATTCAACTTTCTTTAGGGAAACATAATCATCATCATAAAGTATTACACCAACTTGACCGCTATAATTAAGAGTTGACTGTTTAAGAACGAGAACTTTGTCGCCTTCTTGATATGTTGGATACATACTGTCTCCTTTTACTTTCAAAACAAAAAATTCATTTCTACTGCGTCCCTTTAAATATTCATCAGGAATAACAACCGTATCCCCTTCCCAATCTTCAAGAGCAATATGGTCATACCCCGCAGCAACTTCTCCAATGACAGGGAATACAGTGTAATTTTTTGTGATATTTGGTGGTGGGAGTTTTAGGTCAATCGATTGTCGCCCATCTTCCCAACCCATTATCCATTTTGCAGAAACGCCAAGGGCCTTTGAAATTTGTTCCAATCTGTTTAACGGTATTTTAGGAGTTTCACCACTAATATATCTATGAACTGCCGATTTAGGAATGCCAGTAATATTTGCTATTTCACCATACGATAACTTACTATCATTCATAGCCAACTGCAATCTTTCTGACATAGTTTTCAAATCATTGTTTAAAGACATTTATATTCACCTCGCTAAATCATTTTAACATATTTGTCCCAAAAATGCAATACATTTTTTAAAAAAATAAAAAAATCGTCCCAAAAACGCTTGACAAACCAAAAGAAGTATGTTATTATCAAATCGTCCCACAAATAGAACGGACGAGGAGGTGTGTATATGAACGCAAACAAATTATTGGGCGCCATGGCAGAAAAAAGAATTTCACAACGAGAGTTGGCAAGACGATTAGGTATTTCAAAGAATACTATAAATTCTAAAATAAACGGTAAGGTACACTTCGATACAGAAGAAGCGTCGAAAATATGTGATATTCTTGAAATAAAAGACCCTCAAAAAAAATCAGAAATTTTTTTGTCTTGACCGTCCTATTTTTAGGACTGTAACGGTAAAAACAATATCCGCAGTCGATTTACGGATATTATTCTCCAAATTTGTTTACCCAAAACTTGTTGCAGTAAATAGCACAACATTCACTTGAAGTTTTTATACCTGGTTCTTATCCAGTACGCAATGCTGTAAATTACCCCTTAATTTAAACGACAGGCGGCTCTGTCACATAATTTCATTTCTACTATTTACGCAAACAAATCGACTGTTTGCTTCTTGACAAGCAACTTCACTTTGGCAGTTTTAGTTCTGCCATAATTATTAGCCTTTAGCATCCATATTTATTTTGGGAACAGGCAGTTTCAAAAATTGGCTCATAAAAACCAACCCCTTTCTGCCTTTTCGGCAACAACATTATACCAAAAAAATATGATATTTGCAACGTTTTTTGTGATAAAACTTCAATTCTGTAACAAAGTTAGGAGAGCAAAAATGAAAGTTGAAATTGAAATTACTGCCGAAGAATTAGAAAAAATAATTAAGGCTTTTATACCTGCTCGTTATTCTTCGGATTTTCTATTACGCGATGATGTTTTAGAAATTCTATCATATCGTGCAAAGAACTCTCCGAGCGTGGAGATTGAAACTGATTCAAGTTTTTCAGATTTAATTCATGAAGTATTTCTAAAATCTCACGAACAGAATACATAGTAGACAATTTTATAATTTCAAAATACGTTTCTAATTCTTCAAGACTTACATTTTCGTTATTTGATAATTTGAGTAAATTTTCTGCAACGTTTTTACTATTGTTATTCATCCGAAATTCAACAAATGAAACCAATGCAGAAATTTTACTAAGAAAACGAATATATTCTCAAAACCGAAAAAATTAAGCGAGGTGTATAAATATGGCAACTACAAAAATGGTGTTCCGCACACCAAAACAACAAAGTAGAACTTCCCCTATTATCAGCTTCAACCGAGTGTTGCGAGCCATATATATGAAATAGTGGAACAAACAGGACTTACACCAAGTAGCGTTATTGAGCAGATGCTTGATTCCGTTGGTGACGATTATTCAATTGAATAGGTGGTGAAATAATGTCAAACGTCAGAGCACCGACAGATATAGAAATTGCGGTGAAAATGTATTACGAGCGGGTTTCTCTTAGTTGCACGGATATACAAAAGCTTTTTAATATTAAAAGTTCGTCAACGGTCGCGAAATACCGCAGAGAAGTTATTGAATATTTTGCAAACAAAGATGTATCTCCTATGCACCGCAATAATAAATTAGATACATATTGTGCCTTTGAAGCTTGGGGTCTTGATATTAACGACCTTGAAAAAAGACTGCAGAAATTAAGAAAGCTTAACAACCAATAAAAAAGCGCCGCCCTGCAAGACGGAAACTTGCAAAGCGGCAAAGAAATATTAACTACATATATAATAACAGACTTTTATCTAAAAGTCAAATAAATTAAGGAAGTGTAAAAATTATGGAAGAAAAAATTTACAGCATATTAAACGAATTGGGTGTACCGTTCAATCTTTCGGGAAGACAGTACATTGCGAGAGCGGTTGAGCTTATATATGAAAATGGCAGAATGGCCATGACAAAAGAATTATATCCTCAAATTGCTGCAGAGTTTAAAACAAGCGGTTCTTGTGCTGAAAGAGCCATACGTCACGCGGTTGAAAGGGTATTTGATAATAGCAATACAGAGGCGATTATTAAGTATTTCGGCGCTAATGTTTCTTGGAGCACGGGCAAGCTTACTAACTCGGAATTTATTTACGGGTTGGTTGAATATTTAAGATTACATAGTTAGGAGTAAAAGAAAATGAGCAATTATTTAATGTTGAACGGAAAGCAAATCAATTTAACAGAAGAACAGGTTTTAGAGATTAAGCAAGGACTTGGTATAGGCGATATTCGTCTTTTAGAAATTGGTGAAGGTGAAACATTTAAAATCGGGAAGTATGAATTTATTCTTTTAGAAATGTTAGGTGATACTGCGAAGGTGATTTTAAAAGAGCCTCTATACGAAGAAAAAGAGTTCGGCAAGAATAACAATTATGACGGTTCTGATGTGGACAAGCTTTGTATTGAATTCGGCCAGGAAATTGAAACACTTATAGGCAAGGAAAATCTAATTGAGCACGAAGTGGATTTGACTGCAGACGACGGTCTTAAATGCTATGGTAGTGTCAAACGTAAAATGTCGCTTATAACTGCACAGATGTATAGAAAGTATGTATATACCCTTGATAAATATCCAGTCAAATTGTGGTGGTGGCTCGCGACTGCCTACAGCACTAAAAAACACGATGATACTTCGTGGATTAAGTGCGTTTCGCCTCGCGGCTACCTTGACTACGATAACGACAACTACTATGGCGCGGTTCGTCCGTTTTGTATCTTAAAATCTAATATCTTTGTATCTAAATAAGGAGAATAAAACTATGAAATTATCAGAAGTAAAGAATGGAAAGACATTTAGTGTAGCAGGAATTGAATTTATTAAATTTTTCGATGAAGACGGTGTTACCGTTGCAGTATCAAAGGATAGCCTATTTAATTGTGAATTTGGCAAGAATAATAATTTTGCTGAGAGTAATATTCTTAAAAGACTTCGTGAAGATGTTTTGCCAAAGCTTGAAGCGGAAGTTGGAGTAGAAAATATAAAGGAATTTGAATTGGACCTTACATCCCTTGACGGTTTAGATACTTACGGCAAAATCAAAACTAAAATTGGCTTACCTACATTTGATTTCTACCGTAATAATGTGAAAATCTTTGATGAACACAAGCTTAATGATTGGTGGTGGACAGCAACACCTGACACTACTAAAGAACATTTAAATGACCGTTGGATAACTTGCGTGTCGCCTTTCGGCTACTTTTACAACTACGATTACTACGACAATGGCGCGGTTCGTCCGTTTTTATTCTTTGTATCTTCTATCTTTGTATCTTGTGAGGAATAAATTATGGCAGATACTGATTTGAAAGTAATAGTAAAAGCAAAAGAATTAGCGGTACATTCTTTCAAATTAACTTCGAACTGCAATAGATATCCTAAAAAATACCGTCATTCTTTAGTAGATAAAATTCAAATAAAGAGTATTGATATTTTTGAAACCTTGATGGAAGCCAATAGGACAAGCAATATTACAGACAAAAGAACCCGATGCGAACAAATCACAAAAGCAATTACATATTGTGATGAATTGATGTTCCTTATCGAGCTTTCGATGGAATTAAGTTTATTAGCAGATAATTCTGCAGCCTATTGGTCCAAGATAGTTTCAGATGTGAAATATATGTCTATTGCGTGGAGAACAAAAGAGAAAAGATAAATCATTAGGTTGCATATTGTATTTTTCTTTGCGTTTTGCCTAACGGCAACATTAACAACAACAATTACAACAACAATAACGCGGTTCGTCCGTATTGGTGGATAGCCAGACAGAGTAGTCGAAAAGCCGAAATCAGAGCACCGCCCATCAAAAGAATGTGTAACCTTTCCGTATGGATAAACAAAAAGAAAGGCTTGTTGTATGACCAACTTTGAAAAAGTAATTGATTTTAAAAATATGTATAAAGCCTACAAGAAAGCTAAGAGAGGCAAAGGTTATAAGAAAAGCTCTGCTCAGTTTGGAATAATGGCTTTAGACGGCATAAACAAACTCATTGAACAATTAAAGAATAAAACATACAAAATATCACCGTATCAAGAGTTTAAGGTTTATGAGCCGAAAGAACGGATTATTAAAACCACTTCTTTCAAAGATAAGGTCGTACAACACAGTCTTTGTGACAATGTGATTTTACCAAAATTAAAACAAGTGTTTATATATGATAACTGCGCCGGGCAAAAGGGCAAAGGGACTCTATTTGGACTTGACCGCCTTAGTGAACAAATGAAACAGTTTTACCAAAGATACGGTTTGAACGGATATATCTTAAAGTGCGATATTTCAAAGTTCTTTTATTCTATTCCGCACGAACAGTTAAAAGATATTGTTGAATACCATTTTAATTACGATAAAGATATTTGTTGGCTATGTAATCTCTTTATAGACAGTACTGAAGGTAGAGGTATTCCTTTGGGAAATCAGATAAATCAAGGTTTTGCACTGCTCTATTTAGACGGTATGGATAAGCTGATTAAAGGAGAACTCGGCATTGAGTTTTACGGAAGATATATGGATGATTTTTATTTAATGCATCCAATCAAAGACTACTTGAAGTATTGTCTTGCTGTGATAACTGAATTCCTTAACACACTTGACCTTTCTTTGAATGGAAAGACACAAATTTTTCCTTTTAAAAACGGTGTTAATTATCTTGGGTTCCATACTTACATTACAAATAAGGGAAAGGTCCTCCGTAAGCTAAAAAACCAAAACAAGCGCAATGCTCAAAGGAAATATTTAAAGATGGCTAAGTTGGTTAGTTCGGGAACGATACCAAAAGCAAAATTTGAAGCTTCCTACGGCGCTTGGAAAAATCATATATCCCATGGCAACTGTTATAAATTGGGTAAAACGATTGATGAAAAATTATGTGAAATTTTAAAGGAGAAAGATTATGGATAGTTTTATTTTAATAGATGGCATAGCATTATACATATTTTTTGCTATTTTTGGACTTTTGATTATAGGCATTATATTTCTTAGTTTTGCCTTTATTTATGAAGCACGTGAACGTGACAAGTTTGAAACCGAATATAAAAAGATGCGCAGCAATTATAACCGACTTGTAGGTATGTATCACCGAGATACTTTTAAGGTACCTATAATCGATGGAGAAAGCAATGGTCAGAAAAAACAAAATACAAAAGCTGATTAAACCTGGAGACTATATTTACTCTGCAAATGGGGGGTACCTTTAAAAGTTACCGAGGTAACGCCAATAGGTTTAAATACGGAAGAGGACTTTTATGAGTTCGAAGAGCACCGTATTTTATATTTTTTGACCGAAGTAGGATATAGGCAGAGTTTAATAAAGGGAGATAATAGATGAAAAACACATTATCAGATTTAAATAATTATTTGTTTGAAAGTATCGAGCGTGTAATGGATGACGATCTTTCTGACGAAGAACTTGAAAGAGAAATTAAGCGCAGCGAGGCTGTCCAAAAGGTAGCAAAAACAATTATTGATAACGGTGCACTTGCGCTGCAGGCGCAGAAGCACTTTGACGAATACGGCACCGAAACAAAAGTAGAAATGCCGTTACTAGGTATAACCGATAAAAATTTGATTGAAGAAAATGAGAATCTTCGCAAGCGTGTTAAGAAGGCTGAGCAATGGTAATGCACAAATACACCGAGGAAGAAAAAGCTTTTTTGCGTGAGTTTGTTCCCGGACACAGCCATAAAGAGATAACCAAAGAATTTAACCGCAGATTTTTAGCAGATATCACAGTCGGGCAAATTAAAGGGAGCATTCGAAGATACGGTCTTAATACCGGCAGAACAGGAAGATTTGAAAAAGGTCACAACAAAGGCAAAAAGGGAGTCTGTGCCAAAGGGTGCGAAAAAACATGGTTTAAAAACGGACGACTTCCCCATAATACAAAGCCTATAGGTTATGAGCGAGTTTCTAAAGATGGTTATATCGAAGTCAAAATAGCAATGCGGCCGGGAGACACTGCAAATGGACACAACTTCATACCAAAACACCGTCTTATATGGGAACGAGCTAACGGTCCTATTCCTGCGGGATGTAATATCATATTTTTAGACGGCGATAAACGGAATTTCGACTTAGAAAACTTGGCGCTTGTTACTAATGCTGAAAATTTAGAATTGACCCGCAGCGGTTTAAGAAAAAACAATCCTCAATTGACTGAGACAGGTGTTTTGATTGCAAAATCGGTTATAGCAACAAGAAAAGCCAAGAAGCATAAAAAGGAGAATGAAAATGCCATTAAAAAACAAAGCAGAGCGTGAGCGCTTTTTAGAAAATTATAGAAATTGGGAGCTTTTTCATGAAGTACCTGAGCTGGAATTAAAGTTTTATCGATATACATTTCCTAACGGTACGGTGATTATTGCGACTGAATATGCGTGTATGAAGTTTGCTGACTATACATCGCAACACCATTTCGTGTACGAAAAAAGTGCGGCGGTAAGGTACCATCTAATATTGGATGAAAAGGATAAGTTTGATACGGGTTATTCTGATACAGCACATAAACTGTATAATCCTTCGGGTGATAGCAAGAGCACTATTATCGAATATCTGACAAAAACAAAACCTGACATCGAACATACTGCAGGTGATAAAAATGTATAGATGTAACGATTGCGGTGCGGATTTTCACGAGCCAAAAATCACACACGATATGATTCCTTATGGCAATGGTTATGTACAAGGTCGTCCGCACGAAGTATGCCCTTTTTGCGACGGAGGCTTCGAACAGACGCAAGTATGTGAGTTATGCGGAAGTAGTTTTACCGAAAGCAAGCACGCCGGCGTTTGCCAGAGCTGTATCAATATAATAGAAAAACGTTTTTCGGAAACATTAAATGAAAAATTCACGCCGTTTGAAATTTCCGTTCTTAACACCATTTATGATGGGAGGGATTTGGAGTGAGTAATGAATTATCCGTATACAGACAACTTATAGGAACTCCTGTAAACATGTTTGATGTATTAAAACGTGAAATAGGACTTAAAACTGATTGCTTGCCATTTGCTGTTAAAGCGCAGGATGCTTTAAAAACTTTGGGCAGGCTTACAGAATCGGAGTCAACAAATGCTGCCAATGTGTTTTTAAGCAATTTACAAGCACTAAATCAAGGCGGAATTACAGCCGAGGATTATGATAAGATAGATTTTGTAAAAAGAGGTAAGACAATAACCATATCTGCAAGAGTTGAAGCATTTTACAGAGCAGCCGCACGCAAGAATTACAGAATAACCGATAAAATTGTAGCCGTACCGAAAGACGATGAAAACACCACATATTTTCGCGAAGAACTGTTGTCAGACGGAAATATCGTTTATGTATTAGAAGATAAGCGAATAAATCCTGACCGTAAAATAACCGCCGAGCGAATTGCAAAAGGATATTTTGGAAAATTTATATGCCGACTCACTGTGGTAGACATTAATGGCGGTACGCGTTTTATGAGCGAGTGCGAAATTTCTAATGATGAAATGCTTGATATAGCCAACACAAGTGAGCAAGGCATATATAAATCAAAATGGGTGGAATACACTAGACAGAACGGCACTACAGGAAAAAGGAAAATATTATCAGATGAATTAAATACCGATGGATTTTGGTATAAATGGACGGGCGAAATGGCAAAGAAAACAATAATCCGCCGAGCATTAAAGAGAGTCAAAGAGGTATTACCCGAGCTAAAAGAAACTATATATGCCTTTGATAAAGATGAAGAATTCGTACCGCCCGAAAATTATTTACCGCCCAAAAGGATAGATTTCGAGATACCTATGGAAACGGTTAATGTAGATATTCACAACCTTACACCCGAACAGAAAGCAGATGCTAAAGAGACCCTGGAATTATTTAAGGTCAATCCAAAGCTTGCAACCGACAAAGCAAATGAGATAAAAGCTCTATTCGAAGATGGAGTAGATATACAAGAGGTTATTAACACCCATTACGCAAGCATTGTATGCTTGCTCAAAGGCAAAACCACGGCGGCAGTTATAGCGCCGTTGCTCGGTGAGGTGCTTAAGGGGGACAAAGATGAATAAAACCAAACTTAAACAAGGCACTCTTGAATGGGAAAAGGCGAGGCAGACAAGAATTGGAGGTAGCGAAGTGTTTGATATAGTACGTTACTATGCCACCGATGAAGAACTGCAAAACTGCGGTATAAATTCGGAAAGCTTTAAATCCGAAAAGCCTTATACAACCGCTTGGGCATTATACCATAAGCTTAAAAATGACGGAGTGTATCAAAGAGAGGAATTGCCGCCTGAATTTGCAGAATACGGTCATGCTGTTGAACCTTATGGCTTATCAGTATTACAGCATGGCAGAACGAAAAAACTTAAGGCGGGTGCGGTTTATGCATCGGACAAGCTTATAGCAAGTCTTGACATTAGCGGCGTAAGCGAAGAGGTAGACAAAAAACCTTTTAATTACGGCGGCGGTTTTGTGCCTGTCGGTAAAAAATTCGTATGCGAACAAAAGACTATGATGCCGAGCGTTATAAAAAAAGGCTTGCCGTACAAATACATAGTACAAGCGCAGTACCAATTAGCAATGACGAAATCAGACTTTTATATTCTTCAAATAATGGTGTTAGAAAATGACACAATATTTGAACGTGGGAAAATAACCCAAATGTCAAAAAGGAAGCGTGCCGAATATCTTAAAGACAAAATGAGTATTAATATACTTTATTTTGCAGACAACCCCCATTTGTCCGCTCTTATAAAGGTCTGCCTTGAACGCTTTTTTGCTGATGTAGACAACTGTACAGAGCCTAAAGCATATATAGCACACGATACACAAAAAAACATTATAGAAAGCATACGGATAAATACCGCTTACAACAAAAGCCTTACTCTTACTTGCGATTTATCCGAATATGCAAGGGCAAAAGAAGAAGCTGACAAGGCGGACCAATACCGCAAGGAATGCTTGCAAAAAATAATTGAGCAAGCCAAGGAATACAATGCAATCCGATTTAAGACGCCAGACGAAAGCATAACAGGAAGCTTTTCAGCGGCAGGTGCATTTCTTCTGAAAGAGAGGCATACAGATGGCTGAAATTAAATTAAGACCTTATCAGGAAACTGCAGTACAAAATGCCGTTGAAATGCTCAAGGAACGTGGAAATTCCCTTATAGTAGCAGGAACAGGTGCAGGCAAAACAATAATGATGGCGGCGGCAATAGGAAGATTTGCTAACGGCTTTTATGCAGAAAATAAAAGGCGACCACACGTGCTTGCATTAGTACACCGTACCGAGATACACGGGCAGAACAGAACTAAGTTCGAAAAGGTCTGCCCCGAACTTGCAACAAGTGAAATAACGGCTACCCGAAAGAGCTTGCACGGTTATGTACATTTCGGAATGGTGCAGACTGTGGTTAATCTGCTTGACGATTTTGCCGCTGCCAGCAGTTACTTCGACCTTATAGTAATTGATGAAGCGCACCACGCAAAAGCGAGCACCTACGAGGCTATTATTAATTGGAATAAGCAAGGAAAACCAAATGCCTGTTTACTCGGTGTTACTGCAACACCGAACAGAGGTGACAAACTGCCACTAATAGAACTATTTGATAACTTTAATCAGATAACATCTAAATTTCTTATAGATAGTCATTATCTTGTAAGGCCGAGGTTTGTTGACCTTTCCCCCACATTCCAAACAGAAGACGGTGAGGAAAAGGGGCACCTTTCCAAGAATTGTAAACTTGATGATATGTTCGGCCGTGAGCTTATACAAAAACTATGCGAAGAATACCTAAGGCTCAAAGAAGACGGTAAGACAGTTATATTTGCGCCGTCGCACGAATACTGCACCTGTATATATGACACACTTAAGGGGCTTGGCAGAAAGCCCGCATACCTTTCGTTAGGACTTGATGAGATTGCACGTGAGGAAGAACTTAGACGGTTTGAAAGTGGTGACTGTGACGAGCTTATAAACGTTGACATCTGCACCGAGGGGTATGATTACCCAGAACTACGTAACGTTGTGGATTTTGACACTAATGGCACTCACGGACAATGGGTACAGAAGGTTGGCAGAGTACTTAGAACCGCACCGAACAAAACAAGCTGTACCGTTATTGATTTTGGTGGCAATGTTGAGCTTTATCCAGAGGGTGTGGAAACCGAAGTTAATTTAAACGGAGTAGTTAAAAAACCAAAAGGTGAACACTTAACTGCCGAAGAACTTTTTAAACCTAAAAATTTTAAAGAGAATATAACAAAGGATTACACCACTGCCGCCGAGCAAAGCTACACACCGTATAACCCGCCTTTTGGATTTGAAACCGTGTTAGATAAAGATTACGGCATCGTGCTTGTAGCTTGCGGCAAAAACAAAGATTTTATACTGATAACAGAAAAAAACCACTGTGCGGCTTATTTTGGCGATAAATTGAGCATTACAAAACAACCAAACGGTGATTTTGACACTCTTGTTAAAAGCGGTATAGAGTGGATAGGCGAGGTTGAAAAACCCGATAGGCCTATAAGTCGCCTGCAAATAGAACTGTTAGCACCCGAATATGCCACCACTGCTATGGATTGGTACGGAGCGAACTGTTGTATATGTTGGAAGACGTGGAAAGGGGAAATCAAATGTTCGAGCAAAAATGCAAAATAAAGGATTTAATGCTTACCGTGACGGGCGACTGTGCATTAACGGTAACTGTACCCCGAACATTTCTTGACATGTATGACGACTACAAGGATAAAGACCTCAGAATCAGACTGTGCCTATGGCGCAATAAACGAAGTCTTGACAGCAATGCATATTTTTGGGAAATGTGTGGACAGCTTGCGGCGAAGCTTAACATAGCTCCGCGCGATATATACCGAATACTTGTTAAAGAAGTGGGTGGCAATTACGAAATAACACCAATAAAAGACGAAGCGGTTGAAACATGGATTGAAGTGTGGGAAAAGCGCGGTCTTGGTTGGGTATGCGAAGTTATAGGCAAAAGCAAATTTGAAGGATATACCAATGTTATAAATTATATGGGTTCTTCCGAATATGACACAGCGCAGATGTCAAGGTTAATCAACCTCTTAATTCAAGAGTGCAAAAATAACGGCATAGAAACAGCAACCCCGAAAGAGTTGACACTGCTCAGTGATAGCGGATGAGTAAAATATCTAAGGCTTGTGATATTTCCTACAATGTACGGCAAGAAGTATTAGAGCGTGACGGTGGCTGCAGCATTTTAAGTGGCAAACGTGAAAATATACAGATAGCGCATTACATACCACGTTCAAGATTAGGACTTGGAATACCGCAAAATCTTGTCTGCTTAACCGCGCAAGAGCATTTTGAATACGACAACGGCAAATATCACAATGAAATCAAAAAAAGCATAGAGGACTACTTAAGTCACAAATATCCCGATTGGGACATTAAAAAACTCACATACAGAAAGCTGGAATAATATGTTCAATTTGGTTGTGCTTACAGGGAGGCTCTCCGCCGACCCAGAGCTTAAAACAACACAAAATGGTATATCGGTAACATCGTTTAGTATAGCAGTTAACCGACCGCACCGCACTGATGGGGAGCGGCAGACAGATTTTATCAACATAGTCGCTTGGAGAAAGACTGCAGAATTTATAACGCATCATTTCACAAGGGGCAGTCTCATAGGTATTGAGGGCAGTATTCAAACTCGAAAGTACACAGACAGAAACGGTTACAACAGAATTGCATTTGAGGTTGTTGCAAATAACGTGCATTTTGTTGAATCTAAGAGAGATTCTGAACCCACAGCAGATACTGCATCTTTCAGCAATGCAAGCGTTAATGACTTTGGTGATTTAGACGATGTTTCAGATGACGATTTACCATTTTAAGGAGGGAAAATAATTGGCAAGACCGCTTAAAGACGGGGTTGATTATTTTCCATTCGATACAGATTTTTACAGTGATGACAAGGTAAGATTACTTAGAGCCGAATTTGGCGCAAAGGGTATGTATTTGCTTAACTACCTTATGTGTGAAATATACGGCAAAAATGGATACTTTATTAAATGGGACAAAAGCAGGTGCTTCTTAGTGTCGGATGGTGCAGGTTGTGGTTGCAGTCCCGGGTACATAAGCGAGTTTATTTCGGGTGCCTTAAGATGTTCTTTCTTTGATGAAAGGGTTTTTAAGGTGTTTGGGGTATTAACTTCAGCGGGTATCCAGCGGCGGTATTTACGAATGTTTAACAGCCGTGATTATATTGTGATGATTAAAGAATATTGGTTGCTTGACGTCGACAATAAAAAAGACGTTCCTGCCGGTATTCTTAATAAGCTTACCTTAAAAAATGTTTTCTGTACCGAAAACCCCGATAAAACTATCGAAAACCCCGATGAAACTACGGGAAACCCACAAAATAAAATAGAAGATACTATCGTATCTCAAAGAGAGAGTAGGCGCAAAAAATACTTACCCACCCTAAAAGAAGTAAAGAAATTCTGTGAAGAGGAAAATTTAAAAATCAATCCTGATAAATTCTTTTATTATTACAGCGCGAAGAATTGGCGGGATATATCTGATTGGCAAGCAAAAGCACGTGAATGGGATATAACCGAGAAACAGGACGAAACTCAAAATCATGTAACCTATGATATTGATTTATTCGAAAAAATGCTAAATAACAAGGAATAGGAATTAAAATGATTAAAATTGTAATTAAGGATATACCGCCTAGCAATAATAAATTTTTAGGTAATAGCCATAACTTTAACATTTACCGAAAAGTTAAAGAGAATTGGCATTGGGCAATAAAATTTGCAATCAAAAAAAGACCTACTACACCATATGAATATGCTACTGTTACTATTAGATATTTCTTCCCGGACAGAAAGCGGCGCGACCCTGATAACTATAGCGGGAAAATGTTGCTTGACCCATTGGTTAAGGAAGGAATTTTAAAAGATGATAGTTTCAAATACATAACTCTAAAATTAGAAGCTGATTATTGCAAAGAAAACCCTAGAACGGAAATAACAATCGAGGCAAGAGATAAAAAAACTTGCGGATAAATGGAGGAATATAATGCGAAAAAGTTCAAATGCACAAATAAATTTACTAGACGAAATTGTCGTAGATAATTTTGCAGGCGGTGTGGGTTTGGAGGACTGAGTAATGCGTAGTTCAAAATTAAAAACACAAGCATATTTAAAAGAAGATATTCAAAACGATTACGATTCCGGTTATACCTTGGATACAATTGCTGACCGTTATAAAAAAAGTCAACAAGTGGATTTTGATAATAAAATATCTCACAAAAAGGCTTATGCAGAAATTTGCAAAGTGATTTATGAGTATGTTATGGCACGTGGACATATTTAAGGAGGTTAATTAAATGCCTAAAGAATACATAGAGCGCAGTAAAGCAGTTGAAGTTATAAAAGACTTTGGTAAAGGCGCTATAGAAGACGGGCAAAAGACACTTGACCCTGTGGACGATATTATATTGCTTCAGGGAGCGGTTGGTATGATACGTTCTGCCGACGTGGTTGAGGTCGTGAGGTGCAAGGATTGCGAATTTGTAAAACCGACTAAAATCAAAATTAACGGTAAAGATTTAAGAACTTGCGATTTATATAAAAGACCTTGCTATGATAATGATTTTTGCAGCAGGGGCGTAAGAAAGGACGGTGCTTCTGATGAGTAAATCTGTAATGATAAGCATACAGCCGTATTGGGTGTTCTTGATAATTGCCAAGAAAATGGGTTGGAATGTTAAACAAGAGAAAACAATAGAGGTAAGAAAAAGCCGACCAAGAAACAAACGTTGGGATAAGGTCACAAAGATATATTGCAGTAAAGATAAAAAGTCTTTTAACCGAATACCTAAAGAATATCAGCATTTAATGGAAAGATTTTTAGGTAAGGTTGTTGGCGAGTTTATTTGTGATGGAATTATTGTCGATGAGACCTTTGGACACGATACCCTTTTTTATACAGCTGCTTGTATGAGTGTTGCCGAAACAGCATCTTATTGTACTAATAACAAAATGTACGGTTGGCACATATCAAACCTTGTAATCTATGATAAGCCGAGAGAGTTGAGCGAGTTTAGAAAACCTATTGATTGCCACAGAGGTAATGACCGTGAAAACTGTGTAGGTTGTTGGGATTGCGATATTAAAAGACCGCCCCAAAGTTGGTGTTATGTGGAAAGCGAGGTGCAGGGGAAATGACACCACAGGAAGCACACGAATATATGGAAAACGAAATTAGATGTGTTCAACGCTCTAAAATATGCGACAGAGATTGTGGGAAGTGTGAACTTGTAAAAGAAGATAAACCTTTAATAGAAGCGTATGGAGTTGCTATTCTTGCCCTTGAAAAGCAGATACCCAAACACCCCGATTACGAGGGTGATGGATATGACGATAACGGCGAGTTAATCTATGATACCGCTTATTGTCCTTACTGCCGTCAAGATTATGAGGTTGATTATGATACGCCTAAATATTGTAAAAATTGCGGTCAAGCATTAGATTGGAGTGATACCGAATGACCGATAGAGATAGGCTGATAAAGTTAATAGGTGATTTGCCATTTTCGGCAGAGTATGAAAAATATAACTCTTTGGAAGGGGCAGAGCATTTTGCCGACTACCTTTTATCAAACGGCGTTATAGTACCGTCTGTTGAGGTTGGCGATGAAATTTGGGTTATAGACCGAGAGGACGGCGAAGCGGTTGACATATCGTGTGTTATGTTTCTTGCAAAATCCAAAGGTTGTATAATTGCTACTTCTTGGATAAACGATTATGACCTTGATGAAACGCTTGAATTCCACATAAACGAAACACAAAACAACTTTGATACCGATTTAAAGGTTTATCCTGATGAGGATTGTTTCCTCACCAAAGAGGAAGCGCAAGCAAAGTTAAAGGAGTTACAAAATGCAGAAACGAAAAAACCCTAAATACCCGCCGTGGCATTGCTTCACTACTGTTAAATGCGACAAGTGCGGTGAACATTATGAGCCAATTTGTGAATTAAAGCACATTTGCAAAAAACAAAACAGTTATCCGATAAAGGAGCGTGAGGAAGTTGTTATCACGAATAGCAAGTGATATGAGATACACTATGAAAATGCTTAGAGATATGGAAAAATTTCAAAATCAAGGCAGTGTATTCTATCAACCTAAACGAAAGCACCCTAAAAAGCAGAGAAGAAATAATAAAAAGAGGTGAACAAAATGCCCGATAAATGCAGTCACGCACGAAAAAAGAAAAACATTTTAAAAGGTTATTATTGGTGTGACCAATATAAAAAGGCAGTTAAAAATTGTAGAAATTGTCCGTGGTACTTTCCAAAATTCCCTAAGAGTATATTTTTTGTTATAAAGGAGTTGTTTAATTATGTCAGATACCGATAAAAAACTAACAGATAACGAGATTATAAAGGCTTTAGAAGGAATGATACAGTTTGCCAACACGGTTGATAGAAGTGTGCTTGATATGGTTGATGTTAAAACGTTAAAAAATATCCTTGACCTAATCAACCGCCTAAAAGAACAAATTAAGGCTGGTGACAAAATCTATGAAGACACTTGTAATAAGTTTGACATTGATTTAAAAATTGTAAATGAAAAACTTAAAACCGCTAAAGCAGAGAATGAGAATTATAGCAAAAACAATCGACAAATGACAAGCGATATTCTCAAACTGTATAAAGATTTAGAACAGGCAAAAGCAGAGAATAAGATACTACAAAATTTCAAAGCATATTTTGATTTTTATTATGGCTCTGATATAGAAATATTAGGTATTGATGAAAATGGTGACACAACATCTTTTGACGAATTTTATAATTGTGCAATAGCAAATGCAGAAAGTATAGAACATCATATTGCACATATCATTAAAACCGCCAAAGCCGAAGCATACAAAGAGTTTGCGGAAAGGTTGAATAAAGAAACTTTCAAAATAGATTATTGTGGTAGTATTTACAATGTTGTTGATAAAGATGACATTGACAACCTCTTAAAAGAATTGGTGGGTAGAGATAATGCGAGTAAGAATTAACAACAATACACCAAATTCTGCACAACGCAAAGCCTTACGGCAAGAGTGCGTAAAGGAGTTTGATAAGCTACTAGAATTGTACAATCGACAAGTCGCATTACAAGTATTATACATACTACGTTTTGATTATGGTTTCGGTCAACAAAGATTAAAGCAATTCTCTGATAAACTTGCCGAGATGCAGATTAAAACAATAGGCAGGTACGATGCTGTGGACGAAGATGTACCCGATATTTGCGAAATTAAGTTAAGGGATAGCGGTATAGATTTAAAAGAATTCTTCCCACGGTAAAACAGGAGGTGATATATTTGTCAGATTACGGCGCCCAGGATGTAAAATGCCCTTTTTATAAATCAGAAAAAGATAAGAGTATAAAATGCGAAGGCTTATTATCCGTATTTTGTGTGCACTCTTTTAGGGGTAAACAGCAAAAAGAAAAACACGAACGCAACTTTTGTAAGACTAATTACAGACAATGCCCTCATTTTAAAATTATCAATGATAAATACCCACCTTAAAATCATAATCCGCACGGCTTAAAAACTGTGTGGATTTTTTATTTTTTGAAAGGTAGAAAAACGATAAATAGATTTTGTAAAATGATATAGAGTATATCGCAAAGGATGGTGATAGGTTGAATGAGAAAAATTTAATACCAAATAGTAAGCGAAGCCCGAGTGAAGTTAGAGAAAACGGCAAAAAAGGCGGAATAGCAAGTGGCATTGCTAGGCGAAAGAAAAAGACCACCGCAGAGATTATAAATAAAATGCTCTCTTCCCCTATGACCGACAAAAGCAAGGAATCTGCCGCACAGTTTACCGACTGCCTTGAGGACGAAGACCTTACTAATAATGTTTTGCTTTGCACGGGACTTATGAAAGCTGCTGCAAGCGGTAATATTGCCGCCTTTGATAAATTGCAAGCGTATCAAGATAAGGCCGAAGAACAAGATAATATTGATAAAAACTATACCATCCCTATAACAGATATAACTATTGACTTTGTTGAAACTTACCGTCTGGTACATAAAATTTTTGAAGGCAAAAGCAAAGTTCAAGAAATTATCCTTAAGGGTGGACGCGGTTCTATAAAATCAAACTTCTGGGGAGCATTAGTTGAAGAAACAATCCGAAACGACCCGAACGCACATTGCGTTGTAACCAGAAGATATAAAACAGACCTGAGAAACTCTGTATATTCTCAGTTTATGAAAACAATCACCCGGCACAACAAACTTGACGATTGGGAATTCACCACCTCTCCCCTAATGGCGAAATATAAAAAGACCGGGCAATGCGTACTGTTTGTAGGTGCTGACAAACCTATCTCGTTAAAGTCATACAATTTGCCGTTTGGCTACATAAAGCTTTTGATTAATGAGGAATGTGACGAAATGGCAGGTATTGAGCAGCTTGACAATATTCACGATACCTTCATTCGCGCTGATGCGCCCGCTGTGAATATGAAAATATATAATCCGCCAAAGTCTACAAGCAACTTTATGAACGAATATACTGCCTCAAAGGTTGGTGACGAATTAACCCATATTTGCCATAGCTATTATTACAACGTACCTGTTGAATGGCTTGGAAAACGTTTCTTTGAACGCGCTGAATGGTTTAAGGAACACAAACCCAAGTATTACCGAAACAACTATTTAGGAGAAGTAACCGGCACAGGCGGCGCAATATTTGAAAATGTGGAGCTTCGCGACATAACCGATGAAGAAATAACGGCTATGCCTTACTTCTATCACGGTTTGGACTTTGGATATGAACACCCACAAGTATTTATAAAATGCTATTACGACCACGAAACAGACATTTTATATCCGATTGAAGAAGTATATTCAAAACGTTGTAAAAATTCCACCTTTGCACGAAAAATTAATAAATACAAAGATGTGGAGATTATAGCGGATAGCGCAAGACCCGATAATATAACCGATATGAACGATTGGGGATTTGACGTTATTGGAGCTGTAAAACGGTGGGATTCAAACAAAGGTCGTGACTACTGCTGGGAATGGTTGCAAATGTGCAATAAAATAGTTGTCGACCGTAACCGTACACCACACCTTGCAAACGAATTAACAAAGCTTGAATTTGAACTGTTGAAAGACGGCACTTTTTCAAGTCGCTACCCGGACTTAAATGAAGACTGCATAATGGCTTTAATATATGCGCTTAACCGTGTAATCAGAGAGAGCCGAAGAGAAGAAGCATATCCCGATGAAAACATTGAAGAAGAGGAAGATATAGAAGATGAATATTGAATCAACTGTTAAAAACATATTTTTAAAAATTGCCGCTAAATTGCAATTAGAACTTATTGACAAGACTGAAACGGAAATTAGTTTTACCGCACGTGGCTTAAACCCTACTGCAATCGGCGCAGGTGTAATCGCTAACATAGCAATCGATGACAGTGATGTTATAATCGAAAGCAACAACGCAAGAGCCGATGCTGTGCGCAAAATTAAAGATTATTATACAGACGAAATACAAACCCCTGTTGCCGAGGTTTCTCTTGGTACCGGTGACGCCATTGTCAGACCGTATACCGATGGTACACATATCGGATTAAATATCATCGGCAACGACAATTTCATAATTACCGAATGCATAGGCACGTATCTTAAGGGCGTAATAATGAAACTTGACGAACAAAAAAAGGATGGAAAAGTTTATCGCCTTTTTGAAAGTCAAACCATAAAGGATGAAAGCTCACCAACGCTTGTATATATTCGCCGTTTTGCTTTTAAGGATGATAAAGAAATTGACATCGCGACAACCCAATGGAATCAAATGGAAACCGAAGTAACCATTGTTGCAGACCAATTGCTTATCGGGCGTTATAAATGCCCTACAATCAATCGCGATAACTATAATTCCGCCAACGGCGTGCCTATAACGTTTGGAAACGAAGACATAATTGAAAATATAAAAACCAAATACAAACAATACAACGAAGAATTTGACCGAAAAACCGCAAAAACTCTCGCCGACCGTTCTTTGTTCAAATCCGAAAAAAGCACAAAAAACGAGAGCAAAAAACTTAAACTCGAAGGTCAAACCTTCGTCATGTCCAGAAGTAACTTAGGTGAAAAAGGCATATCAAATATGATACACGACTACTCACCTGATATTCGTGAAACAGAATTTCAAGCTGCTAACAATTTCAATCTTTCAGTTCTTGAATTATGCTGTGGTTTCTCCCGTGGCGTATTTACAACCCCCGAGACTGCATTCGCAACTGCTACCGAAATGAAAAACAGTTTAAAAAAGACGTTCGCATTTGTAAAACGTTTTAGAAAGCGTCTTGAACTCGGCGACCGTATGTTGTTTAACGCTATCAATATCATTATGAATATAAATGGGACCACACCTATGGGTAATTGGTCACTTCGACATGATTGGTCTTATGATTACATAGAAGAAACCAAAGAACGGTTTAACCAACTTATGCAAGGTCATTCTGCAGGCGTTGTAAAAGACGAAACTATTTGCGCTTGGATAAATAATCTCTCGGAAGAAGAAGCTCAAAAATATATGGCAGAACTTAATGCTGTGGCACAAAAATATAAAGAAACAGACGATATAGATGAATAAAATCCAAAACGAAAAGTGGGTAAACGCTCTTCCTAATGAAGCGGTAAGTATTGCAGAAGAAATAAATATCGAAATTGCGAAAGTTATCGCCGAAAGAATAAAATCTATCGGTGAACTTTCGCCGTCCGATGTAAAAAAACTCACCAATGCTATTGAGTACTTAGGTGCTGACTTCAAAAAAATAACGAAACTCATAGCCAAATATTCAAACCGTGGTCAAATGGCTGTTGTTGATACTCTGCAAAAGGTCGCAGATGGCAACGATGAGTTTGCCAATGTCTTTTATTCTGCTAAAGGAATAGCAGCTCACACGTGGCAAAACGACCCTTATTTAAACAATCTTGTTGAAAGCATTGCAAGACAAACTGCTGCAGAGTTTAAAAACCTATCAAACACACTTGCATACAAAATTGATGATAAAACAATTCCGTTAAGGCGTATGTATACCCGAATTGTAGACAAGGCTATATACGAAGCACAAAGCGGAACGGTAGATTATTATACCGCAATGCGTAAAAGTATAAAACAATTATCTAACAATATGCGTGTGCTTGAATGGGAAAGCGGAACGGTCCGCAGAGTTGACAGTCACATCCGCCAAAATCTGCTTGACGGTATCAGACAGTTAAACCAACAAATGCTTGATTATCACGGTGAAAAATTCGAAAGTGACGGTGTAGAGCTATCAGCACACGCCATTTCCGCCCCGGACCATGCACCAATACAAGGTAGGCAATTTGATAACGAGCAATTTTTTCGTATGCAAAATCAAATGTCCTTTAACGATGTAAACGGCAACCACTACCCCGCTATGCCTCGAAGAATCGGTGAGTGGAATTGTAAGCACGTATCCTTCCCTATCGTTATCGGCATTTCTAAACCCGTACACTCGGAAGAACAGTTAAAAGAGTTCGAGAAAAACAGCAAGGAAAAGTACGATTCAACCCAAGAACAGCGTAGAATGGAAAATAAATTACGCAAACTTAAAAATGAGCGCTTGCTTGCCTCTGCTGCAGGTGACGAATTGGAAGCCAAACGCATACAGCGTAAAATCAACGAGCATCAGACCGCTTACCGTGAGTTTTCCGAAGAGCATAATCTTTACTACGACCGCAAACGTGCAACTGTTGAGGGGTATAGGAGAATTAGTATCAAAGGCTTGCAAATCGATGATAAATCTGTTATAATTAAAAAAGCAAGACAAACAATGTTGACACAGATTCGATCAGGTGATTTACCTTTAAAACTTAATGTTGGAAATCAAAATAAACACATTATCAACCCCAAGACATACAAACCTGAAGAACACAAAAGTTATCTTATCGGCGGTTTAAAAGAAGCCCAAGAACTTGTGGACCAATATTACGGTAAGGGAGAAGTAAGGATTGATACAAAAGGTAAATGGACTAACAAAGAATTTATTGTTATAGATAGAGATGTTGGTTATGTTTTTAACCCCGAAACAAATGAATTTGAGCCTACCAATCGATTTTCTATACATTACGGTAAAAAAGGTACACATATTGTACCAAGAAAGAAGCTGAAAAAATGAAACTTTACGAATACGAAAATAAAAAAATAGAAATAATAACCGCCGATGGTAGAATTTATAGCGGTTTAGCAACCGACTATACACCTGCGGACGAAAACACACCTGAAATCGAAAGCATTTGTATTGGAAATGTTGAATTTTTTGCGAATCAAATACAAAATATTAAAACTTTATAAAAAATATGCTACTTTGACTAAAGTGCAGATAAATGTGCTTTGTCAAACTAATTCCGCTCTCTTTAGAGGGCGGTTTTTTTATGCCTAAAAAATTTAAAAAATATTTTTATTTCAGAGGTAGAGAAAAAGAAAATAAATGCTTTACAATAGTCTTGTAAATTCCATTTTGGCGAAAATCCAAACAAAAAACATTTCAGGAGTGAACAAAAAATGAAAGATATTTTTGAAATCTTAAAAGAACTCGGCATTACGGTACCCGAAGACCAACACAAAGACCTTCGGCGCTCGTTAAATGAAAATTATATCGTTATTGACGAGCACAAAAACAAACTCGAAAAGGTCAACAACCAATTGACAACTGCTAATAACACTATAACCGACCTAAAATCACAACTTGAAGATGCAAACAAGGTTGACGTTAAAGCGTTGCAGGATAAAATCAAAGAGCTTGAAGATGCTGAAGCTGATAGAGTTCAAAAAGAGAATGCAGCAAAGGAGCTTGAAGCGCTAAAAGCTCGTTTTGCACCGCTCAGAGGTGAAAAAAAGTTCCTTAACGAAGGAACTGAAAATTGGATATTTGAAGAGTTTGAAAAAGCTGTTGCCCTTGACGAAAACAAAGGCAAGAGCGATGCCGACATCTTTGAAATCATCACCAAAGACAAAAACATTTATGAAAACCCCAACCAAAAATTTGTTAATCCGCCTGCAAGTGGGGGCAAAGTCGATATTGACGATGCAAAAGCAAGAGCGGTAATGGGTTTACCACCCATAAAAGAATGAAAAGGAGAAAAATAAATGCCAAACGTAATAACTTTATTTAAAAAGTACATTGATTTGCTTGATGCTGTATACAAACAAGCATCAACAACAGCAGACCTTGACGGAGATACAACTCTCGTAAAAGCTGGAGCAAACGCAAACGAAATTATTATACCTAAGATTTCAATGGATGGTCTTGCAGACTATTCAAGAAATAGCGGTTACGTAATGGGTAATGTTTCACTTACAAACGAAACCGTAACCTTTAATTATGACCGTGGCAGAAAGTTTACTGTTGATGCTATGGATGACGAAGAAACTGCAGGTCTTGCATTCGGTAAACTTTCAAGTGAATTCATTCGCACAAAGGTTGTTCCTGAAATGGACGCTTTCCGATATGCAAAATACGCCGGTATTGAAGGCGTTTCTTCGGATAGTGGCGAACTTGTGGACGGAAATGCAGTTCTTGCGGCACTTGTTGCGGCACAAAGCAAAATGGACGAAGACGAAGTACCTGCAGAAGACAGACATCTTCGTATCACTCCGACTTTATACAATGCTGTAAATGCGGTAGATACTACCAAATCAAAGGAAGTTCTTGCAAGTTTTGCAAGTATTAAGAAAGTACCACAGAGCCGTTTTTATACTGCCATCGACCTATTTGACGGAACTAGCGAAAATGAACTTGCGGGTGGTTTTGCCAAGAGCGCAGACGGTAAAGATATCAACTTTATGGTTATTCATAAGCCTGCCATTTTACAGTATCCTAAACACACTGTAAACAAAATTATTACCCCTGAAACAAACCAGAATAGCGATGGTTGGATGTTCTTCTATCGTGCCTACGGTCTTGCTGATGCTTATGAAAATAAGGTAGCGGGTATTTATCTGCATCATAAGTAAGAGGTGAATTGATATGGCAAGAACAGTAGGATTAATTATCAAAAAGGATCCCAAGCCGAAGGAGAATAAAACTCCAAAGGATCCCAAGCCGAAGGAATCGGATAAAAACTAAACGAAAGGAGCGGTTGAACAATGTATCTAAGTTTTAACGAATATAAAGCCTTTGGCGGCGAATTAGACAATACAGAGTTTAACCGCTTTGCCTTTAGAGCTGAACGTGAAATCGATAATGCAACTTTGAATAAATGCAAATCCTTGACGGTTATTCCCGAATGTGTTAAGAGGTGTGCATTTGAACTAATAGCCTTCTTTGCAAATAACGCAAAAAACGGCACTGTCACAACTATGACGGGTTTTTCAAATGATGGTTACTCAGTTTCTTATGCCGAGCCAAAAAGCTCACAGGAGCAAATTGCCGACATAATTCACACCTATTTAGCCGAAGATGATAACGAATTGCTTTATTGTGGGGTGGAATAATGTGGAATAAAACCATAACACTTTACAATAAATGCGAAGATATCGAATCAGGACAGGTTTATTGGTACCGACATTTGCTAAGAAATTGTTTTTTCAAACACAAGAAACATAATGTTTCTACAGGAAATTCCAAAAGCCTAAACGATAACGCTATTGTTCGCATACCAAAACAAAAGAATTTTGTATCATCTTTTGATTGGCTTAAAATTCCTAATAGCCTTAAGAGTAAAAGTATAACACTTCAAGTCGGCGATTTAATAGTCTTAGGCGATGTTTCGGACGAAATAAACGAACACATCCAAGGCCAACGTTCAAATGATATTGTTAAAAAATATGATGCTTTAGGCTGTACGATTATTACTTCGATAAATATCAACACCGATTTACCCGGAGCTCATTATTTGGTAAGGGGTGATTAATATGGACTATATCTCCCCTTTTATTAAGTGGTTATTGCAAAGTGAATACATAAAAAACAACAAACTGTTTCTAAATGCTGTTGAAGCACAGGACAGTAATATTCAAATAGTTTCACAGCAAATTGCACGTAATGAAGACAAACATTATGTGGATGGCTCAGTCCTTCACAAAGTAAGGTTTACCGTTTTTGACTTTAAGTCTATTTCTTTCAATCAACTCTTTAAAACTCTGTTAGATAGCAACGAAAACATATCTGATTTATTAGAGGTTGGCAATATCAACGAGTTTATAGAACAGATGGAAAAAGACGGTAATTATCCAGACTTCGGCAAAGGATACGAGGTGCAAACCGTTTATTGCGAATACAGCACACCTTCGACACCCGCTATTGACGGTAACGCACTTGCCAAATATTCAATACCCATTGTGTGTGAGGTGTTGGAACTTGCCAAATAACAAAAGTGTTTCCTTTTATATGGAAAAGGAACTGCAAAAATACACGAACCCTGCTGCAATGAATTTTTTAGCGTGTACTTGGTACCGCTATATGTTTCCTTATATTCCTTTTGATACGGGAATATTAGCAAGTACTATGGCAATTGGTGAAAATAAACTATCACCTGAACAAGCTATGGAAATAGGGCTCGAAAGTATACGGAGCAATCCACAAAACGTCATACACTTCAAAGCGCCGTATGCATCAAATCAGTATGACGGATTGGATTTTAACTTCAGAACCGACCAACACCCTTTGGCATGTGCTCAATGGGGTAAGGTTGCCGCCGACTTGCACAGCGAACAAATAGTGCAAGAATTTAAAAACTATATTAAAAGGAGTGAAAAATAAATGCTCACACCCGAACAGAAATATACATTTTTAAAAACTTTCTCAAATGTAGATTCAGGAGATGTTAAGCGACATCGACTTGCTATATTTGCTAAGAAGGCTTCAGAGGCAGACAGCGAATTTGAATACTTAGGTTATAAAACTGAAGAAATGTCTATTGCTAACAACTACGAAAACGAAGAAGTCGAAGATGTTAGAGGCGATAAATACAATGACATTACCGGAAAAGCTGAAAGTATTGAAATGGCGGCTTGTCGCTTCAACAAAAATCATTCCAAGCTTGCCGAGAACGGTGCAATGATGGCACTGTCTGGACTTGAAGACTTGATGAACGATTATATTGTTTTGATAGTGGCAGAGTGGAGACAGAATGATAAAGGCGCAATGTGGGGCAGACAGATTGAAGGATGCCGACTAACAGTTGACAACATAGGACAAAGCAACTACTGTGCCGGCGACTGTACATTCAGTGGCATTGGTGACGGTGATGTAGGTACCGTTACTATCACTGACAAGAAACCTACATTTACAAAATATACACCGGCAGCAACGGCCGAATAAGTAAAGGCGGCTAATAACCGCCTTTTTTAAATTTTAGGAGGATATAAAGATGGATGTTAATGTAAATAGAAATATATCAGAAGAAATTCCGCAAGAGGAATATTCTATTGATTTTGAAATGAGCAGAACGCCTATCAGACTTGGGAAAAGCGACAGAGTTTTTTATATGGATTTCAATGATACCAACTTCCCTGTTAGACTTCAGGAAGCACGCAAAGATATAGCAAGTTTTCTTGAAAGCAAAAGAGAAGAATTGGGCATAAATGATTTGGCTGACCTTACACCGAAGGAACATTCACTTGAAGAAGTCGAAAAAATATTGGCAATAAAAAAAGAAATTGAAAATTACATACGTGAAAAAATCAATTATATGTTTGCCTATGATGTTTGCAACGATGTTTTTGGTCTTGCAAGCGTTGTCTCAGTGACTGAAAAAGGTGAATACTATTTCGATAACTTCTTAAATTGCGTTCTACCTTTAGTTGAAAAAGAATACGGTATACGTATTAAAGCGACAAACGAAAAGGTTAAAGCATATCTCGACAAAAAAGGTATGCACCCGGCATTTAAAAAATGATTACCGATTTACCATACACTCTAACTGTTGACGGCATCGAAAGAGCAATACTATGTGATTTTAGAAATATTATCACAATTTGCAACGCTTTTAATGAGCCCGATTTATCCCAAATGGAAAAACTTCATATTATGCTAAGCCTGCTCTACGAAGAAGATTATGACACCTTTGAAAATATAGGCGAAGCAATAAAACAAGGTATGTGGTTTATAGACTGGGGAAAAGATTATGGCGATAGACCAAATGCGCCTAAAATAATGGATTGGGAGCAAGATTATAACCTTATCATATCGGCCGTTAACTCAAAAGCAAACGTTCTTGATGTTCGGGATTTGCCTTTTTTACATTGGTGGACCTTTCTCGGCTATTTTAGTGATAGAGGCGAATGTCAATTTTCTTCTATAACCGAAATCAGAGAGAAAATCGCAAAAGGTAAAAAACTTGAAAAATGGGAACGTGAAATTTTAATCGAAAATAGAGAAGTTATTGTTTTACAAGATAAAGAAAACGACGATGCCGAAGACGAACTATGGAGGTGATTAAATGGCAGATTTGATTCTTGATGTAGATTATAACATTACACAAGCGGAAGCCAAACAACGAAAATTAGACCGTGAATTTCAGCTAAGTCAGCAAAAGGCTGACAATATAAAAAAAGAAATCGCTCGAACCAAAAGCAACATCGAGGAATCTACAAAACGACAAAAAGATTTTAATGCAGAACTTGACCGTTCTGCTCAAAAATTAGACGCTTATCTGCATGGGCAAGCCGAAATGTCAGATAAGCAACTCAAAGCCGAAATGCGAACTAATGAGCAACTTCAAAAAAAGATTGCAAAAGAAGAAAGTTATCGCCAATCGCAAGAAAGAAGTTTATCAAAGCAGAACTTACAACTTGATACCCAAAACGCAAAAACCGCAAGCATTGGTGATAAGATATTTTCCAACACCAAAAAACAAAATAAATTCACCCAAGCGTTTGCTAAAACTACAAAATCTGCCGACCGTTTTGGAAGACGTTTAAAAAGCCTTATTGCCTCTGCACTGTTCTTCTCAGTTGTTACTAAAGCATTTACAGCATTGCGCAATGAATTCGGTAAACTTATAAACGAAACGGGTACCAAAACCGCTTCATTGGTTGCACAATTAAACAACAATCTCGCTGTATTAGGACGAATATTATATGAAAGCGCACGTCCTGCTATTGAGTGGATTTTAGAGAAGTTGGTGCAAATCACAAAGGTATTAACTGTTGGTCTTGCAAAAATTCTCGGCAAAAATGTCGACCAAATGAAACAACTCACTAAAGAAACAAAAAAAGCAGGCAAGGAAGCAGAAAAGACAACGGCAGGTTTTGACACTATACAAACTATTGGTGGTCCTAACTCTGAAGCGGGCAACCAAACAAATAATCAATCAAACTTGCAACCCGACACAAGTAAAATAACTGATGAAATCGCAATTTTAACCGCAATTATATCAGGTGCACTATTAGTACTCGGTGTAATTTTAGTCTTTACGGGTGCTAATATTCCTTTAGGATTAGGTCTAATTGCTTTAGGTGCTGTTGGCTTAGCGGCTACTTATGCAGCAAAATGGGATACTATGAAAGATGAAACTAAAGGTACTATTGCGGGAATTTTAGCGATAGGCGGTGCGTTGTTTATCTTACTTGGTCTTGCTCTTATCCTTACAGGCGCAGGTATCCCGCTTGGTATAGGGTTAATATTGCTTGGTGCAGGTATGTTATATGCTGCTTATAAATTAACGCCCGGTGACAGCTTTACTGAAAAAATCAAAAAATTATGGTCTAATGTCAAAAAACTCACAAAAACCTTTTTAACATGGTGGACAGAAAAGGTAATCAACAAAGTGTTTGGCAAAGGTATGGGCGATAGTTTGAAAGATATGTATGATTCTTTTATTCACCTTTTTGAAGATATTATAAATTTCTTCGAAGGCGTTTTCACAGGCGACTGGGATAAGGCATGGAAATCACTTGTAAACATCCTTATCGATATTTTAAACATAATTATATCAAACCTTAATTTAACCATACAAAGTGTTTTGGGTGGCGGATGCAAACTGATAAACTTAATTGGCAAAGCATTTGATAAAGATTGGAATCTCAATGCCGATTGGGCAAAAATTCCTAAAATTCCTCGCCTCGCCACAGGTGCTATTCTTCCCGGTGGTTCTCCAATGCTTGCTTGGGTAAACGACCAACCAAAAGGACAAACCTATGTCGAAGGTAGTATCGAAAACATAGCCGCAGCATTTGAGAAATATTTAGGCAGTAAAGGCTTCGGAAATCAAAACATAACTATCGAAGCAAAAGGAAATTGGGCACAATTTATCAAATGGCTAAATTTACAAATTAAAGAAGAAAATAAAAGGGCAACTATTTGGGGGTGACAGTCTTGATAAAAATCGACGGAATCGAATACCCTGTCAATTGGAAACAGGGAGTGAAATGCAGTTTTGAAATTCTTAACGGCAATAATGCGGGCAGAATACAAAACACAGGCGCAATGTTTATGGACCCCATAGGCACATTTTTCAATTATGAGGGCACTATAATTCAAGGCAAAGACTGCACAACCGAGGTATGGGATGATATACTGCTCATCCTTGCAAATCCTATGGGCGAACATGAAATAGTTCTCCCGTTTAATCAAGGTACTATGGTCTGGAAATATTATATATCCTCCGGTGCGCGTGATTGTATCAAAATCGCTGAGGACGGGAAAGTGCGCTGGGCTAACACTATTGAAGTTAAATTTGTCGCCATGGAAAGCCAATGGCCTGCGGGTGGCGAATTGCAAGGATATACAAAGGGTGTTTAATTATGGTTGAAATTCATTACAAAGAACTCAATCAAACTATGCAAGAAAAAGCCACAGGGACGCTGTGGGAAGGCTTTGAGAACGTATCCGAAACTAACTTCACCACTCTATTAAAAAGCAACGCACCGCCTAATTATATAAGTTTTGACGGAAACGGAATCAATCTTGATAATACACATACTGAATTTTTAACCTCGGGCGATTACGTAGGTTACATATCGAGTGCTATATCAAACGAAAATTGCAAATTAAGTCCAGCTCTTGAAGCTATACACATACGTTGTGATGAACTTTTAGACCTTACAGGCGGTATAACCATTGCCTTTTACGGCGATTGCTGTCGAAAGTTAACTGTGCGGTACACCTACCCTGACGCTACAAACGAATTTGAAACCTATAATGTCAATTCTTCGTTGTTTCATTTAGATTGTGAATGGTTTTCGAAGAAAGGGTACAGTATAACATTAATGTTTAGAGAAACCGCCCTACCCTACCAATTTTTAAAAATTTCATATATAAAATTTGGTGAAGTCAAAATATTCAAAAGGTTAAAAGACGTCGGTTTGATTGAGCAATTAACCGTTCTATCAGACGATGTCCCGGTAAATGCTTTAGATTTTTCAATTGTCGTTGATGAGCCTATGCAGTTCAAGGAAAACACAATTATTGATATATACAGTAATAAAAGATATTACGGCACATTTTATCTTGATACTGCCGAATGGATAGCAAAAAAAATACACTCCGTTAAAGCGTTAAGTCCAATAAAACAACTCGATGAAAACGAATATAAAGAATGGTATACAGGCTTAGGTACTGGAGAATTTCTTGAACAGCTTAAAACTATTACTGATGTTGACGTAATAATGCCAAATGCGGACTTTTATCACGTTTTAGGACCTATTGAAGCTAATAGTTGCCGCTATGCTCTGTGCCTATATGCTTTTGCTTGTGGATTTATGATAGACGAGAGCCGCAATGACGGTATTGCTTTAAAACCCATTCCAACCGAAATTAAAAGCGTTATAACAACCGCTTCAAAGCGTATTCTCGGCGAGGCAACATATACACAAAAGAAACCGACAACACAAGCTAAAATACGTGAGGCTTACGGATTTGACGTTGGCAATGTGGAAACAATCCAACTTACCAATCCCGCTAATAAACGGACCGTGTATTACTTTGAAACACCGTGTGAGGTCTACGACCAACAAAACGACGATATAACCGTTTTTTCATCTTCCTGCAATTATATAGATTTTATTTCCACCATAGAAAACACCTCTTTAAAGGTTATAAAAGTTAATTATACGTATAATGATTTTACATTATCGAATCCGACCGCAACCGCCAAGAAGCAAACAACGTTGGATTTATCGAAATTAGGTCTTAAGGCTAACTATTTTGATGATACCTATGGCGATGAAAAGTCTAAAGATATATTCGGCCAAAAACTAAATGACATTATCAAATATATGCAATCTGGTGGTACGGTAAATGCAAAAATCCGTTTACGCCATGAAAAAATCGGTGACTTAATTCAGATTGAAACAGCTTATGACGGCATTAAGACGGGAATTATAACCGACATGTCAATTTCCTTTGGATACGAGGACGTGGCAGAAATCGAGGTGTTAGAATGGCAGATTGGATAAGCTTAAACAGAAAACGGTATTTAACAGTCGAGGACATGACCGCTTTTAACAATAATTTTAACTATCTCAGAGACTACCTTATATCGTTTAGCCTTACTGTGGCCGAACTGAAAGACGTTTCTGTCACCTATGACATATCCCCTTTGGAAATTCAACAAAAATTCAATGATGTGGAATATAACATACAGGCTTTGCAAAACGTTATAGGCGGTATTTTGGGTGTGGATATTAAGAACTTCAAAAAACACACTTGGGAAAAGTATCCCAACAATCTCAAAAACGAAGTGTGGCGGTGGATTGATTGGTTTAACGAGGTTAAGTCTTACACCGTTGTTTACACCGATTTGACCGATATTAACGGTGGAGTGATAACCGACATTAACGGTGAAGCATTGCAAGTTTTAAAAGTACTTAAGGAGGAAAATTAAATGGGACAAATACCGAGCACGGCTGAAAATATAGTATTAAAAGAAAATTTAAAACGGCTTTTACTTGATATAGAGCACCCCATCGGCAGTATATGGATAGGCGGCAAGTATGAAGAGCCGGTTACTGATTCGGAAACAGGTGATGTTATTCACGCTGCAGGCAAGCCAATAAAACCCGCTGACATTTTTGGAGGCACATGGAAACTTATAGATAAAGAGTTTAAAAGTATGACTTATAGTGATGATGGCGAAAAGAGTGCATTTTCCATGAGTAATTATATTAGTGCGTATAGAATTGCTGCCATTTATGGTGGACATACAATTCGTATGAGATTTGATTTTACGCCGAATATTGCGTTTAATGATGATAGTTCGATAAGAATAGGAACATTTAATCTTGATGAAATAGGTGTAACAGGTTTTTACAACACTATTTCTGATATTCCTGCCATGAGTGACCCGGCAAACGGTTTAGTAATGGCTTCAATTAGCAATTCGGGTGCAGTTGATGTTAATGATATTGTAAAAAGTACAACTGCTAATCAAAGAATTTATATAAATTATGAAATAACCTGTCTTAGTGAAGATATGTTTGATGAATTTTGCGATAAATTCTATTGGCGCCGTATTGAGCCCACAGAAGTTACGGAATAGGAGGTAAATTATGAGAGGCACGACACCTACATTCACGTTTAATTTGCCTATCGAGGTAAGCACTATAAAAACCTTATACATAACAATACTAGGCTCTGGCGGTAATACAATGCACGTTGTTGAAAAGACACTTGCCGATTGCACTAAAACCGAAAATAGCGTAGCCGTAACATTAACACAGGAAGAAACTCTCGGCTTTGTTGAAAGTGCTACGGTTGAAATACAGCTAAGAGGCGTAGACGTAACCGGCAATGCTTTTAAAAGTCAAGTGTTTGAAACTACGGCCGAGCGCATCCTGAAGGACGGTGTTATCTAATGACATTTGATGTTCAGCTTAATGAAAGCAATCAGGAATTGCCTGTCACATTCGGACAAACTCAGCAAGTACCTGTTTTTGCTAAGGTGGACCAATCCTACAACCCCGAAAGCACCTATGCTCAAAGCGGTATAGCGGTTGAGGAAGCAATCACCAATGCGAAAAATAGCGGTGAATTAAAAGGCGAAAAAGGGGATAAAGGAGATAAGGGTGATGATTATGTTTTAACCGATGCCGATAAACAAGAAATTGCAGGTATGGTAAAACCTAGAACAGTAACCTTCACCGACGGTGCTACCTTAACAATCGAGGATAACACCGAGTATATAGCCAAAACCGATATAACAAACTTGACTATTGTTTATCCCAATACACCGTTTATCTGCTCTCTCAACTTCACATTAGCAAGTGAGGGTGATATTACAATCACTTTACCCGAAAGCAAATATATAGGCGGTATTCCGTCTTTTGCTAACGGTGAAACTTGGGAACTTAATATTAAAAACGGTGTGGTTGTAGGGGGATTGATTGAATGAAACTGTTAGAACGCAGAAGAGCCTTAATAAGTGCAAGAAAAAGTTTGCTACCAAAGGAATATCAGCAGGTAGAATACATTGAAAGCACAGGCACACAGTATATAAATACAGGTGTAAATGCAACATTAGAAGATATGGAAATATTTATAAAATTTAAAAATAGCATTATTGATAATACATTTAAAAATTTATTTGGTATTGCTACACCAATAGGTAGATATGGTTGTTTGTTTTTCTATAATGGGAAAATTTATGCAGCAAATAATTACAATAATACTAACAATATTGGTGCGATTATTTATGAAAAAAATAAAATTAGTGAGTGTATATTATCTTTGAATGACGGAATTGGTACACTCAATGTTGATGGTGCAAGTGTAACAGCATCTTATGTAACAACTAATTTAGGTTTACCCTACCAAATCTTTAATACTCAACAGAGTGTTACCACAAATATGTGTAAAGTAAAATTATATCGTTGTATAATTTCAAAAAATAATGTTATTGTTCGTGACTTTATTCCTTGCTACCGAAAGAGTGATAATGTTGTAGGCTTATATGATATTGTCAATGACACATTTTACACCAATATAGGCACAGGCGAATTTTTAAAGGGCGGTGATGTTTAATGTTTTACAAATTGATAGACGAAAACACTATAAGAAAAGCACCTAAACCGCTGAAAATAGGCGGTAAAGATGTTTTTACTAACAGTGAGAAAATTCATAATGAACAAGGATATTATAAGGTAGTCAAAACCGAATACCCACAGGACGAGAAGTATTATGAAAGTAAGTACTTGCTTGAGGATAACACAATCCGTCAAGTGTGGGTTGAGGTTGAGATAGAAGAAATAATCGATGAAGAAATAATCGAAAGTGAGGAAGATGTAAATGTTTAAGATTGCATTAAACGCAGGTCACGGTAGGAATACTTTGGGCAAAAGGTGCCTTAAGAAACTCGATAAAAATCAAACGCGCGAGTGGTATCTTAATAGCCGTATTTGTGAAAAGATTGAAATGAAGCTTTTAGCATATACGGGCTATGACCTTATAAGACTTGACGACCCGACAGGCAATAAGGATATTGCATTAAAGAAACGTACTGATGTAGCAAATAACTTTGATGCGGACTTCTACCTTTCAATACACCATAACGCAGGTGTTAAAGGTAGTGCAGGTGGCGGTCTTGAAACCTATGTGTACACTAAAGCAAGCACAACAAGTATAGCTTGGCAACAAGACTTCTATGAAGCTTTAATAAATTATACAGGTCTTAAAGGCAACCGTTCAGACGGAACTCGCCAAGCTAACCTGCACGAATGTAGAGAGAGCAATATGCCCTGTGTACTTATCGAGTGCGGCTTTATGGATAGTAAGACCGATGTACCGATTATTCTTACGGACAAGTTTGCTGAACAGGTAGCCGATGCTTGTGTTGAGGTTATAGTCGCTAATGCTAAGCTCAAGAAAAAGGAAACGAAAACCGAAACCGTTAAAAAGGAAAACAAAGTTCTCGCTTGGCAGAAAGCCGCTATTAAGGACGGCTTTAAGTTCTCTAAGTGCGGCGCCGATGGCAAGTGGGGCAGTGAGTGTGTAGAGGTTGCAAAGAAAGCAATCTGCAAAAAGCGTGTTACATACAAATATAAAAACCTCACTAAGATTGTTCAGAGTGCGGTCGGTGTTGCGGTTGACGGTAAGTTCGGTAAAGGCACTAAGCAGGCGGTTATTAAATATCAAAAGCTTGTGGGTCTTAAGGCTGACGGTGTAGTAGGTCTTGATACCTGGAAACGTATACTGGGGGTTAAGTGATATGCCAGAAACAGTTATTGTAGCACTTATCTCCCTTGTGGGTACCCTTGGAGGTACCTTCGGTGGTATTCTAGTAAGCGCAAAATTAACTAACTACAGGCTTGAACAACTTGAAAAGAAAGTTGAGAAGCACAATAACTTCGCAGAACGAATGCCCGTTATAGAAAATGAAATTGAGCATATCGAAAGCGAACTTACTACATTACATGGTTATCATAAATAGGAGGAATTTATTATGAAAGAAAAAATTATTAAATGGATTAAAGCTGCAGGTATCCGCGCAGTTAAAACAGTAGCAGAGACGGCCGTTGCTACAATAGGTACTTCGGCTATGATTTCACAGGTCGATTGGAAGCTCGTTGTTTCCGCTTCACTGCTCTCAGGTCTTGCCTCGCTTCTGATTTCAGTAAAAGGTCTGCCTGAGCTTAAGGAATAAAATCTTTACATTTTACTGATAGCGTGTTATAATAAACAAACAAAGGTAGTTTTTCTCTTGTGAGTTGAGATTATTTAGTTTGTGTGGTAAAAACACCGCCCCGCCCGAAAGGACAGGGCGGTGTTATATTACACGAATTTTACACGAATAGTTTAAAGTTTAATTTTGGGGTATAAAAAGAAAACTGTTAAAAAACGCTCATAAACCGCATAAGTAAAAGGTTTTAAAAAAGCAAATAAAATATAAAAATATAAAAATAAATCACGTTTTTAACGCCCCTTCTCTCCGCCATGTAAAAAACCTCTTTTGTCTACCTGACAAAAGAGGTTTTTTACAATGATATCCGTTCCCTACGGTCACGGATGATATAGCTGGCGCTATGATATCTGCTTCGCAGATGATATACGCTTCGCGTATGAAAGGAACGGATATTATATCATACTTGCGTAGCAAGTATATCATGCGGCGCAAGCCGTATATCATATCGCACAGGCGATACATCATTGAAAATCGCAACATTATGTGATACAATATCATTGAAAGAAGGTGCTTTTATGTCCGAAAACAAATTACTTGACTTATCTTTCGAATTTGCTGTTGCTATCGTAAATCTTGTTGATGGTGTAACTGCACCGAAAAGCTCTTATATGACCGATCAACTTGCAAGAGCGGGTACATCAGTCGGTGCCAACATCCACGAAGCACAGTATGCACAGAGCAAGAAAGACTTTGTAGCAAAATTGGAAATTGCTTTGAAGGAATCCAACGAAACAAGCTATTGGCTAAAGCTAATGTATGAAACCAAAAGAATTGACACAGCAACATATCAATATACCGAGAAACTTTGTGGCAATATTCGCAGATTGTTGATTGCATCTTGTAAGACTGCAAAGGAGAATGCAAAATGACAATAAAGAATGATATTATTCTTTGGGACGACGGAGCAAATTGCTTATGCTTGCTCTCGATACCAAGCGAGCAACAATATAAATATATTGACGGACTTCCCTGTATCACTTTTGGAGTATCTTATGAAAATGCATCTTTCAAAGGATACGATACCTTTACTCTATTTGACCGTTTTTATAACAACATATTAAATGAGTTGAAAAGTACATACGATTCTTTGAATGGCACTATTCGCATCTGTGATATCGGCGCAGATACGGATGGATATATAGAATTTGTTGTGAAAAATGGGGTAGCATTTGTCAAAGGTCAGCTTGGTGCGTCCTTTTCCTCCTACTCATTAAAGTTTGAGTTCCAAGCAGACCAAACCTTAATCGGGCGTTTAATGCAAGCGATTGAGTTGCGGTAAATGGTGTACTTTTGGGCTTTCTTACCTCAATTCTGCTCCGTTTAGGTAGTCTTTCGCATAAAAAAACGTACTAACTTTTTTGGTTGGTACGTTTTTTTATTTCTTTTCTTTCTGCTTTTTATCAGCGACCAATCGGAAGTTTTTTGTTAAAGTTGTTAAAAAATTAACTTTTCGAAAGATATTGCTTTATAACCTTTGCTATGATATACTATATTGTGGAGAAAATTTTGGCTTGGAGTTACTAAAATGAAAAAAATTGACAGCGTTGTAATAAAAGAAACTATGTATATTGCAAGTGTTTCGTTTGTTTTAAGTTTGCTTTTGCAATCGGTGTTCTTAATTTTAGGAAAATGGGACTACACTGTTTTGCTGGGTAATATCTACGGTCTGCTTGTTTGCGTTGGGAATTTTTTCTTAATGGGTATCACAGTTCAGTCTTCACTCCAAAAAGACAAAGACGAAGCAAAAAAACAAATTAAGGCTTCTCAATCTTTTAGATTGCTTATGTTGTTTGTTTTAGCAATTATCGGTTATATTATACCTATATTCAATATTTTAACAGTTATTATCCCATACTTGTTCCCGCGCATAGCAATAACTCTCCGTCCGTTGTTTAAAAAATACTAATTTTCAAAAGAGGTATACCCTTGAAAAATTTGAAGTTTAAAATTATTGATACTTTTTACATTCTCATGATGGTTCTTCCCATCATCTGCGGAATTGTAGTGCAAATTCTAACCAAACCCGTATCAGACGGCATTAGTGTTACGGGCGCGAGAATTTTCTTTACTGTACCAATGCCGCTGCAAGACTTTATCATTTCGGAATCTCAAATAAACTCCGCTCTGGTACTTATAACAATTTTCTTTTTTTGCCTTTATATAACCCATGGTTTAAGTGAAAAAATCGAACTTAACCGCCAACATTTTGCTGAACTTATCGTCGAAAAAGTTGACAGCCTTGTGAAAGAAAACATGGGCGAATATTTTGTCGGATTTGCACCGTTTATAATTGCGATTATGGCGCTCTCGGCTTTCTCAAGTCTTTTAAGCCTTTTCGGTTTGTTTCCACCTACTTCCGATATTAATATCGTTGGCGGTTGGGCAATATTGGTTTTCATACTGATAACTTATTATAAGTTGAAATGTGGCCCTGTTTACTATCTTAAGGGCTTTGCCGAACCGGTGGCTTTACTGGCACCCATTAACTTTATAAGTGAATTTGCTACACCCGTTTCAATGGCGTTCCGACATTACGGAAATGTTCTTTCGGGTACGGTTATATCGGTTCTGCTAGGCGCCGCTTTAGGTGGTGCTTCCAACGCACTTTTAAATTGGCTTCCGGGATTTTTGGCGGATTTTCCGCTATTCCAAGTAGGCATCCCTGCCGTTTTATCAATTTATTTTGATGTTTTCAGCAGTTTACTACAAGCATTCATATTCGCAATGCTCACTATGATGTATGTTTCGGGTGGTTTCCCGATGGACGAATATGAAAAAAGAAGGTTAAAAAAAGCTCAAAAAGCTTTGAATAATAAATAATTTTTATTTGGAGGAATATAAAAATGGAACTCGCTATTGGTATTATTTTAGGTTGTTGCGCTCTTGGTGCAGGTATTGCAATGGTAGCAGGTATCGGTCCTGGTATTGGTGAAGGCAATGCAGTAGCTTCCGCTTGTGAAGCGATTGGCCGCCAACCCGAATGTAAAGGCAATGTTACAACCACTATGCTTATGGGTTGTACTATTGCTGAAACTACAGGTCTTTATGCGCTTGTTATTGCAATCCTGCTCATATTTGTTGCGCCAAATATTTTGGTTAATATTCTCGTAAATACTCTTAACGCTCTATAAGGATAAAAAATATGCAATCGTTAGATGTTATTTCAATAAATATCTGGCAAATTGTTGTTTCGCTTCTTAACCTTATAATTCTTTTTTTAATAATAAAAAAGTTCCTTTATAAACCGGTTAAGAAAATGCTTGTCGACCGCCAAAATGCAATAGATAAGCAATACGACGATGCCAACCAAGCAAAATTACAAGCCTTGGAAGATAAAAAGAGTTATGAAGAAAAACTGTCATACGCAAAAGAACAAGCAGACGGTGTGATTCAATCTGCCGTAAGCACCGCACAAGCGCGTGAAAAAGAAATTATTGCCGAAGCAAAACAAAAAGCAGAAGGCATTCTTCTCAAGGCTGAAAGCGATGCAAAACTTGCTATTCTAAAAGCCGAAGACAGTATAAAACAGGAAATTATAGATGTAAGTACCGTACTCGCCAAAAAGATGCTTGAGCGCGAAATCAAAGACCAAGACCATAAAGATTTGATTGATTCGTTTATTGATAATATAGGTGACAGTGATGAACAGTAGTAACAGCGAATATGCAAAGGCACTGTTTATATTAAGCCTTGAACAAAATCGTCTTGAAGAATATGGTAATTGCTTAGAAGAAATTAAAGCGGTTTTTTTGGAGAATAAAGAGTATATAGAATATCTCTATTCCCCTGCCGAACCGCTTTCAAACAGGCTTAGCGCTATTGATAATGCGTTCTCTTCTGCGCCTGAGCATATTTTGTCTTTCTTAAAACTAGTATGCGAAAACGGACGAATCAGAGAATTATTATCTTTTATTGATGATTTCTTTGAACTCAAGAAGATGCACCAAAATAATATAACTGTAAAAGTGACATCTGCCGTACCTTTAAGCGATTCACAAAAGCAGCGCCTTGAAGAAAAACTATCAGATACCCATAAAAAAAATATTACCGCTGTTTATACAGTGGATTCAACCCTTATAGGCGGTATTAAAATGGAATTCGACGATAAAGTTATAGACGGCAGCATTGTTAAAAAACTCAGTACAATCAAAGGAGCAATGAACGGATGAACAGTCCCTTTGAAATAAGTGAAATTATTAAAACACAAATTGAAAACTACAATTCTCGTGTTGACATGAAAGAAACCGGCAAGGTTATTCTTGTGGGTGACGGCATAGCGCGTGTTTACGGACTTAAAAACTGTATGTCTAACGAACTTTTGGAGTTCGATGGCGGAAGTTTTGGAATAGCGCAAAACCTTGAAGAAGAAACCGTATCGGTTGCTATTCTTTCGGATAAAAACGATATTAGAGAAGGCGCTACGGTATCGCGTACAGGTAAGGTTGTATCTGTACCTGTTGGTGAAAACCTGTTAGGACGAGTTGTAAACGCCTTGGGCGAACCGATTGACGGCAAAGGCCCTATTGAATACAGCGATACCCGACCTATAGAAAACGAAGCGCCCGGCATAATCGAGCGCAAGAGCGTTAGCGTACCGCTTCAAACAGGTATTAAGGCTATAGATAGTATGATACCGATAGGACGCGGTCAGCGTGAACTAATTATCGGTGACCGTCAAACAGGTAAAACCGAAATCGCGATTGATACCATCATAAACCAAAAAACCACTGGTGTTATTTGTATATATGTAGCCATTGGTCAAAAGAGCACTTCGGTTGCAAAACTTGCTAACGAACTTTTACAAAACGGCGCTATGGATTACACTATAATTGTTTCCGCAAGTGCGGCAGAGAGTGCGCCACTTCAATATATAGCACCATATAGCGGTTGCGCTATGGCCGAATATTTTAGAGAACAAGGCAAAGATGTTCTTATTATTTATGACGATTTAAGTAAGCACGCGGTTGCTTATCGCGCTCTCTCCTTGCTTGTTCGCCGTCCGCCCGGACGCGAAGCCTATCCCGGTGATGTATTCTACCTGCATTCAAGACTTTTAGAACGCGCCGCTTGTGTTGATGAAGCCTATGGCGGCGGTACTATCACCGCGTTGCCGATTATCGAAACCCAAGCGGGTGATGTTTCGGCTTATATTCCTACAAACGTTATATCTATTACCGATGGACAGATATTCCTTGCGACCGAACTTTTCCATTCGGGTATCATGCCGGCTATAAACCCCGGTATATCAGTAAGCCGTGTTGGTGGCTCCGCACAACTTAAAGGTATGAAAAAGGTTGCGGGTGAATTAAAACTATTATATTCTCAATACCGCGAACTACAATCATTTGCTCAGTTTGGCAGTGACTTGGATGCCGATACCAAATCCCGTTTGGCTTTAGGTGAGCGTATTGTTGAAGTTTTGAAGCAAAACAGAAATACGCCTATTCGAGTAGGTTGCCAAGTAGCAATAGTTTATGCAGTTATTAACGGTTTCCTTAATACTACGCCTGTAAACAAGGTAAAAGAGTACGAATCAAACCTTTTTGCAAAATTAGAAAGTGCGCATAACGACTGGCTTAAACGCATTGAAGACGGCTTCTTTGACGAATCCGACGAAGCAGAACTTAAAAACATTTTAAGCAGTTTGGAGAAGTAGGATATGTCGGGAAATACGAAGGCACTTAGAGCCAGAATAAAAACCACCACTTCTACCCTGCAACTCACAAAAGCAATGGGGCTTGTGGCATCTTCTAAAATATACCGCTCCGGTATTGCGCTTAAAAAAGCACGAGAATATTCTGCCGCTTTTGACAGCGCTATAAACCAACTCACAAGCGATATAGAGTGTCTTAAAAGTCCTTTTATGAAGTCAGGCAACAGTGGTAAAACGCGTATTGTAATTATCGCAGGTGACCGCGGTCTTGCAGGTGGATATAATGCTAACGTTTTCCGCCTTGCTGCAACTTTTAATGATGCTGAGTTTATTCCTATAGGTAAACGCGCTTGCGAACGCTACGGCAAAAATGTAGTTTCATCTGAACATTTTTCTTTTGCTGATGCCGCTAATGTCGCAGATACTCTTTGTACCGACTTTGCTAACGGCGAGTATGATAAACTTGGTATTATTTATACAAAATATGTTTCGGCAATGGCACAGGATGCCACAGTACGTTGGATATTGCCACTTAATCGTAATACCACAAATTCCAATACATCAACCATTTACGAACCCGACGCGCTAACCGTTCTTAATTATACTGTGCGCGAATATGTAACAGGCACCATTCTTGCTTGTATGCGCGAAAGTTTTGCAAGTGAAGTTGCGGCACGGCGTATGGCTATGGATAGCGCAGGAAAGAACGCAAAACAGATGATTGATGACTTGAATCTTGAGTATAATAGAGCCCGTCAGGGCGCTATCACCCAAGAGATTACCGAGATTGTCGCTGGTAGCGGCAATGCTGACTGATTTGCATAATTTGAGGTGAATAAATTGAATAAAGGCGAAATAATTCAGGTTATGGGTCCTGTTGTCGATGTTAAGTTTGAAGAAGGCAAACTACCGCCTATACTTAACGCACTCACAGTACCTATAGAAGATAAAATTTTAACCGTAGAAGTAGCGCAACACATTGGCAATAATACCGCCCGTTGTATTGCAATGGCTTCTACTGACGGCTTAAGCCGCGGAACCGAAGTGTGCGATACAGGGGCGCCTATAAGCGTACCCGTAGGCAACGAAACTTTGGGCAGAATATTCAATGTTTTGGGTCAAGCGGTTGATAATAAACCCAAACCTGAAACTGAAGAATGTTGGAATATTCACCGCGCCGCACCAAAATATGAAGACCTTGCTACAAGTTCGGAGATTTTTGAAACCGGTATTAAGGTTATCGACCTTATTTGTCCCTATGCAAAAGGCGGTAAAATCGGTTTGTTCGGCGGTGCCGGTGTTGGTAAAACCGTTCTTATTATGGAACTTATTAACAATATTGCCAAAGAGCACGGCGGTATTTCCGTATTTGGTGGTGTTGGTGAGCGTACACGTGAAGGTAACGACCTTTACAACGAGATGACACAGTCAGGCGTTATAAATAATACCGCCTTGGTTTATGGCCAAATGAACGAACCACCGGGAGCGCGTATGCGCGTTGCCTTGTCGGCTCTTACTATGGCAGAATACTTCCGCGATGAAAAAAATCAGGATGTACTTTTGTTTATTGATAACATTTTCCGTTTCACCCAAGCCGGTAGTGAAGTTTCGGCGCTTTTGGGACGTATGCCGTCTGCTGTTGGTTATCAACCTACCCTTGCAAACGAAATGGGTGCTTTGCAAGAAAGAATTACTTCCACTAAAAAAGGTTCTATTACTTCTATTCAAGCAGTATATGTACCCGCGGACGACCTTACCGACCCTGCCCCCGCTACCGCTTTTGCCCACTTGGATGCTACTACCGTTCTCGCGCGTAATATTGCTTCTATGGGTATTTATCCTGCGGTTGACCCGCTTGAGTCCACAAGCCGTATTCTCTCCCCTGAAGTTGTGGGTGAAGAGCATTATTATGTAGCAAAGGAAGTTCAAAGAATTCTTCAAAGATATAATGAACTCATGGACATTATTGCTATTATGGGTATGGATGAACTTTCCGATAGTGACAAACTAACCGTTTCACGCGCACGTAAGATTCAACGTTTCTTGTCACAACCTTTTGATGTATCTGAAAAGTTCACCGGATTTAAGGGTAAGTATGTTCCTATTGCCGAGACTGTGCGCGGATTTAAGGAGATTATCGAAGGTAAACACGACGATTTACCCGAATCAGCTTTCCTTTTTGTTGGTACTATTGATGAAGCAATAGAAAAAGCAAAGAAGGTGCAGTAATGAACACCTTTAAACTAATAATTTCCACACCCGACGGCAATAAGTTCGAAGGTGATGTTGTAAAATTTGATGTTCGCGGTGTTTTGGGTGAACTTGCGATTATGGCAGGTCATATTCCGTTTGTGACTACAGCGGTTTCTGCCCCCTGTAAAATAGAGTTGCTCGACGGCACCGAAAAAACCGCCAACTGTAACGGCGGACTGCTTACGGTTGGTAATAATGTAACAACATTTTTCTCAGGCTCTTTCGAGTTCGATGAATAACAAAACCCCACTCGCAAAAATGCGGGTGGGGTTATATTTATAACCAAAATTTTAAAGTTTTTCATTTTTATCAATTTTAATTTTGGGCAATTCCCAACGAAATTTTGCAGCGAACAATCTAAGAATAACCATTAAAGCCACCACGAAGAAAGTTGCTATTACTTGGTGGTGCCAATATACACTTATTAAATAATATAAACAACAACCCAAAATAGAAACCACAGCATATATATGCTTGACCAATATATAGGGCTTTTCATTTACCAACACATCGCGGAGAATTCCACCGCCAACACCCGTAATTACACCCAAGGTAATCGCAAGAAGCGGTTTATCTCCATGCGAAGAAAGGCAGGTTATCTCAACCCCTGCAATCGAAAAGGAAGCCAAACCCAATGCATCGAAGAATATATTTGTCATTTCTACCTTTTCGCGAAATTTTTCAAATTTCTTTCGGTAAATAGATGCAATAAGAAAAACTAAAACAGAAGTTGCAACCGCAACCAATAAAATTAAAGGATTAAAAAATATTTTAGGCGGCGTGTTGCCTATCAAAACATCCCTTATAATACCGCCACCAACAGCAGTAATACAGCCAACCGTCAACACTCCAAAAAGATCTAAACTACAACCTATAGCCACCAGCGAACCCGAAACCGCAAAAGAAACCGTCCCTATCCACTCCATTAGCAATATTATAATATCTCTTATCATCTAATCACCGCCTTGATGCATTATATGCTTGTGTCAAATGAGGAACAAATTAGCCTCCCTTGCCCTAAAGGGAGGGGGACCGCGTTAGCGGTGGAGGGATTTTTTAACAAACAAATCAATATATTCGCAGACACCTCTGAAATTTTTATTTACTTCATTATTTGGTATTCGAATTACTGTCAAATTTCTGCTTTGGATTTTTTCAGTGCGAATCTCATCTTTTAACAGTGCTTTTTCTTCATAATGTTGTGAGCCGTCGAGTTCTATTATAAGCCGCGCTTCGTGACAATAAAAATCCACAATATAGTTATCTATAACTTTTTGTCGCAAAAATCTTATTGGATATGAACGCAAGAAATCGTACCACAAATGTCGTTCTTCTTTAGTCATATTCTTTCGTAGTGTTTTTGCGTTATCCGTTAGTTTTGGGTTGTGTTTTCGTTCCGTATTATATCCCTCCGTCTTTACCTACGGCAAATCCACCTCCCTTTAGGCAAGGGAGGCTCCCGTTTTCAACTTGTGGAAATGATTTCCACAAGTTGAATTTTCCGTATAACAACAAGCATTTTCTTATATTCAATATAACATTTTTTATCGTTATTTTCAAGCTATATATGAAAATAGAGTTATCCCGAAAATACGAGATAACTCTATTTTTGATGGTATGACAAAAATCATACTGACACACCCAAAATCAGACCACATAAAACCCTGTTAAAAACTTTGTTTTTAAGCAGTAAATGTGCCGAAAGTATGACGGTTATTCCTGCCTTAACTCAGTAGCCACTCGAAATGGCTGTTTGATTTTATTTTTCAACAACTAACAGAACACCTTCTGCGCCGAGGCGTTTTTCGGGCACCGTCA
>JAZNSZ010000012.1:0-59282 GCA_045591465.1 Acutalibacteraceae bacterium | reverse complement strand
CTCGAATGTATGATGTTCCAGAACAGCAAATTCAAAATCGGCGAGATGATTTCGGCATTAAGCAATTAACGAATACTTTGAACCGAATGGAGCGTGAAGCTGAGGCTGCGCAGATCTTCAAAGAAATACTGAGAATCGTGTCAAATGAGTATAATAATGGCAATATTCCACATACTAACTCCACACCATTAAATAGTGAAAAGGAGTTTTTATATATGAAAGCTACAGGAATAGTTCGTAGAATCGAGGAATGCGTTATAAGAACCTCACGCCGCACGCAAAAACAAGTTTTCGGCGGCTGAGAGAACCTTGTTACTCCCTGCGGTCGTAATAATAGGGCAAACCGCCTGAAACCCGCATAAACACTATGGTTTTCGCTGGTTTGCCCCATTGAACACAAGGGTGTCAAAAACAGGTTTTTGGGCGGTTTTTATACATAGCAAAAGCGAGGTGAAATTCACCTCGCTTTTGTTGTTAAATTCTATCGCCGTAAGGTAATGATTTTATATAGTTTTCCATGTAAGCGTAATCGGGGACGTATTTCCCATCAGCGTTTATGATAGCTGGCAACTTAATCATAGTTGATAAAATTAATTCCTTTTTAAATGCTCTACCATAACAATATCTGTAACGCTCCTTGGTTAATATAGCTTTAATGAATAGTGCAGTATATATATTGAGCCATTTTGCACGACAAACAACAATATGATCTCCTGCTAAAAAACGACTTGGCTGATAAGAAAAGGTTGCTGTTGTATCTCCAATTACTAAAGCATTTCCTTCTTCAATTCCATCTAGATTGTCATTATATATATAGCAGTCACACGCATTATTTTCTTCAGTTCTAGTAATAAACGGAATAGCGTTATTCGCACTAGACTTGCAAATTGTCATATTTTGTTTTGAGTGTGCCTTAGCTTTGTATACATCCGAAAACAAATCACCTAATTTGAATTCTTTCCAATCAAAAAAATTAAATTCATACTGGTTAATATTTACATTGGCAGTACTTATTGGTTGGATATTTAAGTTATTGATATATTGAGGAATGTAGTCGGGTAATTCTATGTTTTTAAGAGTTTTATCAGCTTGTCTACCATAACTAAATCTAAATGCGTTCTTCTGTATGCAAGTACAATAGAAAAACTTTTCTTGCAATGTCATTGGTCTTATTGGAGATAATACAGCAATTTGATGTGCGACATAACAAGGTTCTACTTGAATATGTGCTGACAAAACTGTTCCTTTTAGTGGTACAGTTATAATTCCGGCAGGATATATTTTTACTCCTTGAACACGTGAAACGCGACCGACAACGCCATTATTACCGCCCTGCGAACTTACAAAGTTTATTCCTTTTGTATCGGGTTGGAGTTCTGTATAAACAAGAGTATGCGGATATTCAATAGTAAACAAATCACTGATCTTCATATACATCACCACGCTTTACAAGGTACGCCAAATAATCGTTTACAGTCTGCTGGAAATCCTCTTGGCATAATTCAGAATAATCAGTTCTCATATATGCTTCACAAAGCCATTCGTCTGCATCGGTTACTTTGTGACGTGCGCTAAGCCCATCCTCTACATCTCGATTTGAATATAGTTTAAGCCACTGTTCTTGTATACTCTGCCATTTACCATGCGCATCTATACGCCCCAACTTTTTGCGTTTGACAAAGCCGTCGTCTCTACAATAACCAAAAAATGTTTCTTTATTACTGTCATGTGGACAATGAGCCCTCCAAACCATAACACACACATTTGTTCCGGTTGGATAGAAAATGTCATTGGGCATGGAGAAAACGGCATCAAGGGTATGCTTTTGGAATAACCGTTTGCGAACATCCTTGAACTTGGTGCCGATAGCACAACTCATGGGAACGACCACAACACCGGTACCATTCACTGCGAGAATATCCAGTAGATGTTCTACGAATTCCAATTCAACCACGTCATTTTGGGAGTATGGGGGATTGATCAGCCCGATGTTTATGTTTTTAGCTTTAAGTTTGCGTACAATTTCAGGTTTAAAGCAGTCACCATGCTCAATGTTAGACTTGCCATCCTTGCGAATAATCATATTGGCAACAGCAAGAGTATACAGTTCGTCGTCAAATTCTACGCCATATAGACCATCTTCTCTAATTCGTTCAACTTCTTCGGGGTTGGCTTCTTGAAACATCATACTCATGGCAGTTACAAGGAATGAACCTGAGCCGCAGCATATATCAACAACACGACTGTTTTTGTTTACTCCTGCTATGTTACACATAAACTCTGTCAAATGCTGCGGAGTTAAAACAATACCAAGGCCACTACCATCACCACCAGAATATTTAATAAACTCGTGGTAAAAAACGCCAAGCGCATCAATGGTGCTGTCAGCATGATCCATCATAGGTTTAATTTTCATTTCAAGTTCTTCAATATACCAGACGATAGATTTTTTGTTACCGAGTGGGATAGCCGCGAACTTAGAGTTGTCTAACAAATTTTTAAATGCCTGTTTAATGTACTGAATACGGTTATATTTGATGCCACTATCACGGAGAACATTATCGATTGCCGTTGTAATATTGGTGATAACACTACTGAATGAGGGTAAATTGATATAGCTTTTCGCAAAATCCTCATCGTTCAGTGCAATAAGGATGCCTGCAATAAAAATTGGTTTATGTCGTTCGGTCATTTTGATTTCGCGAAGATACTCATGCATATCAATAGCAGTTTCGCGGATGCTATCAAGCGAATATTCACGCTGAATCTTTTTGCCTTTTACCAAATCAACATAGTTTTTAGGTTCTAGAATAATATCTCTTGCTTTGCGAAGCTCGGTAAATTCATCTTGTCCTTTACCCCACAAGAACGCACTTGCACGAAAAGTTTCACGTTTGGTACCACTAACCGCAACCGCAATAACATTATAATCTTCTTTCAAGAATTTCGCATAGTAGAGTGCACCGTCAACGGCATAGTCCTTTGGGTGATCACGCTCAGGGGTTTCGTGCTTATTTACAGCCTTCTTGCACTCAACAACAATGAGTGTGTTCACATCATCTTTAAACGTAATAATAAACTCAGGTAAAGCTTTGCCTTTCCCTCCGAGTGTATAGTCATCCAAATCACAAACTTTGGGTTTGCCCCCAGCCTTTTTTAATAAGCGTTCCACTTTCTCTACGTCAGAAATATCGCCTTGGGGGAACACAAAGCCGAATTCGTTCTCTCCAATTGTACAGTTCATCCCTTGAAGTGTTAAACTTTCAGTATATTGTTCGATTGCCATTTTATTGTTCCTCCCCAAATAATTCATCTAAGGTTTTGTTTAGTTTTTTACAAATTTTTTTGCATAGGTCGAGTGTTGGATTACCTCCACCTTTTTCTATGCTTACTATTGTTTGTCGGGAGACTCCAACGGCTTTAGCAAGCCCGTCTTGTGTTAAACCGCATAAATCACGTGCAGCTTTAAATTTTCGCTTTTTGTCCACCGTTGACATCTCCTTTCAATAATTCTGTTTTTATTCTATCAAAAACTTTAGCTTGTGTCAAATATATTTTACAAAATGTAAAATATATTTGACACCGCAAAATGCAAAAGACTAAGTATAATTTCCCTTTAATCACAAATAATAAGAACCACACGGTGTTTCCAAATTTGGAAAATTTGACACCTGAGTGAACCTTGTTACTCGCGTTCGCTCGTAATAGACAAGAAATTTGTGAATAAAAGGAGAAATGTATATATGAAAGCAACAGGTATTGTACGCCGTATAGATGATTTAGGGCGAGTTGTAATACCCAAAGAAATCAGAAGGACTATGCGGATTCGTGAGGGAGATCCTCTGGAAATTTATACCAATTCGGGCGGTGAAGTTATTTTTAAAAAATATTCGCCGATAGGGGAATTATCGGTTTTTGCTACTCAATATGCTGAGTCTTTGGCGGTGGCAACTAAACTTTCGGTAGTGATTTGTGATAGAGACCATTGCATTGCGGCGGCGGGGATATCTAAAAAAGAGACGCTTGAACGCCGAATTACACCCGACTTGGAGCAGATTATAGAAGATCGCAAGACAGTAAACTTTACAGCGGCGGACGGACGTTTGGCGTTGGAAGGTGTTGAACGCGCAATATGTGTTGCGGCGCCGATTATAAACGCGGGTGACGTAATAGGGGCGGTTGTAATGCTTACCGGTGAGACTGAAAATAATGCAACCGAAAGCGACATAAAAATCGCGACAGTGGCGGCTTCATTTTTAGGCAGACAAATGGAATCATAAAAAATATCCTGAAGAAATAAATCTTCAGGATATCATTTTGTCGAAAAATGGGAGTATTTGTCAAAAAATCGTTTTATTATGAAAAATATTGACAAATTTAGTCGAATGTGGTAAAATAACGATACAAAAACACCGCCTTTATAAAAGGCGGTAAGTTGGAGCTGAAGATGGGACTCGAACCCACGACCTGCTGATTACGAATCAGCTGCTCTACCAACTGAGCCACTCCAGCGTACTTAGTTATTATATCAATAATTGGCTTAACCGTCAAGTCAAAATTGAAGGGAGATTAAATATGAACTTAGAAATTAATAAGCGCGTTAGGGAATATAGAGAAAATGTTAAAATGACCCAAGAAGAAGCAGGAGATGTTTTAGGGCTTAAGCGTAACGCCTATTCTGCCAAGGAAGGCAAAGGCAAGTTTACAGTTGACGAAGTACTTGTTTTGGCAAAAGCTATGAATATTGACCCCGACCTAATAATATACGGTAAAAAGGAAATTGATTTTACACCTATTACATCTCCAGTGGTTAAAATCAGCAGTCCGTTTACCAATCCGTTTGAAAGCGAAGGTCCGCGCATTACCATTACATACGAGTGTGGTAGTTTTCAAATTTCTAATGAAGAAAAAGATATTGTTACGATCTTCCGCAATCTGGATGATGAAAAAAAGCAAAAGGTTAGAGACCTTTTATTAGAATTGAAATAGTTTTAATGCCGTCCTTATGGACGGCATTTTTAATTACAAACTATTGTAAGTATTCCCAAAAAGTTCTTTTGCAAACCAAACTTCGCGAACTGTGAAAGTTCTGCCGTTCAGGTAATTTAAAATACCGGCATCGGTTTTAAAATCAAAGGTTAATTTGTATGAATATAACGCTTGTTTATTAAAGCCCAGTTTCTTATCTTCCTTAAGTTTACCATATTTACCGTCACCCAACAACGCATGACCGATAGAAGCCATGTGTGCACGTATTTGGTGGGTTCTTCCGGTTATAAGTTCTACTTCAAGTAGCGAAAGATTATTACGGGAAGCAAGAGTGGTATATTTAGTTTTGATTGTCTTATTAGTATCGGTTTTTTTGCCTGAAAGGTAGACCTTATTCTTATCTTCGTTTTTCTCTAAAAATCCTTCAAGCGTGGCGGTTTTTTGTTTGGGCACACCATGAACAATGGTCAAATAGCGTTTATCAATCTCACGATATTTTATTTTATCGCATAGAATACGCAACGATTCAGCATTTTTGGCGGCAATTACAATTCCGCCTGTGTTACGGTCGATGCGATTTGCAAGAGCGGGACGAAAACTATTTTCGTCCTTTGGGTTGTATTCACCTTTATCGTACAAATAATGCTGTATACGAGCAATCAAAGTATCGCCGTATTCGTTTTTATCGGGGTGGACCAGAAGGCCCTGCTTTTTATCAACCAAAATTATATTTTCATCTTCATATACAATATCAATTTTTTTTGATGCCGACAAAAAGTCGTATTTAGGAGCAACTTCGGCAAAAAACTCATCGTTGATATATGCCGAAACAATATCACCTGTTTTAAGACGGGTACTTATTTCTGCGCGTTTTCCGTTAACCTTTATCCTTTTGGTGCGTATGTATTTAAACATAAGCGAAGACGGCAGAGTAGGACAAGTTTTTGTTATGAATTTGTCTAAACGAAGGGTTGCATCATTTTTTGAGATAATAAATTCTTTCATATAATTCCTTTATTTACTTGAAAATCAAGCGGTTGTGGTATATAATTATTTTGTTGAAATTTATCGAAATATTAAAAAGGTGGAAAGCTAATGAAACAGAAAAATCCGCATAAAGGTCATAGAAAACGCCTTAAAAAAGAATTATTATTTAAAGATTTTTCTGAAAATACTGAAACGCATAAATTGTTGGAAGCGTTGTTATTTTTCGGTGTTCCGCAAAAGGATACCAATGTGATTGCGCACGAACTTTTAGAAGAATTCGGTTCCTTGCGGGGAGTGCTGGAAGCCGAACCGGAAGACTTATTCCAGATTAAAAATATGACCGAAAATGTTACAGCCTTAATTAAACTTGTTTTGCCGATTGCCAGAAGATACGGAACCGAAAAATTTGAAGGCAAGGGTTATAAGTTTAGGAGTTTGGATGAAATCGGCGAGTATTTGGTGGAAAAACATAGCGGCTACCCCAACGAAGTATTTATTGTTACAACCTTTAGAGCAGATGGCAGTAAAATCACCAGTGATATCGTGAAGAAAGGTGACTCCGTTTCTGTAACTTTGCCAATGAAAGATATTATAAACAGCGTATTAAAACATAATGCGCCTATTGTAGTTTTTTCTCACAACCATATTAATCAACCTGCGCTTCCAAGCAAGGAAGATATTGTTATGACACAAAAATTAAAATATATGCTTGACCAAATCGGCTGCAAATTGATTGACCATATCATCGTATCGGGTAACGATTTTATTTCACTCGCACAAAGTAATGATTATAAATCTTTATTTATTATAAATGAATAGATTGAAAAAATCAAGAAATAGAAAAACAGACTTCCGTGGAAGTCTGTTTTTCGTTTATGTATGTCTTAAAAAGGAAAATTTAATTTTTATTTTTTGTTACAACAATTATTTTTACAAGAGTCAGCGTAGGGGCAACCGATACATTTTTTACCGCTTTTTTTGGCTTTTATAACATATCCTGCGGCTAAACTGACGATTATCAATAAAATAGCTATTATTATAAAATTTTCCATAAATTAAACACGTGCCTTTTCTTTTGCGCTCTTTAAAGCGTATTCGGCCTTGAGCTTTTTCTCAGCATTTATGCACAGATAAATAACAATAGAAACTATAACTGCTATAGCGATAGCACCGCCAATAGCACCGCCTATGTGAAGCTTTGAAGCATCTATAACAAGTGTACCGATAGTGTTTACAAGGTAGCCTACAGTAAAGCCTACGCTAAGCTGCAGAGCAATACCGCCCCAGAGCCATTTAGCACTCTTCATTTCAGCGTTCATAGCGCCGATAGCTGCAAAGCAGGGAGGAGTAAATAGGTTGAACATAAGGTATGCTAAAGCAGCAGTCTTAGTAAGTCCCATAACAGCGGCAACCTCGTTTGCGCCGCCGATTAATGCTAATTCTTCAGTATCAATAAAGTTTGTGATAGAGAAGCAAACTGCAAGGGTGCCTACAACATTTTCTTTAGCAATAAAGCCTGTAACTGCAGCAGCAGCTAATTGCCACGAAAGAATACCAACAACGGGTACCAGTATGTAAGCAAACGGACCCGCAATAGAAGCGAGGATTGAGGTATCTGCACTTTGGGCAGTTTTAAAGCTCCAGTCAAATGTCTGCATAATCTGAACTGCGGTGTTGCAGAGAAGGATAATTGTAGCAGCTTTTACTATGTAAGCCCAACCACGTGCGCACATTGATTTAAATGCGCCTAAGAGGGAGGGAAGCTTATATTCTGGAAGCTCAATAATAAAGAAGGATTTTCTAACCTTGTGCGCGGTAATTTTGTTAATAAGTAATGCGCCGAGGAAAATGAGAACAATACCCGATAAGTACATTGTGGTGCTAACCCAGCCCGCCTTATCAAAGAAAACGCCTGCAAACAAAGCAATCACGGGGATTTTTGCACCGCAAGGCATAAAGGGTGCAAGCATCGCAGTAGCTCTGCGTTCACGCTCGTTGCGGATGGTACGACTTGCCATAACACCTGGTATAGCACAACCGATACCGATAACAAACGGGATGACCGATTTACCCGAAAGGCCTACCTTTTTAAAGATGGGGTCTAAAACCACAGAAACGCGCGACATATAACCGCAGTCTTCGAGTAATGCTATAAGGAAGTACATCACCATAACGAGTGGCAAAAAGCCTACAACAGCAATTACACCGCCGATTACACCGTCAACCAAAAGCGCGGATAATATCGGGCTTGCGTTGGCTAAAAGACCGCCAATCCATTCTTGGAATATTTCGAGCCATCCCACAAGGATATCGGCAATGGGTTGACCTACCCAAACCTGTGAAATCTGGAAAACGAGGAACATTACAACAGCGAATATCGGAATACCAAGCCATTTATTAGTAAGAACAGCGTCAATTTTATCCTGATAGTTTTTATCCTTGGTTTTGATTTTGCGGGTTTCAACCTCTGAAACTATTTTATTTACAAACTGGAAACGCTTTCTGTCAGCAGCTTCGACAATCTTTTTGTCGGTAAGGTCAATGTCACCTTGAACGTAGGGTGCGGTCTGCTTTTTACTTGCTTGATCTATTGCGGTTTTTACAACTGCTTTTAAGCCTTCGTTTGAAGTAGAAATTGTTTCAATAACAGGGCAGCCTAATTTTTCACTCAAAGCGGCAACATCAATCTTAGTTTGCTTCTTTTCGTTGATATCCGCTTTGTTAAGAGCTACAACAACAGGGATTTCAAGCTCTAAAAGCTGTGTTGTGAAGAAAAGACTGCGGCTTAGATTAGTGCAGTCAACTATGTTTACAATAACATCGGGATTTTCGTTTTTAACATATGAGCTTGTGACGCTTTCCTCACTTGTGAAAGGTGACATTGAGTAAGCGCCCGGAAGGTCTACCGCGATAAGCTCGATATTTGAGTCTAAAAAGTTCTTCTTAATAGCGTGTTCTTTTTTGTCAACAGTAACACCTGCCCAGTTACCAACCTTTTCGTTACGGCCGGTAAGTGCATTAAACATGGTGGTTTTACCACTGTTTGGATTGCCTGTTAAAGCAATTTTCATTTATTTTTCCTCCTAAATAAAGGGATGTTGATTTAGTTACCCTATGCTAACCAAACTGCAAAAATAATAGGCTGATTTCAGCCTTTATTCAACTGTGATAGCTTCTGCCAAAAAGTTGTCAATATTGTATCGGCTATCTTTAATAGATACAACACAGTTGCGTTTTTTGCGTGAAATTACAGTGATAGGTTCACCCGAATAACAGCCGAGCGAAAAAAGAAAGGCGTCCAACTCTTCGTCGTCGGTTTTAATATTTTTTATTATATATTCTTTACCTTCTTCTACTGTTGTTAAGTTCATTCCGATCACCCTAAACATCAGTTAGTTTATGCTAACTGAGAATTATAAAAAATTAATTAGCCTATGCTAACTACTCAATTATAATAACATTTTGTCCAATATTTGTCAATACTTATTTTAAATTTTAGAGTCTTGAAAATGTATAAAAAGATGCATTTTTGAAGATTAAAATTTATAGAATATCTTGTTTTTTTTAGAGTCTGAGAGTATAATGTAGTATAGTTTTTTGATATAGGTGATATTATGTATATTCTATTAAGTCTTTCGGTGGCTTTGTTTACCGGACTTATGCTATCACGTCTGGCAAAACTTGTAAAACTTCCCGCTGTTACCGCGTATCTTGTAGCAGGAATACTTATCGGACCTTATTGCCTTGGAACTTTAGGCATCGAAGGATTAGGTTTTACCAGTATGGACAATATAAAAACCTATCGTTTGCTTTCCGATACAGCGCTTGGGTTTATTGCTTTTTCGATTGGTAATGAATTTCGAATATCGCAACTCAAGAAAATCGGTAAGCAGGCAACAGTAATAGGTATTGTTCAGGCTGTATTTACAACACTTGTGGTTGATGCAGCACTCATTGGTCTTCATTTTATAATGCCTGATAAATTACCGCTTTCAACGGCAATAGTTTTAGGTGCTATTGCTTCTGCTACAGCTCCCGCGGCAACGCTTATGGTTGTAAAGCAGTATAAAGCAAAAGGACCGCTCACCGATATTCTTTTACCGATAGTTGCGCTCGACGATGCAGTGGGACTTGTGTTGTTTGCGGTATCGTTTGGTGTGGCTAAGGCGTTGATGGCGGGCCAAGTAAGTCTTATTTCAGTAATTTTTGAACCAATTTTAGAAGTAGTACTTTCGTTGCTGTTAGGCGCTGTGATGGGATTTGCCTTTAACTATTTTGAAAGATTTTTCCATTCGCGCTCAAAGCGTCTTTCTATGTCGGTTACGTTCGTATTTTTGACTGTTGCACTATCAATGCTTGAATTCCATGTAGGTGGTGTGCATATTGCATTTTCTTCACTGCTTGTTTGTATGATGCTTGGCACAGTATTTTGTAACGTTTGCGACTTTTCTAATGAACTTATGGATCGTGTTGATCGATGGACATCACCGTTATTTATCTTATTCTTTGTTATAAGCGGTAGCGAGTTAGAACTTTCGGTATTTACAGATTCGTTAATCGTTGTTATTGGTTTGGTTTATATAGTATTCCGTTGTGTAGGTAAATATTTTGGTGCAAGAGTAAGCGCTGGGGCAGTTAATTGTGATAGTAACATAGTGAAATATTTAGGTGTAACTCTTTTCCCGCAGGCAGGTGTTGCGCTTGGCATGGCACTTAAGGCGGAAGCCCTGGGTGAGCAGGGTGTATTGATTGCTAACATTACATTGTTCTCAGTATTAATTTATGAACTTATAGGCCCGTTCCTTACTAAAATTTCGCTAATTAAAGCAGGTGAAATTAAACCCGATGGTAAAACCAGCGCCCGTAAAGCAGAAGGCTGGACACATTAATCCAAAAGTAAATATATTTAAAGCGTCGCAAATTGCGACGCTTTTTTAATGGATAGAAAAAACCCGAAAGGTATAACCTTTCGGGTTTTGGGTTTTAGAAGTATTCTTAAAATTAAGAATTATTCGTTGATTGCAGTAACAACGCCTGAACCAACAGTACGGCCACCTTCACGGATAGCGAAACGTAAGCCTTCTTCGATAGCGATAGGAGTGATGAGTTCAACATCCATTTCTACGTTATCGCCAGGCATACACATTTCAGTACCAGCAGGAAGACCTACAACACCGGTAACGTCAGTAGTTCTGAAATAGAACTGAGGACGATAGTTGTTGAAGAAAGGAGTATGACGACCGCCTTCTTCTTTGCTTAATACGTAAACTTGACCATGGAACTTGGTGTGGGGGTTGATTGAACCGGGCTTACAAAGAACTTGACCACGTTCAATTTCGTCACGACCAACGCCACGGAGAAGAGCACCTACGTTGTCACCAGCTTCACAGTATGTGAGAGTCTTACGGAACATTTCCATAGAAGTAACAACAGTCTTAGCTCTTTCTTCGGTAAGACCGATGATTTCAACTTCATCACCAGCGTTTAACTGACCACGTTCAACACGACCGGTAACAACGGTACCACGACCAGAAATTGTCATAACGTCTTCGATAGGCATAAGGAAGGGGAGGTCAGCCTTACGATCAGGAGTAGGAATATAGCTGTCAACAGCATCCATAAGTTCCTGGATAGGAGCATAAACTGCATCTGAAGGATCAGTAGAAGCGCTGTCAAGAGCTTGGAAAGCAGAACCCTTGATGATAGGAGTATCATCGCCAGGGAATTCGTACTTGTCGAGAGTTTCACGGATTTCCATTTCAACGAGTTCGAGAAGTTCTTCGTCGTCTACTAAGTCAGTCTTGTTCATGAATACTACGATGTAAGGAACGCCAACCTGACGAGCAAGGAGAAGGTGTTCTTTAGTCTGAGCCATAGGACCGTCAGTAGAAGCGATAACGAGAATAGCACCGTCCATCTGAGCAGCACCGGTGATCATGTTTTTAACATAGTCAGCGTGGCCAGGGCAGTCAACGTGAGCGTAGTGACGTACGTCAGTTTCATACTCAACGTGAGCGGTGTTGATTGTGATACCACGTTCTCTTTCTTCAGGAGCCTTATCAATATTTGAATAATCTTCGAATGAAGCTTGACCCTTAAGAGAAAGGAACTTAGTGATTGCTGCGGTTAAAGTTGTTTTACCATGGTCAACGTGACCGATGGTACCAATGTTTACGTGGGGCTTATTTCTTTCAAATGCCTGTTTTGCCATTGTGAATTTCCTCCTTAGAAATTATAAAAAGATTTTTTATAAATATAGTTTACCAAATAAATACTTAAATTTCAAGTATTAAATTAGTCTTTCTTAGCTCTGGAAGATATAATCTTCTCAGCGATGCTCTTCGGAACTTCCTTGTATCCGTCGGGTTCCATTACATACTGACCACGGCCCTGTGTTTTAGAGCGGAGGTCTGTTGCGTAACCGAACATATCGCCGAGCGGTACACGAGCATTAATTTGTTTAACACCTGCGCGGTCTTCGAAGCCTTGGATTTCGCCACGACGAGAGTTAAGGTCGCCGATAACGTCGCCCATGTATTCTTCAGGAACGATTACAGTAACCTTCATGATAGGCTCAAGCAAGGTAGGCTCAGCCTTGCGGCAAGCTTCCTTAAATGCCATAGAACCGGCAATCTTAAATGCCATTTCAGAAGAGTCAACTTCGTGGTAAGAACCGTCGTAAAGTGTAACCTTAACGTCAACTACAGGGTAACCTGCAAGTACACCGGCTTGGAGAGAGCCCTTAATACCGGTATCAACAGCGGGGATATATTCCTTCGGAATGCTACCGCCGGTAACGGCATTGATGAACTCATAACCTTTACCTGTTTCGTTAGGTTCAAGTTTAATCTTAACGTGACCATACTGACCAGAACCGCCAGACTGACGCTTATACTTGGTTTCGTGGTCAACGAACTTCTTAATGCTTTCTTTGTAAGCAACCTGAGGAGCGCCTACATTAGCTTCAACCTTGAATTCGCGAAGCAAACGGTCAACGATGATTTCAAGGTGAAGTTCACCCATACCAGCGATGATGGTTTGTCCGGTTTCTTCGTCGGTGTAAGCCTTAAAGGTCGGGTCTTCTTCAGCAAGTTTTGCAAGGGAGAGACCCATCTTTTCCTGACCTGCTTTAGTCTTCGGTTCGATAGCAACACGAATAACGGGTTCAGGGAAGTTCATAGATTCAAGGATAACAGGATGTTTCTCATCGCAAAGAGTATCACCGGTGGTGGTATTCTTAAGACCAACTGCAGCAGCGATATCACCTGCATAGCAGGTTTCGATATCTTCTCTGTGGTTAGCGTGCATCTGGAGAATACGTCCGAGACGTTCCTTGTTCTGTTTTACAGAGTTGTAAACACCGCTACCGGCATCTACAGAACCTGAATATACACGGAAGAAGCAGATTTTACCAACGAACGGGTCGGTAGCAATCTTAAATGCGACAGCAGCAAAAGGCTCGTCGTCAGAAGAATGTCTAACTTCAGCTTCATCAGTATCAGGATTAACGCCCTTAATAGCTTCGATATCGGTCGGAGCGGGCATAAAGTCAACAACTGCGTCGAGCAAAGGCTGAACGCCCTTGTTTCTGTAAGAAGTACCGCAACAAATCGGAACCATTTCGTTAGCGATTGTAGCCTTACGGATAATTTTCTTCATCTGTTCAACAGTGGGTTCTTCACCTTCGAAGTATTTTTCCATAAGTTCTTCGTCTTGTTCAACAATGTTCTCAACAAGTTCTGTACGATACTTTTCAGCTAATTCCTTCATATCTTCAGGAATTTCTTCCTCACGAACATCTTTACCAAGGTCATCATAATACATAATAGCCTTCATGTTGATAAGGTCGATAATTCCTTTGAATGTGTCTTCAGAACCGATAGGCAACTGAATCGGAACAGCGTTGCAGTTAAAACGTTCTTTAATCATACCGAGAACTCGGTAGAAGTCGGCACCCATAATGTCCATCTTATTAACATAGATCATACGGGGTACGCGATATTCGTCAGCCTGACGCCAAACGGTTTCAGACTGAGGTTCAACACCGCCCTTTGCGCACAATACGGTTACAGAACCGTCGAGTACACGGAGTGAACGTTGAACTTCAACAGTGAAGTCAACGTGGCCGGGAGTGTCGATAATATTGATACGATGGTCTTTCCAGAAACAGGTGGTAGCTGCAGAAGTGATAGTAATACCACGTTCTTGTTCTTGCTCCATCCAGTCCATGGTTGCGCCGCCATCATGAGTTTCACCCATCTTGCGGTTGATACCGGTGTAGAAAAGGATACGCTCAGTGGTGGTGGTTTTGCCGGCGTCGATGTGAGCCATGATACCAATATTTCTTGTCATTTCAAGAGATACCTTTCTTGGCATATAAACCTCCATACCGCTTAAGCGGTTAATAAAATCTCAAATTTTAAACTACCATCTGTAATGTGCAAACGCTCTGTTTGCTTCGGCCATCTTGTGAGTATCTTCGCGCTTCTTAGCTGCGCCGCCGATACCGTTAACAGCATCCAAAATTTCGCCTGCGAGACGTTCTTTCATAGTTCTTTCAGAACGATTGCGGCTGTATGTTGTTAACCAACGAAGACCGAGAGTTTGTTTTCTTTCGGGACGAACTTCAAAAGGAACTTGATAGGTTGCACCGCCCTTACGTACTGCCTTAACTTCGAGTTGGGGCATTACATTTTCCATTGCAGCGTCGAACACTTCAAGCGGGTCCTTCCCGGTTTTTTCGGTTATGATGTCGAATGCGCCGTAAACAATTTTTTGAGCAACACCCTTCTTACCGTCAAGCATAATGTTGTTGATAAGACGAGTAACTACCTTTGAATTGTAAACCGGATCCGGTAATACATCACGTTTAGCAATAAAGCCTCTTCTTGGCACTTTGCTTCCCTCCTTCATAGTAATGATATCATAGGTACTCGAGTTGACTTCCCCGTGGCACCAAGCCGACGGCAATACATTAATATATATAAGCCGCTGCTTGATTTAACAGCAGAGATTAAGTCCTCTTAAATTATTTCGCACCTGCTTTTGGACGTTTTGCACCGTATTTTGAACGGCTTTGCATTCTGTTTGCAACACCCTGAGTATCAAGGCTTCCGCGTACGATATGGTAACGTACACCAGGTAAGTCCTTAACACGACCACCACGAATAAGAACAACGCTGTGTTCCTGTAGGTTATGACCGATACCGGGGATGTAAGCAGATACTTCGATACCGTTTGAAAGACGTACTCTGGCAATCTTACGAAGAGCAGAGTTAGGTTTCTTAGGGGTAGAAGTCTTAACCGCTGTGCACACGCCACGCTTTTGCGGTGAATCGTTATCGGTAAGTTGGCGCTTCATTGAGTTATAGCCCTTTAAAAGAGCAGGGGCTTTAGCCTTCTTTTCGATAGATGCACGACCACTGCGAACCAATTGGTTAAAGGTAGGCACTACTGAATCTCTCCTTTCTTTAAAACTTATGAATATTATGAAAAAACATAATTTCGCATAATATTTCACGCTAGAACATTTTATCACAATAAATCTAGATTGTCAAACCTTTTTTTTAATATTTTTTCGTTGACTTTATTTTATCAATGATATACAATGAATGCAGAGATTTAGAGAATGTATAGGTGAACACAATGGGTGGTATAGTTTCCAACTCGGTAATAAAAAGACTACCAAGATATTATAGATTTCTTGGCGAATTAAAGGCTTCGGGTATGACTAAAATTTCTTCGCGTGAATTATCCGAGAAGATGGGTTTGACCGCTAGTCAAATACGCCAAGACCTTAACTGCTTCGGTGGTTTTGGTCAGCAGGGCTACGGTTATAATATTGACATTTTACAGGAAGAAATTGCATATATTTTAGGTCTTGACAAGCCTAAGAGTATTATTCTTATCGGTGTAGGTAATTTAGGCCGTGCCGTTACTATGCATATGAATTTTGAGTCTAAGGGCTTTCATTTAGCAGGTCTTTTTGATTCAAAAGAATCTCTTGTGGGGCAGATTGTTAAAAACCAACCCATAAGAAGCATAGATACCCTTGACGAATTTTGCCGCGAAAATTTGCCTAAGGCGGCAATACTTTGCATTCCTAAAGAAGCGGCCGAAAAAATCGTAAATCAACTTATGAAGTTGGGAGTTAAGAATTTTTGGAATTTCAGTCATTATGATATCGCGGTAAATAACCCTGAAGCAAAGGTTGAAAACGTTCACTTAGGCGATAGCCTTACCAGACTTTCATATAAAATGACAAATAAATAATTCGGAATTCGGAATTCGGAATGCGTAATTAAAGGGCGACCAAACGGTCGCCCTTATTAATATAATGAAGTTATATAGATTAAGAATGGGTCAAGGGCGAAGCCCTTTGTCGAGGGGTTGAAGGTGTCGCGATGTGGTTTTAAAATAGTATATATTTGCCACCGAATTGAAAACTTTGGTTTTCATTCTTCGGTGGCAGAGGGTAGTGAGAAGCAATTCGACACCGAAGGGGAAATCGAAATTCCCCTTTAGGGCGAATCTTTCCACCCTTTCTTTTCGCCTACATAAGAAAGGGTGTGCCTGTCGCGGCATAAGCGACAAAGATGTAAATTAGCAGAAAAAATGGACGGTTTCGACCGCCCGTTTTGTTATTTAATAGGTTTTGGGTTATTGGTTTTACCTAATATATAATCTGTTGAAGTGTTATAAAAATCAGCGAGAGCCACAACAAAGTGCGTGGGGATTTCTCTTTTGCCTGTTTCGTAATTGCTGTAAACTCTTTGGTCTATACCAAGGAAAGAAGCAACCTCTTTTTGAACTAAATCTTTATCTTCGCGTAAATCTTTAAGCCTTGGATAGTACATATATCATCACCTCATAATGTAAGTATATGTACTATCAAATAATAGTATTGATTTTACTAACGTATGATAGTAAAATGTGTATAGGGTGATGAATATTATGAAAAAAAGAATCGTTATTGCAGGAAGCAGAAACTATCAAAATTATGATGAGGCAAAAGAATATATTGATAGGTGTATTAGTAGAATAAAAGAAGAATATGAATTGATATTTTTATCCGGAGGTTGCAGAGGTGCCGATTCGATAGGTGAACGTTATGCTGTAGAAAAAGGATATAAAATAGAAAGATATTTACCTCAGTGGGATAAATATGGTAGAAGCGCTGGACCAAAAAGAAATGAAATAATGGCTGAGTTATGTGACTATGTAATTTGTTTTTGGGATGGAAAAAGTAGTGGTACTAAATCAATGATTAAATTTGCACATCAAAGAAAAAAGCAAATAAGAATAAAATATATTGAAATATAAAAATGATTGTAGGAAAATTTTTCTCTGTCACCATATTTCCCAAACGACAAGGGTTTTGCCCTTGACCCGAGTTGTGTTATTTCTTCTTTTTATGAATATTTCGGATTTTTTTCTTTGGCTTTTGGTATGCGGTTTTTTGGTCGCGCGGGGGAGCGGCAAGGCAGTTTTTACCCGTGCCTATAAGGTCAAAGCGCTTTGCTTTTTTGAGTGCCGATAACACAAGTTCGCGGTTTTCGGGCTTGAAATACTGCAAAAGTGCGCGTTGCTCGGCTTTTTCTTTGGGTGTTTTTGGAACATAGACCTTTTGCATAGTGTTGGGGTCTAATTCGGTATAAAACATACAGGTTGAAACGGTGCCGGGGGTGGGGTAGAGGTCCTGTACCTGTTCAGGATGAAGATTATTTCTCTTTAAAAATAGCGATAATTCAATAGCATCATTTATAGTGCTTCCGGGGTGCGAAGACATTAAATACGGCACCAGATACTGCTTTTTGCCGACTGATTTTGTAAGTTCGTAAAAGCGTTTTTCAAAGTTATTATAAACTTCAATTTTCGGCTTACCCATATACTTTAAAACGTTGTTGGAACAATGTTCGGGCGCAACCTTTAACTGACCGCTAACATGGTGGGTTATAAGTTCTTTGAAAAAACTTTCGTCCTTGTCGGCAATAAGGTAATCAAAGCGTATGCCTGAACGGATAAACACCTTTTTAACTTTCGGGAGTTTGCGAAGTTCTCGCAAAAGGCTTAAATAGTCGCTATGGTCTACCTTTACGGCAGGGCACATTGTGGGCGCTAAGCACTTTTTATCAGCGCAAAGACCGTGTTTTTCCTGTTTATCACAGGACGGAAAACGGAAATTAGCAGTAGGGCCACCAACATCATGAATATAACCCTTAAAATCATCCATTTCGGTGATTTTTTTGGCTTCGTCGATAACTGATTTATGACTGCGCGCGGTTATCTGTCTGCCCTGATGATAGGCGAGTGAGCAAAAGTTACAAGCACCGAAGCAGCCGCGGTTATGAATTATAGAAAATTTAACCTCGGCAATACCGGGAACACCGCCCATATTTTCATAGATTGGGTGGTAGTCGCGCATAAAGGGCAGGGAGTAGGTTTTATCCATCTCGGCTTCCGAGAGCGGTGGCATCGGTGGGTTTTGTACCAATATTTTATTGCCGTGCTTTTGGATAACGGTTTTACCGCGAATCGCATCGGCTTCGGTGTGTTGAATTTTGCAGGATACGGCATACTGTTTTTTACCTTGTTCGGTAGGTTCTTTTACAATATCGTATGACGGACATTCTTGCGCTTTTGGTATAGGCTGATAGTTTTTGCTGTCCACACAGTAGCAGGTGCCCAAAATATCGGTAAGGTCGGTAATTTTTTCATCATTGTTAAGGCGGTTGGCAATCTCTACAATATGCTTTTCACCCATGCCGTACATAAGTAGGTCGGCTGTAGAATCTACAAGTATCGACGGGCGCACTTTATCATCCCAATAATCATAATGGGCAAAACGTCGCAAAGATGCTTCAATACCGCCGATGGCTATGGGTACATCGCCGTAAATTTCGCGTAATTTTTTACAGTAAACTATAGTGGCGCGGTCAGGTCTTGCTCCCGCTTTTCCACCGGGGGTGTAGGCATCGTCACTGCGGCGTTTTTTAGCGGCAGTGTAGTGCGCAACCATAGAGTCAATATTACCGCCGTTTACTAAAAAGGCAAGGCGGGGAAGACCGAAGCGTTTATAATCCTCGTCACTTCGCGGTTGGGGAATAATGCAAACCTTATAACCTTCACTTTGGAGTACACGGGAAATTATTGCAGTACCGAAAGACGGGTGGTCAACATAAGCGTCCCCCGTCACTATTATAAAATCAGGCTGTTGCCAGCCAAATTCTTTCATTTCTTTTTGCGTTATAGGTAAAAACGGCATAAAATCACCTTTGAATTTTATATATATAAGTATAGCATAACTTTCGGGTTTAAACAAGGAGTATTATAATGACATTTTTTGATTGGTTTTACAAGGCTATAATAGTACAAAGCGTTTGTGTTTTAATTATACTTTCGGGTGTGGTAGTTATTAAGTACTTTTTTAAGGCTAACTTCACAAAAATCGAGAAATTTTATATCGATAATATTACTGCCGATACAAAAATCAGTGAGGTTTTAGAAAGTGAAATTTAAACTTTTCGGCACCGAGATATATTTATCCTTTTTGTTTTTGGCATTTTTGACAATTATGCTTGCTACCGATAAAACAGGGTTTATACTGCCAACCTTTTTTGCAGTTTTTGTGCACGAATTTGGACATTTATTTATTATGTGGGTGCTTGATTGTACTCCCAAGAAAATAAAACTTATACCCGCAAGTGTACAAATTGTAAACTCGTTTTCACGAGGGTATAAAAATGATGTTATAATAGCACTGTCGGGGCCGGTTCTCAACCTTGTTATGTTTGTCACACTTTATTACAATTATTTGTGTTTTAAAAACGAGTTTACGCTTTATTTCGCCCTATTAAATTTGCTTATAGGTGTATTTAATCTGTTGCCTGTAAAAGGGCTCGACGGCGGAACTGTGCTTTTTAGTCTTCTATGCAAGAACATTGATATAAATAAAGCGGCTTTAATATTAAAATTTATAACTTTAATCATAGCCTTAGTGGTAATAGGTGCGGCGGTTTTATTATCGATAAATGGAAAACTTAATACTTCATTATATATAATGGGCATTTATTTGTTGGTGATTTGCCTTATAAAAACATAAAAATCCGAGCGGTTGCTCGGTTTTTTAATTATTGAGACGATATTCTTGATGCAATAGAGTTTTCAATATTTACAAACAAATTGACATTACTGAAAAAATGAGTATAATTTTCTTTATGAATATAGGTAATATTGAAATTAACGGGTTTGCTGCTCTCGCGCCAATGGCAGGTGTTGCCGACAGGGCTATGAGAGAAATATGTATAAGTCACGGTGCGGGTTTTACTGTGGGAGAACTTACAAGTTCAAAAGGAGTATCTTTAGGAGATAAAAAATCTTTTGGGCTTTTAAGTTGCAGTCAGGCAGAAAAACCTACCGCATCGCAACTTTTTGGGCGCGAACCTGAAACAATGGCGATTGCCGCCAAGACTGCGCTTGAGTTTGGCCCCGATTTTATTGATATAAATATGGGCTGTCCTGCGCCAAAGGTTGCGGGTAACCTTTGCGGCAGTGCGCTTATGCGCGATATTGACTTGGCGGAGCGCATTGTAAAGGCGGTAGTAGGCGCTGTTAATGTCCCTGTAACGGTCAAAATGCGCACAGGTTGGGACAGTGACAGTATAAACGCGCCCGAACTTGCAAAACGCTGTGAGAATGCAGGGGCTAAGATGATTACTGTTCATGGCAGAACCCGTATGCAAATGTATGCACCGAGTGTTGACCGCAAAACTATAGAAAAGGTTAAAAAGGCGGTAATCATACCTGTTGTGGCAAACGGCGATATTATAGATGGCGCTTCGGCAAAAAGCATGTATGAAGAAACCGGTTGTGACTATGTAATGGTGGGTCGCGCCGCGCAGGGCAACCCCTTTATATTTGAAGAAATAAATGCATATCTTTCGGGAAAAAGTTATACACCGCCTACATTGGAAGAGAAATTCAAGGTGTTGCTCAGACAAGTAAGGCTTATGCAGAAATATAAAAACGAGCGTGTGGCGATTTTGGAATCCCGAAAGCATACCGCTTGGTATATGACAGGGCTTAAAGGGGCGGCGAATATTCGAAGAATGTGTGGCGAGATTTCTTCGGTTTCGGATATAGAAAGAATAATAGATTTTGCGCTTGAACAAAATAGAGTTTTGTGATACAATCAATAGGTTGAAAGGAATGATATTATGTCAGGACATAGTAAATGGAGTAATATTAAGAGAAAAAAAGAAAAGACCGATGCTGCAAAAGCTAAGGTTTTTACCAAAATAGGCAGAGAAATAGCGGTTGTTGTTAAGCAGGGCGGCGCTAATCCTAATGAAAACAGCAAGTTAAAGGATGTTATTGCAAAGGCTAAGGCTGCAAACGTACCTAATGATAATATTGAAAGAATTATTAAAAAGGCTGCGGGTGAAGGCGATAACACCAACTATGAAGAATTAGTATATGAAGGCTATGGCCCTTGCGGAGTGGCTGTTGTGGTAGAAACCTTAACCGATAACCGCAACCGTACAGCAGGGGAAATGCGCCATTATTTTGATAAGTACGGCGGAAATTTGGGTCAATCCGGCTCGGTTACATTTATGTTTGACCGCAAGGGTATGATAGTTATTGAAGCCGACGGCCAAGAAGAAGATACAGTTATGGAAGACGCTTTGGAAGCAGGTGCGGATGACTTTGAGTTTGACGGTGAAATTTTTGAAATTTCGACCGAGCCCAATTCCTTAGGAAGCGTAAGAGATGCGCTTGAAGAAAAGGGTTATAAATTCTTGTCCGCCGAAGTTGCCTATGTTCCGCAGACGATGTCTACTATTGATGACGGCGATATGGTTGTTAAAATGGAAAAACTTATAGATATGCTTGAAGAAAACGATGATGTTCAGGCTGTATGGCACAACTGGGAAATGCCAGAAGAATAAATTAAAAAACTCCGCTGCGGCGGAGTTTTTGTTTTAGATAAAAGATACTGTGATTACTAAAAACGATAAAAATCAACTGGTTTTTCATTTTTTTCAAAAAATTAACAATTTTTCCGAAAAAGTGCTTGACTATTGATTTTTTTTGATATATAATTGTAAATTACTAATGATGATGGGGGATTGTGCGTTCTTTTTGAAAAAACAATGTGTTTTTTGACTAAAAAATTGCGCTTTTTCACCATTATTTATGTTTCTCTTGCGGCAAAAGAACGCCGTAAAATTTTCAGAGGAGTGATTTAGTACCTATGAAATCAACTTCAATGGTAAAACCGGTTGCGTTGGGTAAAAATGTTAGACAAACATTTTCCAAAATCAATGAAGTAATTGACATGCCCAACCTTATTGAAATCCAGAAGGATTCGTACAAATGGTTTGTTGAAGAAGGCTTGAAAGAAGTTTTCAGAGATATGGCGGCTATAACCGACTATAGCGGAAATCTTCAGTTAAGCTTTGTGGACTATCGGTTTGATGAAAATCCGAAGTACGATGTTACCGAATGTAAGGCTCGTGATGCAACATACGCAGCACCCTTGCGCGTAACAGCTCGTCTTGTAAATAACGAAACGGGCGAAATTAAAGAAAGCGAAGTTTCAATGGGCGACTTCCCGATTATGACCGAATCGGGCACCTTTGTTATCAATGGTGCAGAACGCGCTGTTGTTTCGCAGTTAGTTCGTTCTCCCGGCGTTTATTATGCTGAAAAGATTGACGAAAAAACAGGTAAGAGATTGTATTCCTCTACTATTATACCAAACCGCGGTGCATGGCTTGAGTATGAAACTTCGGTTAACGATGTGCTTTCAGTTCGCATTGATAAAAACCGCAAACTCCCTCTTACCACATTTATTCGTTCACTTGGTGTTGCTTCTAACGAGCAAATTAGAGAACTCTTTGGTGAGGACGAGCGTTTAGAGGCTACTTTGGCAGTTGACGATACCAAGTCGGTTGAAGAGGCTTTAATTGAAGTTTATAAAAAACTCCGTCCGAGTGAACCTGTAACAGTGGAAGGTGCGCAGAATTACATTGAACAGTTATTCTATGACCCACACCGTTATGATATTTCACGCGTTGGTAGATACAAATACAATAAGAAATTAAGCATTGGCGGTCGTATTGCCGGTGCTGTATTGTCGCGCCCTGTTATAGATCCATTAACCGGCGAAATTTTAGCCGATGCAGATACTCGCATCAGTAAAGAATTAGCAGGTATTATTGAAACCAAGGGCGTAAATCAGGCTTACATTAAGGTAATGAGCAACGAGGGCAATGAAAGCGAAGTTAAGGTTTTATCAAACGGAATGGTAAATCTTGCTGACTTTACTGATTTCACTGCTGAAGAATTGGCTGAACTTGACGAGCTTGGAATCAACGAACAGGTTTCTTTCAACGTTCTTAAAGAATTGATTGAAAACGCTGATTCTAAAGAAGCTTTGCGTGAAGCTATACTTGAACATTGTGATGACCTTATTCCAAAGAGCATTTGCGTAGATGATATTTTTGCTTCAATCAGTTACTTCTTAGGTCTTCCACATAGCGTTGGTACAATCGACGATATCGACCACTTGGGCAACCGTCGTATCCGCTCTGTAGGTGAGCTTTTACAAAACCAGTTCCGTATTGGTATTTCCCGTATGGAAAGAGTAGTGCGCGAAAAAATGACCTTACAGGCTCAGGATGCTGAAAATATTACACCGCAATTCCTTATAAATATCCGTCCTGTTGTGGCAGCTATAAAAGAATTTTTTGGTTCTTCACCGCTTTCAGAGTTTATGGACCAAACAAACCCGTTATCAGAACTCACCCACAAGCGTCGTTTGTCAGCGCTTGGCCCCGGCGGTTTGTCGCGTGACCGTGCATCTTTCGAAGTTCGTGACGTTCACTATACACACTATGGCCGTATGTGTCCGATTGAAACCCCTGAAGGTCCTAACATCGGTCTTATCTCATACTTGGCAACATTTGCTAAGATTAATAAGTACGGCTTTATTGAAACTCCTTTCCGCAAGATTGAAAACGGCAAGGTTTTAGATGAAGTAGTTTATATGACTGCTGATGAAGAAGACGATTATGTTGTAGCTCAGGCTAACGAACCGTTAGATGAAAACGGATACTTCATTAACAAAAAGGTTAATGCTCGTTTCCGCGATAGCTTTGTAGAAATAGAAGCTAAAAATGCTGAGTTTATCGACGTTTCGCCTAAGATGGTAGTTTCTGTTGCTACCGCAATGATTCCGTTCCTTGAAAACGACGATACCAACCGTGCGCTCATGGGTTCAAACATGCAGAAGCAGGCTGTTCCGCTTTTGAAACCTGAAAATCCGTTTGTTGCTACCGGTATGGAATATAAGGCTGCGGTTGACTCCGGTGTAGTGGTATTGGCTAAACGCGCAGGTGAAGTTACCTATGTATCTGCTGATACTGTTAAAATCCGTGCTAAAAACGGTGAAATTGATGAGTATAACCTTATTAAGTTCCTTCGTTCTAACCATGGTACTTGCATCAACCAAAAACCAATAGTTGAAGTTGGTGAACAGGTTGTAGACAATCAAGTTATTGCTGACGGTCCTGCAACTTCGGGCGGTGAAATTTCACTCGGCCGTAATGCGCTTATCGGCTTCATGACTTGGGAAGGTTACAACTATGAAGACGCGGTTTTAATTAACGAGCGTCTTGTTCGTGAAGATATCTATACTTCTATCCACATCGAAGAATATGAAATCGAATGCCGTGATACGAAACTCGGACCTGAAGAAATCACTCGCGATATCCCAAATGTTGGTGATGACGCACTTAAAGATTTAGACGAGCGCGGTATTATCCGCATCGGTGCCGAAGTTACTTCGGGAGATATTCTTGTTGGTAAGGTTACACCTAAGGGTGAAACCGAACTTACTGCGGAAGAAAGACTTTTACGCGCAATCTTCGGTGAAAAGGCGCGTGAAGTTCGTGATACTTCTTTGCGTGTTCCGCATGGTGAATACGGTACAATCGTTGACGTTAAGGTGTTTACAAGAGAAAATTCTTCTGAACTTAGCCCTGGCGTTAATGTTGTTGTTCGTTGTTATATTGCTCAAAAGCGTAAGATTTCTGTCGGCGATAAGATGGCTGGTCGTCATGGTAACAAGGGTGTTGTTTCCCGTATTTTACCAAGCGAAGATATGCCTTTCTTGCCTGATGGTACTCCGCTTGATATTGTACTTAATCCGTTGGGCGTACCTTCTCGTATGAACATCGGTCAGGTACTTGAAGTTCACTTGGGTTATGCTGCTAAGGCTCTTGGTTGGCATATTTGCACTCCTGTATTCGACGGCGCTCACGAAGAAGATATTCGAGAATGCTTCAGACTTGCAGAAGAAGATACCAAATCTGACGAGTACACCTACAAGAATTCTGCTGCTTTGGACTTCTCACGCATTCCGCTTACAGAAGATGCTAAAACTCAACTTTTCGACGGCCGTACAGGTGAACCGTTTGATAACCCTGTAACCGTTGGTTATATGTATTATCTCAAACTCCACCACTTAGTAGACGATAAGATTCACGCTCGTTCTACCGGTCCGTACTCATTGGTTACACAACAACCTTTGGGCGGTAAGGCACAGTTCGGCGGTCAGCGTTTCGGTGAAATGGAAGTTTGGGCACTTGAAGCATACGGTGCAGCTTACACCTTGCAGGAAATTCTTACCGTTAAGTCTGACGATGTTGTAGGTCGTGTTAAGACTTATGAATCTATTGTTAAGGGTCAAAACATTCCGGCTCCTGGCGTTCCTGAATCATTTAAGGTTCTTATTAAGGAATTGCAGTCTTTGGGTCTTGATGTTAAGGTGCTTGATAAGTTCGATGAAGAAATCGACTTAAAGCAAACCTTCGACGATGATGATTTAGGTATCGGTACACCTGCTTTACCTGAACCGAGCGAATTTTCAGAAGAAACCGTTGTTGATGGTCTTGAAGGTTATACCTTACAGGACGAAAACGGCGACGCTATCGAAGATACTCAGGACTCTGATGAGTCTTATGACCAATAATTAAGGAGGGGCATATAATGGCAGAAATTGAATTTGAATCCATAAAAATAGGACTTGCATCTCCCGAACAAATTAGAAGTTGGTCTCACGGTGAGGTTACAAAGCCCGAAACCATTAACTACCGTACCTTAAAACCTGAACAGGGCGGTCTTTTCTGCGAACGCATTTTTGGACCTACAAAGGACTGGGAATGTCATTGCGGAAAGTATAAACGCATTCGTTATAAAGGCAAAGTGTGCGAACGCTGCGGCGTTGAAGTTACACGTGCTAAAGTACGTCGTGAACGTATGGGTACAATAGAACTGGCAGCTCCCGTATCGCACATTTGGTATTTCAAAACTATCCCTTCAAAAATGGGCTTGGTTCTTGATATAACACCCAAGGCTCTGGAACAAGTTCTTTATTTCTCACAATATATCGTTACTGATCCGGGTACAACTCCCCTTGAGAAGAAACAACTTCTCAATGAAAAGCAGTACACCGATATGCGCGAAAAATATGAAGATGACTTTAAGGCAGGTATGGGTGCCGAGGCAATTAAGGAATTGCTTTCGGAAATTGACCTTGATAAAACTTGTGAAGAACTTCGTGCGGAACTTGAAGACAGTATCGGTCAAAAGCGTACTCGCATTTTAAGAAGACTTGAAGTTTTAGAAGCATTCAGACTTTCAGGCAACCGTCCTGAATGGATGATTCTTGATGTAATTCCGGTAATTCCGCCCGATTTGCGCCCTATGGTGCAGTTGGACGGTGGCCGTTTTGCTACAAGTGACCTTAACGACCTTTACAGACGTGTTATTAACCGTAATAACCGTCTTAAGAGACTTTTAGAACTCCACGCTCCTGACATTATTGTTCGTAATGAAAAGAGAATGTTGCAAGAAGCGGTTGACGCTCTTATCGATAATGGTAGACGCGGTAAGCCTGTAACAGGGCCTAACAACCGTCCGCTCAAGTCCCTTTCGGATATGCTTAAAGGTAAGCAGGGTCGTTTCCGTCAGAACCTTCTTGGTAAGCGTGTTGACTATTCAGGTCGTTCGGTTATCGTAGTAGGTCCTGAACTTAAGATGTATCAGTGCGGTCTTCCTAAGGAAATGGCACTTGAACTCTTTAAGCCATTTGTTATGAAACGTCTTGTTGAAACCAAGATTGTTACAAATATTAAAACCGCAAGAAAGATGGTAGACCGTGCTTCAGCTGAAGTTTGGGATGCTTTAGAGCTTGTTATTAAAGAACATCCGGTTCTTTTAAACCGTGCTCCTACACTTCACCGTTTAGGTATTCAGGCATTTGAACCTGTACTTGTTGAAGGTAAAGCGCTTAAACTTCATCCGCTTGTATGTACTGCCTATAATGCCGACTTTGACGGCGACCAAATGGCTGTTCACGTACCGCTTTCTGCAGAAGCTCAAGCAGAAGCACGTTTCCTTATGCTTGCTGCTAATAACCTATTAAAGCCCTCTGACGGTAAGCCTGTAACTGTTCCTACGCAGGATATGGTTCTCGGTTCTTACTACTTAACACTTGTTAAGACTGAAGAAAAGGGTACAAATAAGGTGTTCCGCGATAAGAATGAGGCTATCATGGCTTATAATGATGGTATTGTTGGTCTTCACGCTCCTATCCGTGTTAGAATGACCGACGAAAGCGGCGACAGCAAACTTGTTTGGTGTACTGTTGGCTTTATTATCTTTAATGAGGCTATCCCGCAGGATTTAGGATTTGTTGATAGAAATAATCCTGACGACAAGTTTGAACTTGAATGGTGCTTCAAACTTCGCGATGCGGAAAAGAAAATCATCGAAAGTAATGATGATATTATCCAAAACAAAGTTGGTAAAAAGCAACTTGGTAAAATTATCGACAGATGTATTGAAATTCACGGTACCAGTGAATCTGCAATCGTTCTTGATAATGTAAAGCAAACCGGATTCAAGTATTCAACCAAGGGTGCTATTACTGTTGCAGTTATTGATGCTGTTATTCCACCCGCTAAGAAAGAAATCATGGCGGCTGCCGAAGAACAGATTGATAAGGTTTCCAAAAACTATCGTCGTGGTCTTATTAACGACGAAGAAAGAAGCCGTCACGTAATCGAAATTTGGAACAAGGCTACCGAAGATGTTGCAGATGCACTTAAGGGCAACCTTGATGAGTTTAACCCAATCTTCATGATGGCAGACTCAGGTGCGCGTGGTTCTATGAGCCAGATTCGTCAGCTTGCAGGTATGCGTGGTCTTATCGCAAATACCGCAGGTAAGGTTATCGAAGTTCCGATTCGTGCTAACTACCGTGAAGGTCTTAACGTTTTGGAATACTTTATTTCTTCTCGTGGTGCGCGTAAAGGTCTTGCCGATACCGCGCTTCGTACTGCTGACTCGGGTTATCTTACCCGTCGTCTTGTTGACGTTGCTCAGGATGTTATTGTTCGTGAAGACGATTGCGGAACCGAAGAAGGTCTCACAATCTCTGATATCAAAGACGGCAACCATATTCTTGAACCGTTAGAAGAACGTCTTGAAGGTCGTTACCTTATGGATGACCTTTATGTTGACGGAAAACTTTTATGGTCTAAGGATGATATTATTACTGCTGACGGCGCTAAGAAGATAGTTGATGCAGGTATAACTTCTGTAACTATCCGTTCAGTACTTACTTGCCATAGCCATCACGGCGTATGTAAGAAGTGCTACGGTAAAAACCTTGCTACTGCTAAACCTGTTACCACAGGTGAAGCTGTTGGTATCGTTGCTGCTCAGTCTATCGGTGAACCCGGTACACAGCTTACAATGCGTACCTTCCATACCGGTGGTATCGCTTCAACAGAAGATATTACACAGGGTCTTCCCCGTGTTGAAGAATTGTTCGAAGCAAGACGTCCAAAGCGTTGCGGTCTTATTGCTAAGATTGAAGGTAAGGTTCGTATTACCGAAGAAAAGAAGAGCAATGTTATTGTTATCACTAACGAAGAAACAATGGAAGAAGAAAAGGTTACTATTCCTTACGGTATCCGTCAACTCGTTAATGATGGCGACTATGTAAAAGCAGGTGATATGCTTATCCCAGGTGCTAAATATCCGCAGGATATATTGGAAGCACAAGGTCCTGAAGCAGTTCAGGAATATATCATAGCTGAAATTCAAAATGCTTACCGTACACAAGGTGTTGATATCAACGATAAGCACATTGAAGTTATTATTCGTCAAATGATGAGAAAGTTGCGCATTGTTGATGCAGGTTCAACCGAACTTATCCAGAATTCCAGCTACGAATACAAAGAAATTGCTGATGCAAATGCTGCTGTTCAAGCACGTATTGATGCAGGTGAAGAAGGTCTTACAAAGGCAACCTACAAGGTAACACTTTTGGGTATTACCAAAGCCTCCTTGGCAACCGAATCCTTCTTGTCGGCTGCTTCTTTCCAAGAAACTACTCGTGTTCTTACCGAAGCTGCTATCAAGGGTAAGGCTGACCCGCTCTTTGGCCTTAAAGAAAATGTTATCATCGGTAAACTTGTACCTGCAGGTACAGGTATGAAATCCGAGGAAATTAATCCTTCTCTTTTCGCGGAAGAAGTTCCTGAAATTATAGAAGAAGTAGCAATTCCCGAAGAAGTATTAACCGAAGAAACACAGGCAATTTAATAAATTAAAACTCCGTCTTTTTTGACGGAGTTTTTTATTTGCAAAACCCAAACATGTATGTTATAATAATTTTGTAAATATAATAATGTTGGGAGGATGACATTATGAAGATATGCATTTTTGGCGCCGCAAGTAATAAAATAAATCAAAAATATATAGATGAAGTTGAAAAATTAGGTGAATACCTTGCTGAAAAAGGTCATTCTTTAGTTTTCGGCGCAGGTGGTCATGGACTAATGGGTGCGGCTGCACGTGGATTTAAGCGTGTGGGCGGAAAAATATACGGGGTTATACCAACCTTCTTTAAAGAAGAATGTGTTGAGGTAATTTATAACGAGTGTGACGAGCTTATATACACCGAAACCATGGCGCAACGCAAGTCTAAAATGGAGGACTTGGCAGATGCTTTTATTATAGTTCCGGGTGGCATAGGTACTTTTGAAGAATTTTATGAAGTTTTAACCTTAAAACAATTAGGACGCCATACTAAACCGATAGCCCTTTATGATATTGACGGCTATTACGATAAACTAGAAGAATTTATGGAGTATTCCATGGCAGAAGGCTTTATAAACGATGTTTGCAGAGAGATTTATGCTTGTGCCGGTACTCCTGAAGAAGTGTTAAAATATATAGAAAATGATAAACCCGTAAAAAGAAGTATTAGAGATTTAAAAAACGGATAGAAAAAAGGCTTTGGAAATTTCCAAAGCCTTAAATCTTTAAATTATACCGTAAACCTCAACTATACCGCTTTTGTGATAAAGGGAAGGGGTTACAAGCAGGGAATATCCTTGACCCGCTTCACAACTCCATTCAACTGAGCGCCTTTGTGGTACGGCACAAGCGGCAAGGAGCATCATAATCGCACCGCCATGCATTATTACACCCGCGTTTTCAATGCCGTTGTTTAGCATATCAACCACTATTTCATTAAGCCCCACGCAAAGTCTTTTTACAAAATCTTCGTTCGACTCGCCACCATTAGGTGCGGAAAGTTTTCCTGAAGCCCAATCCTTAAAATTCGGATTAAGTTCAAGTTCTTTAGCGGTTTTGCCTTCAAACTCACCAAAGTCATATTCTTTCAAATTTTCCGCTAAAAACATGGGGACATCGGGGTAGAGAATAGCGCCCGACTGTTTTGCGCGAAGTAACGGGCTTGAATAAAGTCGTTGTATTTCAGGATAGTCTACATCATCTTTCATCATACGAAGTTCGTTAAGACCTTCGGGAGAAAGTGGTAGGTCGGTCTTACAACCAATATACTGTCCTTTGTAGTTAGCATCAGTTGCGCCGTGGCGTATAAGGTGTATTTTAAGTGTTTTCATTTTAATACTCCAAAAGTTGTGTGATAATTTCGTTAGAAACAAGCATACCCTTGTTTGTTAATGCAAATTGATTATTCTCTAGCGTTGCATAACCATTTTTAACCAGTAAATTTACCTTATGTTCTGGCAATGAACTGCTATTTATACCTTCTTTTAAGCGAAGTGAAAGCATTATTTTTTCGTCTTGACTGCCACCTTTACCGTCGGAAACAGGTGTGTTGCCGTTTATGAAAGCCTTCATATCGCGCGGATAATAAAACCGTTCGCCATCTAAAAACGAATGGGCTGAAGGCCCCAGACCTAAATACTCGTCACAGTTCCAATATTTAAGGTTGTGGCGGCTTTGGTATTGGGGTTTTGAAAAATTGGAAATTTCATAGTGCGAAAAACCGCTGTTTTCAAGGTATTCGCACATAAAAAGGTACTGTTCGCATATAGCATCTTCGTCAGGTAAATTAAGCGAAGAAGCGTTTTTATAAAAGGAAGTATTAGGCTCTATCTTTAAAATATATGCCGAAATGTGTTCAGGCTTTAAGGATAACAAAAAGTCTAAATTCGCTTTTAGGGATGCGTTGTCAGAGTTCGGAAGACCTATCATTAAATCAAGCGAAATGTTAGAAAAACTAAGTTTTCTTGCGATTTTTAAGGCGTTTTCGGTATTGGATTTTGTGTGGGTTCTTCCCAATAACTGAAGTTCACCGTCACTTGCACTTTGTACACCGATAGAAAGGCGGTTAATACCCGCTTTTTTGGCGTTTAAAAGCGTTTCCCAAATATCGTTTTGTGGATTTACTTCAAGCGTGATTTCGGCGTTTTCTAAAACATTAAAATTCCGCCTTACACAATCTATAAGCGCGGGGAGACGGTGGTTTAAAAGGGAAGGAGTACCGCCGCCTAAATAGATAGTATCAATGGGGCGGTTAATTTTGCCGCCCCATTGTTTAATTTCTCTTTGTAGTGCTTTTATGTATTTATCTGCCATTTCATCAGTGAAGACAGCCGAATAAAAATCACAATAAGCACATTTGCGCTTACAAAACGGAATATGTAGGTATAAACCTAAATTAGTCAAGGATTTCACCGATGCAGCTGCCGCCAACTTTAGCAGCATTTGCTTCGTCGGTATCAATGTGCATGGCAAGAGCGTAAGCATCGTTTACACGCGCTACAACATCACCGAAGATAAGGCTTCTGCCGTCAGAAGTGATTTTAACATTAACGATTTGCTTATCTGTAATGCCGTATTTTTCACCGTCTGCAACAGTCATGTGAATATGACGCTTAGCAGCGATAACGCCTTGTTCTAATTCAACTTCACCCTTAGGTCCTACTAGTTTGCATTTGCCGCTGTTGGCAACATCGCCTGATTCGCGGATAGGTGCTAAAACACCGATAGAACGAGCGTCTGTCAAAGAAACCTCAACCTGTGTTTCAGGACGAACAGGGCCTAAGATAGAAGCCTTTAACTGACCCTTTTCGCCAACGATTGTTACTTTTTCTTCGCAGGCAAATTGACCGGGTTGTGATAAATCTTTTTTAGGGGTGAGCGTGTAGCCCTCACCGAAAAGGATTTCTAAATCTTTTTGTGAAACGTGCACATGACGTGCAGAAATTTCAACCATTACTTCTTTTGTCATAACAAATCTCCTTGTAAAATATTTACTATTATATTCTACCATATTTTCACGACTTTTCAAGTCTATTTTTAAATATTTTAAGATTGACTTTACAAGCCGTATAAGGTAAAATATATTTAAGATTGTAAAGGGGTGTTTTAGGTGAAACCTGTTTATAAAAGAGTGCTTTTAAAGCTAAGCGGTGAAGTTCTTGCAGGTGTTAAAGGCGCAGGTATTGACTTTGATAAAGTTTTAGAAGTTTGCCAGAGTATTAAAGAATGTGTAGAGATGGGTGTTGAGGTTGCTATTGTTGTAGGCGGCGGTAATTTCTGGCGCGGCAGAAGCAGTGGTAAGATGGATAGAACACGCGCAGACCATATGGGTATGTTGGCTACTTCTATAAATTCTTTGGCATTGGCGGACGCGTTGGAGCAGTTGGGTGTTACTGCCCGTGTTCAGACCGCTATTGAGATGCGCCAAATTGCAGAACCTTATATTCGTAATAAAGCGGTAAGACATTTAGAAAAGGGTAGAGTAGTTATTTTCGGTTGCGGAACAGGTAACCCGTTCTTCTCTACTGATACAGCGGCGGCTTTACGCGCGGCGGAAATCGGCGCAGATGTTATTTTTAAAGCAACTAATGTTGACGGTGTTTACGATAGTGACCCTAAACTAAATCCGGATGCTAAGAAGTTTGATACATTGTCGCATCTTGATGTTCTGAAAAAGGGACTTCACGTTATGGACAGCACAGCCGCTTCACTTTGCATGGATAACGGTATTGAAATTTTGGTGTTTAACCTTGATAAGCCACAAAATATAGTTTCTGCCATGGTTGGCGAAAAAATTGGTACAGTAGTTAAGTAGGAGGATTTTTTATGAACGAATTATTAAAAGTTACCGAAGAAAAAATGACTAAAACTATTGCAGTTCTTGATAGAGAATATAAGTCTATCCGCGCAGGCAGGGCTAATGTTTCGGTTTTGGATAGAATTACAGTTGATTATTACGGTGCGCCTACGCCGATTCAGCAGATGGCTGCAGTATCAGTTCCCGAACCGAGAATTTTGATGATTCAACCTTGGGATGCTTCTACTTTGAAAGATATTGAAAAGGCTATCTTGGTATCTGATATTGGTATCAATCCTCAAAACGATGGCAGAGTTATCCGTCTTTCTTTCCCGCCGCTCACAGAAGAACGCAGAAAAGAAATTGTTAAGGATGTTAAAAAGACTGCTGAAGATAACAAAGTGGCTATCCGTAATACACGCCGTGATGCTTTAGAAAAACTTAAAGCATTACAAAAGTCGGGTGCAATTACCGAAGACGACCAGTCAAACGGCGAGAAAAAAATCCAAAAGCTTACCGATAATTACTGCAAAGAAATTGACGAGTTGGCTGCTTTAAAGGAAAAAGAAATTTTAGAAATCTAAGTTTTTGCGGTCCCACTTTAGTGAGACCGCTTTTACACATAGGTGATAGTATGTTTTCTAAGAAAAAAACTCAAGAACGATTATTGCCCCGCCATATTGCAATTATTATGGACGGTAATGGAAGATGGGCAAAAAAACGAAAAATGCCAAGAAGCGCAGGTCATGTAGCGGGAGCTAAAACGTTTAAAACGATTGCCCGTTATTGCAATAAAATTGGCTTAGAATATTTGACTGTTTATGCCTTTTCTACAGAGAATTGGAAGCGCCCGAAAGACGAAGTTGAAGGGATTATGAACCTGCTTCGCGATTATTTAAAGGATGCCGAAAATTTTAAAGATGAAAATATCCGCGTTAGATTTATAGGCAACTTAGAACCCTTGGCGGATGACATAAAAGAATTAATAGAAAAGAACGAAAAGGGCAGTGCAAATGCAACGGGCCTTAATCTTAATATCGCTATAAATTATGGTGGTAGGGATGAAATTACCAATGCTGTCAAGGCAATAGTAAATAGCGGAATTTCGGCTGAAGATATTGACGAGAGCACAATTTCCCAAAACCTTTATACCAAAGGTATGCCCGACCCTGATTTTATTATAAGACCGAGTGGCGAATACCGTCTTTCGAATTATCTTATTTGGCAGTCGGCTTATGCGGAATACTGGTTTTCGGATGTTTTATGGCCTGATTTTACACCAAATCATCTAGAAAAGGCTATTGAAGAATATAATAACCGAAACCGTAGATTTGGAGGAGTATAGGTTAAAATTTTGTAAACCAAAATTTTAACAGTGAATAGATAAGAGTGAATAGTTAATAGTTAATGTGTCGGCTACGCCGACTATATATAATGGAGTGATAAAATAATGAAAACTCGTATAATTTCGGGTGCAGTTATGGCTTTAATTGTGGGTGTAATTCTCACAGTTGGTTATTTGTGGGCGCCTATAGTGATTACAATAGCAGTGGCTTTATTAGCAGCAGGCGCTGTGTATGAAATTATTCATAATGCGGCGGGTGTTACTAAAAAGCCGGTTATAATAGGCGCGTGTATATATGCGGCACTTACTGTACTGTTAGGCGACTGGGCATTTTTCCCAGGTGTTATTACGGCAACTGTTTTGTATTGTATTTTTGCGGTTATTATGATTTTAATTAATCATAATGAGTTTGATTTGGGTAAAATTTCGCTTGTATACGGTTTCCCAATTCCGTTTGCAGTTGCTTTTTACTTTTTAAACACCGTCATAAACAATGATAGCGGATTATACTATTTATTACTTTTGCTTAATTTCTCAAGCGTTTGTGATATGGGGGCTTACTTTGTTGGCGTTACCATTGGAAAACACAAACTTTGCCCTGAAATAAGCCCTAAAAAAACAGTAGAAGGCGCTGTGGGCGGTATAGTTTCGAGCATTGTTTTTACCTTGATTATTTCATTGTTATTCAAAAAATTCAGCATAGCGGTGCTATTGCTTACTGTTCCTTTCTGCGTACTTGGTATGATAGGCGACCTTTTTGCGTCTGCTATAAAGCGTTCGGTAGGTCTTAAGGATTATAGCAATTTAATCCCCGGTCATGGAGGAATTATGGACAGACTTGACAGCATAATAATGATTGCACCCTTTATGTTTGTTTGTTTAGTTTTGGAAGTTTTATAATGAAAAGTTTAGTTATTTTAGGCTCTACGGGGTCAATAGGAAAACAGGCGCTTGAAGTTTGCCGTCGCGACGGGTATAAGGTTAATGCCTTGGCTTCGGGCAGCAATATAGATTTACTTGAAAAACAAGCGCGTGAATTTAAAGTTAAGGCAGTTGCTGTTTTCGATGAAAACAAGGCGGCGGAACTTAAAATAAAACTGGCCGATACCGATATCAAGGTATTAGGTGGCACTGACGGTGTTTGCGAAATTGCGCAGTATGATGCCGATATAGCGCTTAACTCTATTGTTGGTATTGCGGGGCTTCGTCCTACACTTGCCGCTATTGAGAGCGGTAAGGATATTGCTCTTGCAAATAAGGAAACTTTGGTAACAGGTGGCGATATTGTAAATGCCAAGGCGCGTGAAAAAGGCGTAAAGATTTTGCCTGTCGATAGCGAACACTCGGCTATTTTTCAGTCCTTGCAGGGTTCACCGCAAAGAAGTCTTAGAAAGATTTTATTAACCGCTTCGGGCGGACCGTTTTATGGCAAAACCCGAAAGGAACTTGAAAATGTAACGGTTAAGGAAGCACTAAATCATCCTAATTGGTCGATGGGTGCTAAAATTACTATCGACTCGGCAACCCTTATGAATAAGGGGCTTGAAGTTATTGAAGCGGTACATTTATTTGGTCTGTCTGCCGAAAAAATTGAAGTTTTAGTGCATAGACAAAGCATTGTTCACTCAGGTGTGGAATTTTCTGACGGCGCAGTGATTGCCCAGTTGGGTACTCCTGATATGCGTTTGCCTATCCAGTATGCGCTAACTTATCCTGAACGCAGTGATTATGCATTTGAGCATTTAAGCCTTGCCGATATAGGTACACTTACTTTTGAAAAGCCTGACACTGATACTTTTAGATGTTTGCCTTTATGCATTAAGGCGATAACCGAAGGCGGTCTAAAGCCTACTGCAGTAAACGGTGCTAACGAACAGGCGGTTAAACTTTTCTTAGAAGGTAAATTGAAATTTTTACAAATTGCCGAACTTGTGGAAAAAGCGCTTGTTTCGGCTAATAATAAAAAAGAGTTTACTTTGGAAGATATTTTAAACACCGACAAACTCGCAAGGGAATGTGTTTTAAATAATATTTAATTAGTGGTGATTACGATTTTAGACTTATGGAATAATGTTTGGCCATATTTGGTGGCAGTACTTTTATTTTTAGTTTTAATAATAATACACGAATTCGGGCATTTTATTGCCGCAAAACTTTTGGGTGTTCGCGTTAATGAATTTGCGGTTGGCTTTGGTCCTAAACTTTTTGCAAAGCAGTGGGGCGAAACGAAGTATGCGTTTAACCTTATTCCTTTGGGTGGATATTGCGCTATGGAAGGTGAAGACGAAGATAGTACCGATAGCAAAGCCTTTTGCAATAAAGCCCCTTGGCGCAGGTTTTTAATTGTTGTAATGGGTGCGCTTTTTAACCTTTTGTTAGGCGTTATTATCGTTGCTATTATCTTGGCGCCGACCGATAGATTTGCGACTACTACTATTGCTGAGTTCCAAGAAAATGCGTCAAGTTATGCAACCGGATTGCAAGAAAACGATACTATTTTAAAGGTTGACGGCAGAAAAATTTTCACAACGTATGATTTGAGTTATGCTTTTACTAATGTAAAAGACGGCAAAATTGATATTTTGGTTGAGCGTAACGGAGAGAAAAAAGAATTAAAGGATGTAACCTTTAACACCGAAACCTATGAGGGCGTGGATTTTCTTACGGTAGATTTTAAGGTTTATGGCGAAGAAAAAACCATCGGCACCTATATTAAAAACACAGTAAAAACTTCGATTTCTTACTGTTTGGTTATTTGGCGTAGTTTTATAGATTTATTAAGTGGCAAATATGGTTTGAGTGCGGTTTCAGGCCCTGTGGGTGTAACGGTAGTTATTGCAAATGCCGCAAAGCAAAGTCTTCAAAACTTGTTGCCGCTTATGGCATTTATAAGTATAAATCTTGGTATATTTAATCTTTTGCCAATCCCCGCGCTCGACGGCGGAAGACTGTTATTTATATTGTTTGAAATGATTTTCAGAAAACCCGTACCCCAAAAGTATGAAACAATAGTTCATACTATAGGCTTTGCGGTGCTTATAGGGTTTATGATTTTGATAGTTGCAAAGGATGTTTTAAGTTTGATATTTTAATTCGTAATTCGGATTAAAAGGAGAAGAAAATGTTTACGAATGATAAAACTGTAAAAGTTAAGGTAGGGAACATCTTTATAGGTGGCGATGCACCTGTAACGGTGCAGTCGATGCTATGCGTTCCCGCGCACGATATAAAAGGGAATGTAGAACAGGCTTTAAGGCTTCAAAACGCGGGTTGCGATATAGTGCGTGTAACTGTTCCGGATATGGAAGCGCTTAAAACGGTCAAGGCTTTAAAGGAAAGTATAGAAATACCCCTTGTTGCAGATATACATTTTGATTATCGCTTGGCTCTTGAAAGCGTGGCAATGGGCGTTGATAAGGTTCGCATTAACCCCGGTAATATAGGTGATGAAAGCAAGGTAAAACTTGTGGCTGATGCTTGTAAACGTGCAGGTGTGCCTATAAGAATTGGTGTGAATTCGGGTTCGCTCGAAAAGGAAATTTTGGCAAAGTATGGCTCGGTTACACCCGAAGCCATGGTAGAAAGCGGACTTTACCATATTTCTTTGCTTGAAAAGTTTGATTTTACCGATATTGTACTATCTCTAAAATCGTCCGATACCATCAAGATGTATAAGGCGTATGAGTTGGCTGCCCAAAAATGCAAATATCCTTTGCATTTAGGCGTTACCGAAGCGGGTACGGAAAATATGGGCGTTATAAAATCCGCCGCAGGTATTGGCGGATTGTTGCTTCGCGGAATAGGTAACACTATAAGAATTTCTCTTACTGATGACCCTGTAAAAGAGGTTGAAGCGGGTAAAAAACTGCTTAAGGCAATAGGTCTTAGAAATGATGGTATAAAGTTTGTTTCATGTCCTACTTGCGGTAGAACCGAAATTGACCTTATAGGTATTGCAAAAAAAGCCGAAGAGCGACTTTCTAATATTAATAAGGATATAACTGTAGCAATAATGGGCTGTGTTGTTAATGGTCCGGGTGAAGCCGCCGCAGCGGATATTGGTATTGCGGGCGGTAAAGCATGCGGTGTGCTCTTTAAAAAAGGCGAGATTATTTGTAAATTACAGGAAGATGAGTTACTTGACCGTTTAGTGCAAGAAATTGAAAAAATGTAACGGAGTTGAAAAAATGGCTACCCCCCGATTTTTAGATGTATTTTCGGATTGTTTCGATAATAATTTAAAAGAAAATTTAGATGTGGCTTTGCTCACAAAGTGCAATCTTGATATTGAAGACCGTAGTCTTAGTGTTGAAATAGGTACCGAAAAATACATATCAAACGAAAATCAAAATAAAATAAATAACGCTTTAAAATCGGCTTTGCAGTTATTAAATTGTGAAACGCGCTTCACTTTTTTAAATGGTATTTGTATAGAAGCATGTAGGGATATTGCCGAAGAATTAAAGCTTAAAAATCCGGCGGTTAATGGTTATCTTGCCGGTGCGGAATATGAACTTTTGAAAGATAGAATAGTTATAACTTTAAAACACGGCGGTTATGAAAAGTTACTCGAAAGCGGTTTTGTAAATAGTTTTAAGGCAGTTACAAATAATCGTTTTAGTGCTAATTTGGAAGTGGAGTTCGTAGGTCAACTTGAAGATGTTGAAATGGAACTTCCGCCTATTGAACCCCCTAAAGTTGTTGAACCAAAGGTAGAGAAAAAGACTGAAGAAAAGAAAATCTCCTTTGAAAAACGCCAGGATATACCTAAAAACGGCATCGTTTATCTCGATAATCCGAAGCAGTTCTACGGAAGAAGATTAGACGCTTCTGATATAAAATCTATGATTTCTGTGTCGCCTGATGATAATGAAATTTGCTGTTGGGGACAGGTGTTTGGTAAAGAAGTTCGCACAATAAACACCAAACGCGGCGAAAGTAATATTTTAAGTTTCTCTTTTTCAGACTATACAAACTCGATAAACTGTTCAATGTTTGTTGACCCGAAAAAGATGGACAGTGTAGCCGAAGTTAAAGACGGCGCATTTTTGCTTATTCGCGGTTTTTATGAGTTTGATAATTATAAAAAAGACTTTATTTTAAAGCCGAATGCTATGGCGGTTTTGCAAAGTTATTCCAAGACCGATGACTATGACGGTGAAAAAAGAGTAGAACTTCATTGTCATACAAATATGTCCGAAAAAGATGCCGTTTGCTCGGCTGAGAGCATTATCGAACAGGCATTCAAGTGGGGACATAAGGCGGTCGCAATTACCGACCATGGTGTTGTACAAGCCTATCCCGCCGCTGCGGGCGCTGTAAAGAAAATTCGCAAATCGGGCGGAGACTTCAAGGTAATCTACGGTATGGAAGGTTACTTTGTGGACGATATAAATAACAATATTGCTTCGCTTAATGCAAGACAAATAAAGCGTTACCACCAAATTATTCTGGTCAAAGATTTAGTTGGTCTTAAAAACCTTTATAAACTGGTTTCGGATGCGCATATAAATAACTTTAAGGGTAGACCGCTAACTTTAAAGAGTAAACTTAACGAACTTCGCGAAGGACTTATAATAGGTTCTGCTTGTGAACAGGGCGAACTTTTTCAGGCGGTTTTTGAAAATAAGCCTGAAGAAGAACTTTTGCGCATTGCCGATTATTACGATTACCTTGAAATTCAACCGCTTGGTAATAATGAGTTTATGGTAAGAGAATCTACCTTACCTGATAAAAAAGACAAAAAGGGTAATGTTATACCTAACAAGTTCCGCCATGTTAAAGATACGGAAATGCTAAGGGACTACAATCGTAAAATAGTAGAAATTGCAGATAAACTCGGAAAACCAGTCGTAGCTACGGGGGGTGTTCACTTCCTTAAAAAGAGCGATGATATCATCCGTAAAATACTTATGGCAGGACAAGGCTATGAGGTAGATGAGTTTGATTATCAAGCACCGCTTTACTTTAAAACTACTGAAGAAATGCTCCAAGATTTTTCATATTTTGGAGAACGCGCCAAAGAGTTTGTCATAGATAATCCGCAAAAGATTACCGATATGGTGAGCGGTGATGTTATTCCCGTGCCTGACGGAAACTATCCGCCTGTTATCGAAGGTTCGGACGATTTGCTTCGTCAAATTTGTTGGGATAACGCACATAAAAAATATGGTGAAGATGTACCTGAGATAGTATCAAAGCGTCTTGAAAAAGAACTTAATTCGATTATTAATAACGGATTCTCGATAATGTATATTTCGGCGCAAAAACTTGTAGCCTACAGTGAAGAAAACGGTTATCTTGTTGGTTCGCGTGGTTCGGTTGGTTCTTCTTTTGTTGCTACGATGGCAGGAATTTCGGAAGTAAACCCCTTAGCACCGCATTATGTATGCCCGAAATGTCAGTATAGTGAGTTCTTTACAAAGGGTGAAGTTGGTTCAGGTTTTGACCTGCCCGAAAAGAATTGTCCGCATTGCAATGCTCCGCTTAACCGTGACGGTCATGATATTCCGTTTGAAACCTTCTTAGGTTTCAAGGGTGACAAGGTGCCTGATATTGACCTTAACTTCTCGGACGAATTCCAAACTGAAGTACAAAAATATACCGAAACTCTCTTCGGTAGTGAAAATGTGTTTAAGGCGGGTACAATTTCAACAGTTGCCGAAAAAACCGCTTTTGGTTTTGCAAAGGCTTATGCCGAAAAGAAGGGCATAACACTAAGTAATGCCGAACTTTCAAGATTGGCTTCGCTTGTAGAAAAATCGGGTATTAAGACTACTACAGGTCAGCACCCTGCGGGTATGATTGTAGTGCCGCGTACTAATACGATTTACGATTTTTGTCCCATACAGCACCCCGCAAATAAGGCGGAATCGGGCGTTATTACAACCCATTTTGATTTCCATTCTATCCACGATACTATATTAAAACTTGACGAACTTGGCCACGTGGTACCGACCACCTACAAGTATTTGGAAGAATATACAGGTATCCCTGTGAGTCAGGTTTCGATGAGTGATGAAAAGGTTTATAGCCTGTTTGTATCTCCCGAAGCATTAGGAGTTACCGCGGAAGATATTGATTCTAAAACAGGCACATTCTGTATACCTGAGTTTGGTACTAAGTTTGTACGAGATATGCTTGTTGACTGCCGTCCTAAAAACTTCTCCGACCTTTTACAGATTTCAGGTCTTTCCCATGGTACTGATGTTTACCTTGGTAATGCTAAGGATTTGATTGAAAACGGCACTTGTACCATTTCGGAAGTTATTGGTACGCGTGATAATATCATGGTTTATCTAATCCATCAGGGCATGGAAGAAGGTCGTGCTTTCCAAATTACCGAGACAGTTCGTAAAGGACTTGTTGCAAAGGGTAAGGTTTCTAAAGAAGAATGGGGAAAAATGGAAGACGATATGCGCGCTGTGGGTGTGCCTGAGTGGTATATCGGCAGTTGTTATAAGATTAAGTACATGTTCCCCAAGGCTCACGCTGCCGCCTATGTTATAGGCGCCTTGCGCCTTGCTTGGTATAAGGTTTATTATCCGTTGGAATTTTATTGTGCTTATTTTACCGCACGTCCTGAAGATGTAGATGTTCCTACTATTATGGGCGGAATAAATTCCGTAAGAAGATATTTGCAAGATATAAAGAACAAGGGTAAAGAAGCCACCCAAAAAGAACTTGATGTTTACGAAAATATGCTTATTTTCAACGAGTTAATGTCAAGGGGAATTGAAATTTTACCTATTGATTTGGAAAAATCCCACGCTATGAAGTATCTGCCCGAAGACGGAAAAATCCGTTTGCCGTTTGGCTCACTTTCGGGTGTTGGCGAAAAGGCGGCATATTTAATCTATGAAGCCGCACAAAAGGGCGGGTTTATTTCTAAGGAAGATTTCCAATTAGAAGCAGGTGTATCCAAAACTATTATTCAAAACCTTGCTGATTTAGGTGCGCTTGATTCTCTGCCTGATACAAACCAAATTTCTATGTTCTAATAAAAAATCCCGATGTGTAAACATCGGGATTTTTGTTGCTACATATTAGATTTAAAAACATCGGCTACTTCGTTAATTGTTATGTATGCCGTGGCGTCGGTTTCATTAACGTTTCTCCATAGGGATATATTCTCTATGTGGTTGCACTGCCATATAAGCAGGGCGGATTATCTTTCCTGCATTAAGTATTTCTTCAATGCGGTGAGCCGACCAACCAGTGATACGGGCGATTGCGAAAATAGGTGTAAACAGTTCTCTCGGAAGACCCAGCATATCGTAAACAAATCCGCTATAAAAATCGACATTAGCACTTACGCCCTTATACATTTTACGTTGTTTTGAAATTAATTTCGGCGCAATTTCTTCCACCTTTGCGTAGAGATTAAACTCATCGCTAAGACCCTTTTCTGCCGAAAGATTTTTAACATACTCTTTAAAAATTTGGGCTCTTGGGTCGGAGAAAGAATAAATCGCATGGCCAATACCGTAAACAAGTCCTGTTTTATCAAAGGCTTGTTTGTTTACAATCTTATTAACGTAAGCGGTGACTTCTTCGTTATCGGTCCAGTCGGTTATATTTTTCTTAATATCTTCAAACATTGCCGAAACTTTAAGATTGGCGCCGCCGTGTTTAGGCCCTTTAAGCGAACCTAAAGCCGCCGCAATAGCGGAGTAGGTGTCAGTACCGGAAGAAGAAACAACATGGGTAGTAAAGGTAGAGTTGTTACCACCGCCGTGTTCTGCATGGAGTACCAAAGCCATATCAAGAACTTTTGCTTCAAGTTCTGAATACTTTCCGTCAATACGGAGCATGTAAAGTATATTTTCAGCCGTAGAAAGTTCGGGCTTTGGCGCATGGATAAAGAAACTGTCACTCTTCTTCATATGATAGTTGTATGCGTTATATCCATAAACTGCCAAAGACGGAAATTGCGCAATTAACTGAAGACACTGGCGAATAAGGTTGGGTATACTTGTATCGTCGGCGTTAAGGTCGTAAGAATAAAGAGTTAAAACGCTACGCGCAAGGGAGTTCATCATATCAAAGGACGGTGCTTTCATAATAACATCGCGAACAAAGTTATCGGGCAAGGGGCGTAACGAACCTAAAGTTGCTCTGAAATCGGTCAACTCTTCTTTAGTGGGAAGTTCGCCGAACAAAAGCAAATATGTTATTTCTTCAAATCCAAATCGGTTATTGCTGGTAAAATCGTTTACAATTTTTTTAATATCATAACCACGATAATAAAGTTCACCGGGGCAATATACTTCCTTGCCGTCGACGGTTTTACGCGCAATTATATCCGAGATTTCTGTAAGACCTGTTAAAACACCTTTACCTTCAAGGTCACGAAGCCCCCTGAAAACCTTGTGTTTTATATTAAGTTCGGGATCTATTTTACAGTTGTCAAGACAAAGTTCTGTGTAATCATTAATTTTTCTATCAATACTCATTATTACCCCTTCTTTCTAAAATTATTTTAAAGTAAAATTATGAACTAAGATTTAATTTTTTACAAAAAATGTAAAAATTATACTTTTATAATCCCTGTTTTATACTCAATGCCGCATTCGGCGGGATTGGTAAGTGAAAGTGCATACAAATCGGTAGCACGGCACTCAGTTTGGAACATATATTTAGCGTCTTCGTTCAAATTATCAATTTCGTTTACCCGCAAAATAATCGGTATATTCGAAATCGACTTATTGGTGCGCAATAAATCTTCACCTTTTTTATTAAAACCTAAAACTCGCATATAGGGCGGTGTTTTTAAGAATAGACGATTATCGACGCCTAAAAAGGCGGACAATACAATGCGCCGAATTCGCGCCAAGGTATAGCGCTTTACCTTTATCGAATCATAAAGGGCATTAAGGCTTGTGGAAGTTTTAACTTGTGAAAAAAGTTTATTTTCTACACCTTCGCTTAAATCGGGCAACTGCGATAATTCTTCTTTTGTCTTTGTGCGAAGGGTAGAAAGTATCGCGGTTTCAATACGCGAAATATCCGAATAATTTGAACTTTTGAAAATATCGAAAGTTTCGGAAGGCATATATTCTTCGCAGGTAGAAAAATCTTCTTGTTTTATTAATTTTCGCAAAGCCGAAGCGCTAACAAACTTTGACGAAAAATCGTCACTGTCATGCATAGCACCCTGTCTTTGTATTGTTTTGAATTTGATTTTCGGGTTAATTTTTTTTGCGGCAATAATATACTCGATTCCAAGATTATTATTTGCACTTGCCAAAATATCTTTTTTTACACCGCAGTCTTCGGCGGCCTTTTGACGTGCGGCGGCAAAAGTCATACCGCTTTCCAAATAAACGGGAAGTTTTTGTGAAAATTCGTGAGAGCAGAGTATATCAGAAGTTTCAATAAGGGTTTGTATATCACCGCATTCACTGCCGAACATAATCGTATCACAGCCTATTGCATTGAGCAAACTAACCCCACCGAAGCAAAAGTTTTGCGCGGTAGACATAGAGTAGCAAACAGGCAACTCTAAAACGCAGTCGGCACCGCATGAAAGCGCCGCCTTAGCACGAACACGCTTTTCATAAATAGCAGTGTCACCGCGTTGCACAAAATTGCCACTTATAACACATACCACAGTACCGTGTTTTTTGGCTTCGCTTATTAGGTGTTTATGCCCATTATGAAGGGGGTTAAATTCAGCAATTATGCCTATAACCGACAAATTATCACTTCTTTGCAAAAAAACTTGAAAAAACCTTATAAATATAGTATTATTATATTTATATGATAACATAATTTAACATTTTCTTCAATATTTTTTTAGGAGGCACAAAGAAATGAAAATTTTTGTTGTAAACGCAGGTAGTTCATCATTGAAATATCAACTTATTGATATGGAAAATGAGCAAGTTTTAGCAAAAGGTCTTTGCGAACGCATCGGTGTTACCGGCGGTATCACACACAAGGCTGCGGATGGTAGGGTTTACTCTGCTGAAACCGCAATGCCTACCCATACCGAAGCTTTTGAAGCGGTTGTTTATGCTCTTACTAAATCAGAAGCAAAGGTTATCGATTCTTTTGATGAAGTTTCCGCAATCGGTCACCGTATAGTACAAGGCGGTTCTATATTTAAGGGTTCCTGCCTTATTACACCTAAGGCTTTGCAGGACATAGATGATTTGGGCGCTTTGGCACCATTACATAACCCTGCACACGTTTTGGCTATCAAGGCTTGTATTAAAACCTTTGGCGAAGAAAAGCCGCAAGTTGCAGTGTTTGATACATCTTTCCATCAAACAATGCCTGAAAAGGTTTACATGTTTGCACTTCCTTATGAATATTATGAAAAATACGGTGTTCGTAAATACGGCGCACACGGTACCAGCCATGATTTCGTAAGTAACAGACTTGCAGAAGTTATGGGCAAGGATAGAAAAGATATTAAAATCATCACCTGCCACTTAGGTAATGGTTGCTCTATTACTGCTGTAAAGGACGGCAAGTGTTTCGATACTTCGATGAGTTTCACACCACTTGATGGTTTTATGATGGGTACTCGTACAGGTACTCTTGACCCATCTGCTTTAACATTTATTGCAGAAAAAGAAAATCTTACACCGGCTGACATTAACCGCATTTGCAATAAGGAATCGGGCGTATTGGGTGTTTCGGGTGTTTCTAATGACAACCGCGACGTAATTGCTGCTGCCAAACAAGGCAACCACAGAGCACAACTTGCTATTGATATGCAACGCTATCAAATAACCAAGTTTATAGGTTCTTATATTGCTGCTATGAACGGTGTTGATGCTATTGCATTTACCGGCGGTATCGGTGAAAATGACCCCGCACTTCGCGCAGAAGTATGCGAAAGCCTCGGCTTCTTGGGTATTGAAATCGATAAAGATAAAAACGCATTGATGGGTGAGGAAGTTAAAATTACTACAGATGACAGTAAAGTTGGCGTTTATGTTATTCCTACCAATGAAGAACTTGCTATTGCTAGAGATACTTTAAAAATTATTTCTCAGTAATGGTGATATGAATGACATTGAAAGATGTTAAACTAAATATTCAACAAGGAAAGTACGATAACGATTTTATGATGCTTTACGGTGAAACCGAAAAAGCAAGGGTTCGTTATTATGATGCTTGTGTTGAATTTGAAAAGTTGTATAACAATACCGAAGACATTCGTATATTTTCAGCACCGGGCAGAACCGAAGTGGGCGGCAACCACACCGACCACCAACACGGAAGTGTAGTAGCCGGCGGTGTTGATATGGATGTTATTTCTATTGTTGGTATAAATAATAGTAATACAATCCGCGTTAAATCAAAAGGCTATGATATGGATGTTATAGAAGTCGATGATTTAAGTAAAAACGACAAAGAAAATGGTCGTGCTTCTGCTCTTATCAGGGGCGTTTGCGCGAAGTTTGTTGAAATGGGTTACGAAATAAGCGGTTTTAACGCCTATACAACTTCTAATGTTTTAAAAGGCTCAGGTCTTTCTTCTTCGGCGGCTTTTGAAGTCCTTATCGGCAATATTTTAAACAACCTTTTTGCAAAATCGGAAGTTAGCGCGATCGAGATTGCGAAAATAGGTCAATTTGCTGAGAGAGAGTATTTTGGAAAACCTTGCGGTTTGCTTGACCAAATGGCTTCATCTTTGGGTGGCTTTACTTATGCCGACTTCAATAACCCACAAGACCCCATAACCGAAACTATCAACCTTGATATAAGAGATTTCGGTTATACACTTTGCGTTGTTGACACGGGCGGAAACCACGCTAATTTAACACAGGATTATGCCGATATTACTATCGAATGTAAGCAAATTAGCAATGCGCTCGGAGTGGAGTTCTTGCGGGAAGCCGATATAGATAAGTTCTATTCTTCATTGGCTGATTTAAGAAACCAGTTTGGAGAACGCGCCGTACTTCGTGCGTTCCACTTCTTTAATGAACAGGAGCGCGTTTTAAAACAGCGCGAAGCATTGCTTAAGGGTGACTTTAAGGCGTTTTTAAAACTTGTTAACGAATCGGGACAGTCATCTTTCGACTATTTGCAAAATCTTTATTCTACTACTGCTGTTAAGGAGCAAGGCTTATCACTCGCTATTGCACTTACCAAGAAATTCTTGGGGGATGATGGCGCTTGTCGTGTTCACGGCGGCGGTTTTGCAGGTACTATCCAGTGTTATATACCTACTTCTCGTTTAGATGAATACAAGCAAATGATTGAAGCGGTTTACGGTAAAGATACTTGCAGTGTGTTATCAATTCGTCCTGTTGGCGGATATGAAATTAAATTATAATTAATAAAATTAAAATCCCACGGAAATCTCCGTGGGATTTTTTATGCTTTTTTGCTTTGTAACAGTTCGGGTATTTGGGCTACGATTATTGCCGCAAACATTACGGTACAACCTAAAATCTCATTAAATTTAAGGCTGCCGTAAGAAAATAGAACTCCGCCTAAGACTGCAAATACGCTTTCAAAACTCATGGTAATGGAAGCAACCGCAGGTTCGGTATATTTCTGACCTACAATTTGCAAGGTATAAGCAATACCGCTTGACATTATACCTAAATATAATATTGGTAAAATTCCGTTCGCAAGTGCGGACAACTCAAGCGTTTTAAAGTCGAATATTAAAGCGCAAATAAGCGATAAAATACCTACTATTAAAAATTGCAAAATAGAAAGTTTTATGCCGCCTATAATCCCTACATATTTATCAACCGATAGAATATGCAACGCAAATGCAATCGAGCAGGTGAACACTACCAAGTCGCCTATGTAAAATCCACCCATACCATCCGCAAAGCAAAGCAGGTATATTCCAAGCACGGCAAGTATTCCGCCAAGCCAAACAAGTAATCCCACTTTTTTGCGTATAAAAACCGAAAAAATAGGTACTAAAATAACATAAAGAGCGGTTAGAAATCCTGCATGGGCTTCACTCGGTGCATAATCGGGATAGAGCGCAATACCAAACTGTTGTAGGTTTGAGGCAACAGTAAGGCACACACCGCAAACAACTGCGCCTATATAATATTGTTTACGCGTGGGTTTATCTTTTGGGAAAAAAGTTTCCTTTTTTCTAAAAGTAGTTATCTTCCAAAATACGAAAAGAAATAGCGAAGCGATAAAAGAACGACAAGCGCATATTGTAAAAGAAGGGATACTGTCGCTTATTTTACTTTGTGCCACAAATGCCATACCCCAAATGAAAGCGGCGATACCTAGAATTATGGTGCCCTTTAGGTTATTAGTTTTCATTCAACTTGTCCTTTCGCATGGTAAGGGAAATTCGCTTTTTATTTACATCAACGCCTAAAACCCAAACCTTAACAATATCGCCAACCTTTAAAACTTCACTGGGGTGTTTTATGAAGCGGTCGGTTATTTGAGAAATATGAACAAGACCGTCTTGGTGAACCCCGATATCCACAAAGGCACCAAAGTCGATAACATTTCGAACGGTTCCGGTAAGTTCCATACCGCTTTTAAGGTCTTCCATAGACATAATATCAGTACGAAGCAGGGGAGCGGGTAATTCGTCACGGGGGTCTCTGCCCGGACGCTCAAGTTCTTTTATAATATCAGTAAGGGTGGGAACACCAACGCCTAATTCTTCTGCTAAACCGTCTATGCCTTTTTCTTCAGCTTTTGCCGAGATATTTTTCATAGCAAAAGTATTAAGGTCTTTTTGGGTTAAGTCACAAAGTTTTAAAAGCTTTTCGGCGGCAGGGTAACTCTCCGGGTGAACGCCCGTATTATCAAAAGCATTTTTGCCGTCTATAATACGCAAGAATCCGGCGCATTGTTCGTAGGCTTTAGGTCCTAACTTTGCAACCTTTAAAAGTTCCTTGCGGTTTTGGAATCTGCCGTTTTCTTCACGGTAATTTACAACATTTTTAGCAACAGCGGGACCTAGCCCTGCAACGTGTGATAATAATTGTACCGAAGCGGTGTTAAGGTCAACACCAACACTGTTAACGCAATTTTCAACTACGCCGTCAAGAGCGCTTGAAAGTCTATTTTGGGGCATATCGTGTTGATATTGACCAACACCGATAGCCTTGGGTTCAATCTTGACAAGTTCTGCTAACGGGTCTTGCAAACGCCGCGCGATAGATACCGCACTACGAAGCGAAACATCATAATCGGGAAATTCTTCGGCGGCAAGTTTTGAAGCCGAATACACACTAGCACCCGCTTCACTTACTACCATGTAAGAAATTCCGGTATCAAGTTCTTTAATAACATCCGCTGCGAAAACTTCGGTTTCGTGACTTGCGGTGCCGTTGCCGATAGCAAAAACTTCAACATTATGTTTTTTTACAAGCGCTTTTATAATAATTTTAGCATTCTCAATATCGTTTTTAGGCGGAACGGGGTATATAACACCGGTATCTAAAACCTTACCCGTACCATCAACTACCGCTACCTTGCAACCTGTTCTGTATCCGGGGTCTAAACCAAGGGTGACCTTGTTTTTAAGGGGCGGCTGCATAAGTAATTGTTTTAGGTTGGTAGAGAATACCTTTATTGCGGATTCACTTGCTTTGTCAGTAAGTTCCGAACGGATTTCGCGTTCAATCGAAGGAAAGATTAGACGCGAATAAGCATCTTCCGCAGCGGCAATTACTGTCTTGGTAGCGCTTGAACCTTCTTTTATGTGGTTTTTTGCGATTATAAACATGGCTTTATCTTTAGGGAAATCAATAGAAACCTTTAAAAATTCTTCCTTTTCACCACGGTTTATTGCTAAAATGCGATGGTCGGCAATTTTAGCGACACTCTCGGTATAATCGGCATACATTTCATATACGTCCAAGTCTTCCTTGGCTCCTTTGACAGTAAGCACTCCGTGAGCCGAGCAAACAAAGCGCATACGCTTTCTGATATCCGCATCGTCAGAGATTTTTTCTGCGATTATGTCCATCGCGCCTTGCAAGGCATCTTCGGCGGTTTCAACACCGAGTTCGGTATTAATAAAATCTTCTGCCAAAACAATCGGTTCTATGCAGTCGGGTTTTTGGGCATATATAATATCCGCCAAAGGTTCAAGCCCTTTTTCTTTAGCAACACTAGCCCTTGTTTTACGTTTTTTCTTATAAGGGCGGTAAATATCATCGAGTTCTGTTAATGTTACCGCATTTTCAATAGCCAAAACAAGTTCGTCGGTAAGAGCGCCTTGCTCTTCAATGGAAGCCTTTATTTTTTCTCTTGTTTCGTCCATATTGCGAAGGTAGGCGAGTCTATCATTAAGTTCGCGCAAAACTTGGTCGTCAAGCGAACCGGTTGCTTCTTTACGGTAGCGGGCAATAAATGGTATGGTGTTACCTGCATCGATAAGTTCTACCGTATTTTCAACCTGAAATGCCTTTAAATTAAATTCTTCTTGTAGTTTCTTTAAAACATCCATTTTAACACCTCAATTATGTGTATTATACCATTTTTTACTTGCTTTCTCAACAATAAAATTACTATTGTTTTTTAGGGTGGTTTGTTATATAATCAATATGCATACTAATTGTTGGGGAGATGTAGTGAGTTTGAACGTATTGGACTCTATTATATCATCTATAGGTAATGCTTACCCTGCTGCAAAGGTGATTTATGCAGTTATAGGAACAGTGCTTACCTATATGATGTTTCATAAAACAATTTATAGAATTTTAGGCTTTTTTTATACAAGAAGGTTTAAACCCGCAAAGCACAAGCATAAATATGCAATCGTTATTGCTGCGCGCAACGAGCAGTCGGTAATTGGCAATTTACTTGACAGTATAAAAAAGCAGGATTACCCGCAGGAATTGTTGACGGTGTTTGTGGTGGCGGATAACTGTACCGATAAGACTGCTGAAGTTGCACGAAGCAAGGGCGCTATTTGTTACGAGCGTTTTGATGACGAACGCAAAACAAAAGGCTTTGCATTACAGTATTTGTTTGAGTGTATTGAAAAAGATTATGGAAGAAAATCTTTCGAAGGTTATTTTGTTTTTGATGCGGATAATCTTTTAAAGGATGATTACATATCCCGTATGAATGATTCGTTTGATGCGGGTGAGAAGATTATCACTTCCTATAGAAACACTAAAAACTTCACTGAAGGTTGGGTAGCATCCACTTATGCTTTGCACTGGCTTCGTTCTATAAGGCAAAATCACCGCGCAAGGTCGGTATTACGCCTTGCTACCAATATTCAAGGTACGGGATTTTTATTTGCTAACGAAATTGTAGAAAAGGGTTGGAAGTATACTTCGCTGACTGAAGACAGAGCGCTAACAGCCGATGCGGTAGCGCAGGGTTACCGTATTTCTTATAATGATAAGGCGGAGTTTTATGATGAGCAACCTATAAGCATAAAGGTGGCGCTTCGTCAGCGTTTGCGTTGGTCTAAAGGCCATTTACTTGCCTTTGCAGAAACGGGACCGTATTTGTTTGTTAATATTTTCTTTGGCAAGTTGTTTATAAAAACACGTTTCACCGAGAACAAGCAAAAAGAAAAACAACCTATTACTGTTAAAAGAGTGGCTCTTGGGTTTGTGGAGTCTATCCGTCATCGGTTTGCTTCTTTTGATACGTTAATGCAGTTGACACCGTTTTCGGTCTTCAATATTGTTCGTTGGTTGATAGTTCCAGTATTTATGTATGCTTGCTATTGTTACAACGGCGGGGTAGAGGGCATGGTATTTTTCTCCGGTGGAACGTATCTTGCGGAGTTTTTGCGTTGGCTATTCCCGTTTAGTATTAGTTTAAATTCCGGCGCGGGGGCGTTCTTCACAGGTTTTGCTATGCAGATTTGGCTAAGACTTTTGTACCGCGCAGGTAAGTATATCGAAAACACATTAGCGGCTATATATTTGTTTATAGTAGAGCATAAGCGTATAGTTAAAATACCGTGGTATAAAAAGGTTCTCTATACATTGACTTGGCCTATGTTTGATATAATAGGTAGATACACAACCTATGTTGCGCTTTTTGTAAAGGTTACATGGAAACCCATACCGCACGAAAGCAAAATCACCATAGACGATATAAACAAAAATAAAGAAACAGTTGCAAAATAAAAAAGCAGTCACTTTTGAAGTGACTGCTTTTAATATTACTTACTAGCCTTTTTAGCTTTATATCTTTTCCAGATAACCCACAACGGACCTGAAATAAATACAGATGAAATAGCACCTGAAACAAGACCGAATGCCATAGGAATAGCAAAGGTACGAAGAGTTGTAAGACCAAAGAACTCTGATACAGCGATGATTGTTATAACCGCAACGATGGTGGTAACGGTTGTTACGATGTTACGAATCATAACCTTATTAATGCTCTTGTTAACAAGTTCGCCGATTTCGAGTTCTGGGAATAGTCTTTCATTTTCACGGATACGGTCGTAGATAACGATGGTATCGTTAAGTGAGTAACCGAGAATCGTAAGAATAACAGCGATGTAGTTAGAGTCAATCTGAAGTCTAAATATAGTGCAAACAAAGAAAGTGATAAGAATATCAAATATCAATGCGCAGAAGGCAGTGATTGCTGCCGAGATACCGCCGATTTTTCTGAAGCGGAAACCAACATAAATTACAACCAAAACTGCGGTGATAAGCACTGCAACCAAACTCTTAAGGAAGAAAGAACCTGCTATTGTAGGACTTACAGAGTTTGAGTTATAAAGGGCGATATTGTTATCTTTGAATTCGTTAGTAAGAGCGGTAGTTAGTTTTTCTTGCGTTTCAGCAGAAAGAGAATTTTTACCGATAAGAGAAATTTCAAAAGTTTGAGTATCGCCTGCTAATGAAGTGCTTTTTGTGAGAGTAAAATCATTCTCAATTTGTTCATCAATAATTTTTTTAACATCATCGTCTTTGATTTCATCAGTGTATGAGTAAGAAATCTTGGTGCCGCCTGAGAAGTTGATATCAAGGTTTACACCCCAAATACCAGCTATAACAGCACCGATAACGAAAATTGCTAAATAGATTATAAGTACAGGTTTGAACGTTTTGTTATAATCAATATTAAATTCACGCATTTTTCTTACCTCCGTAAAGCCAAGGTTTTCTTAAGAACTTAAAGCCCGAAACACTCTTAAGCATTTTTTTAGAGGCCCAAATGCCCATGATAAGATTGAAGATTGTACCAACTAAAAGGGTGTAACCGAACGAGTAGATAGAACCGGTAATCTGTGTTCCGAATAAAGACATCAAAGGAGAGAAGATTTGCGCTAAGGAACTATCGGGAGTACCGAAAGCACCCATAAGTACGATAGATACGATAACGATGGTAACATTACCGTCGATAATAGCACTTAAAGAGTTTTTGTAGCCGGAATCAATAGCGCCATCAATAGTTTTTCCTTTTGCAAACTCGTCACGGATACGCTCAGCTGCGATAACGTTACAGTCAACGCCAACACCGATAGAAAGTATAATACCAGCGATACCGGGGATGGTAAGGGTGAAACTATCAAAACTTGGGAAGTAGCCTGAAATACAAGCGATAGAACCTGCTAATTGACCTAAAAGTGCAATAGAAGCAACCACACCGTTAAGGCGGTAGCGTAAAATCATAAGTAAGCAGATAAGTGCAAATGCGATAGAACCTGCAATAACCATAACCTGTAAAGCATCAGAACCTAAGGTTGGTGAAATTATTTGCAATTTGCTGTCATCGACAGTAAGAGCAAAGGGAAGTGAACCTGCATTGATTTTGTCGGCAAGTTCTTTTGCCTGTTCGGCATTTTCCATACCTGTTATAATTGCTTGACCGTCGGTAATTGCTTGGTTAACAGTAGGAGAAGAAATTAAAGTATCGTCCATCCAGATGGATATTGTTTGGCCTACGAGTTTTGAAGTGGCTTCGGAAAATTTTGAAGTGCCGTTTTTATCAAACTCAAGACTTACAACATAGCCGCTTTCGTCACTGTAGTTACCCATAGCGTTTTTAACATCAGTACCGCTTAAAATAACTTTTTCGTTAGTTTCGCCTTCGCAGAAGGTGAGCATTGCGGTTTCGCCTAATTCCTGCACAGCAGCAGCGGCGTCAAAATCGCTCTCATCAGCAGCCCAGGGGAAGCGAACGATGATTTGGTGGTTGTCATTGTCTGCAAATACTTCGTAGTCAGTAATGTTGTTATTTACAAGACGGGTTTCAATAATTGATTTTGCGGCGTCCATATCTTCAGTTGTAATATCAACATCGGCTTTATCGGGTGAGAACACAGCCTCAACACCGCCCTTAATATCGATACCCCAGCGGATTTCGTTGGCACCTTTTAAATAAACCTTTTTGGTATCGCCGTAGTAGTCACTAATTCCGAAAAAAGCAGTGAATGCTAATGCGAGAATTAACGCAAATACCACGAAAAATACCGGTTTGCCTATTCTTTTAGACTTCATTGGCAAATCCTCCAATAATTAAATTATATTTATTATACAAAAAACACAGTATAAAGTCAATTAAATTAATTGCCCATTATTTTTTCCAAAGCAGCATATCTTACCGCTACGCATAATACCTTTGCTGCCTTGGCGATTTCTTCAACAGATGGGAATGACGGCGCAATTCTTATGTTGCTGTCTTTGGGGTCATTACCGTAAGGGAAAGTAGCACCGGCAGGGGTTAAGGTCATACCTGCATTAGCGCAAAGTTCAGTGACGCGTTTCGCGCATCCTTCAAGCACGTCAAGGCTTATAAAATAACCACCGTTAGGTTTGGTCCATTTAGCAATTCCTAAGCCTTCAAGTTGGTTATCAAGTTCATAAAGAACGGCGTCAAACTTAGGTCTGAGTTTATCTGCAAGTTTTTTCATGTGCTTTTCAACATCTTTAATGTTACGGAACATTCTTGCATGTCTTAACTGATTCAACTTATCAGGACCGATGGTTTGATACTGCATTCTGTCTTTAAGAATGGCAACATTGTTGGGGCTGGCAGCTTGTGCTGCAACACCTGCACCGGGGAAGGTTATCTTTGAAGATGAAGTGAAGATAATCGGCAAATCGGGGTTGCCTTCTTTAACACATTCGTCATAAAGATTTAAAAGTTTATCGTGGGTGTCGTACAAATGGTGAACGGCATAAGCATCATCCCAAAAAATACGAAAATCGCGGGCGGCAGGTTTTAATGCAGCCATGCGCTTAACAACCTCGTTAGAATATGTAATTCCGTTAGGGTTAGAATATTTTGGTACGCACCAAATACCCTTTACGGTAGCATCCTTTACCAATTCTTCTACAATGTCCATGTTAGGTCCGTCTTGGTTCATTTCCACAGGGATTAATTTAAAACCAAAATACTGTGCAATAGCAAAGTGACGGTCATAACCCGGAACGGGGCATAAGAATTTACGTTCTTTGCATTCATACCAAGGCTCAGCACCCATACCGTGTGTCATAGCCTGTGCTATAGTGTCAAACATCATATTAAGTGACGAGTTACCGCCAACTATAATTTGTTCGGGTTTTAATTCCAATATTTCAGCGAAAAGATTTTTCATTTCTAAAAGTCCGTCAAGACCGCCGTAGTTACGACAATCTATACCGCTTATGTTTTTAAAACCTGTATCGTTGCCTACAAGGTCAAACATTTTTTCACTTAAATCCATATTATCAAAACCGGGTTTTCCGCGGGACATATCTAGGGAAAGATGTAATGAGCGTAATGTTTCATACTCCTTACGCACGGTTTCAAATTCTTTTAATAATTCTTGTTTTTCCAATTTTGAATATTCAGGCATTAAATTACCTCCTTAACCTATATATAATACTATATTTATAGCATATTTTCAAGCATTTTATTATAAAAGTAAATACCCGATAGAATCGTTAAGACTCTATCGGGTATTGCTAACATATTTTAAGTTGTTTGTAATCTTTATTTTCGGGTGTTTCTTTCTTTATGCGCACTTTGTATTCTATATATTTTTCACTTTCTGTTTTTCTCGTTCTGGCATTTATACCTGCGCTTTGCAAGGTGTCAACCAGTTTTGACAGGCTGTTGTAAAACAGCCGTATGTCACCAATGGAATATTTTCGTGTTGGTTTTATAATTTCGGTTTGCTCTTTTATTTCGGGGTTAAGTATTTTTTCAATATATTCTTCACTTTGAGATAATGTTAATCCGTTTGCGATTATATAATCAAGCGTTTTTTCGCGTAAACTTGGCGGAACTCTAAGGAGTGCTCTCGCGTGGCGTTCGGTAAGGCGGGAATTTGTTATTCTTTCCTGAATTTCGGCGGAAAGATTTAAAAGCCGTAATTTGTTAGAAAGAGTTGATTGAGCCATACCAAGTTTTATAGCCGCTTCGGTTTGAGATATTCCGTAGTAGTTTATAAGGCGGTCAAGCGCTTTGACTTCTTCAAAAATGCTAAGGTTGCTGCGCTGCAAATTTTCGGTGAGTGAAAGTATTGCGGCGGTTTGCTCATTTGCGGTATGTATAACACAGGGAATACGCCTTAGCCCTACTTCTTTTGCGGCACGGAATCTGCGTTCACCTGCAATGATTTCATACTTGCCAACATCGGTTTTTCGCACTGCTAAAGGTTGAATTATTCCGTTTATTGCAATGCTGTCGGCTAACTGTTTTAATTCAAATTCGTCGAAGTGCTTTCTCGGTTGGACTTTAGAAGGCACAATATCTTGTGGTCGTAACATTAAAAGTTTTTTATCAAATAAAGTTTGCATACAACTCCTCCTTAATTTAATTTTAATTATAAGGGGGAAATTGTAAAGTTTTTTCGGTCGGGATAATTCGCGACGAAACAACAAAAACAGCCCTTTTATAAGGGCTGTTTTGCAATTTTTCCACTGTTTCGGGGGTATTTTGACGGCGTTTGCGATATTTTCTTAAAGCAAACAAAGGCGCGTTGTTCTTCACCTGTTAGAGTTTCGCATATAATGGTAGGTGTTCCTAATCCCAACTGCTTGATTGCGTTCTGGCAAAGTGCAATTTCTTCATTAGCACTTGGACCCTTCATGGAAATAAATCTTCCGCCTAATTTTACGAACGGGGTGCAGTATTCAAGCAATACGGGCATAGCGGCTACGGCACGAGCACAGGCAATATCGTATTTTTCGCGAAAATCCGCATTTTTGCCACCGTCTTCCGCGCGTGAGTGTATAGCGGTGATACCGCTAAGACCGAGTTTATCTATTACTTCGTTTAGAAATGTAATGCGCTTGTTAAGACTGTCGAGCAGTGTTACTTCTAAATCGTCACGGACAATTTTAAGAACAAGGCCGGGGAATCCCGCGCCTGTACCCACATCAATTATTTTTGCGTTAAGAGGTACATCAATGTTTTTAAAGAACAAAATACAATCGTAAAAATGCTTGTAAAGTACGCCATCAGGGTCGGTGATGGCGGTGAGATTAATTTTTTCGTTCCAATCTATTAAAAGATTGCCGTAAAGGTTAAGACGTTCTTTTATTTTCGGGGTAATCTCCATACCGAATTCTTGGCATAGCGGTATAATTTTTTCTATGTTAAAATCAATCATTAAGTTTCGCTTCCAATCTGTAAATCGGTTGACCGAGCGCTACAAAGCGGCTTTCATATTCGGTCATAATATTGCCTTCGAAATCACTTGCGTGAAGGTCAAGTGAAATATTGTGAATTCCAAAACCGTTTTGGGAAAATTCTTCAATAGAAAATTCAAAAAAGTGCATGTTATCGGTTTTTTGGTGTATTTCTGCTCCCGAACAAAGCAAGGTTTTATAAATTTTTAAAAACTTGCGGTGGGTAAGGCGGTGCGAAGCATAGGCTTTTTTGGGAAATGGGCAAGAAAAGTTAAGAAAAAGCCTCGAAATAGAACCGGCGGGAATAAACTTTTCCAAATATTCGGCACTACCGCAAATAAAACGGAGGTTATCGGCGCCTTCTTCTTTTGCAATTTCACAAGCACCTACAATAACATTAGCGCTTTTTTCCACCGCCAAAATATTGATTTCGGGATGCTGTTTTGCATATTCTACGGCAAATCTTCCTTTTCCGCAACCTATTTCAAGATAAATAGGATTATTGTTACCGAACCATTTTTCGAAATCAATATATTCTTTTTCAATGATTGCAGTGTTGAAATTGCGGTCAAGGGTGTCTATTTTAAAAAGTATATCCGAAACAGCAGTAAGCCTATCCTCAAGATATTTCTTTTTCCTCATTCTCATAATATCACCAAAAAGCATTATTTTAATTTATTGTAAACCGCAAAAAATGTAAAGTCAAGCCGCACTGTCGAAAAATGCGAAATAAATTTTAAAATTTTTTAAAAAAGGGGTTGCATTAATGGCGGGGTTTGTGTATAATAGTACTACACCGAAAGAAAAATATCGCGGAGTGGAGCAGTTGGTAGCTCGTCGGGCTCATAACCCGAAGGTCGTTGGTTCAAGTCCAGCCTCCGCAACCAAAAAAGTTCAGTTACCCTTTTGGGTGGCTGAACTTTTTCTTTGTTTCGTAGTTTGTATTTAAATTATGTATCTTTGGGTTATGAGC
>JAZNSZ010000011.1:0-9370 GCA_045591465.1 Acutalibacteraceae bacterium | reverse complement strand
GGGCGATTTTATCCAAACTATGTTCTGTAATCGCCGTTGATTTTTACATAATCATATGTAAGGTCACAACCCCAAGCGGTTGAAGAATACTCACCGTCATTCAGGTTTACAAGAATTTCAATCTCGCTTTCGAGCAGAATTTCCTTTGCCCTTTCTTCAGAAAAATCTACCCCTGCGCCATCCTTACAAACAAGGATTTCACCTTTTTGAGATTTAAACCAAACGTCTATTTTTTCTATATCTACTTTAGCGCCCGAATAACCGATAGCGCAAAGTACTCTGCCCCAGTTTGCATCCGAACCGAACATAGCCGCCTTTGTAAGTGAAGAACAAATAACCGATTTTGCAACCGTTTTTGCAATTTCCAAACTTTCAGCGCCGCTTGTCTTACATTCAAGAAGTTTTGTTGCGCCTTCACCATCTGCCGCAATTTTACGGCAAAGATTAACACAAACGGTATTAAGTGCTTTCATAAAGGTGTTAAAATCTTCACCCTGGGCGGTAATTTCATCATTTTCTGCCATACCGTTAGCCAGCACTACCACCATATCGTTAGTAGAGGTATCACCGTCAACGCTTACCATATTAAAGGTGGTCCGAACATCAGAAGACAATGCAGTTTTTAGCATTTCACTGCTAATAGCACAGTCGGTAGTAATGAATACAAGCATAGTTGCCATATTAGGATGAATCATACCCGAACCCTTGGCAATACCGCCGATTTTACAAATCTTACCGCCAATTTCAAAACTAACTGCAACTTCTTTTAATTTTGTGTCGGTTGTCATAATGCCTTCAGCAGCTTCTACACTTTTATCATAGTCTAAACCGCCAACCAATTCAGGTATACCGTTCTTTATCGGGGTAATATCAAGCGGTTGACCGATAACACCCGTAGAAGCAACAACAATATCTTTTTTATCTATTTTAAGTTCTTCGGCTAAATACTCACAAGTTTTTGTTGCAATTTCAACACCATTGGCGTTGCAAGTGTTAGCATTACCACTATTGCAAATAACAGCATGTGCTTTACCGTCACTAATATTATCCTTTGTAACTAAAAGCGGAGCACCTTTTACAAGGTTGGTAGTATATACCGCCGCCACATTTGCAGTTTTTTCACTGTAAATAAGGCTTAAATCCCTTTTAGTTTTGTTCTTGCGTATGCCGCAATGTATTCCGTTTGCTTTAAAGCCTTTAGCGGCGCAAACGCCGCCCTTAATAATTTCCATAAACTTCTCCTAAATATCCAATCCTTCAGTTTCGTTAGCGTCCATTACCAAATTCATACACTGAATTGCCGCTCCCGAAGCACCTTTACCAAGGTTATCATAACGAGCAATAAGCAAAATTCTATCATCATTACCGGCAACCGAAATTTCCATACCATCGTTAAAGGAAAGTTTGTTTGCCGAGACAAAACCATTTTCTGAAAAATCTTCAACATACTTTACAATCGGTCCGTTGTATTTTTCTTTATAAATGTTTTGAATATCCTGCAATGTCCCGTTTATTTGACATGCAAAAAGCGGGATAGTAACTTCCATACCGCTATAAAAATCACCTACAACGGGAATAAATGCCGGTGCTTTGGTAATACCGCAAACCTTCATCATCTCAGGTAAATGCTTATGAGACTGGGTTATAGCGTATTGACGCGGTGCATCTAAAAGGTTATCCCTTTCATTTTGCTCGTAATCGGCAATCATACTTTTACCCCCACCGCTGTAACCCGTTAGAGAAAACGCGGAAAGTAGTGCGTCCTTACCGATAATACCCTTTTCCACCAGCGGATAAACAAGGGCGATAAAACCACTTGCATGGCAACCGGGAACGGCTATTCGCTTAGAAGATTTTATCTTATCCTTTTGTTTATCGTTAAGTTCGGGAAAACCATACACCCAACCGTCATTTGTTCTATGGGCAGTGGATGTATCAAGCAATACTGTATTACTATTTTCGGTCAATGCAACCGCTTCTATAGACGCCTTATCGGGAAGACATAAAAAAGCAATATCCGCTTCATTTAGAGCCTTGCGCCTTGCTTCAATATCTTTACGATTTTCTTCGCTTAATTTTATAAGCGTTATATCTTTTCTGTTTTCAAGTCGCTCGGCTATGCGAAGTCCCGTAGTACCTGCACTGCCGTCAATGAATACCTTTTTCATTTAAAAACTCCGTCAAATAATCAATTTGTACTTTTACCGATTGCGGCCCTGTGCCACCTGCTGAAATACGCTTATTGACACAACTCTCCAAAGAAATTTCGTCATATAAATCTTCAGAGAATGAAGCATCAAATTGCTTATACTTTTCTATCGGCAAGGTTTCAAGTACTAAGTTTTCCTTAATGCAAAATCCTACAATTTCACCAACATGCTTATATGCCGTTCTAAAAGGCATACCCTTCTTAACAAGATAGTCTGCTAAGTCGGTAGCGTTTATAAAGCCTTTTTGCGCCGCCTTATACATATTATCCTTTAACACAGTCATTGTAGCAATCATAGGAGTGAAGACCGAAAGACACATTTTCACAGTATCAACCGCGTCAAAAATCGCCTCTTTGTCTTCTTGCATATCCTTGTTATACGCGAGCGGCAAACCTTTAAGGGTTGTTAGCAGCGCCATAAGGTCACCATATACCCTACCCGTTTTGCCACGAACAAGTTCCGCCATATCGGGATTTTTCTTTTGCGGCATTATGCTTGAACCTGTAGTATAACTATCATCAAGTTCAATAAACTTAAATTCCCAACTTGACCATAAAATAATTTCTTCCGAAAAACGTGAAAGGTGCATCATCATAATAGAGAAAGCCGACATGAGTTCCAAGCAAAAATCTCTGTCCGAAACACCGTCGATACTATTAAGCGAAATACCGCTAAAGCCCAAGCGTTCAGCCTCAAAAACGCGGTCGGTGTTGTATGTAGTACCTGCCAAAGCGCAAGAGCCTATCGGACACTGTGAGAGCATTCTATCTATCGCATCGCCAATTCTCTCAAAATCGCGCTTAAGCATAAAGGCATAGCTTAAAATATGGTGGGCAAAGGTTATCGGTTGAGCCCTTTGTAAGTGGGTATAACCCGACATAATAACAGCCTTATTTTCTTCCGCCTTATCCTTGATAACACCTATAAGCTCAAGTAGCAGCTTGCCGATTTCCTCACACTCGTTAGCCAGATAAAGCCTTATATCAAGCGCTACCTGGTCATTACGGCTTCTTGCTGTGTGAAGCTTTTTACCGGTATTACCTATACGCTTTGTAAGCTCACTCTCGACAAACATATGAATATCTTCAGCATCCATATCAATAGAAAGCTTTCCGCTCTCAATATCAGCCAAAATACCGCTAAGACCGTTTAAAATCTCTGCATACTCAGCCTTAGTGATTATGCCTTGATTTGAAAGCATCATAGCGTGTACCATAGAGCCTGTTATGTCCTGCTTGTACATTCGGCAGTCGAAATGAATTGATGAATTGAAATCATCCGCCTGTTTATCAAGGGCTTTTTGGAATCTGCCCGCCCACATTTTTTCCATTTTAATACCTACTTTAAGTTATTCTTTGCTTTCATCTTTGCATTAACCTTGGTAGAAAGTCCGTAAAGGTTAATGAAACCTGTGGCATCGCTCTGGTCGTAAACATCGTCCTCGTCAAAGGTTGCAATCTCAGGGTCGTAGAGTGAATAAGGTGAAGTAACGCCTGCATTAATCATATTACCCTTATAAAGCTTTAAGGTGACATCGCCTGTAACGGTCTTTTGAGTTTCCTTAACGAAAGCTAAAATTGCCTGTGTTAAAGGAGTAAACCAAAGTGCGTTATAAACATTTTCAGCAAGCTTTTGAGCCACCAATGCCTTATAATGTGCAGTATCCTTATCAAGACAGATAGTTTCAAGAACATTGTGTGCCTTATAGAGAATTGCACCGCCTGGGGTTTCATAAACACCGCGGCACTTCATACCAACAAGACGGTTTTCTACAATGTCAAGAAGACCGATACCGTTCTCTCCGCCAAGCTTGTTAAGTGTGGTAACTATACCTACAGAATCCATTTCCTTGCCGTCTACAGCGGTGGGTATTCCCTTTTCAAAGTGAATTGTTACGTAGGTTGGCTTATCGGGTGCCATCTCAGGCGAAACGCCCATTTCCAAAAATCCAGGTTTGTTATACAAAGGCTCGTTCTTGGGGTCTTCCAAATCAAGACCTTCGTGTGATAAGTGCCAGATGTTCTTATCCTTAGAATAGTTTGTTTCGCGGTTAATCTTAAGCGGAACATTGTGAGCCTCGGCATAGTCGATTTCTTCTTCTCTCGACTTAATATCCCACTCACGCCAAGGTGCGATAATGGGCATATCAGGAGCAAAGGCTTTAATAGCAAGCTCAAAACGAACCTGGTCGTTACCCTTACCTGTACAGCCGTGGCAGATAGCATCTGCACCCTCTGCCAAAGCAATCTCAGCAATTCTCTTAGCAATGGGAGGACGCGCAAAAGCAGTACCTAAAAGATAGTCTTCATACAAAGCGCCTGCCTGCACGCAAGGGAAAACATAATCGTCTAAAAATTCTTTTGTAAGGTCTTCTATGTAAAGCTTAGAAGCACCTGTCTTAATTGCCTTTTCTTCAAGACCCTCAAGCTCGTCTGCCTGACCTACGTTACCCGATACCGCAATGATTTCGGGATTGTTGTAATTTTCTTTCAGCCACGGGATAATGATTGAAGTATCAAGACCGCCCGAATATGCTAAAACAACCTTTTTAATATCTTTCTTATTCATAAAAATAACCTCCGTATGCAGAATATGCATTGATTTTTGAATTTTATGCATAAATTATACTATATTTTGAATATTTATGCAAGCAAATTTATTATTTTCTTGTTTTTTCACATATCTATATGGAATATTTATGCATTTTTATGCAAGTTTAACAATGATAGCTTAATCTTCTGAGGAAGAGTCACCGTTATTCTTCTTTTTTCTTGCAAAAAGCGGAATAATAAAACCGCTCAATATACAAAGCGCAAACACAACCCAGCCGGCTAAAACATTAGAAGTAATGTTGTATCCATCAGCCGCACCGTATATACCGCCCTTGTTTTTGAATAAATCCCAGATATTCCAAATAAAGAGTATGCTAAGTGATATAGGTGCTATAATTTTTACTGCAATATCAAACCAAATTTTCGGCATTTTAATTTTCTTGGTATTGCGGTTAATCTCACCGATAATCTTATTGGTATTATAAAACCAACCTATTGCAACCGTTTCGATTACACCCACAAGAATGAGCGTAAAGCTATTACACCAGTTATCAACAATATCGAGCACAGCAAGACCGCCGCCCGTGGCATAAATCAAGGAAATTACACCCGCAATAGCGCAGATGGTGATTGTGGTTTTCTTTTTATTAGTGCCAAATTTATCCGAAAAAGCGGTAGAAATACCCTCTACCAACGAGAAAGCGGAGTCTATAGCCAAGGTGCAAAGGCAGAAATAGAAAACAAAAGCAAATATTGCATTAAATACACCGCTATTTGACAGGTTTACAATAGCCGTAGGATAAACACCAAACGCAAGGCCCGGACCCGACTTTTGCGCAAGCATTTCCTCAAGATTAGTGCCGTACATTGTGGTAAACATAACAATACCCGACAAAAGACTTACTGCCAAATCACTGAAAGCAATAATCATACCGTCACGCGCGATGTTACTTTCATCACTTAAGAAGGAGCCGTAGGCTATCATAATAGCCATCATAACCGACATAGAGTAGAACACCTGTCCTACTGCATCAACCCACAGCATAGGATTACTGAGCGCTGAAAAATCGGGAATGAAGAAAGCCGCAAGACCCTGCATTGCACCAGGCATTGTAGCACCTTTAATAGCCATAAAGCCAAGACAAACTACCGGCAAGAAAATGAGATACTTTATTATCTTATCCACGCTTTTTGTGCCGTTGCGGATGCAGTAGTAAATAAGCCCCCACGCCACCAAAAGACAAATTAAAACGGGGATAGAGATTGTATCAAAGCCTTTGATTGTGCCTGTAGTTTTAATAACTGTTGACCAAAGACTGCTTGCCGCTTGGTTATCGCCTGTCATATTAATAAACTTAAAGCTGAAAGCCGCCATCATAATAACCCAAGCAAAAACAACCGCGTAATATGTAACAATTACAAAAGCGTTAGAGGTTGCCGCCCAGCCGATTGGCTCAAACTTTTTATTAAGTCCGCGAAGCGCACCTGGAGCACCTGCACGCATTTTTCTACCGATTGAAATTTCCATCATCAAAAGCGGGATACCGATTATAAGCATAGCCAAAAGATACACCATTAAAAATGCACCGCCGCCGTGCTTTGCCGCAAGATTTGGGAAACGCCAAGCATTACCAAGACCTACTGCTGAGCCTATTGCCGCCAAAATAAAGGTTGCATTAGAGCCCCATGTTGAGCGTTTACTTTCTGACATAATTACACCGTCACTTCCGTAGTATTTTGTGGTTTTTTCTTTTCTTTAAATTCGCAGATTTTCTGCCTTACAATTAAATCATCATAGGTTTTCTTAAAAGTAACCCTGCCGTTGAATTTATGACCGCAGTCACAAATAAAGTTAGCCGAAAACCAACGGTTAGAATACTTCCATTTGGAAACCTTTTTTGCTTTTTTCTGACACATAGGACAAACAAACTCAAGATATTTCTTATCAATATTCTCGTCCTTCAAATTAGAAATAGCATAGCTTTTAAAACGTAATCGTTTAAAAAACTCAGGGTTAGAGGTGTCCTTTATAAGCGGAATAAAGCGTTCCTCGTTATAGCATTTCTTTAAAAGATATGCCGATACAAGACTGTCATCCTTAGCGTTATGGAAATCAATATCCTCGGTTTCGACCTTTAAAAACTCTGCCGCTAACGACAGCGAAACCTGATTTTTATCCTCATAACCCTTTAAAAACATCTCTTTTTGTATAAATTTTTGCAAATCGAGGTATTTTTCAATTTTAAACCTTTGACCGTTTAATAGGTTTTCTTCATTCTCAATAATGGTATAAAGGTCGGAATTGCTCCAGGTCATAGTAACGGCGTCCTCACCGACCCAAGCGTTATATTTTTCCACCGCTTCTTCAAACGGGATGCCCGACCGCATAATATCGGTGGTAATTCCCGTAAGCCTTGCGAAGCGCCCTGTAACTCTTTTTGAAATTGAAGACCGTATAACCTCTTCAAAGGTATCAATAACCTCAAAGCTTTGGTTAAGCTTGACAGCACCTATCTGCAAAATCTGATTTATAAAACGCTTTTGCTTAACGAAAAAGGTACTGTCCCACTCTAAATCAAGAATAATATAGTTCATTATTTTCTCTTCGATTCGTATTTCATTCGTTCTTCTTTATTTAAAATTTTCTTGCGAAGTCTGATATTATTAGGTGTAATCTCTACAAGCTCATCGCTTTTAATAAATTCGAGCGACTGCTCAAGGCTTAAAACACTGTGAGGCACAAGCCTTAAGGCATCGTCCGAGCCAGAAGCACGGGTGTTTGTAAGCTGTTTTTTCTTGCAGACATTGCAAACAATATCCTCATTCTTTGGGTTTTCGCCCACAATCATACCCTCATACACTTCGGTTGAGGGACCGATAAACAGTCTGCCGCGGCTTTGGGTGTTATAAAGACCGTAACCTGTAGACTCACCCGTTTCGTGAGCGATAATAGAGCCCGTTGTACGTTGCTCAATATCACCCTTGTATTCTTGATAGCTATCAAACACGTGGTTCATAATACCGTTACCGTTAGTATCGGTCAAAAACTGTGAACGGTAGCCTAAAAGTCCGCGTGCGGGAATTAAAAATTCAAGGTGCGATGTACCGCCCTCGCGAGTACCCATATTCCTAATTTCTGCCTTACGGGTGCCAAGTCTTTCCATAACCGCGCCGACGTATTCCTCGGGGACCTCTATCATAAGAAGCTCTATAGGCTCCAAGAGCGTGCCGTCCTCCGCCTTTTTATAAATAACCTCAGGAGGAGACACCTGAAATTCATAACCCTGTCTTCTCATTGTTTCAATAAGAATTGAAAGGTGCAATTCTCCCCTGCCCGAAACCTTAAAGGTATCTGCCGATTCGGTTTCCTCAACGCGAAGACTTACATTTGTCATAACCTCTTTAAAAAGGCGGTCACGAAGATTGCGCGAAGTGACAAACTTACCATCACGCCCTGCAAAGGGTGAATTATTAACTATAAAGTTCATAGAAAGTGTAGGCTCGTCTATCTTAACAAAGGGCAACGGCTCTATACAATCGGTAGCACAGGCGGTTTCGCCGATTTCCAGCTCCGAAAGGCCTGCCACCTGTATAATATCGCCCACCTTTGCGCTTTCTGCCTCAACACGCTTAAGACCCTTATACATAAACAGCTTTGCAATTTTAAGATTATTGTGTGTGCCGTCCTTATGACAGAGTGCTACAGCCTGTTCTGCTTTTAAAGTACCTCTTATAACACGTCCCACACCGATACGGCCCAAATAATCGTCATACTCAATGTTAGTGAACAGCACCTGAAGCGGAGCCTCAATATCACCCTCGGGCGCTTCAATTTCTTTAATAATCGCATCAAATAACGGGCGCATATCTTCACCCTTAATATCGGGCGATAAAGAAGCGTAGCCATCACGGCCCGAAGCAAACACAACCGGAAACTCTATCTGGTCCTCATCAGCGCCGAGTTCTATAAACAAATCAAGAACTTCGTCAACAACTTCATAAGGACGAGCCATTGGTCTGTCAATTTTATTAACCACAACAACCGCTTTTTTGCCAAGCGCCAAAGCCTTCTTTAAGACAAATCGGGTTTGCGGCATACAGCCCTCAAATGCATCTACAAGCAAAAGCACGCCATCTACCATTTGCAGAATACGCTCAACCTCGCCGCCAAAGTCGGCATGGCCTGGGGTATCAACTATATTGATTTTTATATCCCCGTACATAACGCTTGTATTTTTAGATAAAATTGTTATACCGCGTTCTCTTTCCAAATCGTTAGAGTCCATAACGCGTTCATCTACTGATTCATTTTCACGGAAAGTACCACTTTGTTTTAAAAGTTGGTCAACAAGAGTTGTCTTACCGTGGTCAACGTGTGCTATAATAGCAACATTACGCAAATTTTCAATCTTTGCCATTACAAATACTTCCCCATAATATAATTTAACTTATATATTATATTATATATATTACCCTTTGTCAAACAAAAAACAAAGAAACACGCCCGTATTTAAAGAAAATACACACGTTTTTTATAAATTTATAATATTAATCCGACGATGTATCAGACTCGGTAGGAACCGTGGAAGACTCTTCTGAAGATTCTTC
>JAZNSZ010000010.1:0-9490 GCA_045591465.1 Acutalibacteraceae bacterium | reverse complement strand
GAAGCAGGACCTGCAGCCATGTTATCAGGGTGAAGTGTACGACCTGTACCGCCACCTGAAGCAACTGAGAAATAGTTTACACCATTTTCCATAGCCCACTTCTTATATGTGCCTGCAACAGGATGCTGGAAACGAGTTGGGTTAGTTGAGTTACCTGTAATAGAAACGTCAACACCCTCTTTGTGCATGATTGCAACGCCTTCGCGAACATCGTCAGCACCGTAGCAACGAACCTTAGCGCGTTCGCCGTTTGAGTAAGCGATTTCTTCAACGATTGCAAGTTCGCCTGTATAATAGTCAAACTTAGTTTGAACGTAGGGAAAGCCGTTGATTCTTGAAATAATTTTAGCAGCGTCTTTACCAAGACCGTTAAGAACAACGCGAAGTGGTTCTTTACGAGCCTTGTTAGCACTTCTTGCAAGACCGATAGCACCTTCAGCAGCAGCAAAAGATTCGTGACCTGCAAGGAATGCGAAACACTTGGTTTCTTCTCTTAAAAGCATTGCGCCCAAGTTACCATGGCCAAGACCAACCTTACGGTCGTCGGCAACAGAACCGGGAATGCAGAAAGACTGAAGACCTACGCCGATTTTTTCAGCAGCTTCAGCAGCGCTCTTAACTTGGTCCTTAATTGCGATAGCGCAACCTACAACATAAGCCCAAGCAGCGTTTTCAAAACAAATAGGTTGAATACCTTTAACGATATTGTAAGCATCAACGCCCGCTTTATCGCAAATTTCCTTTGCTTCTTCAATGGAAGAAATGCCGTGTTTTGCTAATTCAGCGTTGATTTGATTTATTCTTCTATCATAAGATTCAAATAATGCCATTATTCATTTCCTCCTTAATTATTCTTCGCGTGGGTCAAGAAGCTTTGCAGCATCGTCAACGCGTCCGTATTGGCCACTTGCTTTTTCCAAAGCTTCATTAGCGTCCATACCTTTTTTAATCATATCCATCATTTTTCCAAGATGAACGAACTTATAACCGATAATAGTATCGTTTTCGTCAACAGCAATCTTGGTAATGTAACCTTCAGCAAGTTCGAGATAACGGGGACCCTTTGCAAGAGTTGCATAGGTAGTACCGCACTGTGAACGCAAGCCCTTACCTAAGTCTTCAAGACCTGCACCAATGGGAAGACCGTCTTCCGAGAAAGCAGTCTGTGTACGGCCGTAAACAATTTGCAAGAAAAGTTCACGCATTGCAGTGTTAATAGCATCACAAACAAGGTCGGTATTAAGTGCTTCAAGGATGGTTTTGCCAACCAAGATTTCAGAAGCCATAGCAGCTGAATGGGTCATACCCGAACAACCGATGGTTTCAACCAAAGCCTCTTGAATGATACCCTCTTTAACGTTAAGAGTGAGTTTACAAGTACCTTGCTGGGGTGCACACCAGCCGATACCGTGGGTAAGACCGGAAACATCTTTAACTTCCTTTACTTGAACCCATTTGCCTTCTTCCGGAATGGGAGCAGGACCGTGATATGTGCCTTTTGCTAAAGGACACATATTTTCTACTTCATGTGAATAGTTCATATATGTACTCCTTTCGGTTATATAACATTATTATAACAAAATACTACAAAAAACTCAATAGTATTAATGACAAAATTTTAACAAGTTTGCGCGATAATACTGTCAAAATAATCATACGCATCGCGCTTTTCGTTTTCGATGAGTTGTTTCTTCTCTTCAAACGGAATATCGCGGCTTAAAATTTTAAGCATCTCAGCCTTTAGAACTTCAGTTCTGCCAAGCGCCAGGTTAATAAGTTCCTTACGCGTGACATCCTGTCCTTCAGTAAGTTTATTGCAAAGTTTTGTAGCCTCAACAACAACCGCTCCTATAACTGCAGAAGCATATTCCATTTCATCACTTAGTTTAACTTCTCTTTTTTCCATAATCTCTGTTTCTTCTGTAATTGTAGTTTCTTCCTTAATAACAGGACGCCACTTCAATTCACTTTCAAGTTGTTTTACCTTCGATTTATATTCTTCTATTCTATTTTCCAAATCTTCGTTATGCGATACTGTAAAATCAAGTTTTTCATTAAGCATAGCATTAAGTTCTTCAAGTTGTTTTTTGCTATTCCCCGCAAATAAAGTTTTTTGGCGTAGCGGTGCCACAATTTTAAAGAACAAAGCGCAAATTAAAATCATTACCAATATACCGGCACAATCAAGCAAAAAGTCCCTTAATTCACAACTTCGCCCTGCTACAAACCGCTGGTGATATTCGTCACTCGCGGCGTAAGCCATACTCACTGCCGAAGCCCAAAAAACTCGCGTAAAATAGCGCAATTCGGTATAACTGATAAACACCGAAAACGCTAAAAACCCCAACACCGCAAAGACTCCCACGTGGGCCGATTTTCTCGCGATAAACTGAAATGAAGATACTACTTCTTGCTTTTCAGGTTCTGTTAAGTTTTCATAATCGGGATATATCTTTTCCGCAATAAATTCTATAAAGCCACCGCTTGTTTGCGAAGAAACATCTGCCGTTTGGGCAGAAAGGAAAAAAATAAATCCCATCCATGCTATAAGTAAAACAATGCTTATGATTCTAAAAAACGAACGCATATACATTCCCCTTGAAAAACCGCCACAATAATATGCGGCGGTCTTAAATTATTTTACTTTTTTGTAGAAATTCATGGGGTTAACCCAACTTCCGTTAACGGCTACACCGAAGTGCAAGTGGGCGCCTGTTGAACGGCCTGTCGAACCGATATATCCAACTATCTGTCCTTTTTTAACCCTTTGACCCTTCTTAACTACGATAGAAGCCATATGTGCATAATAAGCAACATAGGTTTTACCGTTTTTAGTACCATGGTTAATGGTTATATAGTTGCCATAACCACTACCGCAACAATTCCTTACAGGCTTTTTACCGTAATTGTGTTTACAACTGTTAGAATAGGTTGTAACAACACCGTCAGCAACGGCTATAATCTTATCGCCCCAACAGTTACCATTAGCAATATCAATGCCGTTATGCATCCTGCCCCAGCGAGTACCATAATAAGAAGAAATACGGCTAACAGTAGGTGTAGGCCACAGGAAATCCTTGCCGTCGTAAACTACATTGCCAACGCCCGAAGCATTAAGAATAGCATCAAGTTCTTTTTGCATTTGCTTTAGTTCTTTCTCTACTTCGGCATTTTCGTCTTTGACTTCGTTTTGGTCTTTTTTAATCGAACTGATTACCGATTGAATTTGTTTTTCTTCGCTCGCAAGTTCTGCCTTTTTATCGTTGATTTTTTCTTTAAGGCTAACCTGTTCTTCTAAAAGTTTTTTGTTTTCTTCTTGCTTTTCTTCAAGTTTCTTAATTTCGGCAACAAGTTCTTCAATCATCTTCTTGTCACGCGCAGAAACCGAAGCAGTCAACTGCGAAAGTTGAAGAAAATCCGAAAAATCTTCCGCGCCAAGCAAAATTTGAACATTACTGCCAGGATTGCTCATATAAATTGCGCGTAAGCGCTTTTTAAATTCTAATTTATCTGCTTCAATTTGCTTATTGTTTTTATCAATCTCAGCCTTGTTTGCAGAAATCTTGCTATTTATATTGTTTATTTGTCGGTTACAAGCATCAATTTGGCTTTGCACATTTGCCATTTTGCGCTCAATAGCATCCTTCAAATCCTCTTGCTTATTAATTTTACCTTGATACGCTTTTATCTCGGCTTCGAGTTTTTTTGATTCCTGCTCAAGTTTACTAATTTCATTTTGAAGTTCTTTTTTTGATGCAGCGCCAACATCAGCAGTAAAAACCGCGGTAAATGTCAACACTAACAACATAATAAGCGAAATTGTTTTAATAATTCGTTTTTGCATTAAAAATCTCCTTATGCTAATGAGGAATAAACTCATCAAACTAAATTGCCGCAAATTCGCTTCCCTCTTTACGAAGGTACTTACTTATAATAATCACACTGCCTATAACACCAGATATAACACCGATCCCTGTAAACAGCGCGAGTAATACCCAAGCCATTTCGGAAAAGGCGATTACGCCACCAAAGGTTTTTATTATAGTTTCGGTAGCAATGCGATAGCAGAAATACAGTAAGCCTTCCGCTATAAGTGCCGAAATTACACCGATTACCATACCTTCAACCACAAACGGCAATCTTACAAAAGCATCGGTAGCACCCACCGCTTTCATAATACCAATTTCAAGTTTGCGGGTATACATAGTAACTCTAATGGTGTTAGACACGATTACGAGCGAAATAATCATAAGTATTGCTATAATCCAAATACCTGCAACAGTTATACCGTTTTTAATGGCTGCCAATGTTTCAGCCAAGCCACTGTTAGACTGTATACTGTCGATACCTTCAAGTTTTTCGATTTCCTTGATGGTTTCATCAAAAAGTTCCATATCCACCATTGCAATTTTTGCAGCACACGGAAGCGGATTTTGGTCCTTTTCTTCCAAGAATGTAAAATATTCTTTCTGGCTTTCAAGCATAGATTTTGTTGCCGATTCAAGACCTTCTTCACTAGAAACATAGGTGACCGATTCAACATTATCTATTTTTGCAATTTCATCACAAAGGGCTTTAGCCTCTTGCTCATTATGGATTGTATAATCAGAAGGTCTGATTCCGTTTTTATCAGCCTTTTCGGTGCTGTCACTATTCTTTTGATTAGCACCTTCACCGTATAATGCCCAACTGTAATCTTCCATATAAGCCATAACAACATTTTGCTTTTCAAGGTTGCCCATAGCCATATTAACATTTTTGGATATCATTACCGCCAAACCGATAATAACCATACAAGCAACCAAAACACCAACCGACGCAATAGTCATAAGGCGGTTAGTCCATGTATTTTTAAAACCTTCTTTTACGAGGTATCTTAAACTACTTAATTTCATTATAAGTCACCTCCGGCATTATCGGCAACAATTCTACCGCCATCAAGCATAATAACACGATGGTTAAAATCGCGCACCAAATTGTGGTCATGCGTTACCATAAGTACTGTTGTTCCGCGCTTATTAATCTCGGTAAGCAAAGAAACTATCTCGTAAGACATACTAGGGTCTACGTTACCTGTAGGCTCGTCCGCAATTATCAAATCGGGCGAGTTTACAAGAGCTCTAGCAAGACCAACGCGTTGCTGTTCACCGCCTGAGAGTTGGTTAGGCATTGAACGCGCCTTGTGACCAAGACCTACAAGCGATAGCGCCTTTGAAACTTCGCGGCGAATATTACGGCTATCTGCCCCTACAACATGCATTGCGAAAGCAACATTATCGAATACATTCATATTCGGTATTAAACGGAAATCTTGGAAAACTATTCCCATAGTACGTCTGAGCATGGGAACCGTCTTGCGATGCATTTTTGTTAAATCAAAACCGTTTACTATGATTTTACCTGTATTCGCCTTTTCTTCGCGCATAATAAGTTTCATAAATGTACTCTTACCCGCACCCGAAGAACCAACAACAAATACAAATTCACCGCTATTTATTTTTATATTAACATCTTCTAACGCATGTGTTCCGGTTTGATACGTCTTAGAAACACCGCGGAACTCGATAATAGGCTTGACCGAAGTCACCTGAAAACCTTGTTGTGATTGTTCCATCTGTATATTCCTTTACTAATATTTAATAGGATTGCTCTTCAAATACTTATTAACCATAAGCGCAATCTTGAACACTATTGCATGGTCAAATTCGCGAAGGTCAAGACCTGTAATTTTCTTAATCTTTTCAAGTCTATAAACCAATGTGTTACGGTGAACAAACAATTTACGTGAAGTTTCGGAAACATTAAGGTTATTCTCAAAGAAACGCTGAATTGTGAACAAAGTTTCCTGGTCAAGATTTTCAATAGAACCTCGCTTAAATACTTCTTTTAAGAAAGATTCGCAAAGAGTTGTCGGTAATTGATAAATAAGTCTTGCAATACCTAAGTTATCGTAAGAAACTATAGTCTTTTCGGTATCGAATACTTTACCAACTTCCAATGCTGCTTGGGCTTCTTTAAATGAACGTGCCAAGTCCTTAAGACTATTAACTGTAGTACCAATACCGATTACTACATGAGCATAAAATTCACCCGAAATTGTATCAGCAATAGTAGAAGCCATTTTTTCAATTGTTTTGGGGTCGATACCTTGAGCAGTTTCCTTAACCAAAGCAATATCACTTTCGTTTATGCTGATGATGAAGTCTTTAGACTTGTCCGGGAAAAGATTTTGAACAATGTCATAAACAGAAACATCGGTATTATCAAGCGAACGAATGATGATAACGGTACGTGAAACATCACCGTTAAAATACAACTCACGCGCCTTAATATAAATATCGCCCGGCAAAATATTATCAAGAATAATATTCTTAATAAAGTTGCCGCGGTCGTATTTTTCATCATAGTAAAACTTAATATTAGAGAAAGCAACAGCTAAAATATTTACATATTTGGTTGCTAAAATATCATCACCATCAACAAACACAGTATATTTTGCACCTTGATTTGACGGAATAACTTTATATGTACATCCGTTACCAGTGTAGGTGTCGCCCGAAGCGATAAACTCCGGAACAGTTTCTCCTATTTTACCAAGTTCACTTGAAGCGATGATTGTAAAACTTTCATCCACCACACCAAAAGTACGGTCTATTGCATCCTTCATTTGATGAATAACACCTTGGAAAAGTCTGTTTGCCATTGAAAACACATCCTTTTATATTGTATATAAAATATAGACATAATAAACTAAGTATATTTTACACTGTTTTAGTCTGTTTTGCAAGTTAAATTATTAAAAAAGTTACAAAAAAATTACAATTTCCTTAAATTCCATAAAATATATGGAAAGCAATGGCAAAAAAACGATATAAAAACGCATTTATTAACGTTCCAAAAATAAAAATTAAATTTTTTAAAATTAAGTATTGACAAAAGGCACCTTGTTGGATATAATATACAAGTCGCTGAAAAATATGGCTGTATAGCTCAGTTGGCTAGAGCATGCGGTTCATACCCGCAGTGTCATTGGTTCAAATCCAATTACAGCCACCATTCGGCCCGTTGGTCAAGAGGCCTAAGACACCGCCCTTTCACGGCGGTAACACGAGTTCGAATCTCGTACGGGTCACCAAACGACATATTGTCGAACAAAGTAGCGTTCCATAAGGGACGCTATTTTGTTTTTGTCGAGTTTCTTTTATAAAGCAAGAGCAGACCGCCCTACATTGATTGTAGAGCGGTCTGTTTTGTTTATTAAAACGGCATTTCTTCGCTAACGGGAACTTCGGCATATTTATCTGCCGAGAAGTTCGCATAGCAGCAAGACATTTTGTTTCCTTGTCCATTGTCGTTATAATAGACACAACAAATGGGGATGTGTTTTTCAAAAGCATCTTTAACGATTTTTACCATAGGGTTTATATATTTATTGTCGCCATACCCCGCTTTTCTGTAAACCATAATAAAAATGGTTTTGCTACTTTCATCGTTAAATGATTTCATTGAAATAGAAATGTAAGATTTGTCGGGGTTATCAATCAAGTTTGAAATGTAACCACCTAAAAAATAATTTTCGTATTTGTTTTTTAATTTTTGTGTAAGCATAAATACAAACACTCCTTTTAATTTATTTACTTAAACTTTTTTAATCTAAAAAGGAGTATATTCGTTCTCTGTTGTAAGGTATTTAACTTCTCAACCCAATTAAGTTATATATCTAAATAAAGCCTTTCTATAAGGGTTATAACTAAAACCTTTTTCAAAGTAATCCACCTATTTACCTTTGTTTAAGAGATTTACCTATATACCTTATTATTAAGTGATTTACCTAATAACTTATAGTAAGTTAATATCTATATAACCTAAAAAAGTTATATACCTATAATACCTAAAAGTTAAGTATATATAACTATATAACTTATAAAAAATCAAATTGCAAGTATTTTTGACCCCTTTTTTATAATTTTTTAAAATTATTTTTTGCTATGCAAATATACAGACTCAAGGTCTTTGCGGTCAAAATTATGGCCGAGCGCCACCATTGTCTTTTGAACCCCGTTTTTCTCGGCGAACTCCTCCGCCCATAACTTGCGGATAGAGTGAACACCGCTTTTGATTTCGCCGTTCGGGGTGCGGAGGTTCAATTTTTCACAGCGCCGACGAAGATAGCGATTGACAGACCCCTTTTTGACCGAGAAAACACGGTCTTTTCCCGATTTTCCTTTTATTTGTTGACGGAGCAGTTTTGCCGTTTCTTCACTCATAGGCAACACTCTTGTTCTATTCCCTTTGTCTTTATAAATGGTGATTTCGCAGTTCTTAAAGTCTATGTGACGGACTTCAAGACGTTCGAGGGTGTTGACCCTTACTCCCGTTTGATATGCGAATTTCAAGGCGGTAAGACTATCACAAGAACGGGGTGCATCAAGTATCTTTTCCATTTCTGCACGGGTGAATGAGTATTGCTTTATTGTTTCGGTTCTCTCAATCTTGCTTTCGTCAACTGACACCGAATAATCGGTGCGGATGTTAAAAGTTTTATTTGCACATTTTGAAAGTTTAAGCAAATTACTTTGATATGTTTTAATCGTTTTCAAAGAGCAACCTTCAGCTGACTTTCGCTCAATGTAGGATTGACACATATCAGGGGTAATTTGCTTTACTTGTTTAACCTCGTATTCGCTTTTGATAAAAGCGGCGAAGTCGTGTGCAAAGTCTTTGAGGTTGCTTTTTGCAGACAACGATTTTACAATATGACTGCTATCAGATTCGGGATTGAACTTATCTCCGTGTTTATTAAAAAAATGACGATAATTTAAATCAATCGCACTATTGAATTGGTAAAAAAGTGATTTCGACATTTTTGTCGCCCCTTTCGTTGTTGGTGTCGTCATTGTCAAGCGAACGCCGAGCGTCCGCTCGTTAATGACGACATATTTTATCTATAAGGAAAGGGCACCGAACCAATGTCCGACACCCTTTATGTATCGTTATATTGTTCAGATGAAAGGCAAACGGTGCCGTCGCACCTTGCCCCAAAACAACGGCAAATGCCGTTGATAAACCGACCTATCGTGTCGGTTAAGTGTCGCACAACCGCCCCACGATAATGGGCGATTAAGGGCGAACGTCATGGTGGTGTGCCTTTGAGGTCATTTACAATAAAGCGGTGGCACACAACACACGACTTGGGATTAATGTGTGTAGTTTTCTTTTTCGTGTGTGATTTTCAAAGACAAAATATTCCTCCTTCGTTTTTTCTCTAATATTGCTCCTTCGTTGTATTATTGAATACAAATATAGCATGACAAAGTTTTAAATAAAAATCAAGAAAAGGTATAAAATTGGCCGGGACCCAAAAGGGTCCCGACATCATAAACAAAAACACCCTATGACCGTAGTCATAAGGTGTTAGTATGTTTATTATAAGTAAGCGACAAATTGGAATTGGTTTACATGAACTCACTATCTGTAATAACATAAATCC
>JAZNSZ010000009.1:0-34296 GCA_045591465.1 Acutalibacteraceae bacterium | reverse complement strand
GGTGAATCCCAAAGAGCAGACGGTATTTATGATTACCGTTGGAGCACTCCCGACGGTAAGCGCCACTCGATATACGCAGGCACCCTTGAGGAGCTTCGTGAACGAGAAGAGCAAATTATCCTTGATAAAAGGGACGGCATTAAAACAGAAATTCGTTTGATAACGGTCAACGAAGTTTTTGACCTGTGGTGTGATCTGAAACGCGGTTTGAAACACAACACCTTTCAGAACTACAAGTATATGTACAATATGTTTGTGCGCCCCACATTCGGCAAGCTTCGGATTGCGAATGTCAGAAAATCTGATGTAAAAAGGTTTTATAACCGCCTTGCAGACGAAAGAATTTTGACCATAGCAACTATTGACAACGTGCATACGGTTCTGCATCAAGTGTTTAACTTGGCTGTGGATGATGGTTACATACGTCTTAATCCCACCAACAATATGCTGAAAGAACTGAAACAGTCCCACAATTTTCAAGTAGAAAAGCGTAAGGCACTTACTATCCCCGAACAACAGCTGTTCATTAACTTCCTAAAAAATCATCCTGTGTATCGGCACTGGTATCCTGTATTTGCCATTATGCTTGGCACGGGGTTGCGTGTCGGTGAATTGATAGGATTGCGGTGGTGCGACATTGATTTGGACGAAGGACTTATCCACGTCAATCACACCTTGGTATACTACAATCACGGTGACGGCAACGGCTGTTCTTTTAGCATAAACACACCTAAGACCAAAGCCGGTGAACGAACCGTACCGATGATGGATGATGTAAAAGAAGCGTTCCTGCTTGAAAAGCAAAACCAAGAGGATGCCGGGGTTAAGTGCAAAGCGATTGTTGATTGCTATACAGATTTTATCTTTATAAATCGCTATGGTGATGTTCAGCATCAGGGAACACTCAACAAAGCCATTCGAAGAATCATCCGTGATTGTAATGATGAAGTGTTGCTAAAAGGAGAAAAAGATCCCGTTCTGTTGCCGCCCTTTAGTTGCCACAGCTTGAGACACACCTTTGCTACTCGCTTGTGTGAGTCGGGTATCAATATAAAGGTGATACAGGATGTTTTAGGTCATGCCGATATTAGTACAACGATGGATATTTATTGCGACGTGACCAACGAACTGAAAAAGAAAGAGTTTACAAGCTTGGGCGAATTCTTTAAGGACAAGCAAATTTAATCTACTACGCCAATGGTACGCCACTTACTACGCCAAAATGCCGCACAGATACAAAGGGTTATATTCTGTGCTGTAAAAACGGCTTACAAAGACGGCCCCAAACCATTGGAGTTTTGTACACTTAGGTATTGTTTTGTAACTTCGGGGGCAGAGGTCCCCACGATGAAGCCCCTGGACTAAAATTTAACACCCTATGACCGTAAAAAGTCATAGGGTGTTTTTTGCAGCAAAACTACTATTAAAGATTAGTCCATAAAAAGAAAAACAAAGCAGTAACCGCTAAATGTATAATTGGTAAAAAACTATATATATTGATTTTCATGTTTTTTATTGTAAGCAACAAAGATATAATATATGGAATAGTGTATGTTGCTGCTAAAAACATTGTTATAATAGGAATAATCACATCAAAATAATTTTCAGACATACCGATATTTGCTATAGAGATAATAGAACCTAATATGCTTATCAAAGAAATAGGTATCGGAAGTGCTAAAATAAGAAATAAAATAATAACTAATGGTTTGTTTTTCATATTATAACCACCTTGATATTTAAGTTTATTGAGTTTTATAAATTGTACCATAAACTAATCAAATTTTCAATATACCCCAATCATATTGCGTTTTGGGCCATTTTTTAGACCATTTCAGAGGTATGATATGTCCCGAAAAGGTAATTTAAGGTAAGATAATTTTTAAGGGGCAAAAATGCAGTAGTTGAAGCAGGCAAGAAAAAGTACAAAAAAGCAAGATGAGGTAAGATATTTTGATTTTAATTTTATAGCCCTTGCATACTCCCCACCATGAAGCCATTAGACTAATTTAATACACAATAAAAAAACGAGCCATTTACACTTGCTATATAGTGTAAATGGCTCGTTTTTATTACTTACGTGTAGGTTTTACATTTAAATCCGGATTTATATTACCATCAATCGTACCGTTTTCATCTTCAAAAGCCTTGATATTTTCTCTTATTAAAACCAACACCTGACTATTTACGCTTCTGCCTTCATAATCTGCAATAAATGAAATCTTATTCAACATTTCCTCTTCAATTCTAATAGAAACACTTTTAATAGCCATAATCTCACCTCATAATAAATATATTGTATATTTATTTTAGATATATTATGTGTTATAATGTTAAAAATAGATATACAGTATATCCAATAAGATTGAGGGAATTTATTAATGAAAGAACATACCTGTTGCTTTTTCGGTCACAGAACGATAGACGAAACCGAAAAATTAAAATTAAAAATTAACGAGATAATTGAAAAACTGATTGTAGAGAAACAAGTTGATACATTTCTTTTTGGGAGCAAGAGTCGATTTAATAGTCTATGCCTTGAACTCGTGACTAAAATAAAAGAAAAATACCCGCACATAAAACGAATCTATGTGCGAGCAGAATATCCATATATAAATGCGCAGTATAAAAACTATTTGTTGGAAAATTACGAAGACACCTATTACCCCAAAAAAATAGTTAACTCAGGCAGAGCGGTATATGTTGAGCGCAATTATGAAATGATAAATAACAGTCAATTTTGCATATTCTTTTATGATGAAAAATACTCCACTACCACCCGCAAAAGCGGAACAAAAATAGCACTTGAATATGCCGTCAAACGAAATAAATGCATTATAAAATTGCCTATTGAATAACCGCACATAAAAATATTGTTTCATAGCATTTCTTATGTTATAATTCAAATATATAAACCGTTTACTATGTGGTGATTTAATGAGAAAAGTTTTAGATACTTTAGGGCAGGGTTTAGGTTTAATAATTATTATACCCGTACTTTTAATTTTGTGTATTGGATATCTGCTGTTTGTTCCGTTTGATATAGTTCGCTACCACAAAATGCCGTACTATAAGGACTTTAAAATCAAATATAGATTTTTTATAACTTCCAGCGATATAGTACAACTCTATAACCGTATTGTATTAGAACAGTTACCTATTGAATATGTGAAAAACAACGATTTTGAATACTTCACAAAGGATAATCAGGTGCTTTTATGCAACTGGGGAAATGAAGATTTTGAACAGATAAACGATGAATGGCTTTTCAGTTTAGATGACGATAGTGGAGACAAAACCGCAAAGCCAATGGACGAAGCTCTATTCGAAGAAAGAGAATTATTAAAACCCGAACACAAAGAGTTGCCTGCAAAATTTTTGTTTTTTTACAGTGATATCACCGATGCCGAAAAATTTGAAAAAGCAAAAGAGTGCCCATACTTTTATTGTATCTTTTCGGCAGATGAAGAAATATGAGATTTCATTGGATAACATTACACCAACTTAAACCACAACTTAAACCAATTTTGTTACGTGGTGAACAATTACAAACATTTATGTAAAGATAGTTTTGATAGATTAAGTTACCGCGAGCAGTTATGAACACTTACAAACACTTATACGAGAGTAACCTTTGAAATCCTAACAATGAAGCCCCTTGACTAATAATTAAGTTTAAACGGACTATGGAATTTCCATAGTCCGTTTTGTATATTGAATATAAATTTAAAAATAATTTTTGGCATTTGCCTACAATGAATCCATCAGACTAATTGAATAGCAATTAAGAAATCTTGAAAGTATTTGAAGCAAGTCCTTCTATAGCAATTCTATATTCACCTTTTTCCAAAGGCAAAAAGTAATATTCTTCAAGGTTAATTTCCCTTGTTTCTACTTGCCCCGGTGCTAACATAAGGGCAACTTCGGTCCAATAATGATCGGTCTTTTCGCCAACCCTTTTCCATTCACCGTCTACCAACTTATGAAGTACGAAACAATTACTATCAGAATTTATGAAACCTTCTTCATGACCAATATTGGTTATTGAATATGAAATCTCCGTATCCTTGACAGAATAAACTTCTTTTTCGGTAACAATCTTTAAAGTTTGGGAAGAATATGTTTCATAGTCAATATCAAAAAGTTCATTACTATTTTTAGAACAAGCCGACAACACGAACATTATCATTAAGACAAGTATAGTAAATATTTTTTTCAATTTTCCACCTCCGATTTATTTCAATAACATTGTATCATAAATAGAGTATTTTTTCAATGGTATAGTATAAACCAAAGGACTATGGCGCTAAAACCATAGTCCTTTCATTTATTTTTTCAGTTCGTTTTCTATTATTAACAATCGGTTGTATTTTGCGGTGCGGTCACTTCTGCAAGGCGCACCCGTTTTTATTTGTCCCGCATTTACTGCTACTGCCAAATCGGCTATTGTTGTGTCTTCACTCTCTCCCGAACGGTGCGAAATAACTGCTTTATAGCCGTTTTGTTGCGCCAAACGAATGACGTCCATAGTTTCAGTAAGGGTTCCTATTTGATTTGGTTTTATAAGAATCGCATTACCGCAGTTTTGCTCAATCCCCTTATTAAGCCTTGAAATATTAGTTACGAACAAATCGTCACCCACAAGTTGAATCTTGCCGCCTAACTGCTTAGTAAGGTTTTGCCATGCCGACCAATCATCTTCGGCTACTCCGTCTTCAATAGAAATTATAGGGTATTTTTCAATTAAATCTTTATAATACTTTATCAAATCTTCTGCCGTCATTTTTTTGTTCCTTTTAGGCAAAGTATACTCACCGTTTTCGTACCACTCACTTGATGCAACATCAAGCGCTATCTTGACTTGTTCGGTAGTATATCCTGCCTTTTTAATAGCGTCAACTATTATTTCTATTGCCTGTTCGTCACTACTGAGGTCAGGTGCAAAACCGCCTTCGTCACCAACCGCAGTAGCCTTACCCTTTTCTTTTAAGATTTTACCCAAGGCGTGATAAATTTCAACACTTTGTCTTAAACCTTCACAAAAATTTTCCGCAGCGCAAGGTACTATCATAAATTCTTGAATATCTATATTATTTTTTGCGTGAGCACCGCCGTTTAAAATATTAAGCATCGGTCTTGGAATCATATTTGCATTTGTTCCGCCAAGATATCGATAAAGCGGCAGATTATAATGCTTTGCCGCCGCCTTTGCAACCGCAAGTGACACCGCCAAAATCGCATTCGCACCTAAGCGTGATTTGTTTTCAGTGCCGTCAAGTTCTATTAAAAAATTATCAATTTCACGCTGATTAAGGGTATTAAGCGCAATAATTCGGGGTGCGATTTCTTCATTTATCAACTTCACACAATCCTTTACGCCCTTCCCGCTATACCGCGCTGTGCCATCACGCTTTTCATGCGCTTCAAACATACCTGTTGATGCTCCCGAAGGTGAAATTGCAAAACCGACGCTACCGTTATGCAGTGTTATCTCCACCGCGACAGTAGGATTTCCGCGCGAATCCAAAACTTCAAAACCTTTAATCGACTTAATAATATTTTCTTTCATACATACCACCCAAAGTTTTTTATTATATTTTTTCCAAAATTTCGGGTAATATTATAAATTTGCTATTTGCATTTAAATATATATATGTTATAATATACTATGTATATTTATGTTTAAAGGATGCTGGACGCATGGAAGATAGAAAAGAACAAGGTTATAACATTATTTGCGGAAGAAATCCTGTGCTTGAAGCGGTACGCTCAGGCAGAGAGATTGACCGATTATTAGTAGCCCACGGAATAAGCGGCGGCTCTGTGACCGCTATTATTGCTAAGTGTAAGCAAAAAGGCATTTTGATAAAAGAAGTTAGTCCGCAAAAGCTTGATTACTATTGCGGTAATGCTAATCATCAAGGCGTTGCGGTTTTATTTGCCGAGCAGGAATATTGCACCGTAGAAGATATTTTAAATTACGCAAACGAGCGTGAAGAAAAACCTTTTATAATCGTTTGCGACGAAATTGAAGACCCGCATAACTTAGGCGCCATAATCCGTACCGCCGAATGCTGTGGTGTTCACGGAATAATCATTCCAAAGCGTAGAAGCGCTTCGCTTAACGCCACAGTTGCCAAAAGTGCAAGTGGTGCGCTTGAATATATGCGTGTTGCCCGTGTTACTAACATACCAAATACCATTGATTTACTTAAGAAAAACGGTGTTTGGGTATTCGGCGCCGATATGGACGGTGATGATTACGAAAAGGTAGACTTTGACTGTCCTACCGCATTGGTAATCGGTAATGAAGGCAAAGGCATTGGTACACTTACCGCCAAAAAATGTGACCAAATTGTAAGCCTTCCCATGTTTGGCAAAATAAACTCGCTTAACGCATCGGTTGCGGCGGGTGTTTTAATGTACCAAGTAGTACAAAAAAGAAGAAGTTAAACGGAGTAAATAAATGAAATTCTTTTCAAAACAAAAAGACGACGATTTCATCTTTGATGAATCTGAAAATAATAGAATATTAAACTCTGGTAATCCTATACCTGAACCTTCGCATAAGTTGACCGTAGATGAAGTGTTGAATTCTAACAAGCAATCCCAAGTAAGATACGACGGTAAATCGGCTTTGGAGTCTTTGAAAAAGCGTATGCAAACAGCAAACGAAAATCCAAAAGAAGTTCTGCTTAAAGAAACTAAAAACCGCGTACCCCAGCCCAAAACCGAACCGATTGCAGAACAACCCGTAGTACCTGTACGCGAAAAAACCTTGCTTGAAAAATGCAAACCTTTTATTACCGACGACCAAGGCCGCGACGCTTCTCAGAATGCGGTACCGCTTTACAAACTTGAAAGCGTAGCTGAAATTCTTAAAAACAACAGCCAAAAAACCGTCGATCTGTTAGCCGAGAAATATGACATTAAGATAGACGACTTAGGTAAAACGCCTATAAAGGTAAAGGAACCTGAAATTGCCGTAATCGAAGAACCTATACTGACCGAAAATTTAGATGTTATTGAAATTAATGCTATATTTGATAATGTTCAGTCCAGTGTTCCGTTTTCCCTTTCGGAAGTAGAAACCGAAATTTCCGACACACCTTCGGACGATTTTTCGAATACCGGCACGATAACCTTTACGCCTGTGACTACCGCTGATAATCGCAGTCCTAAAATCGTGGTTACAAGCAACACCCAACCCATCGATTTAACGGGTGAATTTACCGCCATTGAAGACATAAAATCTTCCACACCCGACCAAGTAACACTTGAAAATAACGAGTTTGAAGATTTTGTACCTGAAAATGAAATTAACAGTGAAATTGATTTTAAAAAATATATTCGCTTGTTTTCAATCAAAAAGCGGAATTACTTTTTAACCGTTTCTCTATCATTCATATTTACAATATTGCTTTCCTTCATGAAACTGCCCTTTATGACAGGATTAATTCTTGGAAAAACTCAAATATCAATGATTGTTTGCACTGTTTTTGCCGGTTTAGTAACATTACTTAATATCGATATGTTCTTAAGCCTACCAAAAATGTTCAGCAAAAAATCCACTGCTGATGCTTGTACTTCTATTACTTCGTTGTTTGTATTAGTCTATTCGGTAGTAGGAATTATGCAAGGCGAAATTGTGCTTGAAATGTTGTTATTGCTATGCATTATACTTTCCTTGCGTAGTTTAGGTAAATTCCGCAACGCTTCATATATGCTTTCAAATCTAAAACAAATTGCCGCTCCCGGTACCAAAAATGCTTTGAGACTTATAGAAGACCCCGCGGTAACATTCGCAATGGCAAAAAATTCTATTGAAGGTGATACTCTTATTGCCGCTCCCCAAAAGTGCGAACGTATTTCTGACTATATTAAATATTCCACCTTTGGCAACTTTTTAAATGGCAAACTTCCTATAATATTAGGTTTATCGCTAATATTATCTATAATATCAGGTATTGCTGCCGCCAACTACTACGATGCTGTTGTGCATGGTCTTTATGCGGCTGCCGCCATACAATGTTTTGCTTGTATGCCATCGTTGTTCTTTATTAAAGATTTTCCGCTTTACTCGGCCGCAAAAAAACTAAACCATAGGGGTTGTATGATTGCAGGACAAATGGGCGCTTCGCATATTGAAATGGCAAATGCGTTGCTTCTTAACTCGGCAGATATTTTCCCTGCGGGTACAGTTACATTACATCAGATGAAAATTTTATCTGAAAACAATCTTGACGAAACAATCTTACGGGCGGCTTCACTTACTGAATGTTTAAACAGTACGTTGGCGCCAATCTTTAAGAAGATAGCAGGTGAAAGCAATATAACCACTCTCCCCGATTCTGACACCATTAAGTACGAAGAACGTATGGGTATTTCGGGCTGGGTCGATGATAAACTTTTGTTTATAGGTAACCGAACTCTTATGGAAGCCCACGGCATAACCGTTCCCGATATAGAAATTGACCGCAAAATTTTAAGAAACGGTTTCTTCCCCGTATATGTAGCTTCGGGAGACAAGGCGTGTGCCTTACTTATTGTTCAGTATTCGGTAGATTCGGACATTGCTCATGAACTTCGTCGACTTACTAAAATAGGCGTAACTATTTTAGTAAACAGTACCGACCCCAATATAAGCGGCCAAATGATTTGCGATTATTTGGGTCTTTATGATGATTCGGTAATGATAATGACAAATGCGGGTTATCATATGTTTAAAAACTCGGCACTGCCTAATGATGTTTGTTCCGCACCTGCAAGTTTCCGCGGCGGCAATATGATGATTGCGAGAATTATGAACTGCGCTAATAAAATACGCCGTTCAAACACATTGCTCACCGTTTTGTATATCATATCCGCTATGCTTGGTATTGCAATTTTTGCTTATTCTTCTTTTGCAGGGTCTGATACGCTTATAAGCAGTACTACCGTACTTTCATATTCCCTTATTTGTACACTTATATCCTATATACTGTACTTATTCCAGAAACCTTAAAGGAGGCACCTTTATGTCAGATAATAAAAAATTCTATATTACAACCGCCATTGCATACGCTTCGAGCAAACCGCATATAGGCAACGCTTATGATATTGTACTTGCAGATATGATAGCAAGATACAAAAAGCAACAAGGCTATGATGTATTTTTAATGACAGGTTCTGATGAACATGGACAAAAAATTGAAGAATACGCAAAAAAAGCAGGTATCACACCTAAAGAATATGTTGACAATGTGGCTGGTGTTATAAAGGAAGTTTGGAATAGCCTTAATACAAATTTCGACAAATTTATCCGCACTACTGATGACGACCATGAAAAAGCCGTTCAAAAGATTTTCACAAAACTTTACGAACAAGGTGATATTTACAAAGGTCATTACGAAGGCAAATATTGTGTTCCATGTGAATCTTTTTTCACCCCTTCGCAGTTGGTTGACGGCAAATGTCCTGACTGTGGCCGTGAAGTTATAGACTCTAAAGAAGAAGCATATTTCTTAAAATTAAGCAAATATCAGGACAAATTACTCGAATACTATGAACAAAACCCCGATTTTATTAAGCCTGATTCCCGCAAAAATGAAATGATAAACAACTTCTTAAAACCCGGTCTTTCCGACCTTTGCGTTTCGCGTTCTTCTTTCACTTGGGGAATTCCTGTTGAGTTCGATAAAAAGCATGTAACTTATGTTTGGTTAGATGCTCTTTCAAACTATATTACAGGCGTTGGATATAATCCCGATGGCTCTACCGAGCAGTTCCAAAAACTTTGGCCGGCAGATTTGCATGTAATAGGTAAAGATATTGTACGCTTCCATACAATCTATTGGCCCATTATTCTTATGGCGCTTGGTCTTCCCCTTCCAAAACAAGTTTTAGGTCATCCGTGGGTGCTTGTTGGTGAAGATAAAATGAGTAAATCCAAAGGTAATGTTATCTATGCTGATGAATTGGCAAAACGCTTCGGCATAGATGCAGTAAGATATTACCTTTTGTCCGAAATTCCGTTCACTCAAGATGGTACTATTACCTACGAAAGTTTTATTACAAAGTTCAATGCCGACCTTGCAAACACTCTAGGCAACCTTGTAAACCGCTCTATAGCGATGACAAATAAGTATTTCGATGGTAAAGTTGTAAAGGGTAAAGTTTTCGATAACTTTGATGAAGAACTTCTTGCCACAGCTAAAGAATCAATAGAAAAATACCACGCTTTGATGGATATTTATCACAATGCCGAAGCAGTTGATGCCGTGATGGCACTTGCGAAACGTTGCAACAAGTATATTGATGAAACTGCACCATGGGCTTTGGCTAAAGACGAAAGCAACAAAGAGCGCCTTAATACCGTGCTTTACAATTTGCTTGAATGTATCCGTCTTTTAAGCATCATGCTTTCTCCCATTATGCCAGATAGTTGCGAAAGCATTAAAGCGCAAATTTGTAATAATGATAATTCGCTTGAATTTGGTGTTACAAACGAGTTTTCTGTTGGCACTGCCACACCGCTTTTCGCACGTATTGATATGGATAAAACTTTGGCAGAAATAGCAGAAGAACAAGCAAAAAAACAAGCCGAAAAAGAAAAGGCGGAAAATGTTGCCACCATAGCGCAAATAGGTATCGAAGATTTTGCTAAGGTAGAACTTACTGCCGCTAAAATAATCTCTTGTGAAGCCGTCCCAAAGGCTAAGAAACTTTTAAAACTTACCCTAAATGATGGCAAAGGAGTTCGCACCGTTGCATCGGGAATTGCTAAATTCTATACACCAGAAGAACTAGTTGGCCGCACGGTAATTTTGGTTTCTAACCTTAAACCTGCAACACTTTGCGGCATTGAATCTCAGGGTATGATTTTGGCTGCCGACTGTGGAGAAGATGTTAAGGTAATATTCCTTAACGATGTTCCGGCAGGTTCTAAAATAAGATAATGGAATTTTCTAATATTACTTCAACCACCGCAAAGATATTTGACTCACACGCGCATTATGACGATGAACGTTTTGATGGTATTTTAGATGAGTTGCTACCTAAAATTCACTCTATGGGTGTTGAGAGAATTGTTAGTTGCGGTTGCGATAATGAAACAAATAAAAAATGTCTTGAAATTGCTGATAGGTATGATTTTGTTTATTCGGCGGTAGGAATACACCCTTGTAATATTGACTGCGGCACCACTGTAGAAGATATTCGCAAATTTGCCAACCATAAAAAATGTGTAGCAATCGGTGAAATCGGGTTAGACTATTATTGGGAACCCGATAAAAAAGAAGCCCAAAAAAAGATATTTATTGAACAAATTTTATTGGCAAAAGAACTCGATTTACCGATTATCGTCCACGACCGTGAAGCGCACGGTGATGTTTTGGAAATACTAAAAAAGTATAAACCAAAAGGTGTTGTGCATAGTTTTTCGGGCACTGTAGAAATGGCACAGGAAATTTTAAAGATAGGTATGTATTTAGGCATTGGCGGTGTTATTACATTTAATAATGCAAAAAAACTTCCCGACGTGGTAGATATGTTGCCGCTCGACCGCCTTTTACTTGAAACCGACGCGCCTTATCTTACACCCGTTCCTTACCGCGGCAAAACTAACCATTCCGAAATGATTTATTTAACTGCTCAAAAAATAGCCGAAATTAAAAATAAAAATTTAGAAGAAATTTTAAATTTTTCTTACAAAAATGCCCTTGATCTTTTCGGACTATAAAAGAATAATCACCCCGTTTTCACAGATAATAATTGTGAAAGAGGGGTGATTTTTAATGGATAACTTCAACAATAAAAATCAAAATAAAAACGATAAAAACCGTAACGACCAGAATCGTAATGACCAAAACAAAAACAACCAGAACAAGAACGATAACAAGAAAAACGATAATAACAATAGATAATAAAAAAACTCCCTTACGGGAGTTTTTTATTTGGTTTTTTTGCGTTTATAATCCGACCAATCTGAGTAATACTTAGTGCCATTCACTGTTTTATATGTACGTACACGCACATAATAATATGTTTTAGCTTTAAGCTTTTTAAGTGTCAAAGAGGTAGTTCTGTAGCTTTTTATGGTTTTAGTTTTTGCATTTTCAAAATCCTGTGAAGTTGAATACTGCACCTCATAGCCCTTTGTCTGCACAGACTGTTTTTTAATTTTAACCGTTAGGCTCTTTTTAGCAGAGCTTAACTTTGACACAGTTGTAGCTTTAGGCACTATTTTAAAGTACAGCTTTTTGGTGCCCGAATACTTACCCTTTAGTCTTACCGTAACCTTATATTTTCCGACATATTTCCTACCGTAAGCATAAGAAACGGTATAATATTTTTTTGAAAGTGCATTACCCTTGCTGTCATATATCTTAACAGACGGTTTTCTCGACTTTCCTGTATACTCAAATTCCTTAGTTGAAAGTCTTAAATATACACCGTTATATTTTTGGTATGTATCCTTAGAAACCCTTACGCCCTTTTTGAGCTTATAATACTTATCATTGTATTTTACAAACTTAGTATCAGCAGAGCGGATACCGTCCTTTACATAATAGTATTTATCCTTGTACTTAACAAATTTGGTTTCCTTTGACCAATAACCGTTTTTAACATAATAATATTTATTAAGGTATTTCACAAAAGTTGTGGTCTTGGTAAATACACCGTTTTTCACATAATGATAAACCCCGTTATATTTTACAAGTGTTGTTTCTTTAGATTTTTCACCGTTTATATAATAGTAATAATTGCCATCCGTTTCTTCAACCAAAGTGCCACCGATTTGCTTAATTTTAATAGTTGCATCTTGTGTGGCAGAAACTGTTATGGTATATGTTCGTGTATAGCCCGACTGCGATTTGAGTTTAAGCTTTATCTTGTTCTGCCCTTTTTTAAGGTCAAAAGAATAGGGACCTGTGAAAGAAGCAGTAGACGGCACCTCAATATAAATATCCATATCCTTATCGATTGATAAAGTATAATTTTCGGTATCTCGGCTGAAAGAGGGGGAGAGTCCGTCAATCTTTATAGACGAAAAATAATAGTTATTAAGGGTATCATTCTTAACAGGGTATTTAGAAACATTATTGCTCATACTGTCAAAAACAGGGATACGGAAAACAACCTTTAAATCCTTATTTCCTGCATAATTTGCTTTTAAAAATCTTGAAGAGCTAAGTGAATCAGCAACATTTTGAGCATATTGATGCCACAGTTTATTAGGATTTAACACATTGTAATTTTTGTAATAATATGTATCCTGTCCTATTGCAATATAGCCTGAGCCGTATTTAATAGCACCGCCGATTATGGCATCGGTGGGTGTAAACCATTTTTGTTCGTAAGCATACTTTTTAGCGTTTTCATATACCTCATCCTTATTACTGCCACTTGCACCAAAATTAAAAAAATTATAAACTGTTTTTTTCTTATAAACAGAGCCCTTTGATAGTTCTGTACCTTTTCTACCCTGCTCTTGTATAAGGGTTGAAGCCAAAACGTAAGGGTTAACATTAGATTCTTTAGCCGCTCCCATAATAACGGTAGCATAGGTTTTGCCCTTATTTTTGTCATTCTCGTCAGTAACCTTAGCATCCAAATATGTACCGTCTATAATCTCTTTAACGCCTTGGAGGGTTTGGGTTTCGGCATCGAAAGACTGTTGCATGAATACATAAATATCATTAGCGTTGAGAAAGTTTCTCGGGTCCATAAAATACGATATTAGTTCAGTCGAAGCACCGTACTTCCCATTATCGGTTTTAATAAATTGTTTTTTAGACCAATCGTAACAGCCTTCACGCATAGAACGTAAGGAATTATAGCTTGTAGATATCAACTTAGTAAATTTCTTATCCTGTGCTGCGACCGCACTCGAAAAGCTTTGACCCACCTTATCGGCCGTAAATACCCAATTAGGATAAATCGCGTGCAGCTGTATTAAAGAAGCATGGTAGCTTTCAGGGAAATCCGCAAGCTTTTTAGCAAAGGATTTATCAAGCGTATAATTTTTTACCTCAATTAAATCCTCACGCACATAGCCCCTTACGGTATTAGATTCAGAAATGTACGAAACATTATACCAAACATACGGCTTGCCTGTTTTTTCATTAATATCATCCGCAGTATCTTTTTTACTGCCAACAACCGTAACAGTCCAGTTAGAAAGCTTTGCCACCGCCTTTGAGTCTGTGGTAGCATCCTCACGCATATTTACATCTGTCTTAAAAATATAGCCGATTTTTACAGTTTCGGCAGAAACCGTAAGCGCGGAAAACGGAATTACTGCCGCGCATAAGCATAGCGTTAAAACAAACGCTAATAATTTTTTAAAGCGTTTCATATTTTCACCACCACAAATAATTATATAATAAAACAAAGCAATATGCAACTGGTAACTACCGCACGCTTTTACAGGAATTGCTAATCGGCAAGGCTTTCCCAGTCGTTATACGCTTTTTCAAGCTCTTCCTGTAGCACTTCGAGCCTTTCGCCGATTTCGGCTAATTTTATATAATCCGAAAGATTTTCTTCACTTGTTTGTTCTTTTTCTAAAGCGGATATTTCCGCTTCTAATTGAGCAATTTTTTCTTCTGCTTTTTTAAGTGCTTTTTCTCTTTTTGCCTTTTCTTTTAAAGGGGTGGTATAGGTTTTCTTCTCCTTTGGTTTATCTTCCTTAGAAACCACTTCTACCAAAGGTTTTGATTTGGATAAATACTGCTCATACCCAAAGGGATAAAGCTGTGCTTCTCCCTTTTTAAAATCAAGAAGTGAGGTTGAAATTTCTTTGATAAAATATCTGTCGTGAGAAACGAAAATGACCGTTCCCGAAAATTCCTTTAAAATTTCTTCAAGGGTTTCCTTGCCTACAATATCAAGGTGGTTTGTCGGCTCATCCAAAAGCAAAAGATTAGGCTTTCTCTTGAAGATTTTACAAAGCGCAAGCCTTACACGTTCTCCGCCCGAAAGCATATCAACCGTTTTAAAAACATCTTCACCGCTAAATACAAATGCACCCAAAGCCGACCGCGCTTCGAACTCGGTCAAATTAGGAAACTCTCTTAAAAAATCACCAAGTACCGTATCGGAAGATGAATACTGTGCCATTTGCTGGTCGAAATAACCTATACTAACCCTCGGTCCGAATTTATATTCACCCGAAAGGGCTTTAACCTGTCCCATAAGGGTTTTAATAAAGGTAGACTTACCAAGCCCATTACCGCCGATAATACCGATTTTGTCACCGCGTTTTACTTCAAGGTTTACCTTCGACAAAAGGTAATCGTACCCTACGCCCAAATCCTTTACAGAAAGCACATCTTTAACGCCTATATCCAATGGTTCAAAATCGGCATGGAAGGTTTTAAGGTTTTCACCTTCAGGCTCAAACACATCATCCATACGCTCAATTTGCTTTAATTTGCTTTGCACCATTGCCGCCTTGGTAGCTTTGTATCTAAACCGCTCTGCCAAGCTCTCTAAGCGTTCTTTTTCTTTTTGCTGTGCTAAAAAATCCTTTTTTTGTTGCTCTCGCAAAACCTTTTTTTGCTTGGCAAATGCAGTATAATTTCCATTGTACTTATAGGTTTTACCATACTCGATTTCATAAACGGTATTAACCGTATTATCCAAAAACATACGGTCGTGCGATACCACAACAAAGGCTTTTTTATAGGTTTTAAGATAATCCTCAAGCCATTCTACCGCCTCAATATCAAGGTGGTTTGTAGGCTCATCCAATAGTAAAATATCAGGCTTTGAAAGCAAAAGTTTTAAAAACGCGATTTTGGTTTGCTGTCCGCCCGAAAACTCACTCAAAGGACGGTTTTTGCTATCGGCAAAGCCGAACTTCTTAATCGCATTTTCGTATTCACGTTCAAAATAAAAACCGCCAAGATTTGTAAAAGTATCAAGCAAATTAGTATAGTTCTTAATATCTTCTTGTTCTTTGGTAACTTCCATTAGTTGTTGCGCTTTATCAACTTTGTCCTTAAGTTCAAGAATTTCACTATAAGCCGAGCGCACTTCTTCTAATAAAGTTTTGCTATAATCATCGAAGGTGATTTGCGATAAAAAGCCAATCTTCGGTTTGCCCGATACCGCAAAAAATGTATCGGTATCGCTATCCAACTTTGAGAGTTGATACTCGCCCGATATTAATTTTAAAAGGGTGGTTTTGCCACAACCGTTACGCCCAACAACAGCAATTTTGCTTTGGTCGTTTATCTCTATGTTAACCGACCTTAAAATCGGCTCACCCGATAATTCAACCACACCGTTTTGAATTTTCAGTTGCATCTAACCACCTACCTTTAACATACTTAAAGGTGCCGTAAAGACACCTTTTGGAATTTATGATATTTTTGCGTTATTATAAAGTACTTCGAGTACCTTTTCGCTTACAATTTTATTTTCAAAACTATATTCGCCGTAGTATTCCTTAATTTTTTGAGCATCTACCTGCGAATCATTATACTGCTTAACTAATTTATCAATCTCAGCATTAATTTCTTCCTTGGTTACCGAAAGTTCTTCAGCATCAAAAATAGCATAAATCACCATTGTTTGATCCATTTGCGGCTTGATTTGTTCGGTAACTAAACCTTCTTCAAACTGTTCTTTAGTTTGTCCCATGCTCTTTAAATATTCGTCTAAAGTAGCGCCATAATTTGTTTCAAGAGTGGTTTCATAAGTTTCTATAATTGCATTCTTTAAAAATTCAATATCCTTTTTGGGATAATCCTTTACCGTTGAAGTTTTAACAACCTTACTGTAAAGTAAATTTTCGATTGTTCTTTTTTTAACGTTTGCATTATATTCGTCAACAGTTTTATAGCCAAGTTGCTCACAATAATCTTCGGGCTTCATTTCTTCTTCAGTGGTAACATAATTAACCTTAACGGTAAATACAACCTTTGCGCCGTTGAGTTCTTCATTGCCGTAATTTTCAGGGAATTTTAAATCAAGGTCAACAGTAGAACCTATGCTTACACCAATAAGTCCGTCTTCAAAACCTTCAATAAAACTACCTGAGCCGATTTCTAAATCATAGCCTTGCGCTGTGCCGCCATCAAAAGCAACGCCATCTTTTTTACCAACATAATCGATGTTCGCTACGTCACCTTTTTTAACCTTGCCCTCAGTCTTCTTTACATAGAACTGATTATCTTCGATATCCTGTGCAATCACAGCATCAAATTCTTTTTTGTATTCGTCAGAAGAAGTATTAATTTCCAAGCCCTTGTACTCGCCCAAGGTTACATACTTATCCAAATTAACATTGTAAAGGATTCTATCCTTGTTTCCACAGCCTGAAAGACCTAATATAAATACCAAAACCAATAATAAACTTAAAACTCTTTTCATTTTTATTCTCCTATTTTGTTTAACTCGCCCTTAGAGGCGGCTTTTAAATATGCATTTATAAAACCGTCAAGGTCACCGTCCATAACGGCATTTATATTACCCGATTCGAAACCGGTGCGGTGGTCCTTAGCCAAAGTATACGGCATAAATACATAAGAGCGTATTTGCGAACCCCAAGCAATTTCTTTTTGAACGCCCTTAATATCGTCAATTTTTTCAAGATGTTCGCGTTCTTTAATTTCCAAAAGTTTGGATTTAAGCATTTTTAATGCTCTGTCGCGGTTTTGGAACTGACTTCTCTCGGTTTGACAAGCCACCACAATGCCTGTTGGTATGTGAGTAAGTCGAACCGCCGAAGAAGTTTTGTTGATATGCTGACCGCCCGCGCCTGACGAACGGAAAACATCCATCTTAATATCTTCTTCTCTTACTTCTATATTCATATCATCGGTAATTTCGGGCATAACTTCAAGCGAAGCAAAAGATGTATGCCTTCTTCCCGAAGCATCAAAAGGTGAAACTCTTACAAGACGATGAACACCCGATTCACTCTTTAAATATCCATAAGCATTTTCACCCTCAATAGAAACCGTTGCGCTTTTAAGACCCGCTTCGTCACCATCAAGAAAATCAAGTATTTGGGTTTTAAATCCGTGGCGTTCGGTCCAACGGGTATACATGCGAACAAGCATTGAAACCCAGTCCATAGCCTCGGTGCCACCGGCACCCGCGTGGAAAGTTAAAATAGCGTTATTCTTATCATATTCACCTGTTAGCAGGGTTTGCAGTCTTAAAGAAGCCAAGCCTTTTTCAAACTCAGATATTGAGGTTTCGATTTCTTCCACAAGGGATAAATCGCCTTCTTCATCACCCATTTCTATCAGCACCTGCAAATCTTCATACAATGAACATAAATTATCATATGTTTCAACTGTATTTTTAAGTTTTCCTGTTTTTTGCAAAATCTTTTGCGAATTTTCAAGGTCATCCCAAAAACCAGGGGCACTTGCCTTGGTTTCAAGTTCTTCGATTTCACGGCAAAGGTTATCGTATCCCAAGGCGCTTTTAAGGTCGCGCAGTTCATTTTCAGAACCCGAAATCCTTAAGCCGAGTTGCTCAAATTCAAGCATAAATTCTCTCCTAATTAAGTTTTAAAACAAATGCACACCAATTATCTTTATAACATTCTTCGGCCACAACAAAACCTTTTTCTTTAGCGGCAGCCAAAACATCGTCTTTTCTGATATCGATTATACCCGATATTATAAATACGGCATCATCTTCAAGAAAATCCGAAACATTTTCAAATAATTTTATAATCACATCGGCAACTATATTGGCGCAAATTACATTGTATTTACCGGTTATCTTATCCGCCAAGTCACCCACAATAAATTCGCACTTGTCAGTGATTTTATTGATCTCGGCATTCTCTTTTGCAGTCTTTACCGATTGCGCATCAATATCTACACCTATAGCCTTCTTTGCGCCCAAAAGTACTGAAGCAATGCTTAAAATACCGCTTCCTGTACCAATATCAAGCATTTTTGTAGCGGGTGTAATATAGTTTTCCAAAAGTGAAAGGCAAAGCGAAGTCGTAGCATGGGTTCCCGTACCAAAAGCGGCGCCTGGATCTATATTAAGTACCGTTCTTCCGTTTTTATTTTCATAGGTTTCCCAACTCGGCACTATGACAAGTTTTTCACCAATCTCGCTTGTGTGGAAATATTTTTTCCAGTTTTCATTCCAATCGGTATCATCAACACCGATATAACCTATTTCAAAATCAATCTTTTCAGCAGTAAGGCGTTCTTTTAAAAACTCTACTGCTTCAAGCGCATTATCGCACTCTGAAATATAAATATGGATAACCGAAACTTCACGGTCTTTTGCCAATAATTCTTCATCGATAAGATTTATATGGGCAATTTCTTCCGCTTTTTGCTCTAAGTCGGAATAATCTTCAATATAAATCCCGTAAGGCACCGTCATATTAGCGATTGCTGCCGCAAGTTCAGTATCCTTGAGCGCCACTTTAATTGTAATTTCAGTCCAGTTCATTTATAACTCCTAAAATTTCTTCCTTAGTATTTAGCACAGTACCCTGCACCATTCCGTTTCTACCGCCGCCGCGAACAGTGAGTTTTGATTTGAATTCTTTAAACCAGCAGTCGAGTTTTTCACTCTCACCGCATATCGCAAAAGCATATTCGCTGTTTTCACCGCTGAAAACCGCTCTTATACCACCTGATTTTTTATGTAACGCGTCGGCTAAAAGTTGCAATTCCTTTATGTCAAAACCGTCTTGAAAAAGCAGTGTAAAAGGCTCATTTGTTTCAAAGCCGTCACTCAAATCGGCAATTATACGACGTTTAAGACCGCCTATTTCATATTTTAAACTCTCAATATTTTCAAGTTGTTTTTTAACCGCCGAAGCAATTTCGTTTTGCGGCGAACACAAAAGCGCAGATATTTCGGTATCGTTTTTATAGCGGTTATTATAATCAATTAGCGCACGCTTACCGCATACCGCCCAAAGTCTTACACCGCCCTTGTTCTTTGAAAAATCAAGAATTTTAATCATCCCGATTTCTCCTGCAGTATTAACATGTGGTGCGCAACACGCGCAAACATCGCAATCTTCAATTTCAACTATGCGAATATTTTCGGTTAAATCAAGTTTACTTCTATATTCGAGTTCTTTTGGATTTTCAGGATAATAGCAGTTAAACTTAGCATTGCGCCAAATAACTTCATTCGCCAAGTTCTCAACTTTAAGCAGTTGTTCTCGCGAAAGCATACCGTCAAAATCCATTGTCATTTCGGTATCACTCAAATGGAAACCTACATTGTCGTACCCAAAAAGTGAATGTACTATACCCGAAATAATATGCTCTCCCGAATGATTTTGCATTTTATCAAAGCGCGTTTCCCAATCAAGTTCACAGTGGGCGGTCTTACCCTGTTCAATATCTTCTTCAAGATAGTGGTAGATAATGCCGTCTTTTTCTTGGACATCTAAAACCTTAATACCACCTATAAAACCAGTATCGGCAGTTTGTCCGCCGCCTTCGGGGAAAAATGCGGTCTTATCAAGAACCGCAACCTTATTATCACAAGATAAAACAGTAGCCGAAAACTCTTTTAAATGGGAATTGCTATCATATAATTTTTCGGTCATTGCATTTTTTCCTTTACTATATATGCCGCTTTATAAATATCTCCACCGCCCATAGTTATAACGATATCGTTCTCATTTGCGGTTTCAATAATTTTATTTGCTATATTCTCAAACCCGTCAACCACTACTGCGTTTTTAAGTTCTTTTGCCAAATCTTCGGATGAAATACCGTAGGTATTAACTTCGCGTGAGCCCATAATTGGTGTTAAAATAACCTTATCGGCAATAGAACGCGCCTTTATAAAATCATCCTTCAAAAGTGCTGTTCGCGAAAAAGTAAATGGTTGGAATACCGCAATTACATTGTTATAAGAAAGATTTTTAGCCGCCGTCAAGGTAGCCGTAATCTCGGTCGGGTGGTGGGCGTAATCGTCTGCCAAGCACCAACCGCCATATTCACCCAAAAACTCAAAACGCCTACCGGCACCTGTAAACTTTTCTAAGGCATCTTTAATACCCGAAGGCTTTAAGCCCATATCATACGCTACCGCAAAAGCCGAAAGCGCATTTAAAATATTATGATGACCGGGTATATGAAGTTCAATATTACTGATAACCTTATTATCTTTACAAACGTCAAAAGAAAAACCAAACTTGCCTTTTTGTATATTGTCGGCGTAAAAATCGTTACTCTTTTCGAATCCAAATGTGATTTTTTCTACCTTAGCGTTATCACAAGCCTTTACCGACAACTCATCATCGCCGTTTACATAGCACTTTTTACCCATAGCTATGAACTTTGTAAAAGATGCCACCAAATTATCCATTGTTTTAAAATAATCAAGATGGTCATTATCAATATTAAGCAAAACCGTAATATCGGGAGATAACTGTAAAAAGGTATCTACAAACTCGCAAGACTCGCAAACCATAATCTCACTGCCGCCTGCTATACCGTTAGAATTTATAAGCGGAAGTTTTCCGCCAATAACTGCTGTAGGATCACACTTGTTTAAAATTAAAATTTGTGTTATCATAGAGGTAACCGAAGTTTTACCATGGGTACCGCAAACACCTATAACATTTTGAAACTTGCGTGTCAGCGCACCTAAGAGATGGCTTCTTTCCATTGTAGGAATCCGGAGTTCTGCCGCTTTTACAAGTTCTGGATTATCTTTAGAAATAGCCGCAGAATATACAACAAGTTCACTACCTACTACGTTTTCGGCACTGTGCCCCATAAAAACCTTTATCCCAAGATTTTTAACCCTTTTTAATGGGTCACTTTCATTGTTATCAGAGCCTGTAAGTATATAACCCTTGCTGTGCAAAATCTCGGCAAGCGGACACATGCCGCTCCCGCCAATACCTATCATATGAATTCTCTTTACCTTATCGATTATAAGATCTTCTTTTAAGAGTTGTTTCACTAAAAACACTCCTTATTGCATTAGTATATATATTATACTACTATTTACTTAAAAAATAAACCATTTTTTTGAAAGGTATTTAAATAAATGTTCAAAATTCCGCAAATTCAAGAATATATCATAGACCGCCTGATTGAAAACGGCCACAAAGCCTACATTGTGGGTGGTTGTGTAAGGGATATTTTATTAGGAAAAACCCCTGACGACTACGATATTACCACATCCGCCACACCACAAGAAGTTATTGCTATTTTTGAGAAGACTGTACCCACAGGCATAAAGCACGGCACTATTACTGTTATAATAGACGGCACCGCAACCGAAGTCACTACCTTTCGTACCGAAGGTGATTATTTAAATAACCGCCATCCCGACAAGGTTAACTTTGTAACCGATATTAAAGAAGACCTTTCGCGTAGAGATTTTACCATTAACGCTATGGCGTATAATAAATATGACGGCTTAATTGACCTTTTTGGCGGTAAAAACGACCTGCATGATAAAATATTGCGTACCGTAGGAGATAGTGAAGTACGCTTTACTGAAGATGCGCTTAGAATTTTAAGATTATTCCGCTTCGCTTCGGTGCTTAAATTTAAAATAGAAGAAAAAACCTTGAACAGCGCTTTAGAAAAGGCTCACCTTCTAGAGAATGTTAGCCGAGAAAGAATATTTGCAGAACTTAAAAAGGCAATCCTTGGAAAAAACTTCGAAGTCTTTAAAGAACTTATAGTATGCGGCGGACTTGAATTTTTGGGTATTGATAAAATACCTAACTTTGAAAAGATAAAAAAGCATCGCTACAATCCCCTTATTTGCCTATATCTCACCCTTGACAGCGCCGCCCTCGAACAGTTAAAACCTTCTAACAAGGAACGTGAATTTTTCGTTTGTTTTGACCGCCTTTCAAGGTTATCCGCTCCAAAGAGCCGTGCCGATATTAAGGAAATGCTAAACCTTTGCGAAAGCGATATTTTAAAGGCGTTTTTTGAACTAAGAGAGTGGGATTTGACCGAAATTGATAATATTTTGGCTTCAAACGAGCCTTACAAAATATCTCATCTTGAGATAAACGGCGACGACCTTATAAAGTTAGGATACAAAGGTGCCGAAATAGGCAAAATATTAGAACATTTAAGGCAAACCGTAATACAAAACCCCGACAAAAACAATACTAGAGACTTAATAAAAGAAATACCGTAACAAAGAAATGTAAGTGTCATAAAATGAAGTAGGCACTTACATTTTTTCTTTGGAGGGAATATATGAAAAAAGTTTGTATCGTAGGTGGCGACCGCCGTCTTAAAACTGTGAAACATCACTTAGAAAATCAAAACTTTTTTGTTAATACATTAGGTCTTTACCCCGATGACAAGGGTGATATATCAATTAGTGATGTTATTATTCTTCCCGTCCCCACTACCAGAGATAATAAGACCGTGTTTGCACCGCTCACCAATAGAGTTATACCATTAAGCGATATTTACGATAAAACCTCAAATCAACTTATTCTTTGCTGCAATTACAATTTTGAAAAACGCAACTGTATTGATTATAACACCCTTGACAGTTATGCGCTTTTAAACGCCGTTCCAACTGCTGAAGGTGCGATTAAAATCGCCATCGAGAACACCGATTTTACCCTTTGGCAAAGCAATATTTTAGTAATAGGTTACGGTAGAGTAGGTAAAATCTTAGCCGACCGATTAAAAGGCCTTGGCGCAAATGTTACGGTAAGTGCCAGAAAACCAAAAGATTTTGCAAGTTTAGAGGCTCTCGGATTTAATTACATAAATACCGAGAAAATTCCCGACCTTTATTTAGGATACGATATTATTTTTAATACTGTAGATGTAACTGTGCTTCACGACAAGACACTTCAAAATTTACCATGTTCTTTATTGGTTGATTTATCTTCAAAAGGCGGTTTTGATTTAGAATATGCAAAATCTCTTGGCATCAATGCCCAAACGGCACCTGCCTTACCCGCCAAAGTAGCCCCAAAAACCGCAGGAAAAATTTTAGCAAAAACGGTGAGTGAACTTATTCGTTTTTACAATTAAAAAGGAGAATATTATGCAAAATATAACATTAGGCTATGCTATAACAGGCTCCTTTTGCACCATAAGGGAATCTATAAATGCTTTAAAAGCCTTAAGTGAATATGATATAAAAATAATGCCCATTATGTCTGAAACCGCATATTCAACCGATACACGTTTTGGTAAAGTGGTAGATATTATTAAAGAGATTGAAGAAATCTGTCAAGCGCCTGTTATCCACAGTATCGCAACAGCCGAGCCGATAGGACCCAAAAATCTGCTAGATATTTTGGTTGTGGCACCCGCAACAGGCAACACCCTTGCAAAAAACGCTTTAGGTATTACCGACAGTGCCGTTACTATGGCAATAAAAGCGCATCTTCGCAACAATAAACCCGTAGTTTTCGGTATTGCCACAAATGACGCTTTGGGCGCCAGTGCAAAAAATATTGGTCTTTTGCACAACACTAAAAACATCTTCTTTGTTCCCTACAAGCAAGACGACCCCCATAGCAAGAACAACTCTTTGATATGCGATTTTTCACTTATTCCGAAAACTGTTGAATACGCTTTACAAGGAAACCAATTACAACCCATCATTATTTGACATTTTCCTTTTTATGGTATATAATTTCAAAGTGAATTGTATATCATTTAAAGAGAGTGTAAACTATGGGCATTTTTGAACTTTTTATCTTAGCCATAGGTCTTTCAATGGATGCCTTTGCGGTATCTATTTGTAAAGGCCTTGCTACATACCAACTTAAAAAAAGGCATATGATTATCACGGGACTTTGGTTCGGTGGTTTTCAGGCTCTTATGCCACTTATAGGTTACTTTTTAGGTACGGCTTTTGAAAAATATGTAACCGCCCTTGACCACTATATTGCATTTATATTACTTGCGGGTATCGGCGGTAATATGATAAAAGAATCTTTTTCAAAAGAAGAAGACGAAGCCGACTGCTCCTTTGCTTTTAAAACAATGTTCGTAATGGCTATTGCAACTAGTATTGATGCCTTAGCAGCGGGAATTTCACTTGCTATGGACCTTAACGGCAACAACACCTACGCCTACATAGCAGTGCTGTTCATTGGTATTACTACCTTTACATTATCAGCTCTTGGCGTTAAAATCGGTAATGTTTACGGCGCAAAATGGAAATCTAAGGCAGAATTTGCCGGCGGTGTAATACTTATAGCGCTTGGTATCAAAATTTTAATAGAACATCTTTTCTTAGAAGGATAAAAAATGTCGGCTAAAAAGCCGACATTTTTTATAATAATGATTGTGGTTTAAGCAAAATTAAATTCTAATATTTAATTTTGCACAACACTCATTGCAATGGGATAGGACAAATTTTTCTTAAAATTTGTCGCAAAATCAAAGATTTTGTGGCGAAACAAGTTCGTTTCGCCTAACCTATACCATTATTATGGCATACTATACGGGAAAGAAATATTTTCGAAATTTTCTTCACTTTTACTATAATACATAGCCGTGTACTCGCCTTTGGTTTCTCTATAATCCTTTGCTAATTCCTTGTATTCATCCAACGGCTCAACCGAAAAACTGCCCTTATCATTTGTTGCTGTAAATTCACTAAAGCCTAAGTTTCTATAAAAGGCTATAAGCGACTCATTAACAGGACGCAAAACCAAAACACAGTCGCTTTCTGCCTTGATTTTGTCAATCAATTCACTAGCATAACCATTACCGCGAAATTCTTCGGGCGTGGTAACCGCGAATATATACTTTGCATCTCTTTCCCCTATTTTGCAGGGCAACGAAAAGCACATTGAAACAATTCTTCCGTCCTTTTCCAAATATTTACAATGTTCAAAACATATTGAAAAAAGTTGGTTTTCAAATTGGTTATCGTCTTCACCGAAAGCCGCATTATAAATTTGCTTTAATCGGTCTTTTTTAGAAAGGCATAAATATTTTTTAAGCAAAATATTTGGTTTGTAAGAAAGTTTTGCCTTGCGAAGACCTTCAAGTCCTAAATCGTCTTCGCGGTTTATGAACCTATAATTTCCAAGGGTTTTGGCAAACTCGTTATTAATAACTGTATAAGCCGTTGCGAACTCCGGCAAAGCCTTTTCTATATGAATATCAAATATATTGCGGTTTATGGGTGAGCCTAAGGTAAAAGCAACCACCTTACCGCCTACATATATAGCGCCGCCCGAAACACAAAGCCGCTCCATATTTTTAAGCATCATTTCAATGCCGTCTTTTTCGGTTTGCATATGGCGGTCAAACCTATCACTGTTTTTTGCATACCATTCATTCATACACTTAAGAATATCGGGTATATTACTTTGGTTAATCTCCCTATATTCCCATTCATACTGCTTCGAAAATGCTGAAATATGGTTGCGCTTACTGTGGTATTTTTTACCGCTGAGTTTTGCTAAATCTTCTTGCAGGTAGATATAATCAAACGCGTCGCGGTCAGGGATAAATTCATAATACTCACCATAGAGTAGTTTGAACTCAACAAACCTATCCCCTTGCTGTACCCACAAGGGCGGATATTCTTTTTTTGTATACTTTCGCAAAATTTCAAAACCTTTTTGAAGATTGCCACCAAAAGGCAGACGGTAGGTTTCTATCTCGATACCGCCCGACTTTATAAAAAGCATATCATCAAATATCGCGTACATATTATTATACATATTTTGCCAAACCAAAAGATTGACAAAATTTGTTTCACAAGAAAGACGCGCAGGTGAAGAAATATATTTTTTTAATATTTCATTACACGAAAGTTCAAATTTTTTAAACTCTAACATAAATTATTTTATTCACCGCTTTGAGTATTTGAGGAAGCATCAGAAGAAGCGGCAGTAGACGAATTATTTTTTTCTGCTTCCTTTTCGGCTTTTTCTTCTGCTTCTTTTTGCGCCTTTTCTACTTCCTTAGGAGTAGGCATTAACTCACCGCTGTGTTTTTGGCAAGTTCCCGGCAAGTAACCCTTTTTATACCAACCTACCGCTACACTGTCACACTTGGTAGTAGCAATACCGCCTGTTTTCGTGCAGTAATATCTATCCACTGCATAAGAACTTTCGGGGAATTCTTTAGCCTTTAGGCCTTTATGGATTTTAGACATAACTGTAGACCATTGGCTTTTGGCAATACCAAGGTTGGCTGAAGGCATTTTCTGCATGGTTTCATAACCGCACCAAGAAGACACCACATAATATGGCGAACCGCCAACGAACCATTTATCATTATCCGAACTTGAAGTACCGGTTTTACCATAAAGTTTCATTTTAGTTACTGAAGAAGCAACCGAAGTACCCGTACCTCTACTGCCGTAAATAACAGTCTGCAAAAGTTTGTTCATAACGGTTGCAGTGTCTTCACTTATAGCCATAGTAGGCTGACTTTGCTGTTCAAGAATAATATTTCCCTTTTGGTCGGTAACCTTGGTGTAGAAGGTGGGTTCATAATAAAGACCGCCGTTGCCAAACACCGCATACGCCGCAGCCGATTCCAAAGTGGTAACACCACCCGAAGTACCGCCAAGACCGATCGAAGATAGGTTTAAATCATTTTCGGTAAGGTTTTTAAGTCCTAATTTATTTGTCAGAAAGTCAAAGCAGGTTTGTACGCCCATTTTGTTTGCTAGTGCAACAGGTATTGTATTTATAGAACGCTCGATAGCCTTTTGAGCGGTCATATTACCTGAATATCCGCCACCCGCATTCTTAGGCGACCATTTGCCATAAGTAGCCTTTGTATCGTTAAGAATACTTGAATAGTTTATAATACCCTGCTCTATAGCCGGTGCGTAAACCGAAATAGGCTTCATAGTAGAACCGGGTTGACGCTTAGCATCGGTAGCACAGTTAAAACCGCGGTTGGTTTTCTTTTCACCAATACCGCCGGCAATCGCCTTAACATGACCTTCATAATCCATAACCGTCATAGCGCCCCAAAGCGGGTCACCCTTGCTGCTATCCTTTGCCTTTGAAGCAATATCTAAATAAGCCTTATCTACTATTGCTTGAATATCATTATCCACTGTAGCATAAATCTTATATCCGCCGGTGTAGAAAAGTTGTTCTGCTTTTTCTTTAGTATAACCGTATTTGTCGCATAAATCGTTTACTATTTCTTCTATCAACGCGTCAACAAAATAAGAGTTTATATCATTATTGGCGGTTGCATCTTCATTAACTTTTATCTTAAGTTCGGTAGCAATCGCTTCATCGTATTCTTCTCTTGTAATGTAGTTTTGGTCAAGCATTTCATAAAGAACAGTTTCGCGACGCTTTTTGTTGTTTTCAGGTTTGGTATCGGGCGCATAGTAAGACGGCGCCTTGGTAATCGAAGCCAAACAAGCGCACTCTGCCAAAGTAAGTTCGCTTACACTTTTGCCGAAATAATAGTTAGCAGCGGTTTCCACGCCGTAGGTACCATGTCCCATAGGGATAGTGTTAAGATAACACTCCAAGATGACATCCTTTGAATACTTGGTTTCAAGATATCTTGCACGCATAATCTCGCGCACTTTACGACCTGCATCCTGTTGCCTGTCGTCAGTAAGATTCTTAACCAACTGCTGTGTTATGGTAGAACCGCCGAACTTTTCTGAAAAATGAAAAAATTCGTTAAGCAAAGCGCCAAAAGTACGCTTCCAGTCAACACCATAATGGTCTTCAAAACCCTTATCTTCAATAGCAATAAATGCGTTAGCAAGATTTGCAGGTATACCTTTATAATCTTTATCACCATTATCTATTGCCAAGCGGTCATAATCAACCCAAATGCGGTTAAACTCACCATGAAGGCGTTTATATTCTTCCCAATCACCATTGTCGTTTTCAACATAAACGGTCGTGGTAAAGTTTACATTAAGGTCATTAAGGTTTTGATTAACAGTGCCATCTACCATTGTAAAAGCATATACAAGAAAACTTCCCGCAACGATAGCAACCGTAATAACACCTATTAAAAAACAGGTTAAGACTATTTTTAAAACCTTTTGTTTTGTATACTTTTGTTTTTTGGGCGGCACGGGCGGTTTTTGCGATTGTGTGGAAAAACTGTTAAGGTCAAAACTCGCCTGTCCACCGTCAATACCGTTATTAGAATTATCGTAACTAAATAAATCTCTATCGTCCATAAGGAATCTCCTATCTACAATAAATCTCATATTAGTATATCATATAATTACTATAAAATCAACTTTTCGCTTTTTAAAATAATTTGTACTTGAAAAGAAAAACTAATTATGGTATTATTTACAAGTATTAGGGAGTAGTTAGCGCTTAACGCGTTGCACTTTGCGTCATTACGGCAGTAACGCCCGCATTTTGCATTAAATAACGAGACTTTTACTGTGATTACGGTAAAAGTCTTTTTTATTCCCAAAAATAAAGAAAGGTGTTAAAAATATGGAATTTATCACAAGCATTTTTAAAGAGCTTGGCTTCCTTGTGGAAAATGTTTCCGCGTTCGCCGCTGCCGGCGGTTGGAAGTATCTTGTTATGTGGGTTATAGGCGGTGTGCTAATTTATCTTGCAATCCGTCACGATATGGAACCCACTCTTCTCTTGCCGATGGGATTCGGTACAATTTTAGTTAATATCCCGTCGTCAGGCGCAATAAACCAGTTCGCCGAAACAGGTGAACTTGTTACTGAAGGTGCATTAACTACATTATTTAATGCAGGTATTGCGAACGAACTTTTTCCGCTTATACTGTTTATCGGTATTGGCGCGATGATTGACTTCGGTCCGCTTCTCACTAACCCTAAACTTATGATTTTCGGCGCAGCGGCACAGTTCGGTATTTTCTTTACCTTCTGCTTGGCTTCGATGTTCTTTACCACAAGCGAAGCTGCATCTATCGGTATTATCGGTGCTGCAGACGGCCCGACAGCTATCGTTGTTGCTAACAAACTCTTAGGCGCAGACAGCCGTATTACAGGTGCTATAATGGTTGCCGCATACTCTTATATGGCTCTTGTTCCCATTATTCAACCCCCTGTTATTAAGGCTCTTACTACTAAGAAAGAACGCCTTATCAGAATGCCTTATGAGGCTAAAGAGGTATCCCGCCTTACAAAGATTTTATTCCCTATAGTTATTACTGTTATCGCAGGTGTTGTAGCACCTGAATCGGTTTCTCTTATAGGCTTCCTTATGTTTGGTAACCTTATCCGTGAATGCGGCGTTTTAAATTCCCTTTCAGAAACCGCACAAAAGGTACTTGCAAACCTTATTACCATCTTCTTAGGTATCACCATCGCCGTTCAGATGGAGGCTTCCAAGTTCTTACAGCTTGATACACTTCTCATCTTAGGTCTTGGTCTTTTCGCATTTATCTTCGATACCGCTGGCGGTGTTATGTTTGCAAAGCTCATCAACCTCTTCTTGCCAAAGGGTAAGAAAATCAACCCCATGATTGGTGCCGCAGGTATCTCTGCTTTCCCCATGTCAGGCCGTGTTGTTCACAAAATGGGACTTAAGGAAGACCCGCAGAACTTCCTGCTTATGCAGTCTATCGGCGTAAACGTTTCAGGACAAATCGCTTCGGTTATAGCAGGCGGTCTTATCCTTAACTTCTTTATGTAGGAGGTACTTTAAATGTTTAGTGGTTTTAATCCAATGGCTTTTGTTGAAAATTTAAAATATATGCTCTCAGGTATGATAGCAATATTTATTGTTATAGGCGTTATCGTTTTGGTGACAATACTCTTAAACAAAATTTTCACAAAAAAATAATGTAATTTCCATTTTTAACAGCGGTTGAAAATTCAACCGCTGTTTTTATATCCCCACCCTGCGTTTGTTGACTTTTATAATAATAAATTGTATAATTATTTATACAATCTTTTGAAAGGAGAAGCATATATGCTAAGCTACATATTCAATAACAAGGTGAAAAATATTTTTGTTATTATATTTTGTCTGCTTTGTATTTTTAATAATTTTGATGTTTTTTATGAATTTTCTCTTTATGAAAAATTTCCACCTATAATGTATTTTTTCTCTCTTGCCGCGCGATTGTTTGTTTTGATATATATGCTAACGCTTAAAAGAGAATATAGGGTTAAATACATACTTTTCCCCGCTTCTTTTGCTATTTTATTTATATTGGTTATTTTTTCAATATTCGATTTTTTTACTGTGTACGCGTTTTCTTCGTTATTAAGGGTAGAATTTCTTATTTCTGTCTACCTTAATCTTATCTTGTGCGCAGCATACATACTTTGTTTTATAGGCTCACTTTGGAATTTTAAAAAAGTTATACTCTTACGCATTGGACTTCTTATCTGCATAACCGTCCAACTTATTTCTCCTATAGTATCCTTTTTCTTAGCAGGCGGTTATGAGTATCTGACAAACGTTCCCGAAGGTGTTACACCAATTTCATATTCTTCTTTAGCTAAACAACTTGTTATACTTCTCTTTAATGTCAGCCTTTTTGTTCTTACGCTGAATAAAAAGAGTGAATATATTGACTTAGCACCATTTATCCAAGCACGTAAGGCAAAAAAAGACGCAAAGTTGGAAGCCGAATATGAACACGAACTACCTCAGACCAAAATACCCGACGGCTGTTGGAGATGTATGGGCTGTGGAAAGATATTATCGGAAAGTGTTGTTAAGTGCGAATGCGGTTATAAAAAATAATGGTTTATCTTCTTTAAGAGAAACGCGGTCGGCATAAGCTGACCGCGTTTTCTATCTCTAATAAAAAAAATTTTAAAAAACTATTGACAAACGTGAAATTATATGTATAATAAAATCAGTAATCATTACTGATTTGTAAAAATACTCGAAAGAAGAAATTTTCCAAAATTTTCAAAAAAAGTATTGACAAATCAAAAATAATGGTTATAATAAAATAGTAATCATTACTGATTTGGGGTGATTAAATGAAGCACTACTCAAAACAGCGTGAAGCTATACTTGAGGTTCTACGCTCGACAGATACCCACCCCACAGCAAATTGGATTTACGAAAAGGTCCGCGAAAAGCTACCGAATATCAGTCTTGGCACAGTTTACCGCAATTTATCAAGTCTTACCGCTGACGGCACAATATTAAAAATTGAGGTTGGCGACGGGTTTGAACACTTTGACGGTGATATTTCCCCTCATTTACACCTATACTGTAGAGAGTGCGGAAAAATCCTTGACCAGACGCTTAAGTCTGATTATATTACAAGGGTCGCTAAAGAAAGCGGATTCAAAACCGACACTACAATTTATGTGGCGTACGGTATCTGCACAAACTGTAACAAAATAATTAATTAAATCTATGGAGGAAACAAAAATGAAAAAGTATGTATGTCTTATCTGCGGTTACACACACGAAGGAGATTCTGCTCCCGATGAATGCCCTATCTGCCACGCTCCCGCTTCTAAGTTTCAAGAGCAGGCTGGCGAAAAAACTTGGGCTGCTGAACATGTTGTAGGTGTAGCTCAAGGCGTTGACCAGAGCATTATTGACGGTCTTCGCGAAAACTTTAACGGCGAATGCTGCGAAGTTGGTATGTATCTTGCAATGGCAAGAGTAGCTCACAGAGAGGGTTATCCCGAAATCGGTCTTTATTGGGAGAAAGCAGCTTATGAAGAAGCTGAACACGCTGCAAAGTTTGCTGAGCTTTTAGGCGAAGTTGTAACAGACAGCACCAAGAAAAACCTTGAAATGCGTATTGACGCTGAAAACGGCGCTACACTTGGCAAGTTTGAGCTTGCCAAAAAGGCTAAAGAATTAGGCCTTGACGCTATTCATGACACAGTTCACGAAATGGCACGCGACGAAGCAAGTCACGGCAAGGCATTTGAAGGTCTTTTAGGTAGATACTTTAAATAATACAATCGCACTGGCGACAGCGAATAGCCGCCCAACCATTTAATTAAACAAACGGGCGGATATAATATCCGTCCGTTTTTATACTATTAAAGCCATATTAAAGGAGGCTACATCATGAAAAATAAACTTTTTAAAAAATTATTTGCGTTAACACTCGCTCTTGCGTTATCCTTTACTCTTACCGGTTGCTTACCCGATATTCACATTCACGTAGGTGAGTCCGAGGGAACTTCACAAACTGCTTCAGGTTCTGAAAAAGAGTCTGTTGCATCAACCGAAGAAACTAATGCTCAGGATAGCCAGACGCAAAGTAATGTTGAAACAAATATTGCCTCCTCTGAATCACAAAAGAGCAATGCTTCTTCTAATAACAAATCATCACAGTCTACAAGTTCTAAAACTTCAAGCAGTTCCAATATATCAAAATCAAAAGCTAAATCCATAGCGCTCAACGATGCCGGATTAAAAGCCGATGATATATATGACTATGAAATAGAACTTGATTACAATAAAAATACCCCTGTTTATGAGATTTCATTTGAATACAATAATAACGATTATGATTATGAAATTGATGCTAAATCAGGTAAAATAATTTCTGTTGAAAAACCAAACGCCAATTCAAGTGAAGCAAAAATCTCAAAATCAAAAGCAAAAAATATTGCTTTAACCGATGCCGGTGTTAAGGAAAATGAAATAAGCCGTTACAAGATAGAACTCGAAAAAGACGACGGCGTTTGGAAGTATGAAGTATCTTTCAATGTTTCGAATATTGAATACGACTATACAATTAACGCCCAAAACGGTAAAATTCTTGAAAAAGATAAAGACTATTAAATAAAAAACGCAGAAATGCGTTTTTTATTTTGTATTATTTTAAGTTTTATGACAATAATATTATTGCTCAAAAAATTTTAAAGGAGTAATATTATGTCTAAAAAAATTATATCCGCACTTTTTGCAGTAGTATTTTCCTTATTACTTGTAGGTTGCGGTACCGAAATGGGAAACGATTTGAGTAGCGATATGAGTTCCATACTCGACCCCAACCCCAACAACTCTGCAGAGCAAAACAACACAAACTATTCCGACCTTCAAAGCGGTGATAACCAATCTGATGTTAAAATTTCAAAAGAAAAAGCTAAAGAAATTGCCTTGAAACACGCCAATGCTGACGAAAGCAAAATTAGCGACTATGAAATACAACTTGATACCGAAAACGGCGTATCGGTTTATGAAATTTCTTTTGACTACAACGGTAAAGAATATGATTATGATGTGGATGCCAAAACAGGAAATATTTCAAACAGTAAAAACGAACTTATTGATTAACAAAAAAGCGAAGGTTTCATTTAAAATGAAATGATATAATGATGGTAGACACTAAAAAAGAGTGTCTACCATCATTTTTTGTGTTAAGATAGAGAAAATGAGTTGGAAGAAATGGGAAGACCAAAAGGTGGTACCAACAATAATCACAGTAAAGAAGAAAAATTAGC
>JAZNSZ010000008.1:0-19392 GCA_045591465.1 Acutalibacteraceae bacterium | reverse complement strand
AATATCTGCACGGTCAGCAACGATACCCTTAGCCTGTTTGATTTCAGCAGGGATATTGAGACGGATTTCGTCTACAACAGCTCTGAGCTTATCAATATCCACAAGAGTCTTTTTACCGGGGATCTTAATACCGCCATCGAGCACCTCGTCAAACTGTTCTAATAATTCGTCAAGTGTCATTTTCATTTCCTCCATAAACCCTAAAGGGTATTATTTTTTTGTTTTAATCCTATCGAGAATATCCTGTTTTATAACTTCAGGCACAAAACTCGAAATATCGCCGCCCATAAAGGCAATTTGCTTAACCATACTCGAACTTAAGTACATATTTTGTGCAGCCGTTGTTAAAAACAAAGTTTCAACATTTGGATTTAACTTCTTATTAGTTAATGCCATTTGGAATTCATACTCGAAGTCCGACATAGCACGAAGTCCTTTAATAATTGCCTTAGCGCCCTTGTTTGCGGCAAAGTCAGCCAACAGTCCGTCAAACGATTCAACCTCAACATTAGAAAGTTCAGGAATGCACTTTTTAATCATTTCAACCCTTTCTTCAGGGGTGAAACAGTTGGTCTTATTACTGTTACTTGCCACAACCACTATTACCTTATCGAACATATTTGCCGCGCGGCAAATAATATCAAGGTGACCGAATGTAACCGGGTCAAAACTACCGGGACAAATTGCAATATTATTTTTCATTTAGTTATTTGCCCCTTTTCTGTAGACTGAAACATTTATTTTACCATAGCGGTAGGTTTTTGCAATTTCAAAACCGCCGATACTTTGGGGAAGTTGCACTTCCGCTGGATATTCGCAAACGATAATGCCGTAATCGCTCATAAGCGGTAATACCGATTTTAGCGCAGGTACCAAAACACCGTTTTGATAAGGCGGGTCTAAAAAGACAATGTCGAATGTGTCACGGCTCATCGCGGTGAAAGAAGAATAGTCCGACATGTAAACTTTCGACAGTTCCCCGAAGCCTACGCTTTCAATATTTTGCTTAATAATCTTTATTGAAGCGGCGCTGTTATCAACAAAAACCGCGCTTTCGGCGCCGCGGCTTAAGGCTTCTATACCAAGTTGCCCCGAACCCGCAAACAAATCTAGTACGCGTCTGCCTTCTATATCAAACTGCAATGCGCTAAAAACCGCTTCCTTAACCTTTTGAGAAGTAGGGCGCACATCGTTGCCTTCAAGCGTTTTTAAAATTTTACCACGGGCGATACCTGTTATTACTCGCATATAAATCACCAAAAAGATACTAAAAAATTAACACAGCATACAAACTGCCCATAATATATTTACATTATCCCACGAACAAGGGTGTTTTGTCAAGTATTTTTTGCTTTTCGCATTACTGCCTGTCGTCAAATATTTATCCCGTCGGTAGCGGGGCCGTCTAAAAGCCCACCGTCGTCAGAAAATCTCGAACCGTGACAGGCGCAATCCCAACTATGCTCGTACTTATTCCATTTAAGCGCACACCCTAAATGTGGGCAACGACGTGCGGTTGGAATAATGAGATTAGAAACCGCTTCAAACCCGTTTGCAAACAGTTGTGGCTTTAATATGCTTCTATCGGGATTAAATACCGACGAAAATTCGTTTTGCTCACCTTTTAGCATATCACTCAAGAGAATAGCAGAACACATAGCGCCCGTCATCCCCCACTTGTTAAATCCACTCGCAACATACATTTCCGAAGCGGACGAACTGTAATTACCTATATACGCCGTTTTGTCAAGGCTTATGCAGTCCTGTGTTGCCCAACGGCACACTTCTTTTGCGCTTGGGTAATATATCCTTGCAAATCTTCTTATTTCACCAAAACCACCGCCCTGTTTTCCGGTTCGGTGACCGCCGCCGCCTAAAAGCAATAACCCATTGTAACTCCTGAAAGATAAGCCCTTATCATTGTCATCAACATACATGCCGTCAAGCGCGGGTACATTCTTCAACGCCAGTACATACGAGCGGTGTTGATAGAGTTTTAAAAAATATTTTCCGTGCTTGTTTATAAAGGGAAAATGCGTAGCAACCACAACCCTTTTTGCCCGTATTTTTCCGCTTGTCGTAACGGCTGTGGTATCTTTCATTTCAAGCACTTTTGTTTGCTCATAAATATTAAGCCCCTGCGCTATTGACGCTAAAAATTTAAGCGGGTGGAACTGCGCTTGTTTTTCTACCTTTACCGCCGCTATGTTTTTAAACGGAAGCGAAAGTGCATCTGTTATTTGAGCTTTACAACCTATACTTTCCAACGCTTTTAGTTCTTTCTCCACCGCGCGAAAATCCGACGAGTAAACGTAATTATCCTTGATTTCAAAATCACAGTCAATCTCACTGCAAAGTTGCTTATAAACTTCCAACGCCTTTTTATTTGCAAGGTAGTACCCCTGCGCAGAATCCCGCCCACACAACTGCATCATTTTATGATAATTAAGCCCGTGCTGAAATGTTATTTTAGCGGTAGTTTTGGAAGTAACGCCACTGCAAATTCGGTCCTTTTCAACAAGCATATAATCAATATTTGCCTGTTTTAAAAAATAAGCGGTTAAAATACCCGCTATACCTCCGCCGATTATAAGCACATCGGTGGTTTTATCACCCTTTAGTTCCGGAAATTTTGGAAGACTTATATCTTCCCACAACGATTTATTCATATTATCACCAATGGTATTATTTCACATTGGATAAACTATATGCAAAACCCATTTATAATAATGGTATAGGTTGGGCGAAATTAAATATTAGAATTTAATTTTGCTTAAGCCACTTAAAAAGTGGCTTGTCGAAGCACTTTTTAGCGTTTCGACAAACCACAATCATTATAACAAAAAGCCTTCGCAAAAGCGAAGGCTTTAAACTTTTTACTTTACCTTTTTTATATCTACAGTATAGCCCGAAACACCATCGACAGTCGATACTTCACCAACTATGACAATTTTCTTACCAACCGTTTTTTCAAGCAAAGAATTTTTAATTTTATCGTTACAGGTATCACAAACCACCGATAAAAAACCATCATCATCAATTTTTGAAATTCTCATAAAAAGCCCCCTTATAACAATATAATGTGCAAAAAAGGGCTTTTATTGCAAAAATTATGCCAAAGTATAAATTATTTCGGCGGTACCGACTAAATTCGCTTTGCAATTTGGAGGTATTAGCACACAATCCGCCTTAGCAAGTTCAATTTTACCGCTCTCATAACAAACTTCAAGGTTGCCCGAAAGTACAAGAACACTTGCAAATTTATCTTGGCAGTTGATTTCTTTTTCTCCGCTCAATTCAATTTTATAGGTCTCAAAATATTCGCACTCTGCCAAAAGGCACTCTTTGCCATAGGCAGTTTGCTTGCCATCGCCGATTTCACCATAAGGTATTGTGGGCGGCGTTGTTTCGGTAACATCTACCGCTTTATCTATATGTAACTCTCGGGGTTTACCGTCTTTGCCAAGTCTGCCATAATCCGAAACCCTATAAGTAGTATTAGAATTTTGCTGAATTTCGGCAATGAGTATACCTTCACCGATAGCATGTAGAGTACCCGCCGCAATAAAGAAAACATCACCTTTCTTTACCGGCACATAATTTATAACTTCATCAAGTGTATTATTCTCTATTCTTTCTTTAAACTCGGCTTGGCTTATATTTTTATTAAATCCATACGCCAAGCGGGAGTTTTCCTTACAATCCACAACATACCACATTTCAGTCTTGCCAAACTCGCCTTCTTTCTCAAGGGCGTAGGCATTATCCGGATGAACCTGAACCGAAAGTTTATCCTTAGCGTCAATCAACTTAATTAGGATAGGAAATTTTTCGGTATAACCCCATTTTTCAAGCACACTGTCAAGACATTCGCCATTGTATTCACCGTTTATTACAATGTTTGTACCGTCCTTGTGGCAAGAAAGCATCCAACCTTCTGCCGCAATATCGGTGGGTGCATCTAAGCCGTACTCTTTTATAAGCCTGTCGCCACCCCAAATATAATCTTTAACTACGGGTTTTAATAATAATGGATATTTCATTTCGGTTCTCCTTCGAAAAATATGTTTTACCAATTAATTATATCCCAACTCTAAATTTTTTTCAATGGTTTTGCTTGTAAATTAATAAATCTAAGGGTATACTATTTACATTAACTCTTGGAAGTGTTTAAATGCTTATTGATTTTCATACCCACGCTTTTCCCGAAAGAATAGCCGAAAAAGCAATCGAAAAATTAAGTTTTGTGTCAGGCGGTCTTACCCCATATACCAACGGTACCTTCTTTGACTTAAAGCGCCTTTTAAAGAAAAGCAAAATCGACAAGGCGGTAGTGCTTAGCATTGCTACCAATCCAACACAGCAAAAAAATGTCAACGACTTTGCGGCTTCAATGAATAACGGCGCCGATATTTTTGCTTTCGGCTCGGTCCACCCCGACAGCGAAGATGCGCTATACGAGCTTGAACGAATAAAGTCTTTGGGGCTTAAAGGGGTAAAACTTCACCCCGATTATCAGGGCTTTTCGGTGGACGACGAGAAAATGAAACCAATTTATAAAAAAATAGGCGAACTTGGTCTCATAACCATTTTCCACGCGGGGCAGGATTTTGGATTCCCGCCACCTTACGGTGCAACCCCCAAAAAAATGGAAAAGGCGCTTTCGTGGTTTTCTTCGCCCGTTATTGCCGCCCACTTTGGTGGTTTAGGCTACCCGCAAGAAGTTTTAGACCGCCTTTGCCAAAAAGATTTATATTTTGATACTTCCTTCGCTCACGGTATTATGCCAAAATATTATGCGCAAAAAATTATAGAAAAGCACGGCGCTGACAAAATGCTTTTCGGTACAGACAGCCCTTGGCATACCGCAAAAACAGAACTGAAATTACTCGAAACACTGGAAATTTCAAAAGCCGACTGGGAAAAGATAACCCACAAAAATGCAGAAAAACTGTTAGGAATATAAGAAAGCAAAACCTCGATGGAATTCATCGAGGTTTTGCTTTTTATAATTTATTTGTTAATCCCAAAATATAATCTGCCGATACCTTATAATACTTACACAACTCTAACACTATGTGCGCAGGCACTTCACTTTCTCCTGTTTCCCAACGTCGATACTGTGTTAAATGTACATTTAAGAGCTTGGCCATATCAGCCTGTGTTTTATCCTTATCTTCGCGTAAATCACGAATTCTTTGATACGTATATTTCATAAAAACACCTCTTATGAAATTTTATATCAATAACACATTTTCGTGTTGACAATAACACAAAAATGTGTTATTGTTTTATAGTTACCACACTGCACCACACGAGCAAAAAGGAAGATGTTTTTAACATCTTCCTTTGCTTTTTACAAATATTCTCTCATTTGTATTGCAAGCTTTTCTTCAAGATTTATAACGCGCTTACAAATATCCTTTGAAAATTCGTCTGCCGCCTCATATTTGTTAAGATATTTATTAAGCGACTTAACGCCCATATTACATCCGTCAGTAATGAGGTCGGCGATAGTATTATCAGACTCATTAACAACAAGCTTGATATTGGTCTTCATCCAAGACATTCCTTTTGCCATAGGGTTAGGCTCTTTTCCGTCATCCTGAAACCTTGCAAGCTGTTCTTCAATTTCACGTGCTAACTTATCGTGTTCATCCTTGCAAGCATTAAGTTCTTTTTTGAGTTCTTTACTTTCGACATAATCCATAACCTCATCAATGGACGAAACACCCATTTTCACACCCGCGTCACACTCGCGAAGTAATTTTATTGTATCTTGTTCTATCATTTAACCACTCCTTTAAAAACAGTATTCCCCATTTTTTATAACATATTTTAATTCTTAATTTTATATATTTAAAATGGTAGGTGGTTTTATGACTAAAAAAATCAAAACTTATATTTTATCTATCCTAATAGCCTTAGGTGTGGGCGGACTTTCCGCGCTATCGACACGAAATAACATGAGCCTTTACCGTGACATTATAACACCGCCGCTCTCACCACCTTCGGTACTTTTCCCAATTGTATGGACGGTATTGTTTATACTTATGGGCATAAGCGCGGCTATAATTTACCTTGACAAAGACGCCAAACCCGCCGATATCGATTCGGCGCTATTGACCTATGCATTAAGCCTTATTGTGAATTTCTTCTGGAGTATTATTTTCTTCAATCAACGCGCATTTTTACTTGCGTTCATTTGGCTGTTGTTATTGCTTTTCCTTATAGTTCGCACCATTGTAAAATACTACAAAATAAACCCCACAGCCGCCTATTTGCAAATACCTTACGCTTTATGGGTAACCTTTGCAGGTTATTTAACATTTGCTATATGGTATTTGAATAGATAAAAAACCGAGCCAAAAGGCTCGGTTTAATTTTATATTCTTGCTACGCCGCTTTTTCTTGCGGCTTCTGCTACAGCCGAAGCCACCGCATCGGCAATACGCTTATCGAAAGCCTTGGGAAGTATATATTCTTGGCTCAATTCTTCATCAGATACAAGACTAGCAATAGCATAGGATGCCGCCATCTTCATATCATCATTGATATCACTTGCTCTTACATCAAGCGCACCGCGGAAGATACCGGGGAAAGCAAGTACGTTGTTTATCTGGTTGGGGAAATCCGACCTGCCGGTACCTACGATATACGCGCCGCCTGCTAATGCTTCGTCGGGCATAATTTCTGGAACGGGGTTTGCCATTGGGAATACTATTGCTTTTTCTGCCATAGTAGAAACCACCTCAGCGGTCACCATCTTAGGAGCAGATATGCCGATAAACACATCTGCGCCTTTAATTACATCTTTGAGTGTGCCTGTTTCTCTGTTGGGATTTGTAATTTCTGCCAAAGCCTTGTGGGCATCTGAAAGTTCTTCCATGCCCTTAGCGATTACGCCGAATTTATCACACATAATAAGATTTTTTACGCCGAGTTTTAAAAGGTGTTCTCCGATAGCGGTACCTGCGGCACCTGCGCCATTGATAACACACTTGATTTTGCTAATATCCTTACCCACAAGTTTTAACGCGTTAAGCATAGCAGCCGCAACAACAATAGCAGTACCGTGCTGGTCGTCGTGGAAAATCGGAATATCACAACGCTCTTTCAATTTACGTTCAATCTCAAAACAACGGGGAGCGGCAATATCCTCCAAATTTATACCGCCGAACGAGCCTGAAATGTTGTAAATGGTATCAACAATCTCGTCAACATCGTTTGAGCGGATACAAAGCGGGAAAGCGTCTACACCTGCAAACTCTTTGAAGAGTACGCATTTGCCTTCCATAACGGGCATACCCGCTTCGGGACCGATATTTCCAAGGCCCAAAACGGCAGAGCCATCGGTTATAACGCCGATAAGATTCCAACGGCGTGTAAGCTCGAACGATTTATTATAATCCTTTTGTATTTCAAGACAAGGTTGTGCAACACCAGGTGTATATGCTACAGATAAATCATCACTGTTTTCAACCTTAGTGCGTGACACAACCTCAATTTTGCCCTGCCACTCGTAATGTTGGTTTAATGCTTTTTCTTTAATATCCATTTGGGTGCCCCTTATTTGCAAGAACTTTATTTTACTTCAAAGTCTATACAAGACCTGATTTTTGTAAAGGGACGAACAAAATTATCAGCCACACTCACGTGCTCAGGATGAACACCATAACCCTTTAAAGCATCTTCATCTTCAAAAACCGAATAAAGCATAACATCGGCATTAGAAGACGGCAAACTTTCGGTTTGCACTTCAATCTCTAAAAGACCGGGAACAACACCCTTGAGACCTTCAAGACCTTTTTTAATGCCATCTTTTACTTCAGGAGTGTTACATTCTTCCTTTAAAGTCCAGATAATAATATGTTTTACCATTTATATTTATCTCCTTTATGATACCGCTTAATAAAGCCTTACCTTCTTCGCAACAACTTTGCCGTCCACTTCGATAAAACTATTAATCTTGCCATCAAATCCAACCACAAAATCATGCCCGTCAAATTTTGCACTTAAGGTATGTGCCGTTTCGATAAGCGCCTCCCACTCATCATAAACATAACCGTCTATAACAAGTTCGTTAACTCTTTTTACCCTGCGGTATACAATCTCATGACCGAAAGCCTCAGCACTCGCCAACACGCGCGATTTTACTTCCGTATCCGCCAAACGCAAAGCGTTGGAATTAAGAATTAAATTCTCTTGTACACCATCGAATTCTTGACAATCAGATTCTTCAAAACAAGACTCTTGCGGCAATAATTTAATTTTTTTACAAGCCGAAATACCGCCCAACAAGGAAACAATCACCCATACATGAAATACAATATCTATAATAGATTCGAAAGCGAATCCGTTAACAGCAAACATGCACACGGTATCTATTATAAAAATCACCAAAGCGAAGATAAGCCATCCACGCTTTTGGTTTTTAGACAAAAACCAAGCCAGTAAATATAACAAGGTTATTATAACCGCAACCGTTACAAATCCCACAAATACCCCGTTACCAAAAAATTCCATTTCGCCTAAATCTTCATAAAATTCCGTGGGATATTTTCCGCAAATAAGCATACCCATACTTGCAATAAAAAACGGTATATATGCCGAAAACAAAAAGTATGTATCACTATTTATAACAAGTAATATTAAATTTATTATAGTAAAAGCTACAACAAGCAAAAGGTTTCCCCTTGCGCTGCCTAATTTACTCTCAAGGCGTTCTCTCTCAGTCATAGCCTTTGTATTTCCGTTACCAAAAAGTCCCATTTAAATCTCTCCTAAAACAACGACTTAATCCAACTCAAAACGGTAAAGTTATCGGTAAATTGGAAGTTCAAAATACCCACAAGGAAAACTATTATAATAATACCAGGGAGTACATAGGTCATATAAGGTTTCATCCACTTTCTAAGTTTAAGACCTTTGCCTTCGTTTGCTTCCGCAAGGAAGTTATCAAAGCCCCAACCTTTTTTGGTGACACAGAAAAGCACATAGCAAAGCGCACCTAAAGGCAAACAACAGTTGCTTACAATGAAGTCTTCCAAATCGAGCACAGAAGAACCACTTGCAAACGGAACAAAACCTGACCATAGGTTAAAGCCTAATGCACAAGGAACAGAAAGCACAAGCACCAAGGCACCGCATATTAAACAAGCCTTTATTCTGCCCCATCCTGTAATCTCTCGAACACAAGCCAAAATATTTTCGAAAACCGCAATAATGGTTGAAAAAGCAGCAAAAACCATGAACAAGAAGAATAGCGAACCCCACCATCTACCGCCTACCATGTTATTAAACACCTTAGCCATTGCCACAAACAATAGGCTTGGACCGGCGCCTGGTTCAACATCAAAGGTAAAACAAGCAGGGAATATAATAAGACCGGCAGTTATTGCCACAAATGTATCAAGCACCAAAATATTGATAGATTCACCCATGAGTGAGCGCTCTTTACCAATATAACTACCGAAAATTGCCATTGAACCAATACCCAAACTCAAGGTGAAGAAAGCCTGATTCATAGCACCAACTACAACATTACCGTCAATCTTCGCAAAATCGGGCTTTAAGTAGAAACTAAGTCCTGCCGCTGCACCATCGAGAGTAAAACTGTTAATAGCAAGTATTATCATAAGCACCAAGAGAGCGGTCATCATGTATTTTGTAACTCGCTCAACGCCTTTTTGCAAACCGAAGGATAAGATAAGAAAACCTAAAATAACAACAATAGCCATAAACCCAACAGTTATTGCCGGGCTTGAAAGCATACTGCCAAAAAGTTGTGCCGATGCTTCATTGGTAATACCAGTCATTTTGCCCGAAATAAAACTTACGAAATAGTGCAAAATCCAACCGGTAACAGAAGTATAAAACATCATCAAAAGGAAGTTTGCCACGAGAGCTACATACCCGTGATAATGCCATTTTTGACCTCTCTTTTCAAGTTTTTGATAAATCCCTACAGGACTTGCCTGACTAGCTCTGCCAAGAGAGAATTCCATAATCATTACGGGCAATCCCAAAACCACCAAAAAGAGTAAATATATTAATACAAATGCTCCGCCACCGTGACTTCCTGCCATCCAAGGAAACTTCCACACATTTCCTACGCCGATAGCGCAGCCTGCACTAAGTAAAATAAAGCCTAATCGGCTGCCCAAACGCTCTCTTTCCATAAAAACTCCCCTTTTTATTAATCAAAACAATCATATCTTTTTATATTTTAACACATCGCAATAATCTTATCAATACTTTAAAATACAAATACTTTACTTATTCACAAGCCTATTTTTTATTTATCATTTTATAAAGTTCTTCAGCCGCTATTCGCGCCTTTGCTACAATATCTTTTTTGGATTTTGGTATACAATAATACAAAACCTTTGGCGTACCTATAGATATAACATCGCCTATTTCGTACCAATAAAAATCAGAATAAAGACTATATGAAAGTTCAGGCGCTTGTGTATAATTTAGTTGACCGTGACATCCGTTAAGGCTAAAACCATCTTTAGTATGAGTTAGAACTCCGTCACCGACTTTATAGATGCATTTTGTATCTATCATCATATAAATATCAACTTCGCGCTCTATTTTATATTCGCCCTTTTCGATTTCCCGTTTTACGCAATCCCTTTGCCAAGCGTACCAATCCGGGATATGGGCAAATTCGGTCTCGCCGCTTCGGGCTTTCATGAAGCCTTCTTCGGTAAGTTCATAAATCTTGCCACAGTTTTTACAGGTAAGATTTATACCCTTGCCTTCCGTTTCGCCTTCGGCAAGACAATGCGGACATTTATACAAAACGCGGTTTAGACAATCGGCGCGGAATTTTTCGGTGATTTTTATGCCGTTTTGCTGTTGCCACGCGAAATTATCGAAAGAAAACTGTTCTTTTAAAAGGGCGTTAATTTCTTCAACCGTACCGCTTTTTATGTCTTCGCAAGAAAGCAAATATTCCATATCTGCCGAAATTTTAACCTTTCTTGTTTGAAGGTTGTTATAAAGCGGATCGTATAGAAAGGCGCCATAGGTGCGAATCATAACAACGGGAATACCAAGTTTTTTAATAAGTTTGCCTAAACTTTGGGGTAAGGGCGTGGCAGTGCCGTCAAAACTATAACTCGCTTCCGGGTACATTAAAATCGACGAATTTTGCTTCTTTACACAGTGAAAAATATCTTTAACCAGCAAACTGTCGTTTATAAACTTTTGGGTGGGAATACAGCCAACAAGACGCATAAGCAAATTCTTACCCACGAAGCCATCCGAAGTCATAACTATATTGTATTTCCTGGGGAATAAAAGCGCCGAAGCAATTTTAAGGTCGATAAAACTTGAATGGTTCATTAAAATAAGGCAGGGTTCTTTTTTGGAAAGCTTTTCCATACCGATTTTTTTGCAGGAAAACTTAACACCCAAAAGGGTGAAAAAAGATAAAACCCTTATTACTAACGCCAGTATAAACAAAGGCTTTAAAGGTTTTTTATGTTTCTTAGGTTTAAGTTTTAGAACTTTACTATATTCAAGTTCCCGCTTTTTTATCTTCATATCTATCTCCCCCCAAGATAATATACCACAAAGCACATTTTCGCGCAACAAATTTATGTTGCCTTTTTATGTATGATGTGATATTATTGTATAAAGATTTTCTAAGAAGGCGATTTTATGAAAAAGATACTCACTATTCAAGACTTTTCGTGCGTAGGCAAATGCTCTCTGACGGTTGCAATGCCTATTATTTCGGCTTTCGGGATAGAAACTTGCGCTTTACCGACAGCGTTACTTTCAACCCATACGCAGTTCAAAAATTGGACTTTTGCTAATCTTTGTCCCGAAATTGCACCTATCACTGACGCGTGGGAAAAAGAAAATATTGTTTTCGACGGAATCTGCACGGGTTACTTGGGCGGTATTGATTTAATTGAGAGTGTAAAAGGCATTATAAAGAACTTTGTTAAAAAAGACGGCATAGTTATGATAGATCCCGCAATGGGCGATAACGGAAAACTTTACACCGGTTTTGATACCGAATATGTAAAGGCTACAAAAACCCTTTGCGCTATGGCTGATATTATTACACCTAATATTACCGAAGCCACTTTTATGCTCGAAAAAGAATATAAGGACGAATATGATTATGACTACCTGCTCGATATTTGCAAACAGTTACATAATAACGGCGCCAAAGACGTTGTTATAACAGGTGTTAGAAAAAGCGAAACGCAAGTCGGCGTATTTTGTCTTTTAGATGGCAACGAAGTTTTTGAATATTATAACGAGCGTGAACCCAAGGATTTCCACGGAACAGGCGATATTTATTCTTCGGCTGTTTACGGCGGTCTTATGAACGGAAAAACCTTGCAAGAAGCGGTTAGTTTTGCTTGTGATTATACTAAACACTGTATTGCCTTGACTTTAGCGGACCCGCAGCAACCATTCTACGGCGTCAACTTTGAGCAATGCTTAGGTGATATTACAGAATTTATAAAATAACAAACACCTATTTTATTATTTAAAAAGCCACCGAAACTTCGGTGGCTTTTTGTTATCCCAGACTATTTATTTTTGCATATGCTTCGGCGATATTTAAAGTATGGTCGCCAATACGCTCAAAATCGGTAAGAAGTTCCGAGTAAAGTATACACGCTTCGTCCGAGCATTTGCCCTTGCGCATTCGGTCAAGATGATTTTCGCGGTAAGCATCGGTCATATTATCAATTTGTTCTTCAATCAGTTCTACGCTCTGCATCCACGCTTTTTTGTCTTCTTCCACATTGAGCGCTTTTTTCAGTGCTGTAGCGGTAATTTGTTGCATTTGTGAAATTTCCTGACGCGCTTCATCAGAAAATTCGATATTTTTTTCCTTTATAACCTTAGTATATCCAGCGATATTGACCGCGTGATCACCGATACGCTCGGTGTTGCCTGTTATAAGGAAATATTGTTCTATATCTGAAACATTTTGACCGCTGTTGTTATGCACCAATATTTTAGAAATATACTGTGATATCTCTTTATTAAGTTTATCGACTGTTTTTTCGTTTTCGGTTATGCTCTCAAGCAAAGAAGTATCCCTTTCAAGTATTGCTTTATAAGATTTACTTAAGTTTTCAGTAGCAAGGGTTATCATTCTTCCAAGCTCTTGCTTCAAAAGGTCGGTATGCACCGCAGTAAGACCAAGACTTATATTGCCGCGACGGAATTCTTCGGTAATACTGCTAAGCGTTGTGGTTGTTTCTTCCTTGTTTTCGGGCAGTATTCTTTCGGCAATTTTTGCAAGGCAATTACCGAACGGAAGCAAGACCGCCGTTGTTGTTATATTAAATATTGTGTGCATATTAGCGATTTGTTGCGATACATTTCCGCCGATTAAATCGGAAACCCAACTTGTAATCGGCAACACAAGACACGCCGTAGTAAATACCGCCGTACCTATCAAGTTGAAAAGCAGGTGTATAACCGTTGTTCTCTTTGCGGCGCGATTTGTGCCGATTGAAGCCAACACCGCCGTGATACAGGTTCCTATGTTTTGACCGAAAAGAACGAATACCGCCGAATCAAAACCTATAACACCCGCCATCGCCAAGGCTTGAAGAATACCAACCGAAGCCGAAGATGATTGAATGATAGCAGTGAATACTGCACCCGCGATAATTCCTAAAACAGGGTTTGAAAATTTAGTCATAAGCGAGATAAAGGTTTGCGATTCGCGAAGCGGCGCCATCGAACCGCTCATCATCTCCATACCTATGAACAAAATACCTAAACCTGCTAAAATTTTACCAATATGATGAACCTTCGGCGTCTTCAAAAATACTATCATTGAAACACCGAAAAATGCTATAAGCGGTGCCAACGCGCCAACATCAAGCGCTATTAACTGTCCCGTGATTGTGGTACCGATATTTGCTCCCATTATAATCCATACCGCTTGCGAGAGTGTCATCATACCCGAATTTACAAAACCTACCACCATTACGGTTGTTGCCGAAGACGATTGAATTACCGCGGTAATCCCCGCGCCAACCAAAACGCCTAAAAAGCGGTTTGAAGTCAACTTTTCTAAAATCTTTTTCATCTTATTTCCTGCGGCATCTTCAAGTCCGCCGCTCATCATTTGCATTCCGTAAAGGAATAGCGCAAGACCGCCGAGCAGTCCCAAAACTTCTGTTATACCCATTTCTTTTTTCTCCTTTTTTAATCTACTTTTAGATTATATATGTTGACAATCAATAAGTAAAATAGTATAATATTATCATAATCATAACTAATATATTATAAGGAGTAATCATGACAATACGGCATTTAAAGGTGTTTATATGTGTTTGTAGGCATGGGAATATGACCAAAGCCGCCGAAGAGCTATTTATCGCTCAACCCGCTGTTAGTAATACTATTTCCGAAATTGAGAAAAACTATAATGTAAAATTGTTTGACCGCATAAATAAACGGCTATTCTTAACTGAAGAGGGCAAAAATCTGCTCATAAAAGCGCAAGAGGTTGTTTCTGCTTTTAGAGAATTTGAAGAACAAGCAAATAATTCATCTAAAAATCCTCTTTTGCGTATTGGTTCCTCACTTACCATCGGTAAGCAAAAATTACCTTGGTTGCTTAGAAAATTAAAAGAAAACTTTTTAAATATCGACTTTCAAATTTCAGTAAATCAAACAAGTGTAATTGAAAGTAAAATTTCAGGCGGCACACTTGACTTTGCATTTATTCAGGGAAAACCCTCTGACCCAAATATAAAATCAAAGTTAGTTGACTGTAACACACTTATTGCTGTTTGCGGTAAAAAATATGATATGCCCGATAATGTAACGCTTAAAGAGCTTTGCAAATATGATTTACTATTACGTGAAGACGAAAGTGTATCGCGTGAGTTTTTAGACCATATTTTTGCGCTCGAAAACATCGTGGTAACACCTGTTATGGAATCCATAAGTAACCAAGCATTAATATCTGCCGCGGTGCAAAATCTTGGCGTTACCATTATGCCCGAAGCACTTCTTACACGACAGTTGAATAACGGCGGACTTCGCAAAATAACTGTAACCGACTATGAATTCACCCGAAATTCATATTTGATTTACCATAAAAACAAAACCTTCGGCTCGGTCAAAAAGGAAATTTTTGATTTTTGCTATAAAAACTATAAAAATACAAAAAACTAAAAGAAGATACTTTTTAGTATCTTCTTTTAGTTAGTGTGGTAACAAAACCGAAGTTGTGTCGCAACAATCAGTACATAAAATTATATCACAAATATTCAAACAGATAATATTTTAGCGGAAAAACCGCTAAAAATTTTTAAAACATTAGCAAAACTAATATTTACGTTAAACGACAAGGGCTGCGCCCTTGACCCTTATTATCTCTTATCTATTATTTATTATCTCTTATCTTCACAGCGAAAAAGACCACCGAAAAATCGGTGGTCTTAATTTGTTGTGTTTTAGTACACACATCATCGGCGCCTTGGCAACTAAAAAATTGCCATTGACAATGTGAGCACTAAAATCAGAGAAATTAGATTAACTCAATAATCGCCATTTCAGCAGCATCGCCGCGACGGGGAGCAGTCTTAACTATTCTGCAATAACCGCCGTTAACGTCCATGTACTTAGGAGCAATTTCATTGAACAATTTAGCAACTACAGCTTCCTTAGTAATAAACGCCAAAGCCTGACGCTTGTTGTGAAGGGTATTATCTTTAGCGAGTGTAATATATTTCTCAGCCATTGACCTAACTTCTTTAGCACGAGTTACGGTAGTTTCGATCTTGCCGTTTTCAAGCAAGAATGTTACCATAGCGCGAAGCATAGCAGTTCTATGGTCGCTGGTTCTTCCAAGTTTACGAGTACCTGGCATTTCAATTCACTCCTTAAAGTGTTTTATTCATCTTCCTTTTTGAGAGTAAAGCCAAATGAATTTAATTTAGCAATAACTTCTTCCAAGGACTTACGGCCCAAGTTTCTTACCTTCATCATTTCCTCTTCGGTCTTGTAGATAAGGTCTTCAACCGTATTAATACCTGCGCGCTTCAAGCAGTTGAAGCTACGAACAGATAAGTCGAGTTCGTCGATAGTTAAATCAAGAACTTTTTCCTTTTCGTTAACCTTCTTATCAGCCATAATGCTTTCAGTTTCGCTAACGCCTTCAGCAAGGTCAAGGAACAATTCAAGGTGTTCCATCAAAACCTTAGCAGACATTGAAACTGCTTCGTCAGCTCGTAATGAGCCGTCGGTCCAAACTTCTAAAGTGAGCTTACCCTTATCGGTAACATTACCAACACGGGTATTGTCTACACCAAAGTTTGCCTTAAGCACAGGTGTATAAATAGAGTCAACGGGAATCATATCAACTACGTTTTGGTTAGCCTTGTTTTGGTCAGCCGAAACATAGCCTCTGCCTCTATCAAGAGTCATTTCCATATTGAGCTTGGCACCTTCGCCAAGTGTTGCAATATGCATATCTGGATTAAGAATTTCTACCTCTGAATCAGCTTTAATCGAAGCAGCGGTAACCACGCAGGGACCTTCAGCTTCAATATAAACCTTCTTAGCAGCATCGGCATGGAGTTTTGCAATAAGGCCCTTAATGTTAAGGATGATTTCAGTAACATCTTCCTTTACACCCGGGATTGTTGAAAATTCATGCACAACACCGTCAATTTTAACGCCTGTTACAGCAACACCGGGGAGTATGGAAAGAAGAACTCTTCTCATGCTGTTACCGAGAGTTGTTGCATAACCGCGTTCCAACGGTTCCATTACGAATTTACCGTATTTACCGTCAGCAGTAAGTTCGGTGGTATCAATTCTGGGCTTTTCAATTTCTATCATTTAAAAGCTCCGTTTCTCCGTACGAAGATTTTTAATATCACACCGCTTTGTACGGAAAGCGGCATGAGAATTCTAATTATTATTTTGAATAGAATTCGACGATGAGTTGTTCTTCAACTGGTGCATCAATTTGGTCTCTATTTGGGAGAGCCACAACCTTAGCACTTAATTGATCACGGTTAACATCAATCCACTGTGGAACAGGTCTTGCACTGTTTGCTTCGATGATAGCCTTAAACTTTTCGCTTCCACGGCTCTTTTCGCAAAGAGTGATAACGTCACCTGCTTTAAGAAGATAAGAAGCAATGTCAACACGGCTTCCGTTAACTTCAAAGTGGCCATGACCAACGAGTTGTCTAGCTTCTGCACGAGAAGAAGCAAAACCTACTCTATAAACTACGTTATCAAGACGGCTTTCAAGAATTCTTAAAAGGTTATCACCAGTGATACCCTGTTTTCTTTCAGCAATCTCGAAATAATGATGGAATTGATTTTCCTGAACGCCATAAAAACGTCTTGCGGTTTGCTTAGCGCGAAGCTGCAAGCCGTATTCAGATGACTTCTTTCTACCTTGTCCGTGTTGACCGGGAGCATAAGCTCTAATACCAACAGAACATTTTTCAGAATAGCAGCGTTCGCCCTTTAAGAATAGTTTCTTACCTTCGCGGCGGCAAAGTCTGCAAACTGCACCGGTATATCTTGCCATCTTTTACACCTCCATAATTTCTGCAGTAAAAACTGCCGTAAAAATTTTTGATTAAACGCGTCTTCTCTTGGGAGGACGGCAACCATTGTGTGGAATCGGGGTAACGTCTTTAATCATGCTTACCTCGAGACCTGCTGTCTGCAATGCGCGGATAGCAGCTTCACGTCCTGCACCTGGACCCTTAACATATACTTCAACGGTTTTAAGACCATGCTCCATAGCAGCTTTAGCTGCAGTTTCAGCAGCAGACTGTGCTGCGAAAGGAGTAGACTTTCTTGAACCGCGGAAACCTAATTCACCAGCGGAAGCCCATGAAAGAGCGTTACCTTGTGTATCGGTGATGGTTACGATAGTATTGTTGAAGGTAGACTGGATATGAGCGGCACCACGTTCAATATTTTTCTTTTCGCGACGACGACGTGTTGAAGTCGTCTTTTTAGCAGTAGCCATTTAATTCTCCTCCTACTTATTTCTTCTTGTTAGCAATAGTCTTCTTAGGACCTTTACGTGTACGTGCGTTTGTCTTAGAGCGCTGACCTCTTACAGGCAAGCTCTTACGATGACGCAAACCACGGTAGCTACCAATTTCGATAAGTCTTTTGATATCAAATGCGATAGCGCGACGACGGTCACCTTCTACCTGAAGGTTGTGGTCGATATATTCACGCAATTTTGAGATATCATCTTCAGTTAAGTCCTTACATCTAACATCAGGGTCAATGCCTGTGTCAGCAAGGATTTTTTTAGATGTAGTAAGACCGATGCCGAAAATGTAAGTAAGTCCGATTTCAACTCGCTGATTACTCGGAAGGTCAACACCAGCAATACGTGCCATTTATCAAAGCACCTCCATTTTTTTCTCGTTAAGCGTATTAACCCTGACGTTGTTTGTGTTTAGGGTTTTCGCAAATTACCATGATTTTGCCTTTACGCTTAATTATTTTGCATTTTTCGCAAATCTTTTTAACAGAAGGTCTGACTTTCATTAGGTTTATACCTCCTTCAAATTTTGACTGTTATTTCGAACGCCAAGTAATGCGTCCTTTTGACAGATCGTACGGGGACATTTCAACTGTTACTTTATCACCGGGGAGTATACGTATGAAATTCATACGAAGTTTGCCCGAGATATGAGCGAGTATCTGATGTCCACCTTGGATTTCTACTTTAAACATTGCATTAGGCATTGCTTCAACAACGGTGCCTTCAAGCTCTATCATGTCTTGTTTAGACATTACGGTTCCTCCTTAAATTTTGCGGTATCTCTATATACCGCAAGCGCCTTTCTAAGCGATTTATTTGTGTTATAACTTTTTTCACTGAGAACGGTGTTTGTAAACTGAAGATGTTTTTTGTTCTTGCATTTCGGACGTTCTAAAGGTCTTTCCTTTCCGTCACAAACAAAAACAAGATTTTCTTTGCAGTCTACCACAACCATAAAGTAGCCTTTATCTCTTCCGGCTTTTGAACATACGATTCTTCCTACCATACAGTACCTCAAATTAAGGTCATAATTTTAGGACCGTCTGATGTGATTACGATTGTATGCTCGAAATGTGCCGAAAGCGAACCGTCCAGTGTTTTAACAGTCCATCCATCCGGTAAAACTTTAACATCGTAACTTCCGACATTTACCATCGGTTCAATAGCTAAAGTCATTCCGGGCAAAAGGCGGATTCCACGTCCCGCAGTACCGAAATTAGGTACTTCGGGTGCTTCGTGCAACTGGGTTCCTATTCCGTGTCCGACATATTGACGTACAACCGAAAACCCTGCTGCCTCAACAGTCCGTTGAACCGCGTTACTTATATCACCGATTCTGCTGCCTACAC
>JAZNSZ010000007.1:0-15803 GCA_045591465.1 Acutalibacteraceae bacterium | reverse complement strand
GCAAAGGTCTGTGGTTGGAGCCTCTACATAACCGTCATGCGGTAGGTGATAGTCACCAATCCACAGCACCATTTACAGTGTAGCATATTGTCCTTGGAGAGGGACACTAAAAACTACTACTTTATTATACGAGGTGATTTTTTTGGATAAAAATCTAATAGAAAAATATAAAAAAGAAATGCTTGATATGTACCGTTCAAAAACGAATGCGGTACCCGTCATAGCACAAATTCCACCAATTCACGAAACATCCCAAAACACTGCAACGGGCAATCTTATTGGAATTGTTACCGCCGTACGCTCGTTGTACCCTGTAAAAAATGCAAAGGTTACAGTTTTTACGGGCGAGTATGATAATATGAATATAATTGACACCGATTTAACCGATGAAAGCGGAAGAACTAAAACCTTTGTACTGCCCACACCGCAAAAATCCCTTTCACTCGATCAGGACAATACCGCCATACCTTATGCGATTTATAATATGCTTATTGAAGCCGATGGATACATAAAAAATATTCATCTTAATATACCTGTTTTCAGCACAGTAACTTCCCTTCAACAGTCAAATCTATTGCTTAGTGAAACTGCAGGTGAAGACAAAGGTCCACAAATTTTTGACGAATCCCAAAACTACAATTTATAAGGAGAAAAGCCATGCCTGAAATACTTCTCCCCACCATACCTGAAACCATTACAGTGCATTTAGGCTCACCTGATTCCAATGCCCAAAATGTTACTGTCCCCTTTATAGATTATATTAAAAATGTTGCTTCAAGTGAAATTTATCCAACCTGGCCTGAGTCGGCGCTCAGGGCAAATATTTATGCCATCATTTCCTTTGCGCTTAATCGAGTTTACACCGAATATTACCGTGCGCGTGGGTACGATTTTGATATTACTAACACAACTCAATTCGACCAAGCATTTAAACCTGACCGAGAAATTTTCGAGAACATTGGCTATATAGTAGACCAAATTTTTAACGACTATATTGTACGGCAAGGTAACGTAGAGCCACTTTTTGCAACCTTTTGCAACGGCACTACTTCAACCTGTGCAGGACTTTCCCAATGGGGCACCGTAAACCTTGCAAATCAAGGCGAAACACCTTTTGCCATTTTGCAAAATTACTACGGCACAGATATAGGAATCGTTAATGATGCACCAGTAAGTTTTACCGAAGAATCCTATCCCGGCGTACCTTTAAAGTTAGGAGACGCAGGTAACAATGTGCAAATTATTCAAACTGAGCTTAACCGAATAGCGCAAAATTATCCTGCTATCCCCAAAATATCCGAAGTGAACGGAATTTTTGGTATAGATACCGAAAACGCCGTACGAAAGTTTCAAGAAATATTCTCCCTTGCAGTTACGGGAGAAGTTGATAAGGCGACATGGTACCGAATAAAGCAATACTACAATGGTGTTAAAGGACTTGCCGACCTTGTTAGCGAAGGTGTAACCATTGCGGAAGCAACCATTCCGTTTGATACTGTAGTATCCGAAGGAATGAGTGGCGTACCCGTAACAACAGTGCAATATTATTTAAGCATTATAGCCTATTTTAACGGCGCATTAGAACCTGTATCCAGAAGCGGTTACTTTGGACCTGAAACAGTAGCAGCGGTTGAGCGTTTTCAAGAGTTTTACGGACTTCCTGTTACGGGTATAGTTGATAACCAAACTTGGAACACTGTTTCGAAAATTTATACCGATACAGTCGCTTCCCTTCCGCAAGGTTACGAAGGCACAAATGCTAAATTATATCCGGGATTTTTCTTAACAAGCGGTATGCGAAACGAAAGTGTAAAGGATTTACAAACATACCTTTCGGTAATTTCTGCAAACATAAGAGAAATTCCAACCGTTTCGGTTACGGGTTATTATGGCGACCAAACCGAAACTGCCGTGAGAGAATTTCAGCGCCTTTTTTCTCTACCTGTTTCAGGCTCGGTAGGTCCTGTTACCTGGTCCGCAATAGCAAACCAGTACGACTTTTTTAATAATCAGTAAAATTTCTTTTAATTGCCTTGCATTTTTAAAATTTGGTTGTATAATATTATTGTTATATTTCTATTATAGGAGAATTAAAAATGGCAGACCAAAAAAATACAAGTTGCTCCGGCAACTGCAGTTCTTGTTCGCAAAGTTGTGGTTCAAGACAACAAGAAAGCCTTTTAGAGCCCACAGGCGAATACAATAATATTAAACATGTTATCGGCGTTGTTAGTGGTAAAGGCGGTGTTGGTAAATCGCTCGTTACTTCTTCCCTTGCTGTGCTTATGCAAAAAATGGGTTATAAGGTAGGTATCCTTGATGCTGATATTACCGGCCCATCTATACCAAAAACTTTCGGCATTAACTCCAGAGCAATGCAAAACGAAATAGGTATTTTACCGGCCGTTACCAAAACCGGCATTAAACTTATGTCTATAAACCTTTTACTTGAAGATAAAGAATCCCCTGTATTGTGGCGCGGCCCTGTTATTGCAGGTGCTGTAAAACAATTTTGGCACGACGTTGTGTGGGGTGACCTTGACTATCTTTTTGTCGACTGTCCTCCCGGCACGGGTGATGTACCGCTAACTGTTTTCCAAAGTCTTCCGCTTGACGGTATCGTTATCGTAACTTCACCGCAAGATTTGGTTTCAATGATAGTTAAAAAGGCTTATAATATGGCTGAAATGATGAAGATTCCGGTTCTCGGCTTGGTTGAGAATATGAGTTATGTTGTATGTCCCGAATGCGGCGAAGAATTTAAAATTTTCGGCAGCGGCAGTGACAGTATTGCCGAAGAATTAGGCATTGACCTTTTAGGTAAAATGCCGATTGATGTTAGCGTAGCTAAGATGGTTGATAACGGTAATTTTGAACTATATGACAACCGTTATTTATCCGCTGCAGCCGAGAAAATTGATTCTAAAATTAACAAGTAATAAAAAATGCAAAGGTTTAAGCCTTTGCATTTTTTATTTTAAAAATTTTTCTATATTTTGGTTTATTTGATCCACCAAAGTGTGCTCACCGATTTGATGATCTACCGCCGCATAAAAATCAGCCGGAAGTCTCGTCATAGCAGGTGTTGTGAAAATTTTCATGCTGTTTTGTTTTATGAGTTTTAAAAACTCTAAAAATGTACGGTTTAAGTGAAAAAACTCGTCGAAAATCTCCACCAAGCTGTTCCGTTTTATTGGTCTTTTTAGTGATGAAAGATTAAAATTTATTAGGTTGAAAGTATTGCAAACTTCGGTTAAAAATTCTTTGGAATATCCGTTTATGGCATTGTAAAATGCATTGTTTCCCATAAGCAATGACGGGTGCATTGACCCAATAATACTCCAAAAATACATTTGGTTATAAAAGCAATTTATATTTTGGTTTAAAAACGGCAGAAAGTTGGTCGTAATAAGAACATTACCGCTAAGGTTTCGTGTTGCAAAAACCGCGTTTATATAGCGTTGTTCGTATATGTAGTGAAATACCGATTGTTGTAAAATCGGATACCCTGAAAAACCTTCATATTTAAGCCTTTCAAGCAGGTTTATAAAATTTTGATTAAGCCTTAAAAACTGAATGTAACTTGAATTTGGCATGTTTTTTTCTTTAAATGTCTGGTTAATAACCCTAAACTGCTCATAAAAACTTTTTAGTTCTTCCTTAAAAAAGGGTTGTAAAACCGCCGTTGTACCATTTGGTGATTTTAAAAGTGTAGAAATATGTTGAAAACTGTTTTCGCTCCAAAAAATCACCGTTTTTCGCAAAAGTTCGGGCGTTGAATTTGCTGCGCAATTAATAAAGTTCATAAAAAATCCCCCATATCAATATAATCTTATGCAAAAAACAACTGCAAAATTAACTTTTTTGGCTATTTCTACAGTTGTTATAACAGGAAATATTTAGTATAATATTTTTATGTATGTTTTAAGGGAGAAACCAATGAAAAAGATATTATCTTTATGTATAATTTTACTTTTAATACTTTCAGGTTGTACTGATTTATCTGAAGTTTTAGGTAATTCTTCAATTTCTTATTCGCAAAATGTGACCGCTTCTATAGAAGAAACCGAAGATATTTCTTCTATAGAAAGCGTATTACCCCAATCATCAGAAACCCTTATCTCAAGTGAAGAAAAGGAAGGCTTTAAAATTGCGGTAATCTGCTACGGACTTTGGCGACCAAATGGCGTTCCCACTATTAAAAACCTTATTAAAAAAGCCGAAAAACAGTCTGACTATCAGATTATCTACTTCCACGGCGGTAAAGAGCGTATTTATGAGCCTGAAGATTGGAAAATAGAAGCCTGTCACAATCTTGTAGACGCAGGTGCCGACCTTATAATAGGCAATCACCCGCACGTTCTGCAACCTCGTGAAATTTATAAAAATACCGAGATTGTTTATTCTCTAGGCAACTTCTGTTTTGGCGGCAATAAAAAGCCGGGCAAAAACACCGTAATTTACCAAATGACTCTTACTATTGAAAAAGAAACATTAAAATTACAACAAGAAAATTCGGAATTTATTCCTTGCTATGTCTATGACGGCAAATTAAATAACTATCAACCTTGCCTTGTTAAAGATGAAAAAGAAAAGGCACGAGTAATTGATTTTATGAACGGCAAAGTAAAAACACCATATTTAGATTAAAAACCATTGATATTTTTTAATAATTTAAGTATAATATAAAGATAAGATATAAATAAAATATTGGGGGCAGTTGTTTTGGATTGCGTACAATTTTTTGAACAAATTAAAGGTAAAAAGATTGCCATGTGCGGTATTGGTGTTAGCAACACACCGCTTATTATGAATTTTTTAAGCAATGGCGCCAAAGTTTACGCTTGTGACCGCAGAAATCGTCAAATGTTGGGCGATATTGCTGACAAACTTGAAAGTGCCGGTGCCGAATTGCGCCTTGGGGACAATTACCTTGAAAATTTGGAAGTTGATATGATTTTCCGCACACCCGGTATGAACTTTCATTTGCCCGAACTTGATGACGCGCGAAAAAAAGGCATTGCCGTTACAAGTGAAATGGAAGTATTTTTCGACCTTTGCCCCGCGACAATTTTTGCAATAACAGGTTCTGACGGAAAAACCACAACCACCACCCTTATTTCAAAAATGCTCGAAGCCGAAGGCAAACGCGTCTTCGTAGGCGGTAATATAGGCACTCCCCTTCTCCCCGAAATTGAAAACATCACAAAAGACGATTTCGTAGTTGTTGAACTTTCTTCTTTCCAACTAATATCTATGCGCAAAAGCCCTGATATTGCCGTGGTTACCAATGTGGCTCCAAACCACCTAGATGTTCATAAGGATATGGATGAATATGTTGAAGCCAAGAAAAATATTCTAGTTCACCAGAATGCTTTTTCGCGCACCGTACTTAACAAGGATAATGAAATCACAAATTCATTTAATTCTTTTGTTCGCGGACAATCGCTTTCTTTCAGTATGGAAACCCCGCTTAAAAACGGTGCTTGGCTTGACACCAACGGATATATTCATATGTCCTACCGCGGTATCGACGCCCCTATTATGCACCGTGACGAAATTGCAATTTTAGGTGACCACAATGTTGAAAACTATCTTGCGGCTATAACTGCCGTTTGGGGTTATGTTGGTGTTGATTCTATTAAAAAGGTAGCCCGTGAATTTAAGGGTGTTGAACACCGCATTGAATTTGTGCGTGAAGTAAACGGCGTTAAATATTATAACGATTCTATTGCTTCAAGCCCTACAAGAACTATAGCAGGACTTAAAGCATTTCCTAAAAAGGTATGGCTAATTGCCGGCGGTTATGACAAACATATCCCTTACGAACCAATGGTGCCCTATGTACTAGAAAAGGTAGAAAAACTTTTGCTTTGCGGTGATACTGCCCAGAAGATTGAAGATGCCGTTAAAGCCGATAAAAACTATAACGGAAATCCCGAAATTATAAGGGTAGACGATATTGCTAAAGCGGTAGAATATGCCTATAACAACACTAAAAACGGTGATATTGTAACCCTTTCTCCCGCATCCGCAAGTTTTGATAGATTCCCCAACTTTGTATCTCGCGGTAACTATTTTAAAGAACAGGTAAATAAACTGTAATGCAAATTAAAGATTTACTTTTTAAACTCTCGGCGTCGGATAGTGTTGGTAATATTACTGAAGCGCAAAACTTGGCTTTTGAAATTTTATCACAATATGCCGATACCAAAATAACAAAAGATTTTAATGTAATCGGCTTTATTAAAGGAAAAGCCGATTATACTGTTATGCTTGATGCTCATATTGACCAAGTAGCATTTGTGGTAACGAATGTTGACGATAATGGTTTCTTGACAGTAGAAAATGTTGGCGGTATTGATATACGCGCACTGCCTTCAAGGACTCTTACCGTTCACGGCAAGGAAAAAATTTCGGCAGTATTTTGCAGTACCCCTCCCCATCTTCAAAGCAAGGAAACCGAGTATCATGATATTTCGGCTATAAAACTTGATACCGCCTTAGCAAGTAAGGCTAAGGATATTGTGTCTGTGGGTGACTATGTAACCTTTAAGGGCGACTGTTTTGAACTTGAAAACTCGCTTGTTTGCGGACATTCTTTTGATGACCGCGCAGGTGTTGCCTGTCTTTTGGAAGTTGCCAAAAGACTTCATAACAAACCCCTGCCTGTAAATGTAGCATTTAGTTTTTCCGTAGGTGAAGAATTAGGTCTGCGCGGTGTGCGTCCAACTGCTTTCAAAATCAACCCCCAAGAAGCCATTGCTGTAGATGTTACCTTTGGTGACGGAAACGATACTTCCAATGAAGAATGTTGCCCTTTGGGCGATGGCGGTATGATTGGTCTTTCCCCCGCACTTGATAAGAAAATAAGCAAAAAACTTATTTCGATTGCCAAAGAAAATAATATCCCTTACGCGCTTGAAGTTATGGGTGACAAAACGGGCACTAATGCGGACATGCTAGGTATTTCCCGCGCAGGTGTCAAAACCTGCACTCTTTCTATACCCCTTCGTAATATGCATTCGGCATTTGAGATTGTAAACTTGGGCGACCTTGAATCCGTTTGTGATTTATTGGAAAAATATATTCTCTCAGGAGGTGTTTTAAATGACTGATTTATTAAAACACCTTTGCCTTTTAGATTCAACTTCAGGTGATGAAGATACTGTGCGTGAATTTGTGATATCACAAATCAAAGGCTATTGCGAGTATAGTGTTGATAATTTAGGTAATATAATTTGCTTTAAAAAAGGCATTAAGCGTCCCTTGAAAAAAGTTATGCTCGATGCACACATGGATGAAGTAGGGCTTATTATTACGAATATCACCGAAAAAGGTTATCTTAAATTTACAACCATTGGCGGCATTGATACTGCCGCGCTTATGTTTAGAAAGGTTAAGATAAACGGTGAAATAAACGGTGTTATCAGTGGTAAAGCGTTTCATTTATTAACTGCCGACGAGCGTAAAAAATTACCCAAAGACGACAGTCTTTACATTGATATAGGCGCTAAAACCAAACTGGAAGCAGAGCGAATGGTAAACCTTGGTGACCGCGCCGTTATTGAAAGTGATTTTGAAATTTTGGGCGACTGTGTAAAATGCAAGGCGCTTGATGACCGAATTGGTTGTTTTGTTTTGATTGAACTTTTAAAAGAAGACAGTGAATATGATTTTTATGCTACCTTTTCGGTACAGGAAGAAATCGGTCTTAGGGGTGCCAAAACTGCAACCTTTGCTGTAGCACCCGATGCGGCTATTGTTTTAGAAGCCACAACCGCTGCCGATATTCCATCTTCACCCGCAGATAAAAAAGTTTGTGTTTTAGGTAATGGTGTTGCGGTTTCGTTTATGGACAAGGCCACGATTTATGATAAATCCTACTATACGGCCGCTTTAAATAGCGGTATCCCCTGCCAAACCAAATCCGCTGTTGCGGGTGGAAATAACGCGGGCGGTATTCATTTAAGTGGTGCCGGTGTTCGCACATTGGCGCTCTCTGCCCCTTGCAGATACATTCATTCTTCCGGCAGTATTGCCAACTTAAAGGATATCAAAAGCATGAAAGCAATGGCAAAATACATGCTTCGCGGTATTTGCAACGGTAGCATTAAATGATTACACTTGTAAAAGAACTTGATTTTTTAGATGTACTATCTGCTGAAGCCGTTAAAATCAACTGCCTTTATGAGTCTTATAAAGATGATGACAATGTGCTTTTTTGGGTGCAAGATGATTACAAAGCAGTAATCTCCATGACCGACGGCAATATGATAATTTATAATTGCCAAGCCAACATTGAAGAACTTAAGGATTTTATAAACCTTATAAACCCCGCATGTATCTTCAGTGACCTTGAAACTTTAGAAAAAATAGATAGGTTGCCGCCTGAAAACATAAATATTGTTTATCGCAAGGCTGATATTGAATTTGATATTATAGGTGACAAACTTTCGAGTAAAGAAATATACAATTTGCTTGACGTAAAAGGGCTTTCATTACCCGATTATCCTTACTTTGCGGTAGATTACTGCCGAAGACTCAACCACGGCTTTGCCCAATGCTTTGCTATTAAGGATAAATGCGCGGCAGTTACGTTTAACTGTAAAGACTATGCCATAATAAACGGTCTTGCAAGTCACGAAAAAGGCTATGGCAGTATTGCCCTCAAGGGTATTTTACAAAAGAATCATGGTAAGCATTTTTTGGTTTGTTGCCGTGACAGTGTACTTGGATTTTACCGAAAAAACGGATTTGAAAAACTATACAACGCAGGATACTGGGTGAAAATAAATGAATATAAATAATTTCTTTAATATTGATGAAACTCTTTTAGAATTGGATAAAAAAGCATTAGAAAAATGCCAAACCCAATTTTCGCAAATTGATAATGTTACCGAATATAATCAGTTAAAGGTACTAAAAGCATTTATCGACAACGGCGTTAGCGAATCTTATTTCACCACTTCCACAGGTTACGGTTATGATGACCGTGGCAGAGAAATTTTAGAGAAAGTTATGGCGCAGTGCATGGGTGCTGAAGATTCATTAATGCGCCATAATTTTGTTTCGGGAACACATACTTTAACCGTTGCGCTCTTTGGTATTTTGCGACCGGGTGACAAAGTGTTAGTGCTGACAGGAAGACCCTATGACACCATTACAGGTGTATTTGGAATAGACGAAAAAACCGACGGTTCGCTTAGCGATTTCGGGGTTGAGTATGCTCAAGTTGACCTTAAACCCGACGGTACACCCGATTTAGACGAAATAAAAAACCGCCTTAAAAACGATAATTTTAAGATGGCTTATATACAGCGTTCACGCGGGTATAGTACCCGTCCGACGCTTACTATTGATGATATTGAAGTGCTTTGTAAAGCGGTTAAAGAAATATCTCCCAATACTGTTATTATGGTTGATAACTGCTACGGAGAGTTTGTAGAAACAAAAGAACCTATCGAAGTGGGAGCCGATATTATTGCCGGTTCGCTCATTAAAAATCCGGGTGGCGGTATTGCCCCTACGGGTGGTTATATTGCCGGTAAAAAGGATTTGGTAGAAAAATGTTCCTACCGACTTACTTGTGCCGGTGTAGGCAAAGAAGTTGGTGCTACACTCGGCCATTCAAGAGAGTTATATTTGGGTCTTTTCTCGGCTCCGCATGTTGTAGGAGAGGCTCTTAAAACCGCCGTCTATGCTTCTGCATTGTTTGGAAGTATGGGTTTTACGGTTTCCCCCACCCCTGACGAAAAACGCGGCGATATTATTCAATGTGTAACACTGAACACCGCTGATAATCTTGTAGCATTTTGTCAAGGCATGCAAAGCGGTGCCCCTGTTGACTCTTTCGTAGTGCCTGAGCCTTGGGACATGCCCGGTTATACCGACCCTGTAATTATGGCGGCGGGTGCTTTTACCCTTGGTGCTTCTATCGAACTTTCTGCCGACGGACCTTTGCGCCCACCGTATGCTGCTTGGATGCAAGGCGGTCTTAACTTCCACAGCGCCCACGCGGGTGTACTTTTGGCAGCCCAAAAAATGTTGACAAAAATCAAAGGAGAAAATAATGAAACAGATTTTTGAGGGTGAAGTTTACGAAATACTTCCCCTGTCAAACGGAATAATTTTTTCTTATTGCAAGGATATTTTAGACGGAAATGTAACCGTTTCATATAAAATGATTTCTTTCGATAACGGCCGTTTTACCGATGTAGCCAAAAATATATATCTAATGGCAAAATTTGGCAGTAATTATCAAGCGGTTGTGAAGCATTGTGATAATTATATAACAACAAAATCTATTATACTGCCAAGCGGTAAGGTTTTGCTTTTATCCAAAGACGGTACCACAAAACTTGTAGATACCGACTCTACAATAGTATGGCAGGGTAATCTTAACTACCGTACATTCACCCCTTCGGATATATTGATATATAAAAACAGTTTGTGGACCTGCTTTAGCGATTGTAATGTTTTGCTACGCTATAATCTTACTAATATGCGCGAAGAACTAAGAATAGGCGGTAACAAATCTCCTTTTGATAAGCCTTTTAATATGTTCTTAGACGGTGAAAATGTTATTGTTTGCAATAAAGGCTCTAACAAACTTATAAAAGTAAACCTTGAAAACTACACAGTACTCGAAGGAGACTGTTTTGAAGAAGAAGTTTTGCAATATGTAAAATCTGATATATACCGATTTGTTATTTTAAAATCAGGACTTTATATGATATAAAAAAACGGTGCTTTAGGCGTTGTACCCGTAAGGATACAACGCCAGTTTTATTCGCCTACGGCGAGTTATATTGCAGCGCAGTGTTATTCAGCTTACGCCGAGTGTTATTCGCTTCGCGAGTTTTAGAGGCGAATAAAATATCACTAAAACCATTAGGTTTTAATATCACTTTTGATTTATCAAAAATATCACTGTGAGACTTGTCTCACAATATCACTATTAAAAAGTATTTTCTTTTGAGAAAGTAAAAACGGATGTGTAGAAATTCTACACATCCGTTTAATATTTGTCTCATACCGTAACAAGCAGGGAAAATGTATGTCACCTTTTCCACTTGTTAGGAGAACCTAAAACCCTTAACCTTGCTCACAATTTATATCAGCCTGTGGTGCAATACATCGGGCGATAAGAACAAATTTTAGAACTGTCCTTAATTGTACGCCCCTTATGCACCGTTTTTTATTACCCTTTTTATGATTATTTGCGAAATATAGAAAGCGCCTATACACAAAAGTACATCCTTTATATATGCACCAAAAAACATTAACATTATAACGCCAAAGCTTTTGGTGTTACCCATCATAATTACGAAATAAAAAACACCAAAAACAAACATCGCACTAACACCGATGATACCTATAATTATTTTTTTAATCTTACCTTTAAATTTATGTGTTAAACCGCAAACACAGGCTAAAAGTGGGAACGCTATAATGAAGCCACCCTGCGGTTCGGCAATATCGTGAAAGCCACCGCAAAAACCTGAAAATACAGGCGCACCCGCAATTCCCAATAATATATACGCCAACACCGATAGCAACGAATATTTAACCCCTAAAGTATACCCGCAAAGCGCAATAGCAAAGGTTTGAAGTGTTAGTGTAAAAAAAGGTGTAGGAATTTGTATTTGTGCACACACCGCTATAACAGCAGTGAATAAAGCGGCCAAAATCAATAAAACCGTATCATTTTTATTATTTTGCTTCATTTTTATTCTCCTAATAATTTTACCTAAAAATTATACCAAAAACCAAACTTCTTTTCAATAAAAAATTATACCCGGATTGAAAAATGCCATACTTTATGATATACTTATGAATATTTGTTAAAAAGGAAGAAATATATGCTTGATTTAAAATCTTACGGTTTTTCTAATGTTACCAACAGAGTTTTTGAGATTTTTGAAGAGATATCGAAAATCCCGCGCGGTTCAGGTAATATGAAAAAAATTGCCGATTATTGTGAGCAGTTTGCAACAAAATTAGGTTTAAAATTTGTTCGCGACAGTGCCGATAATGTTGTAATATTTAAAAATGGTTCTAAAGGATATGAAACTGCCAAACCCTTAATTTTGCAAGGTCACCTTGATATTGTTTGTCAGTCTACCGAAGAATGCGATATAGACTTTTTAAAAGACGGTCTTGAAATTCACAAAGACGGTGACTTTATCCGCGCTAAAGGTACAACGCTTGGTGCGGATAATGGAATTGCCGTGGCTTATATAATGGCTATTCTTGAAAATAGCAACCTTACACACCCACCTATAGAAGCAGTGCTTACCACCGATGAAGAAATTGGTCTTTTGGGCGCTAACGCGCTTGATACATCTATTCTAAAGGCTAAAAAAATGATAAATCTTGACTCTGAAAGTGATGATATTTTAACCGTTTCGTGCGCGGGAGGTCAGGACGTTATTCTTAATCTGCCTGTTTCCTTTTTCGAAACCGACGGCGACCAACTAACGCTAAGCATAAAAGGTCTTTTAGGCGGTCATTCCGGCGTTGAGATTCACAAGCAGAGAACAAATGCAAATATTCTTATGGGTGAATTATTGGCTTATCTTAATGAAAATTGCGAATTTAATATCGTTTCGATAAACGGCGGTACAAAACCAAACGCTATTCCGCAAAGTTCTCGTGCCAAAATTTGCACCAATGATAAAGAGAAAATTTTACATTGGTTGCAAAATTTTAAATCACTGCGTTTATCCGAAATAAAGAAAACCGAACCCGATCTTTGCTTGGACATTAAGGAAGAACCCCACGACAAAATTTCATGCTTTGATAATAGAACCACCCTTGAAATCATTAACCTTTTAACCACCGTCCCAAATGGTGTTATTAAAATGAGTGATGAAATTGAAGGATTGGTTGAAACTTCTTTAAATCTTGGCATTTTAGCAACCGAAAACGATACTGTCAAGACTCATCATGCATTAAGAAGTAATAAAGAAACTGAACTTAAAAACTTGACCGAAAAAGTATTAAATATTGGCAAAAAATTGGAAGCCAAAGCAGAAGTTTTCGGTTTTTATCCGCCTTGGGAATTCAAAAAAGATTCACCCTTGCGCGAACTTTATAAAAAATGCTACAAAGAAACTTTTCAAAAAGAAATCAAGGTGGAAGCAATTCATGCCGGTCTTGAATGTGCGGTATTTTCAAGCACTATTGAAAATCTTGATTGCATATCGGTGGGTCCTGATATGCAGGATGTTCACACCCCGAACGAAAAATTAAATATAAAATCAGCGGCTGTCACCTTCGAACTTCTTTTAAAGGTATTATTTGAAAGTTGTAATCTTTGATTGATTTTCGACAAAATTTATGGTATACTTATTAGGTTCGGAAAAAATTTTTGATTGGAGAAATTATGGAAAACAAAAACGAATTTAAACCCTATGTTCCGGCAAGTAAAATCACTCCTGAAATCACTGCAATTTCAGTTATTATGGGTATTTTACTTTCAGTCATATTTGGTGCTGCAAACGCTTATTTAGGTTTGCGCGTTGGTATGACTGTGTCGGCATCTATCCCCGCAGCAGTTATTTCTATGGGTGTTATACGCATTTTATTGCGCAGAAACTCTATATTGGAAAATAACATTGTTCAAACTATAGGCTCCGCAGGTGAGTCCTTAGCGGCGGGTGCTATTTTTACATTACCCGCTCTCTTCCTTTGGTCAGCCGAAGGTAAAATGGAAAAACCTGATATTGTAGAAATCACGTTAATCGCTCTTATCGGCGGTCTTTCGGGTGTTTTCTTCATGGTTCCGTTACGCAATGCTTTAATTGTTAAAGAACACGGCACTCTTCCCTATCCCGAAGGCACTGCTTGTGCGGAAGTTCTCTTAGCAGGTGAAAAAGGTGGAGCAAGCGCTTCTACCGTATTTGCAGGTATGGGCTTTGCTGCTTTATTTAAGTTCATAGTAGACGGACTAAAGGTTGTTTCAGGCGAAGTTTCGGGCAGAGTGAAAGGCTTTGCAGGTGAAATTGGTACTCAGGTTTACCCCGCTGTAATGAGCGTTGGTTATATTTGCGGACCGCGCATCTCGTCTTATATGTTCGCAGGCGGCGTTTTAAGCTGGTTGGTTATAATTCCCCTTATCGTTCTTTTTGGTGAGAATAGTATACTTTACCCAAGCGTAGATGCTACCATCGGTCAACTCTATGCCGACGGCGGTGCCGGTGCTATTTGGGGCTCTTACATTAGATATATCGGCGCAGGTGCATTGGCAGCCGGAGGTATTATAAGCCTTGTTAAATCGTTGCCACTAATTATAAAAACCTTTACAGGCGCGATTAAGAATATGTCAGGCACTGGAGAATCTTCCAACGAACGTACTTCAAAAGAAATTAGCATTAAGGTTGTGCTTTTGGTTGTATTGGCTTTAACCTTGCTTATTTGGCTTATCCCTGCTATACCGGTAAACCCCATAGGCGCGGTTATAATTGTGGTTTTCGGTTTCTTCTTCGCAACTGTTTCTTCCCGCATGGTTGGTCTTGTGGGCAGTTCAAACAACCCTGTTTCAGGTATGGCTATTGCCACTGTTTTAATTGCTACTCTTATTCTTAAGTTCACAGGCTTGACCGGCATTAAAGGTATGGCTAGTGCTATTGCTATTGGCTCTATTATATGTATCGTATCGGCTATTGCAGGTGATACTTCACAAGACCTTAAAACAGGTTTTCTTTTAGGTGCAACACCTAAAAAACAACAAATTGGTGAAGTTATAGGTGTTATTGCCGCGTCTTTTGCTATTGGCGGTACGTTATACCTTCTTGATAATGCTTGGGGCTTTGGCAGTGATGCTTTAGCGGCTCCACAAGCAACACTTATGAAACTTATTATTGAAGGTGTTATGGGCGGTAATCTTCCATGGGCGCTCGTATTCACAGGTGTATTTATTGCCGTTGTTATAGAAATTATAGGTATACCTGTTTTACCGTTTGCTATTGGTATTTATCTCCCTGTTCAACTTAACGCTTGTATTATGGTTGGCGGTCTTGTTCGCTTACTTGTTGAAAAAATCACCAAGAACAAGAGTACCAAAGAAGCCATTGTAAACGATGGTATACTCTTCTCATCAGGTATGATTGCAGGTGAAGGTCTTGTAGGTATTCTATTGGCGTTCTTCGCAATTATGGGTATTGATAAGGTTATCGACCTTTCGGGTCTTGTTACCCCTACTTTTGCAAATATCGGCGGTCTTGTTCTTCTTGGAGTTATTGTATTAATCCTTCTCAAATTCACTATTTGGAAGAAGCGTAACGAAGAATAATGAAGAAAGATACCAAAGAAAACTTTCTCGATAAAATTCCTTCGCGGAATGCCGAGATAAATTGGTCACAAGACCAAAACGGTCTTGTGACACTTGAAATCGAAAACAAAAGTGTATTTAACCTGATAGCGCAAAAACTTTTAAAAAAGCCAAAAATCAGTTATATACATCTTGATGAAATGGGAAGTTTCGTTTGGCCCATTTTAGACGGCAAAACCGATATTACCGATATTGGAAAATCGGTAAAAGAACATTTTGGTGATAAGGCTGAACCGCTATATCCCCGCCTTGCAAAGTATTTTCAAATTCTTGAAAGTTATAAATTTATAATATTTAAGTAAATAAAAAAAGCAGAACCTAACGGTTGAAATAGTCAATAGTTAGTAGACACTAAAAAAGAATTAAGCTGCCAGTTCAAGCCTGTATTGGACTGGCGGTTTTCTTTTTAGTTTGCGAACAGGTCTTATGTAATTAAAATAATAAACGGTATCTTCAACAACTTTTT
>JAZNSZ010000006.1:0-7799 GCA_045591465.1 Acutalibacteraceae bacterium | reverse complement strand
GCCTTATAATTGGCAACGGTTTTTTCTCTTACTGAGTAATTGCCATCCTTTGATACGCCTGTAAAGGTATGCGACCAACCGTTTGATTCGCTAAGTTTTGCCGCCAAAACAACCTCAGAACCGTTCAGCAGTTCAATATTTACAGAATCGGGACGCTTCTTGGCGGCATTATTCTTGTCATCCCATTTTTTAACAACATATATACTTATTTCGTTAGGTTTACTATCCTCGATTTTTGGAACAGACGATACTTCATAATAAAGCTTTCCGCTCGACTCGTAAGGTAGAAATACGATATATGGATTAAATGTATATTTACTGTCTTCGGCACAGAATACAACCCATATACCTAAAGCCAAATCTGAAAAGGTTGCTTTTCCGTTTTTCGATGCCGACGAAAGTACCTCAATTTGATTGCTCTTAATATAATCCGTAATAGATTTAGCAGACGATTCATCGGGCGAGTTTATGAGCCCGGAAATAGATATACCCGAACTTTCGAATGCGGTTGTAGGATAGTAACCGTTATTGTTCAGCTCTGCCACTTGGCAAAGATAAACCGTTACATCGTTTATCTTGTTTTTGCTTTTATCCTCTAATGTTACACTTATGATTCCTTTTTCTGCTTCTGCAAAACAAGGAATAGCCGAGCAACTCAAGAGTATGACAGTCAAAATAGTTATAAATATTCTTTTAAGTGTTATTCCCATCTGTTTCTTCGCCACCTTTATCTATGGTTGCTGACTTCTTTTTGCGGATATCCAGCAATTTCTTTACAGCAATAAATATAATGCACAATCCTATAAGGGAGAATGTAAGCAAGTATTTCATATCAACATTAAGCAGCTCATTATCAACTGCGTCCTCGTGAGCAGAAAGGTTGCTTTCATCTACACGAGCCCCTCGCACCAAAAGTCTGTGCGAATTAACACCATATGGCGTGCAGGTAACAAGGGTTACACAGTCCTTGCCACTAATTACATTGAGCCTTGAAACTTCATCCGGCTCAACAACCGATACATCATCTATTCTATACTCCAGAACCTCGTTTAACACATGAATATAGAATCGGTCACCTATCTTTAGATTATCGATATTGGTAAGCAATTTTGCCGAAGGTAGCCCCGTGTGCCCTGCAAGAACACAGTGCGTGCTGTTGCCACCGATGGGCAGATGCGACTGCGGAACATGACCGATACCCTTTTGCAGCACATCCTCATCTATTGAATGATAGATGATAAGAGACACACTGATTTTGGGTATTTCAACATATCCCATCACACCGTTTCCTGTGGTGTTGAGTACCTCTTCATATGTTAAACCAAGCTCTTCAAGCTTTTGGCTGTTTCTATAGTTTTCATTAAAGGCGATGGCATCTGCCTTTACCTTATCGAACTGTTCGGGGGTTGTGGATTCAAAAGACTCTTTATAGTCGCCAATAATTTTGTGATTCAGATATTGATTATATAAATTGCTGAAGGTTGGATAAAGAAAGAGGGAAAGACCGCATAGAAAAACAACCGCAACTATAATTGTGGATAAATGCTTTTTCATTTTGTCTTTCCCTCCTTTAATTTATCTTTTATGGTTTAGAAAAAGAAATAGTCTTGCGGGGTGGCTAAAATATAAAGTCGCTCCGTTAAAAACGAATATTCCTTTTATGCCACACTACTTCTTTTTCTTGAAGTAAAAAAAGCTACAGCACCTGCCATCATAACAATACCAAGAACGGTGAAGAGTGTTGTACCCATACCGCCGGTTTCGGGAAGTGCTTCACCAGGCTGGTCGGCAAAATCAATCCAGGTTAAAAGATTGGCAACACTTCCGTTAGCGTTACCTATTGAACCGATGGTGCCTTCATAAATGCCGTTTACAGTAAGGTTTGATACCTTGCCTGTGTCATCAGTGGTGTCACTAATAATAAAGGTGATTTTTTTATCTGCCTTATAATAACCTTCAGGAGCCTCGGTTTCTTCGATTTGATACTCGCCCTCTTTGAGACCAAACACAGTGAAATCACCTAAATGTCCACCAATGCAGGTAGAACGCAGATGCTCCTCACCCTCAGCGGGTGCGATGCCATCAAGTGTTGTGAGGGTGTTTACGGTTGTGCCCTCTTCTATTTCTTTCTGTGTTGCTACAACATAAACATTATAGGTTTCGGTTGTATCATAAACCTCGTTAGCGGGTTTTAATACAAAATTAATTGGGTCATTTGAACCGTTCTTGTAGATTTTAAATGTGGCATCTGCAAGACGCTTAGCGGTGGAGAAGTTGCCGTGAGCATCCTCAGAATACTTGGTTAAAACAAATGAATAGGTGAAGATGCTTGCCGAATCGGTAACACTACCTAAGGTGTTCTTAGCGGGGTCATTGCTATAAGAAAGCTTTGCAGTGTTGGTGTTTGCCTTGCCGGCAAGAATTTTACCATTTACTGTTGCATTATAAAGAATGGATAATTTTGTGTTTGCAGGATATGCATCTTTATCGCTTATAAGGGTTGTAAGGTCAACCTTGAAGTCTGCATCTCCATCGGGATCAGTAACTGTATATCTCGTTTTATCGATGGGGGTAGTTTCATTATCCTTATAAATCTCGATAGAATTAATATCTAATTCCATGCTATCGGGAAGTGTATCCTCAACAAAGTATGTATAAGACTCATAAAGGTTGCGGCTTGGGAGGATGAGCTCAATTTTAAACTCTGCCTTCTCACCTATATTTGAGGATGTAGCCTTGCCATAGGTTTCGCCATCGTTTTCAAGAACATATTTTGCCATCTGGGGGCGGTTAGCCTTAAGTGTTACCTCAGCATCCTTGGTAACATTAGAAAGCATAACTGCTGAACGAACCGCGCCGCCTGTTAAATCAGCACTATCGTAAATAAGGTAGTAACCATAATCAAGTCCATCAACTGTTATAGAGGTCTTTCCTTCAGTATCCTCTTTTTTAAGAGTTTCAATAGGAGCAATAAGTCCTGCGGTAGCCTTGTTTTGAGCCTCAATATAATTATGAAGCTTTTCCGCCAACTGGGATAACTTAAAGTTGATACCGTTATCCTCTTTCTGGTTAGAAACATACTCAACAGCTTCTAAAATATTGCCTTCGGAAGTTGTTCTTATTGCGGGGTCATTACTGCCGAAGAAGAAGTCATAGAATGCGGGCGCACCTTGTGAATTTAAAGCCCAGCTATAAGAGGTTTGTCCATCATTGGTTACAGCGGTGAAAACCTGATAAATATCAAAGCTTTTCCCCGAAATTGTAGCCGAAGAATTTGCGGGATCTTTAATTGTGATGCTGCCTTGGGGTGCTGCTGCAGAAGCCAAAACTGTGCAGCCAAGCACAAGTGCTAAACAAACGAGTAAAGATAAGATTCTTTTTGCTTTCATAGTTTTTTCTCCTTTTCTTAATTTATTTTTTGTTAAATTCAGAAAGCGTTTTAACTTCGACACCTCCTCTTAGAAGTGGTGCCTATATAAATTCCAATGGACATTAAGATAAGTCCAAAGAAATAAAATATACTATTACCAATTCCACCCGAATCGGGTAAATCAACTAACTTTGCGTTTCGAACAGTTATGTTGTAGGCGGTACCGCCCGCCGAAGCATAAAAGCTGTCCTCCACCGTTACAGAGCCATCCTCATTAATAGTGAAGAAGATGAACTCATCCGTTTTGACATATCCTTCGGGTGCTGCAATTTCGGTGAGCCGATATCTCACAGCGGTTTTAAGGTTGTCAAATATCAAGGTACCTGCCTGACCGGTTTCAGCGGTTTTTTCAATTTCGTTTTCTAGCGGGTTGCCTTCGCTATCCACCGCTTGCAAAACAAATTTTGCACCGCTTAACTGCAAGGTATTGCTTAAATCAGTTTTCGTGAGCCTTAGCATCACGCGCTTGGTTGTGTTTGTAACTATCAGCAAGGTGTTTTCCTTGCCATTAGCATCGGTTGATTTAATCGGTAATTCATAGGATACCAGCCAGTTAATAAACGAGCCGTCGCTCTTTGCGGCTTCGATACCTATCTTGGTTTCCTTTACCGACCATTCGATTTTTTTACCGTTAACATATAAGGGCAGATTTTCCCAGGTGTGCTGCCAGTTGTTATCTTTATTTAGCACCACCTGAGGCTCAACGCCCGAAATAACTGTTGTTACGAGCTTACCATCAGCCAACAGCTGCATTGTAACATCCTGCCACTCGGTTTCGGGGCAGTCCCATTCCTTTTTAGCCGTAACCGATGCTGAATCGGTGCTGTTGCCGATTATCAAAACGCCGTTTATATATTTGATAAGTTCACTGTTGCCGCTTAGAATACCGATGGTGTTATCATCGTCCGTATAACCGATTTCAATGTCACCTATCGGCGTGTAGCCCGTTGGAGCGGTTACCTCGTGCACCACAACAGGTCCCAAATCATAACTGAAGTTTTCTATCGATATTTCAAAATATCCGTTGGCATTTCCTTCAAGCTTTGTAATGCTGCCGTTTTCTTGATTATGTATGTAAACATCGTTCTTAGCATCATAATCAAACTTAAGCGGCGTGCCGTTTTGTGAAAGGGAAAATGCGGCGCCGCCGATGGAATTTCCTGTTATAGCATCCTGCTTTTTAATGATAATTGAATTTGCGCGGTTATAAATGTTGGTGAAATGCGCTCGAAGCACCTCGTGGCTGCCTTCGTCAAGCGCATAGGTCATACCGCTTACCGTAACCGAAGTACCCTCAGCCGAAACAGACTGGTCGCCGTGAGCATCGTGAACGGTATATTCTGAGTATATACCGAACAAAACCTCATCACTTTCAAACTTATGTGGATACTCGGTTATATGCCACTTTTCACCATATTTAACGTTGGTGATTTCCCACATATAGGTATCGGTTGCTTCATCGTGGCTTTTATAGTTGGTCATATCAAGAAGTGTTATAACACCTGTGGTATCATCAACCGCCTCGATATAAAAATCAGATTTAGCATCATTTAAAAGCTCTTTATTACCCGCAAAGGTTTTATAAACGTGAATAAGACCTTCTTTTCTCACGAGCTTACCATCGATATGCCAAGCATCGTCCTGCGCTTTGAAAACATACCAGCGAATAGCATAGGCTTTTGAATTAAGGTCGGTTGCGGCAACGGGCTCACCATCAACCGAAAGATAACCTGTTTTGGCATATTCTACAAGACTTTCGAAAACATAGTCATCAGTTGGGAATGCGCTCAGCCACACGCCGTCTGTCTGCTCGCCGTAAAGTGCGCGTATCTGCTGGTCGGCGGTGAATGAGTTATCGGCCGTTTTATCAACTATATGATATTTCTCGTGAAGCTGACTTGTCGTTAGTGAAAGGTCAATTCCGCCTACATACGCCGCAAACAACTGGTCGGTATAGAGATTTTGGTCTTGTCCCGTAACATTTCCGCCCGAATCAACTGCAACCGAATCAAAACGGATAAAGAAGGTTGCCGTTTGCAAAGCAGAGGTATCCCAAACGGCGGTGAGGTCAAATTCGGTATTGCCGCCGGCATACTGCACAAGCTCCCCCCAGACAAGATTAGTGTTTGGTTGCAATATAACATCGCTATCACCTACTCGCCAGCCCCTGAACTGAATCATTCTTCCAAGGCCGGTGGCGTTATTATTCACCTTGCCCTCAACCGACTGCTTTGAAACATTTCGCACAACCGCCGAAGACCCATTCAAAAAATTATCCGTTGTGGTTGTAACGGTAAGTCCCGCAAGAGTTGGCTTTGTTGATACCGTAACACCGCTTACTGTTGGGAAATTAACATCATAATTCACTGTGATGGATGAAATAGTTGCATTAAATGTGGTGGGGGCGTTTATCGTTACACTCTCGCCCGCGCGGTAAGACTTGCCGTCTGATTCCCAGGTATAATTTCCCGAAGGGAGTGTTATTTTTTCGCCTGCGTGGATATATTTTGTATCGGTTATTCCAACACCGTAAACCAGCTTAACTGTGTAAAAAGCAAAGTTTTCACTATCAGCATCGCCGCCTCTTTCAATAAGTCGAACATATCTTGTGGCCTGAGCATTTGAGCTTGACTGCCTGTAAACAATTCGCGTGGTGCTTGAGCCGATGCTTACATTCTGGGTTGAATATGGTCCTTCCTCGGCAGTGGCAACCGAAATACCAAAGGATCGATATGTGAAGCTGGTGCCAAGTGCACTGTTTATATGATTTAGCATCGTGGAGGTGGTGATGTTGCCATCATAATACCGCCAGCCATTACTTGATGTGGTAAAATCTATGGGACCAATGCTTGTCCATTCGCCATCAATAAGCACATAAAAATTTGCCTTTTTGGTGGCAGTTGATGGCGCATCGCCGATAGATAATGCCGAAACACTGTTTGACTGCTGTTCTTGTTGCTCTTGCTGTTCAGCTTCTAAAGCAAGTGTTTGAATATTGTTTATGTTTTCATTAAGCACAATGTCAGGTAACTCTTCTTCATCTGAAATTGTGGTGTTAAGTCTGGCCACTGTATCCTGATTAAGCGGAAGGTCGCTTTGTTCATCCGATGCTTCGGCGCTGTTTATATTTGAATTGAAATTAAGCGCAGAGGACATTGTATCGGTTATAACATACTCTAAAGAGCGATTCGAACTGTTAGTGAGCAGAGTGAGAATTTCGTTAATATCATTTTCTTTTAAAAGAACAATATAACAGTTGCCATCGTGCGCGTGCGCCACCTTTTCACACTCAAGGAAATCACCGTTATAGCAACTGTCCGTATGGATGTGTTCTTCAACGCCGCACCTGATTTCCTGTTCAAGCGCTACCGAGTGGGTGACATTCAGGCACAACGAAACAATGCACACCGCAACGCAAAAAACTGCAGCGATTGCATAAAATATAATGCTTTTAATATTGAATTTTTGCTTTGATTTTTTAAAAGCATTCATTTCCATTCACTCTTTGATAGGTTTTTATTTTACCGCCTTGAAGGGATTAAGCGAGAACACAACCTTTCCTAAAAGCCTGTCCTCTGTAACAACTCCAATTTCAGATAATCGACTATCCATCGCAATATCCCGATTATCTCCCAAAACGAAATAGGAGTTTGTTGGAACATTATACGGGAAATCAAGGTTGCTTTGCCCAAGTGTTTTATTTTCAATATAGGGTTCATTAAGCTCCTTGCCGTTCACAGAAACCGTTCCAAACACATCAATAGATACTTGATTATTGCCAACTGCCACAACGCGACGAACGATTACCTTATTGTTATAATAAAACGCTATAATATCTCCGCTTTTTATCTCTGCCATCTTATTTACTATCAGTATTTGTCCATCTTCAAGTGTCGGAGTCATACTGTTGCCGTAATACTTGACTACAGGCATAATAAATGCAAATAGATTAAGCAGAAGAGAAGCGGTAACAATGATTATCAGAACGATTTTTAAGGTGCGTTTGAAAACTTTACCATTAAAAAAGTTCTCTTTTTGCTTTGAATGTTTAGACACTTTATTCTCTCCTAAAATAAAAACATCGACCAAGTACACAGAGAAAAATTTCTGTGCTTAACAGTGGGTAATTTAAGTTATAAATTCGGTTGGGGCTTGAAAAAGAGCAGAGATATATTTTGTTTGCATAAAAAAATTATCATACCTGCACTCATCATGCCAAGTTCATTCGTGAAATATTATAACGTATCAACTTATATAATAGCATATTTAGTCGATATAATCAAGATAGTTTCGGATATTATATAAAATAATTATAAAAGGTATTTTAATAAAAAATCTGCGTTGTTTGATAAGTATATGGAGGAGGGTT
>JAZNSZ010000005.1:0-2507 GCA_045591465.1 Acutalibacteraceae bacterium | reverse complement strand
CTCTTTATAATATCGCGAAAAAGATTCCGTTATATTTCGATTTATATGTTTTTAAGAAGATTTTTTCGGATAATTGTTGCGGTGTGGAAAAAAATACCTATCTTTGCAAAGAAATGAGCGGTGGCTCTTTTTATTTTGAATTTATTATGCAAGTATATGGGTAAGTCCTATACGGCCAGCTCCTAGCGAATCCTCCAGGGCTTGACCGCAGCAAAGGTAGTTGGTTGTAGCGGCGCGATGTAGGTAGCTTACCCACCCATAATGGCGGATGTTTAGGCATTCGCCATTTTTTTTGGTATCCAAAACCTTGTTTGTCCCTAATCAGGGCTTTGTTGAAGTTGCTGTCGCTCGATAAGACACTCGAGCAAGCTTAGTGTTTGCTCGCTTGAACGCAACATTTGACTGTGCTGGGAGTCTTTTAATTAGCGGTGCAGTCGTTGTGCTTACAATATTAATGTTTTTCTTGACAAGCAGACAGTGGGTTATCGAAGTCTTGGTAAGTAATCCTGCCTGCATTCTTTTCTACTATACCTGTCTTGTTGTTGATTTGTCTCACTTTAAGCTGCTACTGAGCCTCAAAAGGTGTCTCGGTGGAAAGTGAGATGACTTTGTTTTTTTGCTTTTTTGTCTTTATGTGGTGCTTTTTAATAAATCTGTAATATTTTGTTATTTAGCTTTGTATGGTTGATTTTATAATATAGTGCAATATGGAGCAGTTGCAGATGGTAATGGTGTTTTTCTTTTGTCTGGCTGTTGCGACTCAATAGCCGCTTGTGGTGTACGGCTATGATGGCATGTTCCTTATTCCGAAGTTGGTCTTTGCTGTGTGATTCCCGTTTTTTTTGTATCTGCTGTTTTTTTTCAGGAGTTTCATGCTTTGAAACGATAGATTTATACGTTGTATTTCGCCACTATATTCAGTAATTCCACCCCAAATACGATTATTTTGCCAAGAAACACCACCTCTGTTCCCTCTTTTTTCTCCGGTATTTGTTCATGATGTACTTTTGCTGCCGGTTAAAGATTGACAGGATGAAATTTGAATTGAAAAATGTGTGTGCTTTCGGCGATTCAGTAATGAAAGGAATTGTTGTGGATAACGAGAATTCGCCGGAGGGCGGTATCAAATATAAGATAAGCAATAAGGGATTTGCGGTGCGTTGCCGCGATAGGCTCGATATTGAGGTTGAGAATTTTGCCCGTTTCGGCGGTGTGGTTTCTCATGGAAAGAAGTTGCTTGGTCGCTATGTCGATAAAATAAGAAAAAGTGATTTCGTACTTTTTGAATATGGTGGCAACGACTGCGATTACAATTGGTCGAATATTGCGGCATCTCCCGACGAAGAGCATCTGCCAAATACTCCAATACCACAATTCGTGAATGAGTATTCTTCTTTAATTGATGATGTTAAGGCATTGGGCTCTAATCCTGTATTACTTTCGTTGCCGGTGCTTGACCCTGTCCGTTTCTTTAAACATGTGACAAAGGGTATAAATGCTGAGAATGTTCTGCGCTGGTTGGGTGGTAGTGTATTGGCGATTGACCGTTGGCACGAGAGATACAATATGGAGATTTTCCGTCTTGGCGCTTTAAAGAAGGTGCCCGTGATAGATATTACTTCGGTGTTCCTGGAAAAGAAGAATTTCTCAGATTATATATGCGAGGACGGGATACATCCCAATGAACGTGGACATGCTCTTATCGAGAATGCCATAATTGATTATTTGGATAATTACAGATAAAAGGTAAATACCTTTTTATAGATAGTGTGATTGCGCTGCCGGTATGCTGTGAAGCATGCCGGCAGCTTCTTTCTCCAGTCTTTTGTTTCTGCGTGGTTATCTGCTTTGGAGGTTCCTTTGGCTTTGTTTTGTGTTCTCTCATGCGGAATTACCTGTTTTTTTGAAAAAAAACGTCTTTTGTTACAAAAAAAAACTCATTTATGCCTTGATATTGTGATTTTTATTATCTTTGTGCATCGTTAACCAAAAAAACTGAAGATATTATGAAAGAACTCATTGAGAAAATCCAGGAGACTTATGCAGCATTCGCAGCTGACGCAGCTGCTCAGGTTGAGAAGGGTAACAAGGCTGCAGGTACACGCGCACGTAAGGCTTCTTTGGAGCTCGAGAAGGCTATGAAGGCTTTCCGCAAGGCTTCTCTCGAGGCTGCTAAGTAAGTTATATCCTTAGCTTTTGCAAGTAAAATAAAAGTCACATTGTGGCTTTTATTTTTTTTGCCCGTATGTCTCTGCTGATTAAAACGGTGGGCGAAAACGGCTCAGTAGAAATTTAGTGTTTGAAACATAGTGCTGACATCTTGACCTGCAGTAGGCTTTTACCTTTAATCTTTGGTCTTATATTCTGGCTCAGCGGATATTCCTGGTTGGTATATAGGCAATAATCAAGAATAAATTTATATTTTTGTCTTATGAAATCCGATCAGCTACTTCGTGCCATTCTTCCAGATGTGCTTATAGACAACTTTGATGTTGTGAATTACGAGA
>JAZNSZ010000004.1:0-12760 GCA_045591465.1 Acutalibacteraceae bacterium | reverse complement strand
CTGCCAATTTCGTAAACGCGATCCATACCACCAACAATAAGGCGCTTTAAGGGGAGTTCGGTAGCAATACGCATATACATGGGTATATTAAGCGTATTGTGATGTGTTACGAAAGGACGCGCAGAAGCACCGCCAACGATTGTATTAAGTACGGGGGTTTCTACTTCGATATAATTCATATCGTCAAGATATTTACGCATGAACTTAATGAACTGAGCGCGAATAACAAAGTTACGCTTAACGCCTTCGTTCATAATAAGGTCAACGTATCTTTGACGGAAGCGAAGGTCGTTATTGGTAAGACCGTGGAATTTTTCGGGCAAGGGAAGAAGTGATTTTGAAAGAAGTTTAATAGAATGAGCGTGAACCGAGATTTCACCTGTTTGGGTTTTGAAAATAAAACCTTCAACACCTACAATATCACCAATGTCCCACTTTTTGAAAGATGCATAAACATCTTCGCCTACATCATCACGGCGAACATAAAGTTGAATTTTGCCTGTAGAATCCGAAAGACCTACAAAACTTGCTTTACCCATAATACGACGGGCAACAATTCTACCCGCGATTTTTACGGTTTTATTCTCAAGTTCTTCGAAATTTGCTTTAATGTTTGCAGAGTCGTTATCAAAATCAAACTTTGTAATAACAAAGGGATCATTGCCCGATTCTTTTAAAGCGGCAAGTTTTTCATGGCGAATTTTTACAAGTTCGTTAAAATCTTGTTCTGGAGCCTGATTTTTATTCTTTTGGTTATTTTGTTCCATAATGTCACTTCCTAAAGTAAGACTACTAATTTTTAGTAATTTCCAAAATCTTAAATTTAAGTTCGCCTGCAGGGGCGTCAACAATAACCTCGTCGCCTATTTTTTTGCCCAAAAGTGCTTTTCCAAGGGGAGATTCATCTGAAATTTTACCTTCTAAGGGGTTGGCTTCGGTAGAGCCTACAACGCGGTATTCACATTCTTCGTCAAATTCCATATCCAAAGCCTTAACCTTAACACCGATAACTACGGTTTTTGCTTTGCCCTTAACATCTTCTATAATTTCAACATTCTTAAGCATAACTTCAATCTCGGCAATTCTGGCTTCAATCTTAGCCTGCTCGTTTTTAGCTTCGTCATATTCGCTGGTTTCCGAAAGGTCACCATAACCGCGTGCAATCTTAATTTTTTCCGCGATATCGGCTCTTCCTTGTGTTTTTAGAGTTTCCAACTCTTGCTTTAATTTTGCCAATCCGTCTTCGGTAACTTTAATAGTTTTTGCCATATTAAAAACCACCTTTTCATTATTTTACCTGTGACTTGCTACTGAGTTTTTGATGTAAATGGAGTCACTGACACCAATAAACACCATAATAAATACTATTATATAATTATTTTGCAGTAAAGTCAAGGATAACTATTTTTTGTATTTTTTTACCCAAATAAAATAAGCAAAAAGGCGGGGATTATTCGTTATTCGCAAAATCTGTGTTTGCCAATTGTTGTTATTAGTTTTCGGCTTAAAATCCATTTGTTAGTAGCGGTTGTGGGGTTGTAGTAATAAATAGCACCGCCCGAAGGGTCTAAGCCGTTTAAAGCATCACGCGCGGCAGAGTAGCAACTATCGGCAATAGGTTCGTAGAACTGTCCGTCGTCAAGGCAGGAAAATGCTCCGCGTTGGTACACAACGCCCGACAAAGTATCAGGGAATGATGGGTGCTCTATACGGTTTAAAACAACGGCACCGACGGCAACTTGTCCCAAATAAGGTTCACCGCGTGATTCGGCAGAAATTATCCTTGCTAAAAGTTCATAATCACTCGAATTGTAACCGGAAAAATAATCTTCATCCCCGTCTTTGATGCCTAAGGCTTTAAGGGTGTTTTTACCTACTATTCCGTCAACAGTAAGTCCGTTATCTTTTTGAAAACGCTCTACCGCGTTTTTGGTAAGGGTGCCGAAAATTCCGTCAATTTTACTGTTGAAATACCCTTTTTCTTTAAGGGCGGTTTGAATTTTTTTAACTTCTTGCGAACGCGAACCCATTTTAGAAAGCGCGAATGCACTTGTTGTAAAAAGGGAACCAATTAAAAATAAACATAAACAAAGTTTTAAATATTTTTTCATAAAATTACCACCTTCGCTTGTATTTTTGCCTTTTTAATATTTTTTATTACAAACTGTCCTTATATCACAAAATATCCCATAGTTTTACACCGCCGTTTGACAAAAAATCCATTACTAAAGGGGTATAATTTATGTGACAAAAAATAGTGAAGGTGAAAATAATGAAGGATATTGTAAAAATATCAAACAGCATCGAAAAAATCAAACCGAAGGATATTTTATGGGCATCATTTATGCATATATTAATTATGTTATGCGGTTTCGTTTCGTCCAAAGCGGTGGTGCTCACACGTCTATTGCCGTTCGGTCTTTCGCTTATTGCGGGGTGCTCTCTTACATACACACCTGCCTGTGCAATAGGTGTTTTTATGGGTTATTTTATCCCCGCAGTAGGTAATGGAACCTTTAAGTATTTGGCGGCACTTTTTGCAATACTTGCAATCAAACTTCTTTTAAGCAACTATAAAAAACTTGTAAGTAACGGCGTGTTTTTATTTTTAATAACGGCATTGGCATCGTTTTTATCATCTGCTGCTACGGTTAAGGCGGTGGGCGGCAGTATTCTTGACGCGGTAAGTGAAGCGGTTCTTGCAAGTATAGGCACCTTTTTTGTAAGCAAAATCTTTATAATACTTAGCAAGGCTAATGCGGGACTCTCACCGGACGAGCTTTCTTGCACACTTATAGTTATAAACATTTTGCTTTTGGGATTAAACGGTTTTGCGCCTTTTGGCGTATCTTTAGGTAGGATTTTAAGCGTTTTGCTTATCCTGGTTTCGTCAAAATACGGCGGTATTATTTCGGGTGCAATAAGTGGTATAACGGTTGCTTTTACAATGATGCTTAGCGGTATTTCAGGTAATATCGGTGTCACTTTTGCGGTAGCGGGACTGTTTTGCGGCGTTTTTTCATCACTCGGAAAATATGCACAGGTTTTCATAATGGTGATTTTAAGTTTTATAGGCGCCGTTTCCACCAAGGATACATTGCTTATACCCTTAATAGTAAGTGAAGCGGTTTTAGGTGCTGTAGCATTTCTTATTTTGCCGAGAAGTACGGGTATATATTTAAGCAAAATCTTTTCGGCTTACCCTAAAATATCAGTGCCGACAGGTTTTAAAAAATCACTTACAATGCGGCTTCAACTGGCTTCTAACGCGCTTAAAGATGTTTCGCAAACGGTGGAGCAGGTGTCGGTAGAACTTTCTAAAATAAATTCCCCTGATTTTAGTACAGTAATCAATCAAATAGAGCAAGACGCTTGTGCAGGTTGCAAACTTAGAATACACTGCTGGGAAACCAAGCGTGACGATACGGTTAATGCTATACTTGAAATGACAAAGGCGGTTAAACAAGGCCAGATGAGCCCCGAACTTTTTGCAACAGAAGAATTTAAAGGCAGATGTCTTAGGACAAGCCGTACAGGTAACGCGGTATATAAGCGGTATACCGATTATGCTTCAAAAATTGCGGCTGAAAACCGCATCGACGAAGTAAGGTCGGTAGTATCGGACCAGTTTGACGGCATTTCATCAATGCTTAGTGATTTGGCGAATGATTTTGAAATGCAAGAAAGGTTTGATAATTCTTCGGCTGAAAATGCCGCTGCGGCACTTAAAAACATAAACATAAACATTGAAGAATGTAACAGCCGTATAGATAAATACGGTCGAATGACTATTGAACTAAAACTTAAAAAAACACCTGAACTTGTTATAAACAAGGCTCAGGTGATGAGATTGGTTTCAATCGCTTGTGAAAGGGATTTTGATGTTCCGTCGGTTAGCGAAGTGGGCGGTGAAATATATATCATTCTTAACGAGCGTACCGAAATTACGGTGGATTTCGGGGCTAGTCAATCGAGCGCAAACGACAATTCAATGTGCGGGGACGCGTATAAATTTTTCATGGACGGCAAGGGACATTTTGTTATGGTTTTAAGTGACGGAATGGGCACAGGCGGTAGAGCGGCAGTGGACGGCGCAATGGCTTCGGGACTTATGACAAGGCTTTTAAAAGCGGGGTTTGGGTACAACTGCTCTTTAAAGATTTTAAATTCGTCAATGCTTTTTAAATCTACCGACGAGTCACTTGCGACGGTTGATATTGCAAGTATAGATTTATATACAGGTATACTTGAACTTTATAAAGCGGGAGCGGCACCTACAATAGTACGCCGTTCAGGGAAAACCGGAAAGGCGGAAAGCACTTCGCTACCCGCAGGTATTTTGCGGGAAATTGGGTTTGATAAAGCGATAGTAAAATGCAAAATAGGGGATATTATAGTGCTTATGTCGGACGGCGCCACCACCGAAGGAACCGATTGGATACGCGCCGAAATAGAAGCCTGGCGTGATGGCTCGGCACAGGATTTATCAGAGCATCTTTGCCTTTGTGCCAAGCGCAGAAGAAGTGAAAAACGACAGGACGATATCACCGTTATGTGTGCGATACTTGATAAGGCGGTGTGAAGCAGATGAAAACGGTGCTCTGCATTTTGCAAAGCACCGTTTTTTTAAGCAGTAAATTCGTTATAAACTTCTCCTGTTTCAAGGTTGATCCATTTAAAATTCCCGTCTTCTAAGGTCATATAACTGTGAGGACTGTTCTCTTTTGGGATAGAAACCGAACCGCAATTAAGATAAACAAAATCGCCAAAATCATCACATTTTGGAACGTGGGTGTGTCCGTTAATTAAAATATCACCTTTAGAAAGCGGTGGTGGAGTCTGCGGATTAAATTTATGCCCGTGGGTAGCGTACAAAAGCCTGTTTTTTATGGGTATTACAGCATAATCGGCTAAAATAGGGAAGTTAAGCACCATCTGGTCAACCTCGGTATCGCAGTTTCCACGAACACATAACAGTTTATTTTTCAAAGGGTTAAGCATCGCGATAATCTCTTTAGGAGCATAATTTTCGGGTAAATCATTACGCGGTCCGTGGTAGAGAATATCGCCAAGGATAATTATTTTATCGGCTTTTTCGTTTTGAAAAGCATCTAAAAGCATTTTGCAGTATTTTGCAGAGCCATGTATATCAGAAGCAATTAAAAATTTCATTTTTCTTATTCCTTTACTAAAACTTTTTCAATTTTACCAAATATCATTTTATGGTAATCTTTGTTTTCATACCATTTTAAAGGTGTTTTATCAACAAAGCAGTTTTCGTCCATATCTTGCATATATTGTTTTTTGCAAATAATAACAAGCCTTGCTTCTTCAAAATAAACACATTCATCATCGAATATGGGAGTGAGTTTCGCAAGTTCCGTTTTATTAACATCTCTGCCCGACATACTGCCGCAAATCTTGTGAATATCTTTATTATCACCGTAAAAACTAAGGGTATAATATTCTGATTTTTCAACAAATTCCATAGTATATCTTTGGGGGCGTATCATAGCGACGGCAGTATCGTTGCCCCACATTTCACCCAAGAAACCCCAGGATGCAGTCATCATATTATATCCGTTTTTATCACCTGCTGATATAAGCATCCATTCATTTGATATGGCATTAATAAGGTTGCCTTTAATTTCTTTTGCACTAATTTCCTTGAACATAAATGTCACACTCCAATAAATCAATTATACTCTAAAGTATGCGGTTTTGCAATCATTTATATTTGACTTTGGTATGATAATGTGATATTTTAAAAATAGTAAAACATTGGAGGGGAATTATGAAAAAAAGTGTTCCTTTTATAATTGGAAAATGGATTATAACTTTGGCGGTTATAGGTGGTTATTATTGGTTTATACTACCGCCGATAAATCTTCAAAGTAAGGAGTTTTGGAGTTTTGTATCGTTTATAATCATAGTAAGTGTTGTTATAAATGCGTTTTCTCAGGTTATAACTCTTATTAAGGACAACAAAAATCCCACGGTAGTTTCCGGAGTGCCGCGTATCAACTTAAGTTCTCTCGGAAAGCCTATTAAGTTTGCGATTTTTGCGGTTTTAGCGATAGTTGTATTAAGCGCATTTGCTTCGCTTATCGGCGCTGAGATTTTTAATGCGCGTAGTTATAACGAACTTATAACTATTACCGACGGTGATTTTACCGATGATGTTGCCGAAATTAAGCAAGAACAAATTCCGGTAGTTGACAGGGAAACATCCACAAGACTCGGCCAAAGAAAACTTGGTGAAATGGCTGACTTGGTTTCGCAGTTTGAAATACAAGAAATCTACACACAAATTAACTACAAGGGAAGACCTGTAAGGGTAACGCCTTTAATGTATGGCGATATAATTAAGTGGTTCAACAACCAATCGCAAGGAATTCCGGCATATATAACTGTTGATATGACTACACAGGAAACTGACCTTGTGAGATTGGAAAACGGTATAAGGTATTCCGACAGTGAATATTTTATGCGTGACCTTAATCGCGCTTTGCGTTTTAAATATCCTACCAAGATTTTTGATAATATTTCTTTTGAAATTGATGACAACGGAACACCGTATTGGGTGGCTTCTGTTATAGATTTCAAAATCGGTTTTTGGAGCGGAAGCGACATAGACGGCGCGGTGCTTATGAATGCCCAAACAGGTGAGTGCGAGTATTATAAATTGGACAAAGTGCCAACTTGGGTAGACCAAGTGTTCGACTCAGATATGATTGAACAGCAACTTATCTATAACGGAAAATACCGCTCAGGCTTCTTTAATTCTATTTTCGGTCAGCGCGGTGTGTTGCAGCCGACCGACGGATATAATTACTTGGCGCTTGATGATGATGTATATTTGTATACTGGCATGACATCGGTTACAAGTGATGAGTCGAACGTGGGCTTTGTGCTTGTGAATATGCGTACCAAAGCGACCAAGTTTTATACAATTCCCGGTGCGGAAGAATATTCTGCAATGGGTTCTGCCGAGGGTCAGGTGCAACATTTGGGTTACTCTGCAACATTCCCGTTGCTTCTCAATGTATCCGAACGTCCAACCTACTTTATGTCTTTGAAGGATGGCGCGGGACTTGTTAAAATGTATGCTTTCGTTGATGTTAATCAATATCAAATAGTGGGCACGGGCAACTCGGTAGAAAGTGCAAGGGCTGATTATATTTCAAAACTCAAGACCGAAAATGTTACCGATATTACTGAAACCCAAACAAACGAAATAACAGGTGTTATCGAGAAGATAAATTCCGCAGTAGTAGATGGCAATACGGTATATTATCTAAAACTTGAAGAAGATGAAAAAGTTTATACAGTTTTGGTTACAAAATCTGATTTATTACCATTTGCAACAATAGGTCAGTCGGTTAAAATTACTGTTAATGGTACTGTAATTAATACGATTGAGTTTACGGAATAAAATTTATTAAAAATAGGGGTAGACATATTAAAATGTCTGCCCTTATTTTATACTGTTTCCTTTCACTTGCGACCTTTATTTTAATGTGCTATAATGATTGTGATTTGTCGAAACGCTAAAAAGTGCTTCGACAAGCCACTTTTTAAGTGGCATAAGCAAAATTGTTTCGCCCAACCTATACCATTATAATGTACTCAGGTGATATTATGATTAACTTAAAACCTAAAAAGAGTTTGAATGCGATTATTATTGTAATAGTTATATTTGTAGTGACTGCAGTTTATGTACTGGATTATTTTAATTTGATACCAAAAAAACATTACACTGCCGAAGATTTTCGTATTGAAACTGTAAAAAGCGCAACGGATTTTGACGGTGATGGCACAGATGACTATACGGATATTATGTTGGGCGCCCGTAAAGATGCCCAAAACCACCCTAAGTATGATGGCAAATATATTGAAGGCGGTTATCCGCCCGACGATATAGGTGTTTGTTCGGATGTGGTATGGCGCGCTTTCAAAAATGCAGGATACAGGCTTCGTGATATGGTTGATAACGATGTTAAAAACCGACCTGACGCCTATTCTTCTATAGATAAGCCTGATACAAATATTGACTTTCGCAGGGTTAGGAATTTACGCATTTTCTTTGACGAATATGCCGTTTCACTTACTACAGATATAAATAAGATAGAAGAATGGCAACCAGGGGATATTGTTATCTTTAATGATAATAAACATATCGGTATTGTATCTGATAAGCGTACTCGTGAGGGTATTACCTATATTATACATAACGGCGGTCAGCCAAACAGGGAAGAAGATTATTTAAAACGTTCTACGGTGGTGGCGCATTACCGATTTGATTCTTCCCAAATAGACAAATCAATTTTAGTGGCTTGGTAAAAAGGAAGCGTACGCTTCCTTTTTAATTTTGAAATTTTATTTGTTGCTTGGTTATAAGGGGATAGGATATAAGAGTATTACTTTCGAGTTTTTCCTTGTTCATATTTATTGCGGTAATTTGTCGGTTGTGGTATGTCGTATAGTAGTAAATACCTTTATCAGCATTGCAGCAAGATGTGTATATAGTGTTGTCGTATTCGCCGTCTCCGGTAATTGAACAACCGCGCGTTACATTGACATGACCTAAAATGTGAAAAAACTGGCTTAAACTCTCCTTTTCGTCGTCAGGTGTTATAGAATTTAACTTTAAAAATGTTGCTCTTACAAATCGGGAAACTGAAGAAGTATCGCCGGGCAAACCTAAAGCACCCATGCCGCGACTATATGGTTTTAAAGGCAGTTGTTTTGAAAAAAGGTTTTCGGGCGGATTAGGGGATAAGTGAATATAATTGTTAAGGTTAAATATTTGTATCGGAAAAGGCGGATTATTGGTTAGTACGCCGACGGGGTTATCGTAAATTTCAATCCCGCTTTTTACCGATTCTACGGTTATGGATTCGTTTTTATCAGCAATAATCCAATGTAGTTGCGCTATCGGCAGTTCTTGGCAGAAGGCAGTATCGGTAATATTAATATTTTTAAGTTTTTCTTTTACTTGCTTTACGGTAGAGCACTGCCCTAGTAACCATGGGATAAGTTCAAAAGTTGATAAGTTTTCTTTAGAAGAAGATTTTTTGCGATAGTAGGCATTACCAACAAAGTTAAGCGCGGCAATGCATAGCCCCGTTTCGTTCATGGCATCGTAATACAGGGGATAATTTTCAGCAATATGTGCCATTCCTATGATGGCGTAGTGCTTTTGCATTATACCTAAATTTTTAAAATCTAATATAAAATTCCGCGGGGTTATAACTATTGATTCGCCAAACGAATGCTCGTAATCAAGCGTCCTGCCGAAGAAAAATTGGTTTGTTTTATAAGTAATAGCCGTACACATAAATTCACCCCAAAAATAATACTTTAATATTTTTAGTGTCAAGGTGAATTTTATTCAAAAAGTTTTTGTTTTGATTTTATAATGAATTTTAAAATAACAAAAACCGCGTTTTAAACGCGGTTTAATTTTATCCTATTCTTTTCAATCTTTTAAGCGGGAATCTTAAAAGACTCATAATAACGATTGCAATTATTGTGTTAGGCAACATATAAAACATATTATATACTATTGAGTATAATACAGGGTTTGCGATAGTAATACCTGCAACTTCGGTGGGCACGGTTATCATATAAAGGGTAACACCGCTTATAAAGTGGATTATAAATCTTGCTAGGCAACCGATAAAAGTGGAAAGTTCAATAGCCCAAGATTTTCCTTTAAAAATACCGGCAAAACCTACTGCGGCATAAGCCAAAACATAGTCGAGCAATACCGAAGGCAGACCCCAACCGATACCGCCACCGATTAAGCACTTAAGAAAACCAAAAGCGCCGCCGGAAGCAATGCCGTATAATAAGCCGTTGCGGTAGGCGAGAATAAACAAAGGTATCATAACTAAGTCAATATCACCGCCAAATGCAGGTCCCGGTATTTCGATTGGCATTAGTGCGATTGATAGCGCAATCAAAACAGCAGATTCGCAAATTTTGTAGAGTTGTTTGTTTTTCATTTTTCATTTCTCCTTTTTTGTTTTTGCAATTACCTTGAGTTTTAAGATTTTCGCTCACGGAAATACAAAAAAGAAAAGCCACAGGCAATATACCTGTGGCAATACAAACGCTGTATTTCCCTACGGCGGCATTATCCGCATCAGGTTATCGGTCGAAGTCATAGTTAAAACGGACTTCCTCTCAGCCTGAGTTTCATCAAGCTCCCTAATTGCAAAGAGATTATACCATTTTCGAGCGCTGTTGTCAATAGTTTTGTGTATTGCGGACATAAACAAAAAAGAACTATTATGATACTAACTCAAAGTTGGTCTTTTGCAAAGTCAATTAGCCGTAAAAGTTCGTTTTGTCTTTCGCGGAGTTTAGGTATCAACTCTAATCCACGTTTATTCTTTTTTAGGAAATGATAAAGGTCAAAGTATCTGTACCAAAGTCCATATAAAAACCTTATTTCTTCTTGCAATTCTTCTCTGTTTATATTACTGGCACCTTTATTTTTTGGTATCAGCAATTATATCCGAAAAGTTTTAAAAATTCAGAGGATTATTCTAAGTAATTTTTGAGTTTCTTCTCAAAATGCTCTATTAATTCTTTTTCGGTCATATTGGGTCTCCACATAAAGTAATTGCTGGTATATTTATCAAACCAAAAAGCAACCTCTCTATTTCGCTTTGGATCTCTCGTAATATCACCCTCAAAAACAACCCAAAAAGGCAAAATCTTTTTACTATCTATACCGCCAATTTTTCTATATGCCTTTATTAGACCAGGAGTAAACAACTTGCATAACCTTTCATGCACATTACCTCTTCCTGCGTTAGATTTCTTGCCTTCAACCCAACCATCTTGTCGTTTGATTTCTCCAAACAGTACTTTTTTCGTGCGTGTATTCTCAATAGCAAAATCAGGAGAAACTCCCCATTTTGTTTTTTTGAAATTTATGGGAGGATTATATATTTGATCCAAAACCTCTTTAGGTAAAACAACTTTTCCATATAAATTTTTTAGGTGTTTTGGTTTTTTATGTAAAACATATTCTGTGTTTTCAAAATGTTGTTCAAATGCAGTATATAAATTTCTTTCAGCTTTTGCAGCTTTAATACCCGCTTCTGTTTGCCAATTTTCTCTTCCGCTTAATGCTTTCTTTCCCATTTTATAACCCCCTAAACAATTCTTCCAATGTAACATTTAAGCCATTTGCTATTTTCGCTATATTTTCGATCGAAATATTCCGTTTCCCAGATTCAACCGAAGCAAAATATGTCCTGTCCATATTAATTAGTAAAGCAAATTTCTCTTGGCTTAAGCCACTGTTCTTTCTCAACGCTTGAACTCGTTTTCCAAAACACGACTTGATCATTCAAAACACCTCCACTTATGACATAATTTTATAGCATATACGGTATTTAGGTCAACGGATTATGAGTAACAATCCTATTGACAAAAGTTGTGTTATCGTTTATAATAAAAAAAATAGTATATGGAGAATTAATTATGAATAACATAGAGTTAAATTCAATCAGCGGTTATTCAAAATATAACCCAGAAGCAAAAAGGAGAAAAAAGATTAATCCGCTCGAAGAACTATATCCAATGCTTCCCACAAAAAAATATGATGTGATATATGCTGATCCTCCGTGGGATTATGGCGGAAAAATGCAATATGATAAATCTTGCATAAAAACTGAAAATGTAGGTTTTGAGAAATCTGTATTTATTAGTTCAGCAAGTTTTAAATATCCCACGCTCAAACTAAAAGAGTTAAAAGAGTTAGATGTTGCATCGATAGCCGCTGATGATTGCATTTTATTTATGTGGACAACCGGTCCACAATTCGCAAATTCAATCGAATTAGGGGAAAGTTGGGGTTTTGAATATAAAACGGTAGCCTTTGTTTGGGATAAACAAGTTCACAACCCCGGAAGATATACCCTTTCACAAACAGAATTTGTGTTAGCTTTTAAGAAAGGAAAATTTCCAACGCCACGCGGAGCAAGAAATATTCGACAATTAGTTTCTGTGCATAGAGGTAGACATAGTGAAAAGCCTGAAATAGTTATCGATGGAATTACAAAAATGTTTCCCCAACAATCAAAGATCGAATTATTTGCAAGAAACAATTATTGGGGTTGGGACAACTGGGGTTTGGAAATTCCTTATAGCAAAATAGAGATACGATCTGAACAAGAAGAAAGCGAAAGCACGCAAATAACATTATTATAAAACACGCCGTATTTTGAAAATTCAAAATACGGCGCTTCTTTTTCGGTCGATTGAATCCACCTTGTCTTAATTTTTAGTGATATTCCTACTTCGTCGGAGTGATATTTTCGCGTTGCGAAAGTGATATTTCTGCTTACGCAGAAGAGATATTATATTCTCCATAAAACTGGGCGAAGCCCAATATCACTCGGCGCTAGCCGAATTTCACTGCGAAGCAATATCACACGCCGAAGGCGAATATAACTGAAAAAGACGATTGCGAAAGCAATCGTCTTTTTCTTGGTGGGAGCGGGTGGATTCGAACCACCGAAGTCGAAGACAACAGATTTACAGTCTGCCCCCTTTGGCCGCTCGGGAAATCCCCCTTATTATGAGTCCGCTTTACTAAACGGACTCTATGGAGCTGGTGATCGGAGTCGAACCAACAACCTGCTGATTACAAATCAGCTGCTCTGCCATTGAGCCACACCAGCAAAATTCGGAACGCGATTATTATATCACATGTCCATTCATTTGTCAACAACTTTTT
>JAZNSZ010000003.1:0-40863 GCA_045591465.1 Acutalibacteraceae bacterium | reverse complement strand
AGTATCTGGAAATCAGAGATATGAAGGTTGAGGCTATAAAGCAGACCGTTATGAATAAGATGGAGCTTTTCGGTTCCGTTGGTAAGGCATAAATCATAATGGAATAGGTTAGGCGAAACAATTCTGTTTCGCCACAAAATCTTTGATTTTGCGACAAATTTTTACTAAAAATTTGTCCTATCCCATTGCAATGAATGTTGTGCAAAATTAAATATTAGAATTTAATTTTGCCAAAGCCACTTCTAAAGTGGCTTGTCGGAACGCTTTTGAGCGTTTCGACTAACTACAATCATTATAATCATATTGTAATATTTTATTGAAAAAGCACAATAAAATGCCTTATGGTGTATGTTTCACATCTACCTCCCCATAGCCGCACTCACACCAAAAGCGCTCTAAACCCGCAATATTAAAGGGAATTTTTGGAAGCGGAAATTTTATGGTGTTCTCTTGACATTTTCCCCTGCTGCTGCCTCTACCATAACTCACTTCTTCAAAGATACAAACACAACGCCCGAAGACTATGATGTAATATATACGGGAGATTTAGGGGTTGTGGGAACACAACTGTTGTATGAACTCATGGATAAGGAAGGATATAATCTAAGATGTCACCATTCGGATTGCGGCAACCTTATATTTGAAGGTGATAAGCAGGATACGCATGCAGGTGGTTCGGGATGCGGTTGTTCTGCTTCGGTTTTGGCTTCTTTCATTATGCATCGTTTTGAAGATGGCAACTTTAAAAATATTTTATTCATGTCTACCGGCGCTTTGCTTTCTCCAACATCATCATTTCAAGGTGAGAGTATTCCCGGTGTGGCACATTTGATTAATATAAAAATATAACTTAGAAAAAATTTAAGAGGCAGATACTTATGTCGACTGAGTATCTGCCTTATTTATATACTTTTCAAGGCGCTTTTTAAAACTTAAAAAGTCGTTTATAAGTTATTTTTGTAGAAATATCGGAAAAGATTGAAATAATTAAATTATTATGTTATAATATAGATAGTTACATATATTTATGCGAGTGTTAAATTTTAAGAGGGTGTAAATATGGCAATAACATACGGAAAAAAGAAATATAAGCAACATTATGTTTTATATACTATAATCACTGCAATTCTTTTATGTGCGGTATTTCTTGGGATGGTGAGTCATTTTTATGTCACTGCCGAGGATGAAGCGTATGAAAATCTTCATGTTCAAACTAAGCAGATTAAAGATGATATAAGTCTTCAGTTAATTTCTGACCGTGAAAATCTTTCTACCATGGCGAACTTTGCTGCAAAACTTTACAGTGATGGTGAAAGTTATAACTTGATGTTTGAATGTTTTAAACCTATTGGCTTGATTGAAAACATTGGCATTTTGAATCCTGATAATACATTTGTAACCAAAGCGGGTTCCATTAATCTTGTAGGTTTAATTTCGTTCGATGAAGAAAAAGAAAAAGGCGCCTATATAAGCGGTAGAATTAAGGACCTTACAAAAGATAATTATGAAATTATAAGAACCGCGGTTCCTATTAATGTAAACGACAGTACTGTGGGCATTTTGTACGGTGTTATAAAATTAGATAAAATTGCTGAAAGATATAACCAGATGGCACAAGAACTGGATGCCCAGTTATTTGTATATGATAAAGAAACGGGCAATCTTGTTATAGATACAGTACATAGAGAACTTGGTAATATCTCATTCTTAAAGGACCGTAAATATAACAAGGATTATTCTTATGAGAAAATGATGGCGACGGATAAAGGCTTTACTTCGTTTTTGTCTGCCTATAAGGATGAAAATATGCATTTGCATTATTCTACCATTGAAGACATTTGTTGGATGATAGGTTTAGCAAGATATGATTCTCAGGTGTTTGCTGACACTCGCGCATTAACAAAAATATTACTTTTAGTATTTTTGGCTATGCTAATTATTATATTTATTTACATACTTTCTCTTATGAAAAGTGAAAAACAGGTAAATGCGGTAACAACCTGTGCTTCTGATATAAGAAAAATACTTTTAGAAACTTCGGGAAATAAGGAACATATTGCCGTAGCATTAAAACTAGTGTGTTTATTTGCGAAGTCTAGGTTTGCGGTATTTTTTAATAGCGATGGAGAAGAGTATAATTACATATCAACTGCATATAAGGAAACCACACTTTCAAAAAAAGAAAGAAAGTATTTTTTGGCTGAATTTTTTAGATATGCAGCGGAGTTTCATAAATTGAGCGGAACTACGGTGAATATTTTATTTAGGTGATTTTTTAATGAAAAGAGTAGCGGTAATCGGTTACGGTGGGCAAGGCGCTTGGCACTGTAGCCAAATACTTAAAAGTGATGTTGTAGACCTTGCGGGTATATACGATATTCAAGAAAAGAGAAGACAGGCAGCAGTAGATAACGGCGTGTTTGTATATGAATCTAATGAGGCGATTTTTGCTGATAAAAGTATTGATATTATTGTAGTAGCAACACCAAATGACGTACATGAAGATTTGGTTGTGAATGGTCTTTTATCAGGTCATAATGTTATTTGTGAAAAGCCCGTGGCATTATCTGTTGCGGAATTTGACCGCATGGTAGAAGCGCAGAATAAAAGCGGAAAACTTTTAACAGTTCATCAGAACAGACGTTGGGATGTTGACTTTTTAGGCGTAAAAAGTGTAATAGATAGCGCTGAAATAGGTGATGTTTTAAGAATAGAATCGCGTATTCATGGTTCTCGCGGTATACCAAGTGACTGGCGTTGTTTAAAGGAATACGGCGGCGGTATGATTCTTGATTGGGGTGTGCATCTTATCGACCAAATGCTACAGTTAATTCCCCAAAAGATTACATCGGTTAACTGTATTACTACAAATATTACTAACGAAGAAGTAGATGACGGCTTCCGTTTAGAGTTAGGTTTTGTAGACGGTAAAACCGCACATGTTGAAGTTGGTACATATAACTTTTTAGCAATGCCGAGATTTTATATGCAGTGTAAAAATGGTTCTCTCTATCTTACTGATTGGCAGCAAAATGCCAAGGTTGCAAAACTTACCCGTTGGATAGAAAAGGATGTAACCCCTGTGCAAAATGCGGCAGGTATTACCAAAACTATGGCACCGCGAGATAGTTTAACCCTTGATGAGTATGAGATAGAGCGTCCTACAAGTGACGTGCATAACTTCTATCGTAATTTTTGCACTGCTGTAGACGGCAAAGCAGAGCAGTTAATTAAAAACAACGAAGTAAGACGTGTGCTTTTGGTTATGGAAAATTGCTTCAAGTCTGCTGAAATTATGCAGACTGTAAAGGTAGAAATATGATAAGACTTGCAACTATCGGAACAAGTAATATTTGCGATGCTTTTTTGAGTGGTGTAGCGCTTACAAATGAATATGCACTTACTGCTGTATATTCAAGAAAATATGAAACAGGGATTGATTTCGCTAAGAAACATGGTTGTAAAACCGTCTTTACAGACCTTGAAGAAATGGCAGAAAGCGATCTTGTCGATGCGGTTTATATTGCATCTCCAAATGTTTTTCATAAAAATCAAGCAAAAATCTTTCTCCAAAATGGCAAACACGTATTATGCGAAAAACCGATAGTTACTAAATCGGATGATTATATAGAACTTAAAAAAATAGCCGATGCTAATAATCTTATCTATATGGAAGCAATCATTCCAAGACATATAAATCTTTATAAAAAAGTTAAAGACGCCCTTAATAAAATAGGAAGAATAACTGAGGCGAAGATTAGTTATCTTCAACGTTCAAGTCGACTGGATGATTTCTTAAAAGGAGAACAGGTTAATATTTTTGATATGTCTTTTCATGCAGGTGCACTTATGGATTTAGGTGTATATTGCGTTTATGGTGCGGTTGATTTATTAGGTGTGCCAAATGACATATCAGCAAATAGTAATTTGTTATCGAATGGTGCTGACGGGGCGGGAGAAGCCTGTTTTTTCTACGATGGCTTTAAAGCAAATTTGACATATAGTAAAACCGAACAGGGAACATTCAGCAGTGAAATTATAGGTGAAAATGGCGTTTTAAAAATCGATATGATTTCGCAATACGCCGGTGTAACCTTAGTTAAGGACAATCGCGAAATATCTATAACACCTCATTTTTCTAAAGCGGAGCAAATGCGAGGTGAAGCACAGCGTTTTGCTGATTATATTTTGCGCTTTTTTGAAAATAGGGAAGATTATATTTTAGCAAGTGAGCTTTGTTTAAATGTTCATAAATGCATGGATTTATTAAAGAAAAAAACCGGACTTGTTTATCCGGATAAGTATATTTAAAAGGGGCAATATTTATGAAACTTGGTGTAGTAAGTGCAATTTATGACGGCTTTACATTTGAAGAAATGATAGATGATGTAGCCGCTAACGGTTGCGAATGTGCTGAAGTGGCTTGTTGGCCACAGGGTAAGGCAGAACGAAGATATGCAGGTGTAAGCCATATAGACGTAGAAAACACCACTGAAGAATATATTAAATATGTTAAGGATTACTGTAAGGCTAAGGGTGTAGAGATTTCTTCATTGGCTTTCTATCCTAATACAATGGATGGAAATATTGAAAAGAGAAGCGCAAGTATTGAGCATCTTAAAAAAGTAATCAATATGAGCGCACTTTTGGGCGTTAATATGGTTACAACTTTTATAGGCCGTGACCAAACAAAGACGGTAGAAGAAAACCTTGAAATATTTAAGGAAGTTTGGCCGCCAATTATCAAGTTTGCTGAAGATAAGGGTGTTAAAGTTGCTATTGAAAACTGCCCAATGCTTTTTGGTGCTGACCAATGGCCAGGCGGACAAAATCTTTTCACTACACCAAAACTTTGGAGAGAAATGTTCAAAATTATACCGAGTGATAACTTTGGTATTAACTATGACCCAAGTCACTTTATATGGCAACAAATTGATTATATTAAGCCTATTTATCAGTTTAAAGATAAGATTTTCCATGTGCATTGCAAGGATATTAAGCTTTATCCTGATAAGCTTAACGATGTTGGCGTAATGGCATATCCACTTGAATATATGAGTCCTAAGCTCCCAGGTCTTGGCGACGTGGATTGGGGTAAATATATTTCCGCACTTACAGATATTGGTTATGACAGTTTTGTTTGTGTTGAAGTGGAAGATAAGGCTTTTGAAAGCTCTAAAGAAAAAATACTTGATTCGGTTAAATTAAGTTGCCGTTATTTGCGTCAGTTTGTTATTTAATATTTTTGCTAATTCATCCCCGAAAAGCAACTACCTTTCGGGGATGAAAGTTTAAAAAGATTTTAATTTAGCCTTTGGAATCTATTAATAGCACATATAATTGGGCAAATTTGAAAAATTGTATTCGGTTCTAATTTTAAAGGTTGACATTTACTTACTTTTAATGTATAATCATTCTTGTTGAAACGAGGTGTGGCGCAGTTGGTAGCGCACTAGTTTTGGGTGAGGTTGTGAGCGCGTCCTGTGGACGATTAAGCGAACATAACGAAGCGCCGCGGTCAAAATTTTTCGGCGCTCCAAGTCGAAAAAATTTTTGGCACCGCAAGAGGGTTGCCAAAACAACAATGCAAATTGCAAGTAATATAAATTAAATAATTATATAACGAGGTGTGGCGCAGTTGGTAGCGCACTAGTTTTGGGAACTAGATGCCGCAGGTTCGAGCCCTGTCACCTCGACCATATGATTTGGTTCTGTTTTTTGAACATTTTTTTCGAAAAACAGAACCTTTTCTTTTTATAAACCCTTTATTTATGCGCATTCACATTCTCCAGTCGATTTTTGTTGATTCTAAAAAAATTTATAATTGAAAATAAAAAATTTATTAAGTGCAGCTATATCAACACCCCTTTCTCATTTATTCTTGCCATATAATTCCTCAAATCTAACGGGAGATTTAAGTCCTAAAGTGCTATGCGGACGACGTTCATTATAGAATTTTATATACTCATCTACCGATTTTTTAAAATCATTTTCCGAAGTGTAATTTCTTCTATATGCTTCCTCTCTTTTAAAAGAAGCAAAAAACGATTCCATTACAGCATTATCACAAGGTCTGCCAGAATTAGAAAACGATTGGGTAGCAGAACAATTACTCAAAATTTTTCTAAATGTTTCTGAAATATACTGTGAACCTCTATCACTATGAAACAATAACCCTTCCGGATTTCCTCGTTCTTCAAATGCTTTGCGAAACGATGCAGTAACCAAATTTGTACTACATTTTCTTGAAACTTTATATCCAACAACTCTTCGTGAATACAAATCTAATATTACACAAAGATATACCGGATAGTTTTTGAGTTTAAAATATGTAATGTCACTTACCCATTTCTGATTCATTCGCTCTGCTTTAAACTCTCTGTTTAGCAAATTACGTTTCATGCGGTCTTTATGCATTCTATAATAACTTTTAGCACCACGTTGAATACTCTCAAGACCTAATTCATCCATAATCTTTTTTACTCTGCGTTTGCTTACTATTACTCCGTTCTCAGCTAATACTGCACTAATCTTTGCCGCTCCATACCGTTGTTGTCCTTCATCAAAGACCTCTTGTACTTTTAACATTGTTTGTGCTTGTTCTTCTAAAAACTTTGTTCTATCTGCTTTTCTGAAAATATGGTTGTAAAATGTACCTCTATCCACATTCAAAGCCTCGCACAGTTCACGAACACTATATAATTCTGTTTGCTCATATAACTGTGCAAGAATTCTTAATCTTTTTTGCAAATCAATCTCATCAAACACTTTGGAAAGTTTGATAATCTCTAATAAATGTTGACTTCTTGTATATTTGCGTTTTAATTCTTTAAATTCAGATAAAGTAAACTGTTCCTCCAAAGGACCGTGAATGGTGTAATCATTTACCCATCGAGCAACTGTTGAAACAGCAACATTATACTTTTCCGCAACAAAAACTAAAGAGTGTTTCTTTTCGTAGCAAGCTACAACTTGTTTTTTTAATTCCTCGGGATACTGTTTTGACATGATAAAAAACTCCTTTCAATTACTGAAAGTATTTTACCATAATTCTGATTTTTGAAAATCAGACCGAATGAAAACCGGAAATCTGACCGATTGGACTGTTTCTTAAATGCCGAAATCGGAATAAACTTTCATATTTTGCATACTAAATGCCGTTTTCGGCATTTTCTTTTTTACAAACGTTTTTGCTTTTTCACATTCTCCTGTCGATTTTTACTGATTTTAATATAGTTAAAATTACAAAATATAAAAGCAACACACCTTTATCATAGTCATTCCTCCAAAATGATTGTATAATTTATTTATCGTTTTATCGTGCAATTACTTGAATAACGCCAAAATAGATGTTATAATAATGTCATAACTCTGCTATAAAGGAGAAATTGTTATGACTTTTTCCGAATCCATAAAGCAAATTAGACAAAAAAACTTTTTAAGCCAAGAAGCTTTTGCGAAAGAACTCGGTATTTCGTTTGCCACAGTAAACAGATGGGAATCTGGCAAAACAAAGCCTACATATAAAACAATGAAATTACTTGATGACTACTGTAAAAAGAACGGAATAGTTTTTGACATCAGCGCCGAATGTGTGGGGGCAAAAAGTTATGAGTAATAAGAAACATTATTATATTTCTCTTTTCACTGGTGCAGGCGGTTTAGATATTGGTTTTAAAGAAGCAGGTTTTGAAGGACTATTGGCAAGCGATATTATGCCCCAAGCAAGAGACACTTTTTCTCTCAATTTTCCTGATGAACCATATTTGTTGGAAGATATCAGAAAACTTTCCATATCAGATATTAAATCATATCTCGGCAACAAAAAGATTGATGTTATTATCGGTGGTCCGCCTTGTCAAGGATTTTCCAATATGGGGAATAAAAACTCTGCCGATCCTCGAAATATGCTTTTTGAAAGCTATGTTAAAATCGTAGATGCACTTCGCCCTAAGTGTTTCATTTTTGAAAATGTAAAGGGTTTATTCACCATGTTTGAAGGCAGATACTTTGAACAAGTAGTTAATGCATTTATGACCATTGGATACAATCTGCATTATTCGATGATTGACACTTCGAATTACGGTGTACCTCAAAAAAGAGAACGTGTATTCATTGTCGGAACAAACTCAGAAGATCAATTTCTTTTCCCGGCATACAGTTCCACGTCCTACGGTAATATCAAAGCTTTTAAAAATGTCGGCGAAGCTATTAACGACCTTATAGACAAAGGTAAAGAAGTTCCTAATCATATTGCACTTAATCATTCCGACATTGTTGTTAGAAGATATCAGCTCATTCCGGAAGGCGGAAAACTTCCTAAGCCCGAAGATCTCCCTGAAGATATTAGACGCAAAAACTTTGGAAACACGTATACTCGTTTGCATCGAAATGAAGTATCATCTACAATCGTCCCCGGAAACAATGCGCTCCCTGTACATCCAGTTCTTAATCGTAGTTTGACACCTCGTGAAGGCGCACGAATCCAAACCTTCCCGGATTCGTACATTTTTAGTGGTGATCGTAGATCACAGTGTATTCAGGTCGGGAATGCGGTGCCCCCTTTAATGGCAGCAAAAATTGCAGACTGTGTTCGTCATTTTATTGAAGGCGAGACTTATCAAGGTATTATGCCTGACAACTCATTTTATGCTAAAACAGATATAGGGATTTCTCTCCGCAAGGAACGTAAAAACAAACGTGCAACCTTAAAGTTTGGGGATTTGTTCTGCGGTGCTGGTGGATTCACACAGGGATTAGAACAAGCTGGTCTGGAGTGTGTTCTTGGGGCAGAATTTAATGACTATGCTGTTGAGGCGTATCGTAAGAATTTTACTCATGAGTGTTTACAAATCGATCTCTCGGTAGAAGAAAATCAAATTCTGGTGGCAGAAAAATTAAAACGAGCCAAAGTTGATTTGGTTGTGGGCGGTCCTCCCTGCCAAGGGTTTTCGATGTTCGGAAATCGGAGGTTTGTCAATACCAAAAAACACGATTTAACTAAAGACCAGAGGAACAATTTGGTCTATGCATTCGCCAATATTGTTGTGCGCTCAGAAACCCCTTGGTTTATTATGGAAAATGTTCCAGGCATCCTTTCTGCACACAACGGTGAGTACGTTAATACTATTGAACAGTATTTCAGGGAACATGGATATAGAACTGAACACAGGGTTATTAATGCAGCTGATTATGGCGCACCCCAGTTGCGGCGCCGCTTTATTTTGATTGGCACAAAAACGGACTTAGCATTTCCGTTTCCAAAAGCTAAGTATTTTGAAAAACCCGAATCTTGGCAACATTCCTATAGAACAGTTGAAGAAGTATTGACAGATCTTGCGGATGAATCCACACTGGGTAAATTGAAAAACCATCGTGCTCCCAGCCACTCGAAAGTTGTTGCTGAACGGTTTTCTTACATTCCTGAAGGTGAAAAGATGGATGTAGATGCATTACCTGAACACCTGAAGTTAGGAACTAAAACAGGAAAACCTGTTGCTAATTTTAGTCATGTGTTTGCACGACTTGACCGTAAAAAGCCTTCCTGTACAATCGTCCCTGGGCACAATGCGCTTCCAGTTCATCCTACATTAAACAGAACGCTTACTGTTAGAGAAGCTGCCCGTATTCAAACATTTCCAGATGATTTTGAATTTGTTGGTCCAATTATTAACCAGTGTCTCCAGGTAGGCAATGCCTTTCCTTGTATCGTTGCACAAATATTTGGTGAGAGATTGAGAACTGTTGTTAACAAAGAGTGGAGTAGCGACTCCACAACACATCTTGCCAAGAAATCCATGTTGGAGGAGGAATAAACCATGGCTTTAAATCACCATGTTCTTGCTAAAGCAACAACTGATGCGATTTTGCAGAATTTTAAAACTGCCACATGGCAGTATAACGGAAGTTGGGGTACAGATTTTTATAGAGTTGGTACAAGTGCGGATTTTCCCTCTCCCGATGCTGCTTTTTATGATCCGACGAACAAAAAACTGGCTTCTTTTGAGTTCAAACCCGCTACAGAAACCAAAAGAGGTATGCTGACCGGAGTTGGACAGAGCATTGCCTACCTAAAAAGTTGCGATTTGGCATATCTCATTTCGCCTCAAATTATTGATGGTTTTAATATGGGAGATTTCCTTACTGAGCTGTACAGCACACAGATTGGGGACAAAATTCCTGTCGGTCTTATTGTTTATGATAACAATAACCATAACAACTTGACTTTGGCACATAATGTTGCTGTTTTATCAGCCGATGCAGAACATACCCATAAGCCAACAGCTGATCGGTTTTGGGCAAAACACCAAGACCTGCCAATTGCAATGTTCCACCTACTTTTACACTACTATTACTTAAAAAAGGTCGGTATCGTGGAAGAAGATGCGTTTGATGCGTGCTGGAAAGAAAAGATTATCCCGAAAAGCATTTTAACAGATTTTCGTACAGAACCTGTAAAGGATATCTCAGGCAATGTAATTGGAACGCTTCAAACCGGAAAACCGCTTACCTTCTTGGAAAAGAAAATAGTAGCTATGCGTAAAAAACAACCGAAGGACCAATGGTTATCAATTATTTCAAAAGATATTGATACTACATTTGTCGGAGACAACTATTATAACTCTATTAGAAAAAACTATGTTACTTTTTTGAAACATATCCAGGTGATTGACTCTGAAGGTAGTTTAACTGATTCTGGCTTCAAACTATATCATATTGGTCTTTCAAATGGTCCCACCAGCAAGGTATTTGCAGATTATTTTACCAGGGAAGTTCTTACCGTTGGTCACCATTTGGATTTGTTGCTTGATATTGACACCACTTCTAAAAAGCATCCCGATAAGGATATTGATGAGGTTCTTGCTATTATGGAAACGGATTATGAACTCAAAGGATATATCAAGAGAAATCCCAATAGAGTTGCTGGCACCACATCAAAAACAAGATTTTTAAAATATGAAAAAATCCTTTGGCAATCCTTGGGTTTGATGGATAAGAAATATAATATTCTGTGGAGAAAAATTACCGAAATTTGCGCTCTCCCTGAAGTGTAATTTTAAAGCGAAACCAATAGTAAAATCTCATAGTAATCAAGAGCCATGTACTGTTTTTGACTGCGAAAAACCCAGTATTTGTGCGGGTTTACGCTTGATTACTATAACGCTACTCCGACCAGTCGAGAACCTTAACACGCAAATCGCATGTTAAGGTTCTTTATTGCTTCAACCTAGCGTTTTAGGTTGGTTTATATTTTGCTTTTTAGTTATTATTATATTGACTTTTTAGAAGAAAAATAGTATTATAAATTCAGTGAAAATTTGTTTGGAGAAATGGTATGCTTGTTAAAACTTTACTTCTCGATACGATTGATAATGTTAGAGAATTTGTTGACCTAGCGAACACAAAGGACTATAAAATTTTATTAAAATCTGATGATAAAATTGTAGATGCTAAATCTATTATGTCGGTTTTTAGTCTTGATTTAACCAAGCCTGTCGAAATGGAAGCCGATTGCAAAACTGTGTTTGAGTTTGCGAAGCAAGTTAACAAATTTATTTATAAAAAATAAACACAAATCTAGGCGTCGGTTGACGCCTGTTTTTATTAAGGAATATTATGGAATTTATTGAATTGAGAAAACATGTTATAAAAAAATATTTCGATAGAATGAACGAAAAGCAGTTTGAAGCGGTTACTTCTGTAAATGGCCCTGTTTTAGTTCTTGCGGGGGCAGGTAGCGGTAAAACTACCGTTCTTGTTAACCGCATTTTGAATCTTGTTAAATTCGGCAACGGATATAATAGCACGTTCGTGCCGGAATATTCACAGCAAGATATAAAATCGGGTATGGATTACTTAAATGGTGTTATTGACTTTGTACCTAACGGCATTTTTGGTGATAGGGAAGTTAAGCCGTGGCAAATCCTTGCAATCACATTCACAAACAAGGCTGCAAATGAGTTGAAAGAGAGAATTGCTCAAAAACTCGGTGACGATGCTGATGATATTTGGGCAGGAACCTTTCATTCGGTTTGCGGAAAGATTTTACGCCGCCATGCCGAACGTCTTGGCTACACTTCACATTTTACGGTTTATGACACGGATGACCAGCGTCGATTGTTAAAAGATATTATGAAGCAGCATGATATTGATGATAAATTTGTACCGCATAAGTATGTTTTATCGGCAATATCTCACGCTAAAGACAGTTTGATTACGCCTGAAGATTTTTCACAAAACAACGCTAATGACTTTAGGTTAAAAACTGTTGCTGAGTTATATAAATTATATCAAGAGCGTCTTAAAAAAGCCGATGCCATGGATTTTGACGATATGATTGTCAATACTGTAAAGCTGCTTAAAGAAAACGAAGATGTATTGGAATACTTTAGTAAAAAGTTTAGGTATGTTTGTGTTGATGAGTATCAGGATACTAACCATGCGCAATACGTGCTTGTAAGTCTTTTAGCAAGTGGAAACAACAATCTTTGCGTTGTTGGTGATGACGATCAAAGTATTTATCGTTTCCGTGGTGCTACGATTGAAAATATATTGAATTTTGAAGACGATTACAGCGGTGCTAAGGTAATTAGACTTGAACAAAATTATCGTTCAACTTCAAATATACTCAATGCGGCTAATAAGGTTATTGAAAATAACCGTGGAAGAAAAGGCAAAACACTTTGGACCGATAATGGCGAAGGAGAAAAAATTACTGTTCACACAGCAGAAGATGAGCGCATGGAAGCACGTTATGTTGCCGATACCATTCTAGATAATATTGAAGAAGGCGCTAAATATTCCGACCATGCAATATTGTACCGCATGAATGCACAGTCTAATAATATAGAAAATGTGTTTATGCGTTCGGGTATTCCGTATAAGATTGTTGGCGGTATGCGCTTTTATGACCGCAAGGAAATTAAAGATGTAATCTCATATTTGCATTTTATAAATAATACTAAAGACGATGTTCGTCTGCGCAGAATTATTAACGAACCAAGACGCGGTATAGGTGATACTTCGCTAGGACATGCTGCCGATATTGCGAATGAATTAGGCGTTAGTATGTTCGATGTTTTATCACGCGCCGATGAATTTGCCGCTGTTTCTCGTGCTAGTGCAAAAATGATTTCTTTTTGCGAAAACATAAACAAACTTACTGATTTTGCCCAAAATAATAGTATTAGTGAGTTGTTTGAAGAAGTTTTAGAAGTTACAGGTTATAAGAGTATGCTCGAATCTGATGGTGAAGAAGGGCGTGAACGTCTCGAAAATGTTAAGGAATTAGCATCTAACATTGCACAGTACGAACTTGAAACCGAAGAACCTTCACTTTCGGAATTCTTGGAACAAATATCGCTAATTAGTGATATTGATTCTTATGATACCGATAGCGACAAGGTTGTGCTTATGACTATTCACTCAGCCAAAGGGCTTGAATTTCCGAATGTATTCTTGGTTGGAATGGAAGAAGGTATTTTCCCGGGAAATCAATCTTTGTACGGTGGAAATGAAGAAATTGAAGAAGAGCGCCGTTTGGCATACGTTGCTATAACCCGCGCTAAGAAAAAACTTATTATAACCCATACCAGTATGCGAATGATGTTTGGCAGCACTAATAGGAATTTGCCGTCACGCTTCTTGCGAGAAATCCCTGATGAGTTGTGTAAAAAAACCAGCTTTTCCGCGAAAACTTATGAAGTTAAAACATATTCTCCTTCATTTAAAGTCACCACTGCAGGTAAATCTTCATTTGCGGGTACAACCACCCAAAAGAGCAGTACTACATACAGTATTGGGCAATCGGTGCTTCATAAGACTTTTGGCGAAGGTATGATTCTTTCGGTAACACCGATGGGTAATGATACTTTACTTGAGATTGCCTTCCAAAAAGTTGGAACAAAAAAGATTATGGCAGGATTTGCAAAATTAACAATTATTTAATTTATGTAATTTTCAACTATGGTATAATTAAGAAAATTATAAACAGGGGATAGTGTATGACTGTTTCAAATACAACAATCAAAAAAATTTCAAAAGATTTTCTTAAAAAAAACCTAATAGGTAATGTTGTTGCTTCATTAATTTTTATTGCCGCATTATTTATTTGCTACAATATTTTTGCTATTTTTTATATGATAGGATTCGAGTATATTTCGTTATTTATATTCGGTTTACTTTTGGTTTTTTTGTTAGCACCATTATTTATGGGGCTTGTAAGATTTTTTTGGCGATTATCTTGCGGCATAACTGATAATCCAATTTCTGTTTTTTATTACTTCATCACTAAAGAATTTTACTTTAAAACAGTTAAATTTACTTTTTTGTTAGCGGTTAGAATTGCATTTACTTATATAATTTTTTCTATTCCTGTTTATGCACTTAAATTGATTTCAGGGACTTGGCTTTATTCGGTTTTGGATGTTTCTATTCCGATTTGGACGGTTAATTTGACCGATGTAATCAATATTTTAAAATTTATTGCTGTTTTTGCTACGATCTTCTCAGTAATTAAATTCTATATGGCGCCTATGTTATTTGTTGCCGACGAAAATATTGATATCGCTGAAGCGTTGCATCTTTCAACCGTAATTACAAAAAGAACTTTGATTGATTTTATATTTTTAATTTTTAATTTCTTGGGTTGGATTTTAGCGTCTTTCTTTGTAGTGCCGATGATTTACACAGTCCCATTTATGATTTTGGCATATTTAGTTCACTGCTCGTATGCAGTAAGTAGTTTTAATGAAGAAATAAATAAAATCAATCATGACGATATACCAACATTTATTGCAGGTGTTTAGTATGAAAAAAGGAATTATTTTTTACTTTTTCTATGTTTTGGCTTTGGCAGTGGTTTTGGTTAACTCTTATTTTTTGTTTAGCGAAAATTTTTTCATCAATATTGAGAGTGTCCCCGCAGGAGAATTTCAATATAGCAACTTTTCTCCTGATAATTCAATAGAACTAAAGGTTTATTTTATTGAATTGCCGATTGGTAATTCCGTCCGTATTACCGAAACTAAGGATTCACAAACGCGTAATGTGTTTTGGCAAACAGGTGTGGAAAAAATTAAAATTAAATGGAAAAACAATAATAATGTTGTTATCAACGGTATCGATTTAAACCTTAAAGATAACGAATATTTCGACTGCCGAAGTATTAGTTCCATTTTTAATGATGGCTTAATGGGTAGATAGTTATGGGAATTATTTTAGCTTCCGCTTCACCGAGAAGAAAAGAACTACTGGGTTATATCGTAAATGATTTTAAGATTGTTCCTTCAGATGTTGAAGAAATCGTACCAAAAGGTGTTTCTATCAATAAACATCCTGAATTTCTTTCAAAACTTAAAGCGATTGATATTTCAAAACGATACCCCAATGATACAGTAATTGGCGCCGATACCGCTGTTATTATTAAAAATAAAATTTTAGGTAAACCTGTTGACCGTGAAGACGCATTTAATATGCTTTCAAATCTTTCCGGCAAGACTCACAAGGTTATAACCGGTTGCACAGTTGTTAAAAATGGCGTTCGTAATAGTTTTTCGGTTGTGAGTAGAGTAAAGTTTTGCAGACTTACAAAAACAGAAATTTTAGCCTATTTAGACACGCGAGAGCCTTATGATAAAGCGGGTAGTTATGCAGTGCAGGGTATGGGTGGCGCATTTGTGGAATATATAATAGGAGATTATTTTAATATCGTTGGTTTGCCGATTTCAAAACTTAAAAAGTATATATAAAAAAAGCTCAGGTATACCTGAGCGTTTTTTTATTAGAACAAACCGGTTATTACACCGTTATTGTCAACATCGATTCTTTCGGCAGCGGGTACTTTAGGTAGACCGGGCATTGTCATAATATCACCTGTAAGTGCTACTATAAAACCTGCACCTGCCGAAATCTTAATGTTTCTAACAGTTACCTTAAATCCTGTCGGTGCGCCTAATTTAGTTGCATCGTCGGAGAAACTGTATTGAGTTTTAGCCATACAAACAGGGCAATCACCAAAACCGAGTTCGGTAAGGGTTGCAATTTGCTTCTTAGCATTTGGAGTGAAGATAACTCCGTCACCGCCGTAAACCTTACGAACGATAGCATCAATCTTTTCTTCAATAGTAAGATTAGATTCGTATGAGAAGGTAAAGTCACCTTTTTCTTCGTTGCAAAGACGAACAACTTCACGAGCGAGTTCAACACCGCCTTCGCCGCCTTTTGCCCAAACGTCAGAGAGAACAACGTTTACACCGAGTTCCTTACATTTAGCGATAATAAATTCAATTTCGTTATCGGTATCAGTGGGGAAGCGGTTAACAGCAACAACACAAGGAAGTTTGTAAACATTTTTAATGTTTGAAACATGGCGTAAAAGGTTAGGAATACCTTTTTCAAGGGCTTCTATATTTTCGTTTGCAAGTTCAGTTTTAGCGAGACCGCCGTGCATCTTAAGAGCGCGAACAGTAGCAACCATAACAACTGCCGACGGGGTAAGACCTGCCATGCGGCACTTAATATCAAGGAACTTTTCAGCGCCTAAATCAGCACCAAAACCTGCTTCGGTAATTGCGTAATCAGCCAACTTCATAGCCATTTTAGTAGCAGTAACACTGTTACAACCGTGAGCAATATTAGCGAAAGGTCCGCCGTGTACTAATGCAGGGGTGCCTTCAAGCGTCTGAACAAGGTTGGGTTTTATAGCATCTTTTAAAAGTGCTGTCATAGCGCCCTGAGCCTTTAACTGACCGCAGGTTACAGGCTTATCGTCATAGGTGTAGCCTACAATTATACGAGATAAACGCTCTTTCAGGTCATCAATATCTTTTGAAAGGCATAAAACTGCCATAATTTCACTTGCAACGGTAATATCAAAGCCATCCTCACGAGGAACACCGTTAACCTTACCACCGAGACCGTCGGTGACGAAACGAAGCTGTCTGTCATTCATATCAACACAGCGCTTCCAAGTGATTTTACGAACATCTATACCCAAAGCATTGCCTTGGTGAATATGATTGTCAAGCATAGCAGCCAAAAGGTTATTAGCGGCGCCAATAGCGTGGAAGTCACCCGTGAAGTGAAGATTTATATCTTCCATAGGAACTACCTGAGCATAACCGCCACCTGCAGCACCGCCCTTGATACCAAAAACTGGGCCTAATGAGGGTTCTCTAAGAGCAACACAAACATTTTCACCAATTTTTGCAAGACCATCTGCAAGACCGATTGTAGTAGTGGTTTTGCCTTCACCCGCAGGGGTAGGGGTGATGGCAGTAACCAAAATAAGTTTACCGTTTTTGGTGCTTTCGGTCATTAATGAAAGGCCAATTTTTGCCTTGTAATTACCGTATTGTTCAAGATGTTTTCTATCAATACCTGCTTTGTCGGCAATTTCGGTTATGGGTTTCATTTTACACTGTTGTGCAATTTCAATATCAGATAAATAAGCCATTTATATCACCTTACTTAAAGTATTTAACTGCTGATTCAAACATTTTGATATCATAGTCGCCAGGAACATTTTTGTATAGACCGTAGCCCTTGCGTTCAGCGTGGCCCATCTTACCAAATACTCTGCCGTCGGGTGAAGTAATACCTTCAATAGCATACATAGAATCGTTAGGATTATACTGAACAGCACTTGTTGCATTGCCGTCTAAATCAACATACTGTGTTGCAATTTGTCCGTTTTCGGCAAGTTTCTTAATAAGTTCTTCACTTGCAAGGAAACGACCTTCTCCATGAGAAATCGGAACATTGTAAATATCACCAACATTTGTAGCACTAAGCCAAGGAGATTTGTTAGAGGCAATACGTGTTCTTACAATTTTTGACTGGTGACGTGCGATTGTGTTAAAGGTAAGTGTAGGGCAATTTTCATCGGTGTCGATAATCTTACCATAGGGTACAAGACCAAGTTTTATAAGTGCTTGGAAGCCGTTACAAATACCACACATAAGACCGTCGCGCTTTTCAAGCAATTCAGTAACCTGTTCTTTAATAGCGGCGTTACGGAAGAATGCAGTAATAAACTTACCGCTACCGTCAGGCTCGTCACCGCCTGAGAAACCGCCCGGAATAAATATCATCTGACTGTCTTTAAGTGAATTTGCAAAGGTTTCAACACTTCTTGCAATGCCGTCACTTGACTGATTGTTAATAACAAATATCTCGGGCTCGGCACCTGCATCACGCATAACCTTTGCAGAGTCAAACTCACAGTTAGTGCCGGGGAATACAGGAATAAGTACCTTAGGACGAGCTACCTTGATAGCGGGAGTAACACGCTCAGTTGCAGAATATGAGAAGTTTTCCATAGGTGACTTAGAGTCAGGAATATTACAACGGAAAACACTTTCAAGTTTGTTTTCGTAGATATAAGATAATTCAGCAAGGTTGATAGCTTCATCGCCTAAAGAAATCTTATTATCGTCGGTAATAGTACCGATAACAACAGCATCGTCAATATCTTCGGTAACTTCAAGCAAGAAAGAACCATAGTTGAAACCAAAGATAGCGTTTTTGCTTAAATTACTGTCATACTTAAAGCCTAAGCCGTTACCAAAGCACATCTTCATTACCGCTTCCGCAACACCGCCCATTGTGGGTGTGTAAGCTGAAACGGCAATTCCTTTACGCATAAGAGCAGTTACAGCTTCAAAGATTTTAAGCAGTGACTCAGTCTTAGGTAAGCCGTTTTCATCATAAACAGGTGTAAGCAATACAACCTTGTTACCTGCTTTCTTAAATTCGGGTGATACAATATTATCAACCTTATCGGTAGTAACAGCGAAAGAAACAAGGGTAGGGGGAACGTCTAAATCCTCAAAGGAGCCGCTCATAGAGTCCTTACCGCCGATAGAGCCGATTTGAAGCTCCATCTGAGCCTTGAAAGCACCTAATAGTGCTGCTAATGGCTTGCCCCAACGCTTGCTGTCTTTACCCAATTTTTCAAAATATTCTTGGAAAGTAAGGTAAACGTCCTTAAATTCTGCACCTGTTGCAACCAGCTTACAAACCGATTCAATAACAGCTAAATATGCGCCGTGGTAGGGAGAAGCGGTTGTAATAAAGGGGTTATAGCCCCAAGCCATAAGTGAGCAATCGTTAGTGTGCTTCTTTTCAACGCTGATTTTCTGCACCATCGCCTGAATAGGTGTAATCTGATTTTTACCGCCGAATGGCATAAGTACAGTACCAGCACCGATTGTAGAGTCAAACTGTTCGGAAAGACCGCGTTTTGAACAAATGTTAAGGTCATCTGCTAAAGCTTTATAGTTTTCAGTAAATGAGCCTTCGATATTGTTAGAAATTTCAAGTGGCTTAGAAACTGCAACATTAATATGCTTTTCAGCGCCGTTTGAATTTAAGAATTCACGGCTTAAGTCAACAATAGTGTTGCCGTTCCAATGCATAGTAAGGCGTGGCTCAGCTTTAACGCGTGCTACAACTACTGCCTGTAGGTTTTCTTGTGCGGCTAACTTTAAGAAGTTATCGATATTTTCTTTTTCAATAACCACTGCCATACGTTCTTGTGATTCGCTTATAGCAAGCTCAGTACCGTCAAGACCGTCATACTTCTTAGGAACAGCGTTAAGGTCAATTTCAAGACCGTCTGCTAATTCACCAATAGCAACCGACACACCGCCTGCGCCGAAGTCATTACAACGTTTAATCATCTTTGTAGCAATGGGATTGCGGAACAATCTTTGCAGTTTTCTTTCTTCGGGTGCGTTACCTTTTTGTACTTCAGCACCGCAAGACTCTAAAGATTCTAAAGTGTGAGATTTTGAAGAGCCTGTAGCGCCGCCGCAACCGTCACGGCCAGTGCTTCCGCCTAAGAGAATTACAACGTCACCGTCTTCGGGACATTCGCGGCGTACATTTTCCTGTGGAGCAGCCGCAATAACTGCACCGATTTCCATACGCTTTGCAGCATAGCCGTCGTGATAAATTTCGTCAACAATGCCCGTAGCAAGACCAATTTGGTTACCGTAGGAGGAATAACCGTCAGCCGCGGTAGTAACAATCTTGCGTTGCGGCAATTTACCTGCCATTGTTTCCTTAACACTCTTTAGGGGGTCGGCCGCACCAGTTACACGCATAGCGCCGTAAACATAGCTTCTGCCTGACAATGGGCCGCGGATTGCACCGCCGATACAGGTAGCAGCGCCGCCGAATGGCTCAATTTCGGTAGGATGGTTGTGGGTTTCGTTCTTGAAAAGCAGTAACCATTTTTCTGTTTCGCCCTCAACCTCAACGTCAATTTTAACAGTGCAAGCATTGATTTCTTCAGATTCGTCTAATTTATCGAGCTTGCCGTCTTTTTTGAGTTTTTTAACAGCAATGGTAGCCAAGTCCATAAGGCAAATGGGCTTGGTTCTGCCTAAGCTCTTACGGACTTTAATATATTCATTATATGTATTCTGTAAAAGCTCATCCTCAAATGTAACACTGTCAATATTTGTGAGGAAGGTGGTATGACGGCAGTGGTCAGACCAATATGTATCAATCATACGAATTTCGGTAATTGTAGGATTGCGATTTTCAGTCTTAAAATATTCCTGACAGAAGGTAATGTCGTCAATATCCATTGCAAGACCGTACTGTTTTATAAAGTCTTCAAGACCGGCGCGGTCAAGGTCAATAAAACCGTCAAGTGTAGCAACGGTGGTGGGAATATCATAATTAACCTTTAATGTTTCATAAGTGTCAAGTGTGGCTTCGCGTGACTCAACAGGGTTGATAAGATATTTCTTTATTGCAGTAAGCTCATCGGCAGTAATATCACCGTAGAGGCAATAAACCTTTGCGGTTTTAACTGTCGGACGTTCTTTCTGTGAAATAATTTGAATACATTGTGCGGCAGAATCTGCACGTTGGTCATACTGACCTGGGAGATATTCGGTTGCAAAAACTGTAGCGCCGTTTGTATCAAGCTCAGTAGAAGCAATATCAAGCTGAGGCTCCGAAAATACGGTATTTACCGCATAATCGAACAAATCTTTTTCAATGTTTTCAACATCATAGCGGTTTATTACGCGAACATCCTTTACAGATGAAATCTGTAACAAGCCGTTAATGTTTGACAGAACTCCGCGCGCTTCATTTGCGAGTTCTTTTTTCTTTTTAACATATATACGGTATACCATTATTTAAGTACCTCCATAGCCTTTTTGCCAATATCCTTGCGGTAGAACGCATTGTCGAATTTTACGCTTTCAACGTTTTTATATGCCTTTTGTAAAGCTTCTTTAAGGTTGTCAGCAGTATCGGTAACACCGAGTACTCTGCCGCCTGCGGTTTTAAGAACACCGTTTTCAAGCTTTGCGCCTGCAACGTATACCTTATCGGCAACATTATCGCCGATTTTAAGTTCAAATCCGCTTTCGTATTTTTGTGGATAGCCTTTTGAAGCCATAACAACACAAGCAGCGGCACCGTCAGAAAACTTAACCTCGGTTTCAGCTAAGGTGCCGTTTGTGGTAGCCTGCATTATAGTCAAAAGGTCGCTTTCAAGCAAGGGGAGTACAACCTGAGTTTCAGGGTCACCGAAACGGCAGTTGTATTCGATTACTTTAGGACCTTTCGGTGTAAGCATAAGACCAAAGTAAAGACAGCCTTTAAAGGTGCGCCTCTCAGAATTCATAGCGTTCATTGTAGGAATGAAGATTTTTTCCATACAAACTTTCGCTATATCTTCGGTGTAATAGGGGTTGGGTGCTACTGTACCCATACCGCCTGTGTTAAGACCTTTATCACCGTCTAAAGCACGCTTATGGTCCATAGAAGAAACCATAGGAACAACGGTTTTACCGTCGGTAAACGAAAGCACAGAAACCTCGGGACCGGTTAAAAATTCCTCAATAACAACATTATTACCGCTTTCGCCGAAGATTTTATCCTCCATCATAGAGCGTACAGCCGATTTCGCATCCGCGCGGGTTTCGGCAATAATAACACCTTTACCGAGCGCAAGACCGTCCGCCTTAATAACGGTAGGAATGGGGGCGGTTTCTAAATATTCGAGTGCTTTTTCCAAGTTGTTAAATACTTCGTACTCGGCGGTAGGAATATTGTATTTTTTCATAAGATTTTTTGAAAAAACCTTACTGCCCTCAATAATAGCTGCCGCTTTGTTTGGTCCAAAGCAGGGGATACCTGCTTCGGTTAAAGCATCAACCGCGCCAAGCACCAACGGGTCATCGGGTGCTACAACGGCATAATCAATACCGTTTTGTTTTGCAAATTCTACCTGTTTTTCAATATCCTTTGCGCCGATATTAACAAGCGTTGCGTCCTTATGCATACCGCCGTTACCGGGCAGAGCGAAAATTTCGGTAATATTTTTATTTTCTTTAAGCTTTTTTATGATGGCGTGTTCACGTCCGCCGCCACCTACAACCATTATTTTCATTCAAAATCACCTTAATAAATAGGGAATTTAGCGCATAATTCCTGTACTTCTTTTGAAATCTGCTCTTTATTGTTTTCAAAATCGTCAACCACAAGACGAATCCAATGTGCGATTTTCTTCATTTCTTCTTCTTTAAAGCCGCGTGTTGTAACAGCAGGGGTACCAATACGAAGACCACTTGTAACAAAGGGGCTTTGCGGGTCGTTAGGAATAGTGTTTTTATTTGCTGTAATATGAACTTCGTCAAGTCTATGCTCAAGCTCTTTACCGGTAATGCCCTCTTTAACAAGCTTTAAAAGCATTAAGTGGTTATCGGTACCACCTGATACAAGCTCAAAGCCCTCATCAGTTAAAGCCTTGGCTAAAGCGGCGGCGTTTTTAACAACCTGTGCCTGATACTCTTTATATTCGTCGGTTAAGGCTTCACCTAAAGCCACAGCCTTAGCGGCAATAATGTGCATTAAGGGACCGCCCTGTGTACCGGGGAATACAGCCTTATTAATTTTAAGTGCAATTTCTTCATCGTTGCAAAGAATCATACCGCCACGTGGACCGCGGAGAGTTTTGTGGGTGGTAGTAGTAACAACATGAGCGTAAGGAATGGGTGACGGATGAACACCTGCAGCAATAAGACCTGCAATGTGTGCCATATCAACCATTAAATATGCGCCAACCTCGTCTGCAATTTCACGGCAACGCTTAAAATCGATAATGCGTGAATATGCAGAAGCACCTACAACAATAAGCTTAGGCTTACATTCGAGTGCGATATTTCTCATTTCATCATAGTCGATAGTTTCACTTTTCTCGCTTACACCATAGGGTACAATATTGAAATACTTACCTGAAATATTAACAGGTGAGCCGTGTGATAAGTGACCGCCTTGTTGTAAATTCATACCCATAACAGTATCACCTGGTTGAACTAGTGCAAAGAAAGCGGCAAGGTTAGCATTAGCACCGCTGTGTGGCTGAACATTGGCAAAGTTACAGCCGAATACCTTTTTTGCGCGCCCGCGTGCGATTTCTTCAACAATATCAACACACTGACAACCGCCGTAGTAACGCTTTGAGGGGTAACCCTCTGCGTATTTATTGGTAAGAATACCGCCTGCGGCTAAAAGCACCGCTTCAGATACAATATTTTCACTCGCAATAAGCTCAATATTACCTCTCTGACGGTTAAGTTCTTTTTCGCAAGCCTCTGCAACTTCGCTGTCGAAGTTTTTTAAGTTTTCAAAAAAGTTCATTTCATATCTCCTTATTAGTGGTGGAATAGGCGCATACCTGTAAATGCCATTGCAATACCGTATTTGTTACAGCAATCAATAACTGCATCGTCACGGATTGAGCCGCCTGGTTCTGCAATGAAGGATACACCGCTACGGTAAGCGCGTTCAATATTATCGTCAAACGGGAAGAATGCATCCGAGCCTAAAGCAACACCCGAAATTGTTGAAAGGTATTCCTTAATCTCAGAATCGGTAAGGGGAGAGGGTTGAGAAATAAAGTATTTCTGCCAGTTACCGTCTGCGCAAACATCCTCTTCGTTGCGGTTAATATAACCGTCAATAACATTATCGCGTGTGGGACGTGCAATATCATCCTTGAAAGGAAGATTTAACACCTTATCGTGCTGACGTAAAAACCAAGTATCAGCCTTACTGCCTGCAAGACGTGTACAGTGAATACGTGACTGCTGACCTGCACCTACACCGATAGCTTGTCCGTCAACCGCGAAGCAAACCGAGTTTGACTGGGTGTATTTTAAAGTGATAAGAGAAATAATCAAATCACGCTTTGCAGTATCAGGTAAGTTTTTATTTTCTGTAACAAGGTTAGAAAGCAGTTCCTCATCAATTTTAAAGTTGTTTCTGCCTTGCACAAAGGTAATGCCGTAAACCTGTTTGGTTTCCTGAGGCGCGGGAACATAATTGGGGTCAATTTTAACGATATTATAGTTACCGTTACGCTTTGACTTTAATATTTCCAAAGCTTCGGGGTCATAGTCGGGTGCGATAACACCGTCAGAAACCTCGCGTTTGATTAAAAGTGCGGTAGTAACATCACACTTGTCAGATAATGCTACCCAGTCACCGAATGAGCACATACGGTCAGTACCGCGAGCACGCGCATAAGCGCAAGCCAAAAGCGAATCATCAAGTCCCTCTATATCGTCAACAAAGCAAGCTTTTTTAAGCTTTTCGGGGAGAATTGTACCAACAGCGGCACTTGTAGGGCTAACGTGCTTGAATGAAGTAACAGCAGGAAGACCTAATGCCTCTTTTAATTCCTTTACTAACTGCCAAGAGTTAAATGCATCAAGGAAGTTGATATAACCGGGTCTGCCGCAAAGAATTTCTATCGGCAATTCGCTTGAGTCTGCCATATATATTTTGGAGGGTTTTTGGTTGGGGTTACAACCGTATTTAAGCTCAAATTCTTTCATAGTAGTTCTCCTTAAATTTTAAGTAATTCTTTTGCAATATAATCTGCCATAATGGTGTGTCCCTTATCATTAGGATGAAGTCCGTCAGGGATAACACTTGTATCCTCGGGGTCTAATATATCGCTTCGGAATAGGTCGATTACAGGGATATTATGCTTTTTAGTAATCTCTATAATAGCATTTACGTAATCGGCTAAAATTTTACCATCGTGGTTGGGAATGTTTTCGGTTTTACGTCTGAGCGGCGTCATAAATATAATTTTAGCAAATTGAAAATCGGCTTTCAAATCGGTAATTAGAGTATTTAGCGCACCGTAGAAAGTGTAAATGTCGTTGCTATCAATATTACCCATTTTGCTGTCACCATGGCCATAGTCATTTGTACCGCCAAAAACGACAATCGCGTCAACATCAGATGGCATGATTTTTGCTCTTAATCCAAAATACAAATCGCGCTTGTGGGCGCTCGGTCTTGTTTGCTTTGCAATTCTTGTACCGCCAATACCGCAATTAAAAGCAGCGGCAAGGTTAAATTGACGCTTAATTATTTGGTGAAATGTTTTATGCGGGGAAGATACACCATGACCTTCGGTAATACTGTCACCAAGAAAGTTGATTTTCAGATTTTCAAGTTGCATTTTTAAGCCTCGTTTTTATTTATAATTCTTGATTCGTATTTACCGCTTTCAAGGTCTATATATCTCACAAATAAAGAAACTTTATTATCCCCATTTAAGTTTTTCCAAATTAAATCTGTTAATGTGTCAATATCACAATCAGGAAGCTCTAAAGTCTTAGGCTCACCCTCGAAGCTTGGTAGGGGATTGCCGTCACATTTATATGTGTGGATAAACTTAGCTTTACCCGCGAGAGGATTGCTGTAAGCAAAGTTGTATCTCTGACAGGAGGAACCGTCACCCTCGGCAGATTTAAGAATAGACATAGCAAAATTCATATCGCCGTTTTCAAGACGGATTATGCCTGAAATACGGGGGGTATAGTTTGGAGCATCGTCTTCAAACTCACGGGTGCGAAGGGATTGTTCAAAGGTCATCTGTTTATCCATAAGTTTATAAATAGTATCAGTTTGGTCGCCGTTAGTAACAATGGTCTTATTACCAAGAACTCTAACAGGCGCATAGATTATAAGATGCGGGTCGGTCATTTTTGACTCATCAAAAGCCTGAGTGCGAATACCTTCGCCGTCTTCTATAAAGATACGGTTGCGGCTGTTTTCGCTTCTGCCCATAATGAAATATGCAGTTATTGCTTTTTTGCCGTCTGCACTTTTACCTATAATTATACCTCTGCCGTGGTAGGCAAGGGAATTAAGTTCGTTTTCAATAGTTTTAATTTCCATTATTACTTCTCCTTAATTGTTGGTATTTAACTCTTTACAAACTTTTTCAACAGCCATAGGAAGAATTTGCCATTCGGCTTCTTGCATAACGCGTTTTTGCAAGGTTTCAGGTGTGTCATCTTCATTTATGTAAACCGCTTTTTGCATTATGATTTTTCCACCATCAGGAATTTCGTTTACAAAATGTACTGTAGCACCAGTAACCTTTACGCCGTATTCTAAAGCTGCTTCGTGAACGCGAAGTCCGTAAAAACCTTTGCCGCAAAACGACGGAATAAGAGATGGGTGAACATTGATAATGCGGTCGGCAAAGCGGGAAGTGAACCTTTCGCTTAAGATGCACATGAATCCCGCCAAAACAATAATATCTATGTTATTACTCTCTAAAGTTTTAATTAGGTCATCTTCAAATTTCTCGCCAAGTTCTTTTTTGTTGCAAACATAGGTCGCTATATCAGCGTTTTGTGCTCTTTGCAAGGCAAAAGCGTTAGGGTTATTAGAAATTACAAGTTTAATTTCACCCGAATCTATAATACCGTGCTTTTGAGCATCAATAAGCGCTTGTAAATTTGTGCCACCGCCTGAAACCAAAACTGCTATATTAGTTTTCATATTACACCTTAAATTATTTTGATTTTTGTATCCGACTTAACGATTTTGCCGATTACATAAGCATCTTCGCCGTTTTCTTTTAAGATTTCAAGAGCCTTTTGAGTATCGTCGGCTGAAACCACAATACTCATACCAACGCCCATATTATATGTATTATACATATCTCTTTCAGGAATATTGCCTGTTTTTTGAAGTAAATCAAAGATTGGTAAAACTTTGATGTTTGATTTAATGATTTCAGCACCATAACCGTCGGGCAAACTTCTTGGAATATTTTCGTAGAAACCGCCACCGGTAATATGCGAAATAGCACTTACTTTAACCTTTTCTAAAAGGGCAAGTACAGGTTTAACGTAAATTTTGGTAGGTGTTAGGAGAGTTTCTCCGATAGATTTACCGCCAAGTTCGTCATAAGTTTTGTTAAGGTCGCAATTCTCAACATCAAAAACCTTACGAACAAGTGAGAAACCATTAGAATGAACACCGCTTGAAGACAATGCAATAATAACATCGCCTTCCTTCATTGTTTTGTTATCGAGAATTTTCTTTTTGTCAACAATACCTACTGCAAAACCTGCAAGGTCGTAATCATCAACAGGCATCATACCGGGGTGCTCTGCGGTTTCACCACCGATTAGCGCAGCGCCTGATTGAACACAACCTTCGGCAACGCCGCTTACGATTTCGGCAATTTTTTCAGGTATGTTTTTGCCACAAGCAATGTAGTCTAGGAAGAACAATGGTTTTGCGCCACAACAAATAATGTCATTAACGCACATTGCAACAGCATCAATACCGATGGTATCGTGCTTGTCCATGAGAATAGCAAGTTTAACCTTAGTGCCGCAACCGTCGGTGCCGCTAACGAGAACGGGTTCTTCATAGCCACAAGGCAAACCAAAGCAACCACCAAAACCGCCAACATCATCAAGGCAACCATCGTTACGAGTGCGAGCAATATGTTTTTTCATAAGTTCAACCGCTTTGTAACCTGCGGTAATATCAACGCCTGCAGTGGCGTAATATTTTGATTCAGAATTCTTCATTTTTTATTCCTTTCCGTCCCAGCAATATGTGCATAAATCTTTTTTATCTATACCAATCGCTTCTATAATACCATCTAATGTTTGGAACTCTAGAGAAGCAAAATTGAATTTTTCAGCAATAGCTTTTCGAAGTTTTTGTCCACGTTCTGTGGAAGAATCACTGTATTCTGCGATATACTTAAAACCTTCTTCGCCTTCGATTTCCAAAATAATTCTACGAGCAATTAAATCAAGGTCACTTTGGTTTCTGGAAAAACTTAAGTATTTGCAGGAATACATAATAGGGGGACATGCAGAACGCATATGAACTTCTTTTGCACCGTTAGTATAAAGGAAATCAACAGTTTCTTTAAGCTGTGTACCCCTAACGATAGAATCGTCAACAAATAAAAGTTTTTTATCTGTAATAAGGTCATGTATCGGGATTTGCTTCATTTTAGCAATCCTGTTACGGTCTTTTTGGTTTTTAGGCGTAAAACTACGTGCCCAAGTAGGTGTATACTTTACAAAAGCGCGAGCAAACTGCTTACCGCTTTTATTAGCATAACCTATCGCGTGCGGTGTTCCTGAATCAGGTACACCGCCAACATAGTCAATATCTTGTGCAATGTCATTTTTAATATCGTTACGCGCCATAATTTCACCATTGCGATAACGCATTAATTCAACATTTACACCCTCGTAGCATGAAGTTGGATAGCCATAATAACTCCAAAGAAAAGCACAAATCTTTTTTGTTTTCTTCGGTTCTGCCAACACGGTTAGAGAATTAGGTGTAATTTCAACAATTTCGCCCGGTCCTAATTCTTTAAAATCATCGTATCCAAGCTTTTGGTAAGAAAAAGACTCAGACGCTATGCAATAACCGTCTTCACTGCTACCGACAAGTATGGGCAATCTGCCGTATTGGTCACGTGCGGCAATAATCGAACCGCGTTCAGTCAATATAATAATCGAGGCACTGCCATCAATTACGCTTTGGGCATATTTAATACCTTCTGCAAAACTTTCTTTACAAGAAATGAGAGAAGTGATTAGTTCAACAGAGTTAACCTTTCCGCCTGTCATAGCGGCAAAGTGTTTGCCGTCGGTGTTAAGGCATTCTTCAATAATTTCTTCAGCATTGTTAATAGCGCCGATAAAAGAAATCGCAAACGCGCCTAAGCGTGAACGCATTAATAGTGGCTGTGGTTCATAATCGCTTATACAACCAATAGCTGCATTACCGCTCATTTCGTCAAAAATATTTTCGAACTTGGTTCTGAAAGGGGAGTTGGTAATATTGTGAATTTCCCTTTGTAAGCCAATTTCGCTGTCATACGCCGCAATGCCACCGCGACGAGTACCTAAATGTGAATGATAGTCAGTACCGAAGAACACATCGCTAATAGCGTCATTCTTGTTGACTACACCAAAAAAACCGCCCATAAATACTCCTTAAATCAATTATGCAAAGAAAAGTTCGGATAAGGTCATTGGATCAATGTATTGACCATCCTTGTAAACGCGCATATTGCCTGATGCAATTTCATCAATAAGCATTACGCTGCCATCTTTGTCATAGCCAAACTCAAATTTAATATCGTAAAGGTCGAGACCTTTTTCTTTAAGGTCATCAGCAACTATTTTTGTGATTTGTTGGGTCATAACCTTAATATCGTCATACTGTTTGTCAGTCATAACGCCGAGAGCAACTAAAGCATCTTTAATTACAAGCGGGTCGCCCTTTTCGTCGTTTTTGAATGTCATTTCAACATAAGCAGGAAGGTCAGCACCTTCTTCAATATAATCACCGTAACGACGGATAAAACTACCTACTGCTTTGTAACGGCAAATAACTTCAAGACCGTGACCGAATACCTTAGCGGGAAGAACTTCCATAGTAGTATCTTCAAGGTTGGCATTAATATAGTGAGTCTTAATACCTGCAGCATTAACCTTTTCAAAGAAATAGATAGACATACGAAGGTTTACATCGCCAACGCCGTCAATAGTAATACCAACTTGATTTTCGCCCGGATCAAAAACGCCATCCTTACCGGTGCAATCGTCTTTAAACTTGAGAAGGCAGTTGCCGTTTTCAAGTGAATATACGTCTTTTGTTTTACCTGTGTAAACTAACTTTTTTTCCATTTTTGTTTCCTCCAAAATCACTGTACTTCGACAGCTTTGTTTTTTTCTAAAACCTTTTTTGCATCGGCTTTTCGCTTAGCATCAAGGCGGTTTGCCAAATTAGTATCTTCAATAGCAAGCATCTGTATACATAACAAAGCGGCATTAACTGCGCCATCGATAGCAACAGTTGCAACCGGAATACCGGAAGGCATTTGTACTGTTGAAAGTAACGCGTCAATACCGTTTAAATAACCTGATTTGATTGGTATGCCCACAACGGGTAGAGTAGTATTAGCGGCGATAGCACCGGCTAAATGAGCCGCCATACCGGCAGCGGCGATAATCGCACCAAAACCGTTTTTGCGTGCGTTTACACTAAACTCTCGTGCTTCTACGGGAGTTCTGTGTGCTGAAAAAATGTGTACTTCATAGGGTACATCAAAAGCCTTTAAAGTATCAATGGCTTTTTGAACAGTTGGCAAATCGCTGTCGCTACCCATGATTATACCGATTTTTTTCATAATAAGGTCTCCTTTGCTCATAAAATTAAAAGGGCGCACTTAATCCGTGATAGGAAAAAGGGCGCCCAGACGGTCGGCTTAAATATTCTTTGTTTCACGTGGTGCTCCACTTTTTCCGTCAGTCACAAAGAACATAATAAGTTTACCACAAACCACGAATTTTGTCAACGAAAAATAATATGTATAATTATATAAATATTAATTAATAATGAGAAGAATTATGTAAAAATTTCTAAAAGTGCTTGACTTTTAGTTTTTGTGTATTAAAATATTGATATATATACTTAAAAGGAGATGTTTTAAATGACACTTAAGCCTTTGGCTGATAATGTTGTTATTAAATCTTGCGAAGCTGAAGAAACCACAAAAAGTGGTATTGTTTTGGCTTCAGCGGCTAAGGAAAAGCCCCAAATTGCCGAAGTTGTAGCAGTAGGCGATGGCGGTCTTGTTGATGGTAAGGAAGTTAAAATGACGGTTAAAGTTGGCGATAAAGTTATTGCTGCTAAATTTGCCGGTACTGAAATAAAATTGGACGGAGAAGAATATACTATCCTTCGTCAAAATGATATTTTGGCTATTGTAGAATAGAAAGGGGTATATTTTAATGGCTAAAGACATTATTTTTGGTGAAGAAGCAAGAAAAGCGCTTCAAACAGGTGTTGATAAACTTGCTAACGCCGTAAAAGTTACATTAGGACCTAAAGGAAGAAATGTAGTTCTTGATAAGAAATATGGCGCACCGCTTATTACAAATGACGGTGTTACAATCGCTAAGGAAATCGAACTTAAAGACCCTTTTGAAAATATGGGTGCACAACTTGTTAAGGAAGTTTCCGTTAAAACTAATGACGCTGCAGGCGATGGTACTACAACCGCTACAGTTCTCGCACAAGCACTTATTAACGAAGGTATGAAAAACGTTGCTGCGGGTGCAAATCCTATGGTTGTGAAAAAGGGTATAAAACTTGCAGTAGATACAGCAACTCAAACTGTTATCAATAATTCTAAAAAAGTTACCGGTAGTGAAGATATCGCACGTGTTGCAACCGTTTCTTCGGGGGATGAAGTTATAGGTAATCTTATTGCTGAGGCTATGAGTAAAGTTACTGCTGATGGCGTAATTACCGTTGAAGAATCTAAGACTGCTGAAACATATTCAGAAGTGGTTGAAGGTATGCAGTTTGACCGTGGTTATATTACTCCTTATATGGTTACCGATACCGATAAGATGGAGTCTGTTCTTGATGATGCTTTAATTCTTATAACCGATAAAAAAATTGCAAATATTCAAGAAATTTTACCTATTTTAGAGCAAATTGTAAACGCAGGTAAGAAACTTCTTATTATTGCTGAAGATATTGAAGGCGAAGCACTTTCAACCCTTATTGTAAACAAACTTCGCGGTACATTCACTTGTGTTGCTGTTAAGGCTCCGGGCTTTGGTGACCGTCGCAAAGAAATGCTTCGTGATATTGCAATTTTAACGGGCGGTGAAGTGATTTCCGAAGAACTTGGTCTTGAACTTAAAGAAACTCAAATGTTCCAGTTAGGAAGAGCCCGTCAGGTTAAAGTTTCAAAAGAAAACACAATTATCGTTGACGGTGCGGGTGATAGCAACGCTATTGCGGATCGCATTAACCAAATTAAGAACGAATTAACAGTGACAACTTCTGAATTTGACCGTGAAAAATTACAGGAAAGACTTGCGAAATTAGCAGGTGGTGTTGCCGTAATTAAGGTTGGTGCTGCAACCGAAATTGAAATGAAGGATAAGAAACTTCGCATAGAAGACGCTCTCTCTGCTACTAAAGCGGCAGTAGAAGAAGGTATTGTAGCAGGCGGCGGTGTAGCTCTAATTAACACTATTCCCGCTGTTGCCCAGCTTATCGAAACTCTTGACGGTGACACTAAAACAGGCGCACAAATCGTGCTTAAGTCTTTAGAAGCGCCAATTCGTCAAATTGCTTATAATTCTGGTCTTGAAGGCTCTGTAATAATTGAAAAGATTATTAATAGCGGTAAGATTAATTACGGTTTTGATGCTTATAACGAAACCTATACCGACATGCTTGAAGCAGGTATTGTTGACCCGACAAAAGTTACTCGTTCAGCACTTGAAAATGCTGCCAGTGTAGCTTCTATGGTTCTTACTACTGAAAGCCTTGTTGCAGATAATCCGGAAGATGCTGCAGCCGCGGCATCAGCAGCAGCGGCTGCAGCCGGTGCAAGTGGAATGTACTAATAAAAAATCCCGACATTTTGTCGGGATTTTTTTTAGATAATAGATAATAGTAAAGAGTGAAGAGTTAATGTGTTCGCTACGCGAACTAATATAAATTATTCTTTTGTGACAGGTGTTACAATTGGTTTGCCTAAAGCATCTAAAAGGGGAGTAAGGCCGCCACCGTAACCACCGTTATGATAGAAATAATTTACTCCTGTTACGGTGTCCACCCAAATTTCATTTGAGCCGCAACCTTGGGAATATGTTTTAATAAATCTTTTTTCTTTGGGCATTTTTATACTTCCTTTAGTTAGGTAAATTTTTAAGAATTAGTTGATTGATTTTGCTTTTTTTAGTAAATAAAAGACTTAAAACCGCAATTTCAACAGCAGTCATTAGAATAACAAAAGGAATACGGCTTACAAAAACAACCCAAAATGCCGCAATACCGCCACGATATAGAACCGAGATGAAAATAGTGTTCAATACCAAGGAACAAACCAATTTGTTAATTGCCACTGCAATAGATATTCTCAAAACGTTGGCTTTTTTGTAAAGGAAAATACCAAGGCAAAGTCCAACTAACATATTTGTTATGGTATAGCCTACAAAATATGGTCCGAACGGCTTGATTAAAGCGCCTATTAAATCGCCCAAACCGCCAACCGCGATTGCATACGGAATACCTAAATAACAAGCTGCAAAAGCGACGGCAACAAAACCAAAACTTATACTGTTATTCCAAACCGAATAGGTCGGAACAAAACGCTCTAAAATAACATTAATTGCTACTAATAGCGCCGTTAAAATGATTTTAAATAATTGAATTTTTTTCATAAAATAAAACCTCCTATTACCCGTGTTGTCGATAATAGGAGATAAAATCTACATATTATTAGACAGCGGGATGCGATAACAAAACCGCGGGAAAAATCCTTCGTTCTTACGGCAACTCCCCGTCCGCAAGACACTTAACGCTTTGTTATCTACTCTGTATGATAAATCTATTATATTCTAAAATTTGACTATGTCAAGTATTATTCACCTAAAAGTTTGGTATCTCTTGCGTAGAAGAATATATATTGTTGCGCGATACCTGCATATTCTAAAGCATTTTGTGGTAGTTCACCACTAAATAATACATCCATAGCGCGTTTTATCCAAACGTCTTTCGGAAAAGCGGCTGCGAACTTATGAGAAAACAACAAACAACAATCCGCAACTTTAGGTCCAACACCAGTAATTTTCATAAGTTCTTCTCTTGCTGTATCAAGGGGTAAATTCTTTAAATTATATAAATCAACCTCTCCATTTGCAACCTTTCTAGCGGCATCAAGCAAATATTTTGCTCTAAAACCGCTTCTTAAAACGGCTAAATCTTCAAGGGTTAAATTTGCAATTCTTTGCGCCGTTGGGAAGGTATAATAGCCGTTTTTACATTCTCCAAAGTTTTCGCATAACCTTGTTATAATGCCTTTTATACGCTTTATGTTATTGTTTTGCGAGATTATAAATGAGCATAATGTTTCAAATGGTTCTTGGTTTAAAACGCGAATTCCAAATGAATATTCACACGCCTTTTTTAAAATTTCATTTTGGCTTAAATTTTCAACTATTTTTGCATAATCACGTTCAAGATCAAAATAATCATACCAAATATTATTAAAATCTTCTTTTGTAGTGTTGTAAAGTACCACGGTACCGTCAGATAGTTTTTCTAACTCTAAATAATGGTCAAACGCAACACCCGTCCACACGCCTTTTTCATTACATACCCAACGGAAAGCCTGACCGCAATCAAGGGTATGCGGCAGGTCAAACTCCGGTATATCGTAAATATATATATTATTGTTTTTATACTCAAAATTTGTCATAAAACATCACTCCGATATTGTCATTATACTTTTTTTGTGTTACAATATCAATAATAAAAATTTGCAAAGGAAAAATTATTATGCGTCAGGATATATGTACCATTCCCGTAAGCGAAGTGTTTGAGGTTAACGATGGTTGTCCCATTTGCCGTATGAGAGAAACGGTGGAAAAAAGAATTGTGGAATACATAATGGGTGCTGCTATGATGGAACCGGATGTTCGTATTGAAACGAATAGATTGGGCTTTTGCGAAAGGCATTTTGATATGATGCTTAATACCCGCGGAAGACTTCAATTAGCGCTTATTTTAGAATCACATATTGATGAAATCGGCAAAAAGATTTTTGAAAAATCCTTGTTTAATTCTAACTCTAAAAAAGGCGATAAGGCAAAGAAATTATCAGAATCCTGCTTTGTCTGTTCTAAGGTGGATTGGGGATTTCAAAATATGATTAAAACCCTCTTTATTTCGTATGAAAACGATAGGGATTTTAGAGAAATGTTTGATAATCAAGGTGTTATTTGTTTAAATCATTATGAACTTTTGATGAATTCCGCTGAAAAGAAAAGCCTTAAAAGATATAATACCGAATTTGAAAAAAGTTTAACAAAAATTACGGGCGAATATGTAAAAAGTTTACACGCCGATTTGCAAAAATACTGCTCAATGTACGACTATAGAAGTAACAAAGAAAAATCAGATTGGGGAACTAGCAGGGATGTTGTAGAACGTTCTATTGCCTTTTTAAACGGTAGGCATTACAGTATGGATTAATTTACATAATATGTCGAAAATTGTAAATTGTTGATAACTTTTCCGCAAAATAAAGGGATTTATACCACTTTTCCACCGAGTTTTCCACATATTTATGTTAACTTGAATACCCCGAACATAATTTGCCAATAATATTTACAAAGATTGGAAGGGGTAAATTATGGTTAAAGGCGTAAACAAAACTATTATTGAAGTTAACAATACCGGCAGCCGCTATTTTGAAAAAATTGTATTTTATGTAACACCGCAATATGGTAATCTTAGCGCTAAACAATTAAAAAAAGCAGCAAGTACTTTTTCTTTTAATTTTGATAACTCGCTAAATTCTAAACCTTTGCGAAAAGTTCACAAAAGAAAAAAGATTACAGTTTTTTCTTTAATTGCCGCGGGTGTTATAGTATTAATTTGCGGTATTTTTCTTCTAGTTTGAACAAACTATTAAATTATAGCAAGTGGAGTTATTTCTACTTGCTTTTTTTAATTTTATAAATTATAATAGTTTTAATTGTCGAAAGGGTGTTAATATGAAAGAAATTCTTTTGAAAAGTTTGAAACTTTACGGTCAGTTAATAGTAGCCGGTATCATGTGTTTTATTCTCGTTATAACCTTTAATGTATTAAGCACCGGGATTTTTACTGAAAAAATAGGTTATACCGTATACGGCACAAAAGAAGGGGACGAATCTCAGACCGAACTTTATACATATTACTATGCCGATGGTGAAGATACTAAAAAGCAAGAATATACCGATAACGGATATACCTTTTATGAAGTTAGTATACGTTCAGAAATTAATAAATCTACGGATATTATTTGGGATTGTATTACTGAATTTTTCCTTATAATTTTATATGGTATCTTCGTTTATAACTCTCTTTGGAACTTAGGTTTTAAGGATAGTAATATGGTTCGTATTAACAGGAAGAAAGAAGATAAATTAAAAGGTCTTAAAATCGGTGCCTTAGCATCGTTGCCATCTTACATATTGCTTACAGTTTTGCTTATAGGCAAAAACAGTTTTGCCAGTGGTTTTTCGGTTGCGCTATTTAGTACATTTAACGCGCACTTGTATCAATTATTCTATTTTATCGCAGGTGGACTTTATTTTGCAGAACTTTCGATAATTCAAATTATTGCCTTCTATGCTCTTCTCTTGGTAACACCACTTATTTCTTTTGTTTCATATATTTTAGGTTACAAGTCTATTCTTGTTAGCGATAAACTCATTTATAAAAAGAACAAGGAGAGAAAATAATGGCAGGATTTTTTGGTTTATTTAATTACGAAAAGGAAGGCCCCGGAATTTACAAAGACGCACCGCAAAAGAAAACGATTGTTATATTTTTTGAAACTTTCTTCCGCAATTTTTGGAAGTTTATTACTATAAATTTTGTTTATTCTTTGATTTCGTTGCCGATACTTACTAACGGTCTTGCTAATGTTGGTATTACTAACGTTGCCAGAAACACCGCCAGAGATAAACACTCATTCGGTTTGAGCGACTTTTTTGAAACCATTAAAAAAAATTGGAAACAAGGTTTGATTGCGGGTATTATTAATGTGCTTTTAACTGCTTTGTTTGTGTTTGATATTCAGTTTTTCTATTTGAATGGAAATGGTGCATTCGGTGTTGTTGGTACCGGGATTTCTTCGGCTTTGTTCATTACGTTTTTAATGCTCCAATATTATTTATGGACTCTTATCATTACCTTTAAATACACTTTAAAACAAGCATATTTGAACAGTTTTAAACTTGTTTTTATTAACTTTAAATATTCGCTTCTTTGCTTGTTAGTAAACGCTTTGATTCTTGCTTTCAACGTTGCCATATTGTTCTTGGTTCCTAACTATATATTTTACATCATTTTGTTTGAAGTTCTTTGCTTTGTTTGTATATATCCTGCGTTTAATGCTTTATTAGTGCAGTTCTGCATTTTCCCTTGTATTAAAAGGGTTATTATCGACCCTTACTATAAAGAACATTCCGATGAAGATATAGAAAAACGCAAGAGTTTAGGTCTTGAAGTTGAACAAGAAGTTAAAGAAGAACCTGTATTCGATGATATTGCCAAAATCGTTGAAGATGAAGATGATGATGGTGTAATTTTTGAAGACTAAATTTCCTTCCATTTTCATATAATTTAACACTTAATATTAAGGGTGTTGTTATATGAATTATAGAATTGACGAACTGAAAAATAAACAGGTTGTTTGTGTTCACACGGGCAATGTTTTAGGGTTTGTAGGGGATATTGAGTTTGATTATAAAAACGGAAAAATCAAATCCATCGTAATATTTGGAAAACCGCGTATGTTCGGACTTTTCGGCAAAAATGAAGATATCGTTATTCCTTGGGAAGAAATCGAAGTGATTGGGGAAGAGACGGTGTTGGTGAAGAATTCTTCACGATTTTGTATAGATAATTTAAACTAAGACTGTGCAATTTTGTGCAGTCTTTTTTTATTACCTACTTGTAAAAATTAGAAATATTATGTATAATGTTATCAATATGTGAAAAAAATTTGGAAAGGATTTTTAAAATGAAAAAGTATATAAATCGTTTGTTTATTGATGGGCTTTCCGGTATGGCGTACGGCTTGTTTTCAACGCTGATTATAGGTACTATTATCTGTCAGATTGCAAAACTTGTTGGTACTAATACTGTCGGTGAATATTTAAACGCAATGGGCAGTGCGGCTAAAACACTAACCGGTGCAGGTATAGGTGTTGGTGTTGCTTGTAAATTAAAGTCTTCACCGCTTACCACTGTTGCTGCCGCGGTTTGCGGTATGATTGGTGCTTTCCCGAATGTAGCCGTTGCAGGATACAATACCGGTACCCCTGGTGAGCCTTTGGGGGCTTTTATTGCGGCTTATGTTGCTATCGAAATAGGTCGTTTTGTATCCGGTAAGACCAAAGTTGATATTATCGTAACACCTGTTTGTTGCATTTTGTCGGGTGCCGCAGCGGGATATTTTGTAGGTCCTTACATATCAAAAGCAATGCGTTTTATTGGAGAACTTGTTAATATTAATGTTGAACAAAACCCAATTATCGGCGGTATCATTGTTTCGGTAGTTATGGGTATACTTCTAACATTGCCGATTTCTTCAGCGGCTATCGGTATTTCTATGAGTTTATCTGGATTGGCTGCAGGTGCGGCTACAATCGGTTGTTGCTGTAACATGGTTGGATTTGCAGTTATTAGTTATCGCGAAAATAAAATGGGCGGTTTAATTGCGCAGGGTATTGGTACTTCTATGATTCAAATGCCTAATATTGTAAGAAATCCGCTAATTTGGTTGCCTTCTATAATTTCAAGCGCTATTTTAGGTCCGATTTCTTCTGCGGTTCTTAAAATGGTTAGTAACCCTGTTGGTTCGGGAATGGGCTCTGCGGGTCTTGTAGGTCAATTTATGGCATACGACAGTATGGTTGCAAATGGTGTGACCCCTGTTGTTACTTTGATACAAATTTTACTTATGCATTTTGTTTTACCTGCAGTCGTTTCTTTAGCGATAAGTGAAGCAATGAGAAAACTTAACCTTATAAAAGTCAATGATTTAAGGCTGGTTTCCGCTAATGACTAAAAAGCAAAGAGTAATTGAAGCGGTTAACTTACTTGAAAGTTTGTATCCCGATGCGATTTGTTCGCTCGAATATACCGACGCTTTTCAGTTATTAATCGCCACTCGTCTTTCAGCGCAATGTACTGATAAGCGCGTTAACATGGTAACGCCGAACTTATTTGCTGAATTTCCCGATTCCAAGAGTATGGCATTGGCTGATTTGAGCAGGGTAGAAGAACTAATTAAAACTTGCGGTTTGTATAAAACAAAAGCGCGTGATTTAATTTTAATCGCCCAAAAGATTGAGAATGATTTTGGCGGTATCGTACCCGACACGATAGAAGATTTAATAACTCTTTCGGGTGTAGGGAGAAAAACGGCTAATTTGGTTTGCGGTGACATTTATGGTAAACCCGCCGTTGTAACGGATACGCATTTTATTCGCATTTGTAATCGTTTAGGTTTTGTTTCAACGGATAATCCATTAAAGGTTGAAAACGAAATGCGCAAACTTCTGCCGCCTGAAAAATCTAATGATTTTTGCCATAGGTCCGTTCTTTTCGGTCGCGATGTGTGCACTGCGCGTAATCCAAAATGCAGGGACTGTATTTTGTCTTTAATTTGCCCTAAAAAAATTAAAAAGCATTGATTGGTGTATATGTTTAAAAGGATTGTTTCAATTTTAATTATTTTGTTTTTATTTACGTTTTCGGTTAATGCCGAAACAAGTAATATTAAAAAGCCGACGATAACTTCGTCGGCTTATGTGCTATACAATCCTGACAACGATGAAATAGTAGACTCTAAAAATGCAACGCAGCGTATGTATCCCGCTTCACTGACTAAAATGCTTACAGCATTAACCGTCATCGATTTATGCGGCGATTTAGATAATGAAATTATTACTGTTTCTGAAAATGCTATTACTTCGCTTTATGGCACCGGTTCTTCTACCGCTAACATTAAAATAGGCGAAAAATTTACGGTAAAACAACTTTTATATTTAATGCTTTTGCCGTCAGGTAATGACGCCGCGAACGCTTTGGCTGAACATTTTTGCGGCGATTTTGCTTCGTTTGCTGTTGAAATGAACCGTAAAGCAAAGCAAATAGGTATGGTTAATTCTAATTTTGTTACGCCACATGGTTTGCACGACGACCAACATTACACAACCGCTCTTGATTTGGCTCGTTTATCGGACGCGTTTATTTCCACACCGTTATTTTCACAAATTGCAAAAACTGTGGAATATACTGTTGGCGCTACCAATAAACAAGGTGAGAGAAAAATTCGAAATACTAACTATATGCTTATTGATAAAAGCGGTTATGATTACAAATATGCCACAGGTCTTAAAACAGGTAATACCGATAAAGCGGGTAGGTGTTTGGCGGCTTCCGCCACGAAGAACGGTGTAAGTTATATTTGTATTTTGCTTGATACACCGGAAGTTTGGAACAGAAACGGTCTTGTCAGAAGTGAGTTTCTAGAAGCGGCTAATATTTTCGAGTACGCCTTTAAAACTTATAAAACTGTTAAGATTGCGGCTAAGGGGACAAAGGTTTGCACTTTGCCAGTTTTCGAAACTTTTGGTAAAAACGTTGTTTTGGAATTACAAAATGATGTTTATGCAACACTGCCTAAAAACACTAATTTAAGCGGTGTTGAAATACGTTTCACACCTAAAAATTTAATTGAGAATAAATATTCAAATTCTCCTGTTAAAGTAGGAGAAAATTTTGGAAATGCCGAATTGATTTTGAATAATCAAATAATTGGCAGTTGCTCTGTTGTAGCTCAAAATTCCGTTAATCCCAACGGTTTGATTGTATTTTGGCATATAATTGATTTATACGTATACATAATAGTTGGTTTAATTACTTTTTTAATTTTAT
>JAZNSZ010000002.1:0-7974 GCA_045591465.1 Acutalibacteraceae bacterium | reverse complement strand
ATGCCTGAAAACAGCAATTTTAGTATTGAATGGGTAGACTGTAACAAGTTTATACCCGACAGAAACGGCGAATATTTAACCGTAAGAATTAACGAGAGCGGACACCCCTATTATGACCTATGCCATTGGAACGGATATTATAAAACATTTACGCTATCAGGGACAACAGGCACCGAGCAATTAAGGCACCCGACATATTGGGCAAAGCTGCCTCCACCTCCTACTATTTAGCTATGACAAGAAAAGAATATTTAAGTCTTTGCCGTGATGTTTCGGAATATCCCGACGGCAGCGGAGGAATTAAACCAAGATTGCCCCCCGAGCTGCTTGTTACTTATGACGGCATAATGTATTATCCGCTTCACTATGAAATGCATTTTAGCAAAGGCGAGTATTACGATATAGCCGCTCTGCACAGCTTAAAAGCAAATAGCCTCTGCTTTGCACCGCTTGAAGATATCAAACCGTATTTATAAAGTGCTACCAACACTAAAAGGTGGAGTTATCGGCGACCGATATAGTATTCTCTTCAGGACACAAAATAAACTATTAAGGAGGTAAAATATGACAGCCGAACAAACTACCGAAATTATAGAAGTATTAAAGCGGATAGCGGATGCATTAGAACACTTTGTAGAAAACGGTGTAGAAATCTCAAATGTTACATATACCACAACTGAGGGTTGCGGTGTACCGAGAGTTAGAACTATACCGTTCGTTATCGAAAACTTATAAGGAATGTTTAACAATGACCGTAAAAGAATTAAGCCAATACAGCGACCTCGTAGAGCAAAAGAAATTTATCGTTTGCAGCGTTAAAAACGGCGTGATTTCTTCCGAACGCAAAAAGGAACTACGACAGATTAACCGTAAAATCGGCGCAATAACTGATTTTATCCTTAAATGCCCTAACCATTTTATAAGGGACCTTATGATTAAACGCTTTATACAAGGCTACCATTACGAAAAGATTGCCGCCCTTATAGGCGACGCCAATACTGCAGAACGCTGTGAAACAATGATAAAAGACTACATAAGGCACCAACAATAAACAATTAACCGCCCCTTTGCGCTTTACGCGTGTTGTGGGCGGTATATTTTTTAATTAACTATTATCAGGAATATAAACACTTGTCTAAAACATAAAAACGATTTAGGCAGCGTTTTCAGGAGTTCTTCGGGAGTTCAGCATCTCTTTCTCCCGGCTCTGATAAGAAAAGCAGTAAACACAAAGCGGTAACAAATCGGGTACAAAAATAGCTTTTTTAGAATGGTTACTTTCATACGCGTGCGTGTGTGCGCGGGGCACTTATCATTTTTCAGCATTTTTAAAAATTTCTCTTGCTTCGCTCTTGGTTCGATTATAAAATTTCTCGCTGTTCGCTCTCTGTTCAACCATTCTTTTACTTCGTGCGTGTGCGCGAAAATGTTTAACTTTTTTTATCATATATATTCTCTAACAACACCCGATTTTTCTAAAAGGTTGCCACCGGGCTGCCAAAAGGTTGCCACGCAAACTGATTATATGTTTCTCAATAAATACTATTTACAACTTTTAAACACCCCGAAATCCCTTTGTTTAAGCGGCTTTCAGTATGTTTTGAGAAAAAAGAAAAGACGGTTAAAAAACCGTCTCTCTTGGTGCGGGTGACAGGATAAAACCGCTCACAAACCGCATAAATACGCGCTTTTTTAATTTTGAGGTTGCCACAGGGTTGCCACGCGCCGAAAAAACACCGTTTTTTATGCTGTTTTTATTGGCAGCGGCTTTTGTTCTGATAGCGTAATACCTAAATTTGCCATATAGTTTTCGTATTGCTTAACATTATCATTTTGCAACCGCTCGAATACATCGCAATAGGTGTTTAGCGTTGTCTGTATATCTTCGTGCCCTAATAGTTTTTTAAGCGTGTTAGGTTGCATACCGCTCTCGATGCAGCGTGTAGCGTAGGTATGGCGCAGGGAGTGAACTGTTACACGGCCCTTAACCTTATTATCGATTATATTATATTTCTTTAGTATGCGCTGAAAAGCATTGTTGACTTCAGAAGTGTTTAACAAGGTTACACCGTCATTGTTTTTCGTAAATAATAACTTGCTATTTCCTTTTACTATTTTTATCTCTTTCAGTAGGCGCATAATATCAGCTGTTATCGGTATGTTGCGTGTTCCTGCCTCTGTCTTTGCAGTATCGCCCATAATGGCCTGACCTTTTTCGCCGCGTGTTATTGTTTTATTTACTTGTATCCGCTTGAAATTAATATTTATATCTTCATCAGATAAGGCGTTAATTTCGCCCATACGCATACCGGTAAACATAGACAAGAGCAGCTGATGACTGTATTTAATATCTTGGGTTAAAAGAACGGTGAGTAGTTTATTCTGTTCTTCTACCGTTAAGGCTCTCGTTTTCTCTTGCTTTTGAGCAGTTTTAGGCTTTTTCATATCTTCCATAGGAGATTTAGTTATAATGCCCTTTTTGACAGCTTCTTTGAATGTTCGGTTTAATAGCCTAAAATCTTTGTTAATAACTGACTGCGAATAAGTCTGCTCTTTTAACAGAAACGCTTTTATCTGCAGCTCTGTAGCTCTTTGCAAAGGTGTATTGTAAATATCTTTAAGGCGGCGCAGGGTTTCTATATGGCGGTAGTAAGTGTTTTCTTTAATCAGATTCGCATTAAAATCATCATCAAGTATTTGTTTTGCAAGTTGGTAAATGGTTATATTGCTTTTGTCTACGAATTCGCCTGTATAAATACCTATTTCGATTTGCTTTAGTTTTTGCTTAACTTCTGTTTTGGTAGAGCCGTAGACAGTTTTTCTTTTGCGGTTGCCGTTCTCGTCATAACCCAAAGTAATTTGACCTACCCATTTACCCTTTTTGTCGCTAAAATATATAGCGCCGTCACCATTTGCTCTTTTACTCATAATAAAAACTCCTTATCTAATCAAAATTACTTGACTAAACAAGAAGGTAATTATATAATATAATCACTCCCTGCGCAGTCAAGGGGTTTTCATAGTAACGGTTCTGTTTTACTTCCTACGGTGCGACAGAGCCGTTATTTTTTTATTTAATTTTTATATGCTTGAAATATGCGTTTATTTGCCCTTTAAAGCGGTTTTGTGTTTTTAGTGTGAAAGTGCATTGTTTTGTAGTTAAATACGAAAGGCGGCTAAAAAGCGTTAAGCATTTGAGAAATTAAAGCCCTTGAATGTTGAGCGGATAAAAACACCACTTTTTGAAATTTCTCACTGCTTCCTCACTGCTTCGTTTATGCTATTTGTGCGGCTTCGGTGCGGCTTCGTTATCCCTTCTTGCTGTTTTCTCTATCCTGAATATATCGAGCATAACGTTTAACTTCGTCCCACATTTCCTCCGTTACCTCTTTATTGCCGTCAAATAATGCGGCCTTTAAATCGTTTTCGGTAATGTTAGCAATATTCTTTTTAGTTTCGGTTTCAGTATCGAAAAAATCAGGATTATTCCCTGTAATCATTACAGTGGGGCTAATTTGCAATACTTTAGCAAGTGCAGCTATCCTATTCCTTCTCATGTTGGAAATATTTCCGGCTTCCCAGCGGCTAACAGTAGCCTCACTTACCCCAACAGCTTTAGCAACATCGGCCATTGTTAAAAATAATTCTTTCCTACGCTGTTTTATTATTTCGTTGATTTCCATAAAATCACCTCTGCAACAGTTATTATATACTTGTTATTGCAAAAATGCAAGAAAAATATTCAAAATAACAAAAAAACTTGCATTTTCGTATTGACAATAAAATAAATGTATGGTATGATAACTTACGAAAACGCAAGATATGGAGGTGAAAAAATAATGTTCAATAAAAACAAATTTAAAAGTAAAGTTATTGAAAAAGGTTTCTCTATTGCTAAAATAGCAGAATTGTTAGGAATAAATCAGGCAACATTACACCGAAAGGTGAAGGGGCAAAGTGAATTTACTCGTTCCGAAATCCAAATGTTAAGACTTGCCCTGAATTTAGACACAAAAACAATAGAAGATATTTTTTTTGCAGACTAACTTACGAAAACGCAAGTCACAAACAAGGAGGCTAACAAAATGACACCCACCCACGCAATACAAACCGCTCTTGAATTTATTCTTATACCCGTTGCCCTTTGGGGACTGTTTAACGAGGAACGCATAGCAATATGGGAGCGACGGCTATTTAGGAAGCTTAAAAGGAGGTTTACAAAGTGAATGATATAGTTTTTATTAACAACGGTATCCGAAAGCAAGATTTATATACCACTTCGGACATTATTGCAGAATACGCAGAAGTAACACATCACGCTATACAGCAAATAATATCAAAGCACGAAAATGACCTTAAAGAGTTTGGACGGGTCGCATTTGAAATGCGAGCGGTCGAACAGAAAAGAGGGGTAAATGAACAAAAGATTTACCACTTAAATGAACAGCAGGCAACACTTGTTATTACATATCTGAAGAACACCGCGCCAGTCCGAGCTTTTAAAAAGGAGCTTGTCCGTCAATTCTTTCTGATGAGAGCCGAGCTGATGAAACGGCAGCAAGCAAGAGCGGACTTAAAGCCTATCCGCCGAGAGCTAACAGACGCTATTCGTGACCGCCCTGACTTAAACCGTTGGGCTTATAAGTCTTTTACCGATTTAGCGTATAAGAAGGTCACAGGCAAAACGGCAGCAGCGATAAAGAAAGAGCGAGGAGCCGAGCCGAACAGTACGGCAGTTAGTTTTTTATCTGCTTCGGAACTCAAAGCCTTGCAGGTGGTATCAAATCAAATTGCAGTGCTTATTGATTTAGGCTTTAACTATGAAGAAATAAAAATGGTAATAAAAAAAAGACCGTGAGCTACTCCGCAAAAAGTCACTCACAGCCTATAAATAACACCCTAAAGGGCAGATTTATTATAACACCTTCTGCCCTTCAATGTCAATATTTGGAGGTAAAAATTATGGAAAATAATAAAAATCAATGCGTAAGATATTCGGGAGAAGATAATTTCGTAGAAATTCCCGAAAGTTATTTAGCAGACGCTGCCGAAAATTATAAGGCTATGAACATAAGTGGTGGCAGATATGCCCCCTATTACCTTGACGGTGATAAACTTCTTATCTGTTGCAACCTTGAAAGACCTAACCCCTCAAATGTTTTTCTTATAGAAGCAGGTGGCCTTTATGAACTGCGCCGCTTGACTGTTTCAGAAGACATAGAGGCTCCGACCGTGCTTGAGGCATTAAATTACGATTTACCGCCTTTAATACTTAAACCCGAAGAATATAAAATAATCGGATTCCCCTATATGCTTATAAGAAATATTAACGGAGGCATGCCGCTATGAGTAAAAAGGACATTACCAAAGAAAAGGACTATATAACTTTTTATAACACAACGGATATTGCCAAAATGTTAGGTTGCTCTCCCCCTGTAGCAAGGGCGATTATGTACCGGGCAGATTTTCCACTAATAAGAGTAGGCAAAGCGTTAAAGGTATCTAAACCCGCATTTGAAGCGTGGACGTTACAAAACAGGACACTATGAACTACATAGCCGAGCAAATTAAGCAGCGTGTACCGCTCATCGAAGCGATAGAAAACTATACAGGTGAGCGGTTTATAAAAAATAAAATGTGTTGTCCGCTGCATAACGAAAAAACCGCCTCTTTTACTGTATATCCTAACGGTAAATATTACTGTTTTGGTTGCGGTGAAAGTGGCGATATTATTACCTTCGTAATGAAATACTTTAATATTAGTTTTAATAACGCTTTATATAGGCTTGACTATGATTATTGCTTAGGACTTTATAACCGCCCTACAATAGCCGAACACCGCAAGAGGCAAAGAGAGGCAGCAGAGATTAAAAAAGCGCAGCAAAGAGCAAAAGACAAAGCGAGAGCGCTTGATGCTGCTTATTGGGAAGCATTTGACCGCGTTTTATATTACGAGCGGTTAATCGAGCAGTACCGCCCTACCTCTCCTGAGGACGAGCCTCTACCACAATTTATAGAAGCATTACAAAACATAGAATACGCAAAGCATTTACTTGACTGTGCAGAAATTGAAAGGAGTAAACACAAAGCAAATGAACGATGAAAAAGAGATTTTAAATGATAACACAGAGGAAGAAGTCGACCTTTTAGAGGTTATGCAAGAAATGGATGCTGCTGAGCTGCTTTCCGATGAAACGCTTAACGCCGTTTTTGATATCGAGGACACTATAACAAAAGTCCGAGTTTTGCAAATGGTGAAGAAACGAGCCAAAGAGTTAGGCTGTGATAAAGAGGCAGCGGAACTTATAAAGGCGTACCGGGAGGAAGAAAAGAAACTCTCTGAACAATATAACCGTCCGAAGCCTAAAATACCTGTAGAACTTGACGAACACGGTAGAATTAAAAACACCATCGGAAACTATGAAAGCATAATTAAAAACGACCCACACTTTAAGGGCTTGCGGTTTAATTTGCTTTCCAATATGCCCGAAATTGTAGAAAACGGAGTTGTCAGGCAATGGGAGGATAGCGACACAAGCGAAATGCGTAAATACATAGAGGACTATTATAAAATACATAACCCCTCGAAATGTAACGACGCTTTTAACTGTATCTGCCGTCAAAGAGCCTACCACCCTATTAAAGAAATAATAAATAAAATCGAGTGGGACGGTGTAAGCCGAATCGAAAACTTTTTGACTGATATATTACAATGCGAGAATACACCCTACACCAAAGAAGCAAGCCGCCTTATTTTTGCAGGCGGAATCCACCGAGCATATAACGCAGGGTGCAAGTTTGAAAGCGTTATTATTTTAGTTGGCACCGCACAGGGTGAAGGCAAGAGCAGTATTATTCGTTGGCTTGCTATTGACGATAAGTTTTACACAGACTTAGCCACCATTGACGGCAATAAAGGCGTTGAGGGAATAAGCGGTAAATGGATATGTGAATTAAGCGAGCTTAAAGCCTTAAAAAACAGTGACGCTGACAGCATAAAAGCGTTTATATCCCGAACAAGTGACTATTTGCGTAAGGCATACAGGGAACATGAAAAGGACTATCCACGACAATGTATATTTATAGGCACTGTAAACAATGAGCAATTTTTAACCGACAAAACAGGAAACCGCCGCTTTTTTCCCGTAAAGGTCAATAGTGACGGCTACGACTTAGGCGAAAATGAAAAGTCTATAAGGGAATATATAAAGCAGTGTTGGGCAGAGGCTAAAACGCTGTATGATAAAAAAGAACTGCAACCGTTCCCAAAGCGTGAGCTTATAGAGCAGATAAGAAGCGAGCAAGAGGCCGCCGTCGAGGACGATTATAGAATTGACTTAATCAGGGAATATCTCGCCGACAAAGATACTACTTGTGTACTTGATTTATGGTATAACGCTTTGAATGAAAGCATATACACTCAACCAAAATCAAAAGATAGCCGAGACATAGGCTTGATTATGCAGGGCTTTAAGGAATGGGAAAGACCACAAAAACCGATATATATACCGTCACTTAAAAAACAGTTAAGAGGTTGGAGAAGAAAAAAGCGTTTAGCTCCTGAAGCTTATGACGATTTAGAGTTTTAGCACCGACTTTGTAGAAGTTTGTATACTTAATGTAGACCTCGCAAAACCGCATAAATAAAGGGTTTGACCGCTTTTCCTCTACAATATCTACAAAATTTATATAAATGTGTAAAATAGTAATATACGCATATAGCATATATAATATTTTATTTTATACGTATATATAAGAAAATCGTGTAGAGATGATTTTTTGTAGAAGTAACACAGTTAAACCCCGATAAATAAAGGCTTTGCGACCTCTACATAAATATCTACATAGTAACAGAAAGGAAGTAAAAAATGCCTGAAAACAGCAATTTTAGTATTGAATGGGTAGACTGTAACAAGTTTATACCCGACAGAAACGGCGAATATTTAACCGTAAGAATTAACGAGAGCGGACACC
>JAZNSZ010000001.1:0-53665 GCA_045591465.1 Acutalibacteraceae bacterium | reverse complement strand
CTCTGATTTCCTTTGCATTCATTACTGCTCACCACCCATTTCCTGCTTAGAAACAAACTTGCACTTAATAGGAAGCTTGTTTGCTGCGAGACGCATAGCTTCACGAGCTAATTCCTCGCTAACTCCGCCGATTTCGAACATTACACGACCGGGTTTAACAACGGCTACCCAATATTCAGGTGAACCTTTACCTGAACCCATTCGGGTTTCAGCCGGCTTTTCTGTAATCGGTTTGTCGGGGAAAATTTTAATCCAAACTTTACCGCCACGCTTAATGTAACGTGTCATAGCAATACGGGCAGCTTCGATTTGGTTTGAGGTAATCCATGCGGGTTCAGTTGCCTGAAGACCGAAATCGCCGTGAGTAACGGTGTTACCTCTGAGAGCCTTACCGGTCAAACGACCTCTGTGTACTCTACGATATTTAACGCGCTTAGGCATTAACATTAGCGAGCGCCCCCTTCCTTTTTGCGGTTGCGATTATCGCTTAAGACCTCACCCTTGTAAATCCAAACCTTAACGCCGATTTTACCATAGGTAGTGTCAGCCTCTGCAAAGCCATAGTCAATATCAGCTCTGAGGGTTTGGAGCGGAATGGTGCCTTCGTGATACTGTTCGCTTCTTGCGATTTCAGCGCCGCCGAGACGACCTGAAACCTGAGTCTTGATACCCTTAACGCCGAGACGCATTGCTCTGCCGATAGCGAGCTTCATAGCGCGGCGGAAAGAGATACGTTTTTCTAACTGTGCTGCAATGTTTTCAGCAACTAACTGTGCATCAGCATCAGGATTCTTAACTTCTACGATGTTAACAACAACTTGTTTGCCGATTTTAGCCTGACAGGTTTCGCGCAATTTTTCAATTTCGCTGCCGTTACGGCCGATAACCATACCAGGTTTTGCACAGTGGATGTGTAATCTTACACGCTTTTCGTCACGTTCGATTTCGATTTTTGAAATACCTGCAGAATAAAGAGTTTTCTTAAGGTATTTACGGAGGTTATAGTCCTCAACCAAAGTATCACCGAAAACGCTGTCCTTGGCAAACCAACGTGAGTCCCAGTTTTTAATAACGCCTACACGTAAACCGTGCGGATTAACTTTCTGACCCATAACTTAAACCTCCTTCTTAGATTTCGCGTTCTTTAAGAACGATAGTCATATGGCTTGTTCTCTTTAAGATGCGGTGTGCTCTGCCGTGATCCTTCGGACGAATTCTCTTGAGAGTAGGTCCGGGGCATACAAAGCATTCTGCAACATAAAGACGTGAAACATCCATATTGTGATTGTTTTCTGCATTCGCAATAGCTGACGCTAAAAGCTTCTCTAAATACTCACAAGCGGACTTAGGAGTAAACTTGAGTATAGCCATAGCCTTGTCAGCATCTTGGTTACGGATTAAATCCATAACTATTTTCACCTTACGGGGTGAAATACGAGCATATTTAAGTATTGCTCTTGCTTCCATTGTCTAACTCTCCTTTACTTACCGCTGGTCTTAGAGCCTGCGTGGCCTTTGAATGTTCTTGTCGGTGCAAATTCACCGAGCTTGTGTCCAACCATATCCTCTGTTACATATACAGGAACGTGTTTACGTCCGTCATGTACTGCAAAGGTGTGTCCGACGAAATCGGGGAATATGGTGGATGAACGGCTCCAGGTTTTAAGAACACGCTTTTCGCCGGCTTCATTCATTTCTAATACCCTTTTAAGCAAAACTGGTTGCACATAAGGGCCTTTTTTAATGCTTCTTCCCATAATCAGGTCTCCTTTCGTGGACTACTTACGACGCTTAACAATATATTTATTGCTCTGCTTATTTTTCTTACGGGTTTTGTAACCCAAGGTGGGTTTGCCCCAAGGGGTTACAGGGCCTGGACGGCCGATAGGTGACTTACCTTCACCACCACCATGAGGGTGATCGCATGGGTTCATTACAGAACCGCGAACGGTAGGTCTCCAACCCATGTGGCGCTTACGACCTGCTTTACCGTAGTTGATATTAGCGTGTTCCGGATTGGAAACAGCACCGATAGTTGCCATGCAGTTTGCAGGTACGTTACGCAATTCGCCTGAAGGCAAACGTAAAAGTGCCATACCGTTTTCTTTAGCCATAAGCTGTGCCATATTACCAGCCGAACGAGCGAGTTGAGCGCCCTTGCCGGGGTAAAGTTCAATATTGTGTAAGAAAGTACCTACAGGGATGTTTGTAAGTGGTAATGCGTTACCGGGTTTAATATCGGCATCGGGACCGCTTACTACAACATCGCCAACCTTTAAATCCTGCGGAGCAATGATATAGCTCTTAACGCCGTCTTCATATTGAATAAGGGCGATAAATGCAGAACGGTTGGGGTCGTATTCAAGAGTCATAACAGTTGCGGGGATACCGAAACGGTTTCTCTTGAAATCGATAATTCTATACTTTCTCTTGTTTCCGCCGCCTCTGTGGCGAACGGTGATTCTGCCGTAGCTGTTTCTACCGGCATTTTTCTTTAACGCTGTAAGCAAACTTCTTTCAGGTGCTACCTTTGTCAAACCGGAATAATCCATAGTTGTCATATTACGTAGACCGTTAGTAGTCGGCTTATAATGTTTTATAGCCATTTCAATTTCACTCTCCTATTTTGGCTTAGCGAAGCCATCTAAATATGACTTCATACATCACCGGAAATGTCGCTTCGCTCTTTAGATGGGACTCCGTTCGCAAAATCTAAGATTTTGACTGCACTCTGTCCCCTCTAATATCTCCCCTGCATTCTTGAAAAATGCTCAATGCATTTTTCGCTTACAAGGTGTTTTTTCGCCGCGCCTGTCGCCGAAAAAACAGATATTATTTAAGAAAAGAACGGCGATTTCCAAGCAAAACTCTTTAATTAGATAAGACCGTCAAAGAATTCGATTGGCTTAGAATCTGCTTTAAGTGTAACGATGGCCTTCTTCCAAGAAGCTGTATAACCGCTGTAACGGCCCATACGCTTTTCTTTACCGCGTACACTAATGGTGTTAACCTTAGCAACTTCCACTTTGAAGAGTTCTTCAACAGCGTTTGCAATCTCAATCTTGTTAGCGTCTTTTGCTACCTTGAAGGTGTATTTCTTATCGGCAATACCTGCCATGCTCTTTTCGGTAATAACCGGAGCGATAATGATATCCTGTGCGATTTTCATTATGCATATACCTCCTCAAGCTTTGCTACTGCACCCTTAACGATTACCAAAGTATCAGCATTGATAATGTCATAGGTGTTGATAGTGTTGATTTGTGCAGACTTAGCGCCCTTGATGTTTGCAATACTCTTAACTGCAAAAGCATCGTTGTTTTCAAGAACGATAAGAGTCTTTTTGCCTGCGCCGATAGCACTTAAGCAATCAGCCACAACCTTGGTCTTGTAGGTGTCAAGCTTTAATTCATCAAGAACGATAAGATTGTTGTTAAGAACCTTATCAGATAAAGCTGACTTAAGAGCAAGTTTGCGAACCTTCTTGTTGAGAGAGTAAGAATAATCTCTCGGCTTCGGAGCGTGAACAACGCCACCGTGTCTCCACTGGGGAGCGCGAGTAGAACCTTGTCTTGCATGACCTGTTCCCTTTTGTCTCCAAGGCTTTTTACCGCCGCCGGAAACTTCTGTACGGGTGAGAGTGGACTGTGTACCCTGTCTTTTGTTTGCAAGGTAGTTGATAACTGCTGCATGCATAACAACTGCGTTAGGGTTGATTCCGAATATAGCATCGCTTAATGTGATTTCGCCAACATTTTCGCCTGCCATATTTAATACTGCTACATTAGGCATAATTTAACTCTCCTTCCCTTAAGCTTTAACGCTATCGAAAAGAACTACGATTCCGCCCTTAGGACCGGGAACGGCACCCTTAACAGCGATGATATTCTTTTCTGCGTCAACTTTTACTACACTTAAGTTTTGAACGGTTACACGTTCATTACCTAAATGACCTGCCATCTTCTTTCCTTTGAAAACTCTTGCAGGGTCGATAACACCCAAAGAGCCGCCGTGACGATGTACAGGACCTGTACCGTGAGATTCTTTAAGACGGCCAAAGTTCCAACGCTTTACAACGCCAGCATAGCCTTTACCTTTAGAAGTACCTCTTACGTCTACGGTGTCGCCTTCAGCAAAGATGTCAGCCTTTAAAATATCGCCAACGTTCATAGCAGAAGTATCTTCAAAGCGGAATTCGCGAAGAACCTTCTTAGGAGCTACATCACCCTTTGCGAAGTGACCTTTCATAGGTTTGTTTACTTTAGAAGCCTTTAAATCGCCAAAACCGATTTGTACTGCTTCATAACCGTCGTTCTCGATTGTCTTCTTCTGTGAAATAACACAGGGACCTGCTTCAATAACAGTAACCGGAACAACATTTCCGTTTGCATCAAAAAACTGTGTCATACCGAGCTTTTTGCCAACGAGTCCTTTTTTCATTGTTTTTTCCTCCTTTGGTTATTGGTTGGGTTTCCCCAACATGACCGTAAGTGCGAAACCGTCTACCTTAATATATATTAAAGTTTAATTTCGATTTCTACACCGGCGGGGAGCTCAAGACCGGTCAACGCTTCAACAGTTTTGTTGGAAGGTCTGATAACGTCGATGAGCCTTTTGTGTGTTCTCATTTCGAACTGTTCGCGGCTGTCTTTATATTTGTGCACAGCGCGGATGATGGTTACGATTTCCTTTTCGGTGGGTAGCGGTACTGGACCTGATACTCTTGCACCTGTACGTTTAGCGGTTTCTACAATTTTCTCTGCAGACTGGTCTACAAGCGCGTGGTCGTAACCCTTGATTCGAATTCGAATTTTTTCTTTCACTGCCATGTGAAATTCGCCTCCTTTAATAGTTGGCGGGCAAAACTTACACCGTGCCGTGTTTTTCATCACTGCACAATATAAAACCGGATTGCTGGGGTCACAGTCAATTCCGGACGGCAAATCGCTCTGCCGCTGTACACAAGGTCGCAAGTTTCCCTATGTACTCCTAATTCTTTCGCCCGGTTTAAAATCGGACATACTCCGCAGAAATTTCCCCGTTCGTGACGGGCCACCTCCTGCATCAACGCATGTTTACACACTATGCGAGCATAGCGTACTTTGGTATCATAACATATCCCTTCGCAAAAATCAAGCATTTTTTTAAATTTTTTTCGCTATTTTTGGCATTTTTTAAAGCGTTACAACATATTGTGTTATATACAAGAAAGAAACACAAATGCAGGGTTGAAAAAATAAAAATTTTTTAAAAATCCTGACAAACTTCTATCATTTTTTTGCAACAAATATAATATACTTCTATTACTGAATGTTAAAATGAAAGGTGAATTTATAATGAACGGTTTTTATCCCGAAGGAAAACTTTACAAACAAGCAGAAAACAAAAAATACATGGCAAATCTTGCCGCCCTTGCAGATGCACAGGTGCGACAGGTTGTGCTTGAAGCCCCTGTCATAATGTGCGACACCGAGCACAACCTTATAGTAGACCTTGGCTGTGTTAAGGGAATAATTCCAAGAAACGAAGGCGCTGTCGGAATTGACAACGGCACCACAAGAGACATTGCGCTTATTTCCCGCGTGGGCAGAACGGTATGCTTTATAGTGACCGCGTTTAAAACCGACGGAGCAGGAAAAACCTACGCAATACTTTCGAGAAAGTCAGCGCAAGAGAAATGCCGCGACTATATTCTTAACACACTTGAAAACGGCGACATAATCGACGCTAAGATAACCCACCTTGAAAGTTTTGGCGCTTTTTGCGATATCGGTTGCGGAAATATCGCCCTTTTACCGATAGACGCTATTTCGGTTTCGCGCATATCGCATCCGAAAGACCGCTTCCAAGTGGGTGACAACATAAAAGCCGTTATAAAATCGGTAGGTGACGACGGAAAAATCACCCTATCACACAAAGAACTTCTTGGCACCTGGGAAGAAAACGCTTGTGAGTTTTCGGCGGGTCAAACTGTGACGGGTGTTATTCGCAGCGTTGAAGATTACGGCGTGTTTGTTGAAATTACGCCCAACCTTGCAGGTCTTGCCGAACCGAGAGAAAATGTAAAGGTGGGACAACAGGCAAGTGTTTACATTAAAAGCATCCTTCGCGATAAAATGAAAATTAAACTTATAATAATAGACAGTTTTAATTCCAACTACTCACCCGAAATTAAATACTTTATTTCAGGTGACAGGGTTGAAGAATGGGATTATTCCCCAAAAGACTGTTACAAACGAATAGCCACCAAGTTTTGCGGTTAATATAGCCGCCGGTTTTCTTTGCAAAGTAAAAACACCGTAGATTCCGTCATAGAATCTACGGTGTTAAATTTTATTTACAAAATTCCTCTATATAATCCGCTATGGCTTTTTCTATAATTTGTATTGCGTTTTCTCTGCCCATAACTTCATTAACCGCGGTTTGCTTATTCTCAAGGTTCTTATAAACCGAAAAAAAGTGGCTCATCTCATCAAAGATATGCGCGGGAAGTTCACTAATATCGGTATAGTGATTATAAGTAGGGTCACCCGAAGGCACAGCGATAATCTTTTCGTCACCCTGACCATTATCTATCATAGAAATAACACCTATCGGCCTCGCCTTAACCAAGGTTAAAGGCTCAAGCGTTTCGGTACACAAAAGCAAAACATCGAGCGGGTCGCCATCGTCGCCGTATGTACGCGGAATAAATCCATAGTTTGCAGGGTAGTGGGTGGAAGTATAAAGAATACGATCGAGCATTAAAAAGCCCGTTTCCTTATCAAGTTCATACTTATTTTTACTGCCTTTAGGAATTTCTATAACACAAATAAATTCTTCAGGTGTAATTCTTTTAGGTGAAATATCATGCCAAATATTAGACATTTAAAAAACTCCTTTTTTAAAACTCAAACAGTTCTGTACTAAAGTAACGTTCGCCCGTATCGGGAAGTACCGTAACAACCGTTTTACCCTTGCCCAACTGCTTTGCCAAACGAAGCGCAGCCGCAACATTAGTACCGCTTGATATACCGCAAAGTATACCTTCTTCACCAATAAGACGCTTCGAAGTTCTTATGGCTTCTTCATCGGTAACAATAGCAGTTTTAGCATAAATTTCAAGGTTTAAATTTTCGGGGATAATGCCGTCACCAATACCCATTTGCAAATGAGTACCAATGCTGCCGCCCGAAAGAATAGCCGCATTCTCAGGCTCTACCGCCCAAATTTCAATATCAGGGTTGTGCGCTTTTAAAACTTCGCCAATACCGGTAAGGGTACCGCCCGTACCCACGCCCGAACAAAAGCCGTCAATCTTACAATTTGCCTGTTCTATAATTTCCATAGCGGTGGTATTGCGGTGTACTTGCGGGTTCGCCGGATTTTCAAACTGTTGCGGAACCCATACATTTTTATCTTCTTTAGCCATATTAAGCGCGGTTTGCAAACATTCTTCTATACAAGCGCCAATATCACCGTCGTCATGAACAAGTACAAGTTCTGCGCCATAGGCTTTGATAAGTTTTCTTCTTTCTTCACTCACCGAGTCGGGCATAATTATGCGAACCTTGTAGCCCTTAACCGCGCCTATTAAAGCAAGGCCTATGCCTTGATTGCCGCTTGTAGGTTCTACAATGACAGTATCCTTATTTATAATGCCCTGCGCTTCGGCAGTGTTCACCATATTAAGCGCTGTGCGGGTTTTAATAGAACCGCCAATATTAACGCCTTCATATTTAACCAAAACATCCGCGCTGTCGCTGTCAACAATACGCGACAATTTTATGAGCGGAGTATTACCTACCGCTTCAAGTACATTTGAATAAACCAAAATAAATCCCCCACTAGAGTATTACTGTTATTCTAACACAAACTCTTTTAATATTCAACAACAAACATTGCACCATTACTATTTTATTCCAAACCGCAAAATAGGTGTTATTTGTTTTTAAAAACAAACAGTTTGCTTATTACGTAATTCAGAACAATAACAACAATTTGCGCTACACTTTTGACCGCCAATGAATTGAAAAACAATAGTTTTATAAAAACGAAAAGCAACAATTCTTCAATTATAAGGGTTGAAACCCTTGCGGTGTAAAATTTGAATATTTTAGTAACAAAATTTTTCTTGAGTGTATCTTCAAATACCCATAAAGTGTTTGTAACAAAAGCAACAAACACCGAAATTATCCACGAAAGGATATTTGCAACAAGTTCATCTAAACCGACGCGCTCAAACAAAGCAAAACTCAAAATACTTACCGCCGTCGTAACCGCGCCGAAAAACAAATACATAAGAACTTCCTTATGTTTTTTGTAAAACGGGTAAAGCGGTGAAAACAGTTTGAGCGACATTATTCTATCAAAAATATCTTTATTTTCCATTTTCATCATAAGTACGTTCGGATATTATATATCGCGGTCTTTGCTTTGTTTCAAGATAAATCTTGCCGATATATTCACCTATAACCCCCAAACTCACAAGTTGAACACCGCTTAAAAAGCACAAAATGCTAACGGTGGATGCCCAACCGACAATAGCCTTGCCCATAAGCGCTACAACAACCGACCAAATAATACCAATAAAACTTAAGGCGGCAATAATCGTACCGAAAGCCGTTATTATACGAATGGGTTTTACTGAAAGACTTGTTATTCCGTCAAAGGCAAGTGCAAGCATTTTTTTGAGCGGATAGTGGCTTTCACCCGCAATTCTCACATGGCGCTCATAATAAACCGAAGCGGCTTTAAAACCAACCAAAGGGATCAGTCCGCGAAGGAACAAATTAACTTCCTTAAAATCAGCAAACGCGTTTAAAACCTTTTTTGACAAAAGTCGATAATCGGCATGGTTATAAACGGTTTCCGCTCCCATAGAGTTGAGCAAACGGTAAAAACCTTGCGCGGTAGCGCGTTTGAAAAAACTATCGGTACTTCTATCATTACGCACACCGTAAACCACTTCGGCGCCGCTAAGATATTCTTCTACCATAAGGTCCATTGCATTTATATCATCCTGACCGTCGCAGTCGATTGAAATGGTTATATCCGCATACTTTTTGGCTTCCATAAGACCGGCAAGTAAAGCATTTTGGTGACCGCGGTTGCGACTCAAAGAAATACCTTTAAAATATTCATTTTCTTTCGATAAGTTTTGTATGATTTCCCAAGTGTTATCCTTGCTGCCATCATTAACGAACAAAACTCTGCTATCATCGGACACCTTGCCTTTTTCGATAAGACTTTTAAGTTTGTCCGAAAACATACGGGAAGTTATAGGTAAAACTTCTTTTTCATTGTAACAAGGGATTACTATATAAAGTATAGGTGTCATTTTAATTTCTCCTTTTTATTTTTTAAAATATTTTTAAACAGTTTTACAAAACCGGACAAGCCGAAAACTGCAACTACTACAAAGAACGGCGAATATATGAAAAAGTATCTCGCGCAAGATTCAAAAATTGTGCTGAATAAGGTTAAACCAATAATAGAAAGTGTGAATATAGATATAATCGGATTTGGGTTTTCACCCAAAAAACAGTACGCCGTTATTCCCGCGGATAATAGCAACACGATTATCCAAACGAGTTGCATCAGCGTTATATAAATATCGTAATACTTACCGTCTTTGTGATATATACTCTTGAGAGCGGGTGAAGCAAAATCGTTTATATCGTCATGTTTTTCCTTGTAAAAACTCACACCTTCACTCCATGCAAAAGTGCCGTCACCGAAATTAACCAAGGTTTTCTTTATGGTATGTTTTACTAATCCTACGACACCATAATCACTTATTCTCTCGTTAATAACTTTTAAATTTGCCGCATTTCGTTCTTCTTTTGTTTCAAAGCCGGACGAAAAATCAACATCACTTCGCAAATATGCGCCGTCAGTTTTTGAATTCAATCCCATTTTAATGAAGTGAACCACTCCGAAAGCCGATTCATCGTTTATTTCAATTTGGATAGACGGTAACAGTAAATTGGCATAAACTGCCGCTGATATGCAAACCGCTATTACAAAAGCCAAATATTTCTTCAAACTTAACTTTATCGTTTGTTTTGAAAAGTTTTTGCAACACCCGAGTATTTCTACAATTATAATCGCAATACCCACAATTATAATTTGGGGTTTAAGATTATATCCAAAATATATTAATCCGCCTAAGCAAAGCCACTTTAAATGCGACCATTTGCCGTTTTTAGACTTTAAATATACATATAATATAGCGGTCGGCATAATCAATCCCAGTGCATCGGTATATATTATTCCCATCCATGGGCTTACGCCGATAAACAGCGCGAAAATAAACCATGTTAAATACGCTGTGAACGGTTTGGAAATATGATTAACAATTTTAAATAAAAGCAATCCCGTAATGCTCATCAATGCCGATTGAATTGTGACTACAAAATATTCATAATTTTTAATATCCCCAAAAAGCATATTGAATTCCGCTAGTTTGGAATACACCCATGTTATAAATAAATTGTTTGGATAAATTGAAAAATAATTGGAATTAATTCGGCTATACTCACCTGCCGCAAGCCACTTTGCCGTATTGGTTATTATTGCCGAATCCCATCCCGTTGTGAAGTATATATTTCTTATGATAAATACACTTACGAAAAACAATAACAAAGATAAAAAATATATCCACTTACTGTTTAAATTCGCAAAAAAATCATCTATTTTTTTACGAAACTTGATATAGCAAAACACGCCCACCGCCGTAAGTATAACACCTATTACAAGCAAAACGCCATTTGATAATAAAAACTCTTTTTTTCTTGCATGGTCAACATAAGAAAAAAACAACAATAAAAAAACTATTCCAACCGATAGTATAGTCCATAAAACAAATACACTGTTATTCAAAAAAGCGGAAACTTTATTACCGATTTTATTCCCTTGCGAGAAAAATTTACGAAACATATATCAATATTACCTTCCTTACAACCAATTAAAGTTTACAATATTTTCTTGATAACCGGTATTTTTGAAACCACAAAAGACCACAAATAACTCACAAACAGAGCAATAATAAACTCAGCAAAAATAAGAATTGCAGCCTTTGGTGTGCTAAATGTATCGACGTAGGAAGCCGGTAGATAGATTTGTATCACACGCAAAACCAACATGTGAATTAAATACGCCGAGAACGAAAGCATACCCAATTTAGATACTGTAAATGCAAATCGTTCACCTACGGAGTGATTGGTAAACCACGCCTTTGCCGCAAGTGTCAAAGCAATAGCAGAAACACCCACCGGAAGTTGCGATATATTATACCAAGAAGTGTTAAGTTTTCCTTCCGATACAATATTGGTCATCATTGTCACAAAAATAATACAACACAAATACGCTAGCAACCAACCCATCGCCTTTAGGTTGATTTTTTCTTTAAAATCTACATAAACGTGTATGTAATACCCTATTAGCACATAAGTTAAATATGCACCTGTATATCCAAACGAATAGTAGGTTATTTTTATATCCGAAAATACGCCTAAAAGGTTGTTCAAAAACGGCAACGTCGAATTTAAACAAAACATTATAAATATAAAAATTAATAATTCTTTTTGGTTGACCGCCCTTAAAAACTTGCGAATTATCGGCAATAGAAAATAAAACGGTATCAAGGCATATAAGTACCATAAATGCCCTATAATATCGCCTTCTATAAAGCGTCTTAAAAAATCCCAAAGACCAAAATCGTAAGTTCCTTTTACGAAAGCGAAAAACAAATACGCTATTACGGAATAACTAACAAAAGGTACCGCAACCTTTAGGAGTCTACGCTTAATAAACTGCCCGTATGTTTCTTCCTTTTGCGAAGACAAAATCACCGCTCCGCTAAGCATAAAGAATACAGGAACCGCAAATTTTGTAGAAGCGATAACAAAATTCAATGTCGTCCATGGGATAGACCCCACTTTAAATATACCTATATAATGCATACCTACATGGACTGCGACAACCATAACCGAAGCAATAACGCGTAGCATATCCACATATATAAATCTGTTTAATTTATTCATCTTTCCACCCTTTAAATTGATAACGCTTATGCTAACTACTAATGTCCCGGTTGATAGAAATGATGCTTTATAACACGCTTGTCTTCAGGCGGCGGTGTCATGTAATCACCGTAAATAGTGGTTAAAATTTCATCATATCCTACAGGAACGGGCATTTTTGTATCTTCAAAATCCCACCAAAGCGCTTCTTTATAGTTTTCGCTCTTGCAAATCTGACAACGCAGAGGATGATAAGAAGAAAATGTTGCCATGTATTCTTTTTCACCCTTGCCAAAGCAGGTAAAATTCTTTTGCAAACCCTTGTGGATTGCCTTTATCGAATAAAACTTGGAAACGAACTTTAACATTTTACCCATTATATGTGCAGGGGTGCGAATACCGAGTTTATAAGAAAGCATACCGCGGTAGTATCTTATAAAAAACGCAGTTTTAGAAACCTTAAAACTCTTATTAGTCGGAACATACTCCATTGGAAAAATATCAATATAAGGCCCGTTGTTCTGAGTTAAATGAGCAATATGCTCCTGACGGAAAGACAGGTCGCCCGTGAGTTGTCGCACCTTGATAAACGGCGACCAATAGTTATCCACTGTGGTGGGGTGCTGAACTTGATAACTGTCACCCAGTTCCGCCTGTGCAACCTCTAAAAAGCGCTCGTACTGGCTTCTTTCCATTATCAAATCAACATCATCATCCCACGGTATAAAACCCTTGTGACGAATAGCGCCCAAAAGGGTGCCTTCGCCCAAGAAAAACTTAATATTATGCTTTTTGCAAACTTCGGCTACATCCTTTAGGATTGCTAATTCAAGTTCTTGCAAACGATGAATTTCTTCTAAAATTTTCTTCTCGTCCATAATAACACCTGCTTATACAAGACTTAATATAAATTCCGCTAATCGCTCGGTACAATTTTCGGTGCCGACGCTTAAATATTTTTCCACAAACGCTTGTGTTAATGTAAAATCATACTCTTTTTCAAGTACTTCTTTTAGTTCCAAAGAAGTTTTGGTAACTATCGGACTTATTTTTTCCGAAAACAAATCAATACCTAAGCCGTTGTTACGACTGTAATCTTCATAATCATAAAGGTAATAATAAACCTTTTTACCAAGAAGCATTGCTTCAAAGCCCATTCCCGAATAATCGGTAACAATTTTATCGCAAACCTTCATCCAATCAAAAGATGTAAACTTTTGGTCACAAATAATCCTTTTGTCTACCTTGCTGTCAAGCCCCATTTTATCCGCGGGGTGAAGTTTTACGACAACATTATACTTTTCTAAATCTATCGTTTTTTCTATCCAAGAAAGGCTTACCTGCTCACCACGGAAAGTGGGTGCATAAAGTAAAATCGGTTTTTCAAAGATATAGCGGTACTCTCTTTTGATTTCATCATCTTTGCAAGGGGATTTTAGAATATAATCTATTCTCGGTAACGGTAATAGTACGATTTTTTGGGGTTCGGCGTTAAAACATTCGCACAAAGCCTTTCCCGATGCTTCGCTACAAGCAATAATATGGGTATAATTGCGGTGCATACACATAAATTTTGCCGTTTTGCTCTTGTGTCCCCACGGCTTGTCCAAAGCGGCAAAACCGAACTTTTTAACAATGTTAAGCGCGTGCCATAACTGTATAAACTTTTGGTTTTCTTTATGCTTCAAAACGCAAACCGCTATATTATATCCATCAAGGATTATCACTTTGGAAGTTGCTATATGATACATTTGCAAAATTATGTGAAAAGCGTAGCCGATTTTTCCCATAATCCCCGGCGCGATTTTTTTACAAAGAACCTTAACTTCGCCGTCAAAACCTTCCCTTTGTATTTCTTTTTGCAAAAACAAGAAATCGACAGATTCCGTATCGCCTTGTCGGCTTAAAAAGGAGATTTTTTTGCGCGGACGGAATAAAAGTTTAAAGAAAAAATACAATATTCTTAAACCGCCGACTGCAGCCGAAAACAAAATCTTCACGAAAGCACCTACCTTAAAACACATTTATACTATTTTATTGTACCATTTTCCGCCAAATAAAACAATACTTTTTTATTTTGAATTTACCCGAAGATAAAATTAAAAAAACACTTTACATTTTGAAATGTTTGTGTTATAATACTTTGGCTTACGTATACTATGCTTTAGGCGTCTGCCCTTTGGGACTCACTATGGCCTTTTGCTTGGTTTACGCAAGGAGTCTAATAAAGGAGTGAAAGATGATGACAAAAGACGTTAAGAATCAGGTTATGGCTGAATATGCCACCCACGAAGGCGACACCGGTTCGCCTGAAGTTCAAATTGCTCTTCTTACTACAAGAATCAATGAACTTAATGCTCACCTTAAAACACATCCTAAGGATAAGCATTCTTACCGCGGTCTTCTCAAGATGGTAGGTCATAGAAGAAACCTTCTCGCTTACCTTATGAAGAACGATATTGAAAGATACCGTTCTATCGTTAAGAGACTCGGTCTTCGTAAGTAATTTACGCTTAAAAAGGCAGGCTGTTTTTATAACAGTCTGCCTTGAAAACTATTTTAACTTAAAAAATTATGGGATTTTCGTGCTTTAGCGGTAAATCGAGCGCCTATAATATAGGTGTTGGATTTATTGCTAACCGAAGGTCTCTGATTTAATAAAAAACTAAAAAAGGAGATTTTAAAATGTTTGAAAACTTTAAGGTTTACGAAACTACCCTCGCAGGTCGCCCTTTAAGGCTTGAAACAGGCATGATGGCAGGTCTTGCAAATGCCGCTGTTATGGCAAAATACGGTGAAACCTGTGTGCTTTGTACCGTTACTGCTTCGGCAAAGCCGCGCGAAGGCGTTGACTTTTTCCCGCTTTCAGTTGATTATGAAGAAAAGATGTATTCTGTAGGCAGAATCCCCGGCTCGTTCACACGCCGTGAGGGTAAGGCTTCGGACAAGGCTGTTTTGGCTTCACGCTGTATTGACCGTCCTATCCGTCCCTTGTTCCCTAAGGATATGCGTAACGACTGCTCGGTTGTTGCTACCGTTATGTCGGTAGACCCCGATTGTTCACCCGAAGTTGCCGCTGCTATCGGTGTTTCCACCGCTATCGCTATTTCGGATATCCCGTGGGCAGGTCCTATTTCCAGCGTAAACGTTGGTCTTGTTGACGGTGAAATCGTTATCAACCCGACCTTAGAACAAAGAGCAAAGACCGACCTTACTTTAACCGTTTCTTCTACTGCTGATTTAGTTGCTATGATTGAGGCTGGCGGTAACGAAATTCCTGATGACTTAATGTTCGACTGCATTATGGCAGGTCACGAGGTTAACAAGGAAGTTGTTAAGTTTATTAACGGCATTGTTGCAGAAATCGGTAAAGAAAAGTTCGAGTTCGAGTCTAACGACCCCGACCCCGAAATTATGGCAGAAATTGAAGAATTCTGCATTGAGGATGTTAAAAAGGCTCTTGATACAGACGATAAGCTTGTACGCGACGCGGCTTTACATCCTATTTACAACGCTGTTCACGAAAAGTTTGACGAGCGTTTTGAGGGTAACGAAGCAAAATTAGACGAGATTATGTATCTTGTTCAGAAGCATGTTGTTCGCGCTTGGCTTAAGGACGAAAAGAAGCGTGTTGACGGACGCGGTATTGATGAAATCCGTCCTTTGAACGCTCAGGTTGACCTTCTTCCTCGTGTTCACGGCAGCGGTATGTTTACCCGTGGACAAACTCAGGTGCTTTCAATTGCAACCTTGGCACCAGTAAGCGAAGCTCAGAAGCTTGACGGTCTTGACGAAGAGGTTTCTAAGAGATATATCCACCACTACAACTTCCCGTCCTACTCAGTAGGCGAAACCAAACCTTCACGCGGACCGGGCAGACGTGAAATCGGTCACGGCGCTTTGGCTGAAAAGGCTTTGGCTCCTGTTATTCCGAGCGTTGAAGATTTCCCCTATGCAATCCGTGTAGTAAGTGAAGTGCTTTCTTCAAACGGCTCTACTTCACAGGGCTCTATCTGTGGCTCTACCTTAGCACTTATGGCAGCCGGTGTTCCGATTAAGGCTCCTGTAGCAGGTATCTCCTGCGGTCTTATCACGGGTGACGAGGGCGTTTACGGCGACTTTATGACAATGGTTGATATCCAAGGTCTTGAAGACTTTTACGGCGATATGGACTTTAAGGTAGCAGGTACTCACAAGGGTATCACCGCTATTCAGATGGACCTCAAAGTTCACGGTCTTACACCCGCTATTATTAAAGAAGCATTTGCAAAGACCAACAAGGCCAGAATGCACATTCTTGACGAGGTTATGCTTAAGTGTATTCCCGAATACCGCACAGAGCTTTCACCCTACGCACCCAAAATGCTTACAACCGCTATCAACCCCGAAAAAATCGGTGATGTTATCGGTAAACAGGGTAAGGTTATCCAGTCTATTCAAGAGCAGTGCGATTGTACCATCAACATTGAAGAAGACGGTAGAGTATTCGTATCAGGTCTTGATATTGAAAAAGCTAAACAAGCAATCGGTATTGTTGAGCTTATCGCTAACGACCCCGAAATCGGCGCTATCTACAGCGGTAAGGTAACAAGACTTATGACCTTTGGCGCATTTGTTGAAATTGCACCGGGCAAAGAGGGCTTAGTTCACATTTCAAAACTTGACGTTAAGCGTGTTGAAAAGGTTGAGGACGTTGTAGCAGTTGGCGACCAGGTAATCGTTAAGGTAACCGAAATCGACGACCAAGGCAGAATCAATCTTTCCCGCAGAGATGCTCTTGTAGAAATCAACGGCGCCGTTGTTGAAGACGATGCCGATGAACAAACCGAGCGTAAGCCCCGCCGCGACAACCGCAAGGGCTTCAAAAAGCGCGATAACTAATAATATATAGCAAAACCGCAAGTTCAAAAGAACTTGCGGTTTTTGTTATTCCTCTATTTCTTGTTGTTGCGAAATATCAGTTTCAGCAGGATCACTTTGTGTGTCCACTTCGGCTTCTTCATCTATAAACTGCATCCTATTTATACCGATAACATCGCCTGTAAAAGCGTTTACTATAAAAGTGGATTTATATTCTTTTATTCCTTCTTCGGTTTCGCGTTTACCTTTAAAGACCACCTCATAAACAGTTAAATTGCCATTTTTAGTGAGGGTGCAGGTGCAGTCAAAAATTTCACTTTCGGGGCTTAACAATTCCTCGGCAGCCATCTTTTTAGCATCTTCTTCGTTTATATAAGACTGTGTCATATTTGGATTTTTAGGTCCTTGCGGCTTTAAAGAAACAACCTCAGCCAAGTGGGCATCTACCCCAACTCTGTATTCAACTAACCCTAAACGGAAAATCATAAAATATTCTTCATTGTAGAACGAATAATAAAAATGCGTTATTTCTTCTTCTGTGGTACCCACCACTTCAAAGGCAATTTCCTTTGCTTTCTCAATACCTATAAATATACCTTTTTCTATATGTGAATTTTTAATTTTTCCGCTATATATATCAATTTCATACACATACTCATTTAAATCGGTATCAAACACAACCCTGTAAAGCATATTTGTTTTCGAATCATCAAGTTCGCAGGACAAATTAAATATATCTTTCTTTTTAAATCCCGCCGCCGCCAAGGCAATGCTTTTGGCTTTGTCTTTTCCTATAACCTTTTTTGTAGTATTGTTAGTTGCTATCTCAACCTTTTTCCCTGAAAGAATCGAATTTAACTGATGAATTGTAAGCGGCGCTAAATCCTTAAAGCTATATTTTTTATTCTTGTCGGTTATTTGCTTAATAAGTTGGGCTTTGCCGCTTGTGATACCGTATTCTTCAGCAAGTTTTGCAATTTCTTTGCTTTTGATTACGGTTTGGCTTATAACTTCGGCATCAAAATTCTCGCTGTTTAAAATTGCGTTTATTTCATCTGTCAACATTTTTTCAAGCTCTGCGCTTCGCTTTTCGTCGCGGTTATTAACTGTGATTAAAATCGAGTTTGACAATTCGTCAATATATCCGTTTCGCACCATAGAGCCGACAATCGCATTCACCGCAACCGATAAATCACTGCCTCTCAAGTCCATATTACCGAGCACTACCTCGGCGTCCTCGTTAAGCGGAGTTGACTGTATAATTTTTTCTTTCCTGTTTACCTGTAATTCGATACTCGGATTAACATCAAAACTTATGATTGAATCCACCATATCAAACTTTGCCATTAAAAATCCCGACAAACCCGATATGATTACAATCACAAACAGTGCGGCTATACTAATAAGTTTCTTAAAGTTTATTATTTTATTTTTCTTTTTTTGATTTACAACTATAATATTGGACTCACACTGTTGCCCACAGTTACTAAGTACCGCATCGAATACGTCAGGAATATCGCTTGTGAATGCTTTTTTTAATTTTTCTTCAATTTCTCTATTCGTCACCGTATTCGCCCCCTTGTAAATATTTTTTGATTTTACCCATTGCTCTTTGATATTTAGAAAGCACCGTTCCGAGCGGAACACCTAAAAGCTTTGCTATTTCACGATGCTTAAAGCCCGAAACTGCGTGCAAAATCACAATATTTCGTTCATCATCATTGAGCCAATTAAGGCAGTACTCTGCCAACAGTTTATCGTCAACATCCATATTATTTGAAAGGGATATATTATTTTCAAGGCAAGAGCCAAATTCTTCTTGCCTTGAAAGACCGCGAAATTTTTCATAGCACAAATTTTTAGTGATGGTAAGCACCCACGCCATCGGCTTATTTTGAGGCTTATATCCACCCGCAGATTGATAAACATTAACATAAACCGTTTGCATAACATCTTCCGCATCGTGCACATTACGAAGAAGAGAAAGCGCAAAACTATAAACGTCGGATTTTGTCGTCTCGTAAAACTGCTTAAAGGCATCCATATCACCCTTAGCAATTTTCACTAGCAATTCTTCCGCGTTTGCATTTTTTTCATAGCTTAAATTTTCGTACACAGTCATCAAAAATAGCATAGCTTTTCTCCCTTTCACAATAATAATGCGGTAAATCCGAAAATTATTGCAAAACTCATAAAATATTTTAGCATAAAAATCTTTGTTCCACAACAAAAAATGCCCGGAAATATCCGAGCATTTTTAAATATTTAGGCTAAAGCCTTTTTCTTAGTCATAAGTTGTACTAAAAGCACTGAACCAACGAGTGCTAAACCGATTATATCGGTTGCTATTCCGGGGTATATAAGCAATAGTCCGCCTATTGCCGCTACGATGCGCTCATACCAACGCATATTATGGAAGAAGAAACCTTGCAACGCGGACGAAACACCGAATATACCAATAAATGAAGTAACGCAAATTAAAATTACTTCCCATGCGGTAGTGTTTATAAACAACATTGCGGGGTTTAGTGCGAATATGTACGGAACAATGAATGCGCCGATTGCAAGTTTGGTTGAAGTAAAAGCGGTCTTCATTGGGTTTGCTTGAGCGATTGCCGCACCTGCATAAGCGGCTAAAGCAACCGGCGGAGTTAAATCCGCAACAATACCGAAATAGAAAACGAAGAAATGTGCCGCAAGGTCAGGTACACCCATTTTAATAAGAATCGGTGCACAGGTTGCAGCCATAATGCAGTAGTTTGCAGTAGTGGGAACACCCATGCCAAGAACTATACAACAAAGCATAGTAAGGAACAACGCGATTATAACCTGGTCTCCCGCCAAAGCAACAATACCGTTGATAATAATATTAGCAAGACCTGTCATGGTGATTGTACCTGCGATAATACCGGCTACACCACACGCAACCGCAACGGTAATCATACCTTGACCACCCGCCGCTAAGGCTTCAAAAACACGCTTAGGAGTTATGCGGTCTTCTTTATTAAACAAGCCAACCACAATAGTAGCAATTATTGCTATAGCCGCAGCATAAGCAATAGAACGTGAGCCAGAACCAACAAGCGCTATAAGGATAACAAGCGGGAGTAATAGATAAGACTGCTTTAAAAGCGGCATAAACTCAGGCAATTCTTCTTTGGAAAGTCCACGAAGATCTTCTTTTTTTGCCTCAAGGTGAACCGCTATGAAAACACCTAAGAAATAAAGACAAGCCGGTAAAATTGCGCGTACAACAATATTACTGTAAGCAACACCGATATTTTCAGCCATAAGGAACGCCGCTGCGCCCATAATAGGCGGCATAATTTGTCCGCCTGTGGAAGCCGATGCTTCGGCTGCCGCCGCAAATTCGGGTTTATAGCCTGTTCTCTTCATGAGCGGGATAGTAACCGAGCCGGAACCAACAGTATTAGCAACCGATGATCCCGAAACCATACCTTCCATGGCACTTGCCACAACGGCAACCTTTGCAGGTCCGCCTGAAAAACCGCCCACTACCGAGTTAGAAATCTTAATAAAGAAATCAGCAATACCGGTTCTTTCAAGGAATGCGCCGAAAATGATAAATATTGCTATATATTTAGAGCAAGTATTAATAGGAGTAGATAAAATACCCGAAGTGGTTGTATAGAACAACTTACCAACCAAACCTTCTATTCTGCGAAGCATATCAGGATTAGTAAGTCCCCAACCGAGAGCATAAATTATAAATGCCACCGCAACGAAAATAATTGGCATACCAACACATCGGCGGCAAAGTTCCAAAAGGCAAAGAACACCAATAATACCAATGATAATTTGATGAAGTTGAAATTTATTGCCCTGTTGTATAACAGTCATTGCATCTACCGTAAAGTAGAAGAATGAGCCCGAACCCAAAAACATTAAAATATAATCATACCACGGCATATAATTTACTTTTTGCATACCTTTTTTTGCAGGGTAAACCAAAAAGCCTATAAACATTATGCAACCAACAAAACTTGAAAGTCTTATTGCGTCTAACCAAGTAGCAAAAAAGGTTACATAAATACAAAACAAAGAAAACGCCGCCAAAATGCAGTTTACTGCGATTTTGGGAATACCTTCCCATACGCGAGTGTTGGATTCTCTGTCAAATTTTTTCATTACCGATTCTAAATCCATCGGTTCTTGTGTTTCAATTTCTTTCTTTTTAGAGAAAAACAACAATCTCCCTACCTTCCTAAAAATTTTAAAATAGCTGCGACTTTTTATGCCGCAGCTATTACTAATTAAACAATCAACTTTTGTCGATTACTGAACTGCTACTTCAATTCCTTTTTCTTTGAAGTATTTAGCAGCACCTGCGTGGAAAGGAACAGTCATGCCGTCGGTAGCATTTTCAAGACTCAATTCAGCGCCCTTTGCATGTTCTTTAGCGATAGCTTCTGTATTATCAAAAATTGCTTTTGTGAGATTATAAACATCATCTTCACTTGCATCTGCGCTTACAATCAAGGTAGCCTTAACGGTAACAGTTAAAACTTCTTCCTTTTGGTTGCTGTATGTATTTGCAGGAATCTTGTATACTGAGTAGAAGGTGTTATCCTTCATAAGTTTTTCAGCAATCGCGCCATCGATAGGAACGATAGTTGTCTTTGCATTTGTCATGCTAAGTTCGGTAATAGCGGGTGTAGGAGCACCTGCAACGATGAACGCAGCATCGATTTGTCCGTTCTTAAGCGCGTCAGCACTTTCGTCGAAGTTCTGGTACTGGGGTTTAATGTCTTCTTCGGTAAGACCAGCGGCAGCAAGAACGTCCATAGCGTTAAAGTAAACGCCCGAACCGGGAGCACCGATAGAAACCTTTTTACCCTTTAAATCTGCAACAGATTTAATATCAGCATTAACGGTTACAAGTTGAACTGCTTCTGCATAAAGACCTGCAACTGTACGGAAAGTTTCGATTTTTCCGTCTGTTTCAAAAGAACGAGTGCCGTTCCAAGCATAGTCCATTACGTCAGACTGAACAGTGCCTAACTGATAGTCACCGGCATCGATACCCTGGATATTATCCTTTGAACCGCCTGTAGATACGGCGTTAACCGCAATACCTGCATTGTTGTTGATGTACTGACCGATGATACCGCCGTATGCGTAGTATGTACCTGTTGGGCTACCCGTACCCATTGTCATTGTGGTAGAACCTGCACAACCAACAAGCGCAAGAATCAATGCGATTGTCATTAAAACTGCTAAAATCTTTTTCATTTTTTCTGACTCCTTTATATATATTTATTAATATTATTTGTATTATATCAAATTTTTACTTTTTTGGCAACAAAAAATTTAATATCGCCTATATAAACAAAGAAAAGCAGACCAAAACCGTCCGCTTTCCTAGGTTTTACTTATTTACAAACTTAACAGCCGTTCCGTAAGCGATAACTTCCGCCGCGCCCTGCATAATAGCCGATGAAGCGTAGCGAATATTAACAATCGCATCCGCGCCAAGCTGCTCAGCTTCCATAACCATTCGTTTTGTAGCCAAAGCACGTGCTTCGTTCATCATTTCGTTATATGCTTTAAGTTCACCGCCAACCAAAGTTTTAAAACTTTGGGCAATGTCCTTGCCGATGTTTTTGGATTGAATAGTGCTGCCCTTTACAAGCGATAACATTTCTAACTCCTTACCGCTAATATAATCAGTATTTACTAATATCATCTTCTTCACCTTTCTTAATCTCTTTAATTCTTTCTATGCAAACCATGACCATTACCGCCGAAAAGGCAAGTGGAATAACCCCTAAAAGATATTTCCAAATTCCGTCAAGCAGTGATATTAAAAAGCCAAAGTAAACAACATAATAAAGTATCATAATCACCGTGACAACAATCGGTGCTATCATTTTCTTTTTGTGCGACTTCAAACTACCACCCCGCCAATCACATTTTATTATATATTTTTTACTATTATATCATACTTTTTCAAAAAAGAAAAGCACCAACCCGCAAAGTTAATGCCTTTCTCTATGAAAAAACGACTAAATCCTGTGCGCCGCTCTCAAATCGGCTTTTTCATTACCTTTATAAAATGAAACATTTCATCAGGCCCTTCGCCCCCGTCCTGTTCGTCATCGGGCATAGGATGTTCGGGCTGATAGTATTCGCACCAAAACTCGTCAATCTTAAAACCGCATTTGTTAACGTAAAAGTGAATATTTCGCTTTTCAAAATAGGGTGTGCAAGTCTTCCAAACCAACGTTTCGGGGTGTAGCGCTTCAACTTCCAACCACGCGCCGTAACCAATACCTTTTGTATGTTCTTTCGGGGAAACAAACAAAATTTCAAGTTCGTTATGGCGGGTTTCCTTATCAATCTTCAAGATAACACCGCCAACATTTCTACCGTCCAAAACAATGCGGTAGGTCTCGTTGTTTAGGTCATCAATACACCGCTCGATTGTCTTGCGGGAAATAATTTCACCGTCATCGTCAATATGATCATCGCGTTCGCCAAACTCGTAAAGAGCGCCGTGCTTAAAAGCCCATTGATTATCCAAGATAAACTGCTCACGGTCATCGGCAGTCAAGGGAACAAGCGTAACTTTTGTGTGTTTCATAATATTACTCCTTAAAAAGCAAAAACTCCGGCTATTGCGTACACAATAACCCGAGCTCACTCGGACACCTAATCCGGCAATATGAGCACTACGGTGCTCTGCCTCCGGTGACATATTGAATTTTAATAAAAAATAATCACCTAGTATACCGTTGGTGGAGATGGTGGGGCTCGAACCCATGACCTTTTGACTGCCAGTCAAACGCTCTCCCAGCTGAGCTACACCCCCGAATGTAAGTATATTAACATACCAACACGATTTTTTCAAGATGTTTTTAAATTTATGCTTGACATAATAGAAAAAAAGGGTATAATATTCTTGTTAATTAGATATTGGGGCATCGCCAAACGGTAAGGCAACGGACTCTGACTCCGTCATTTCTAGGTTCGAATCCTAGTGCCCCAGCCAAAAATCCCTTTTGCTTTTAGCAAGAGGGATTTTACTTTTTACCTATTACTTCTTCACTCTTACCTGAAATAAAGTTTGCTCGAAATTTTTGGAAAGTAACAAGTAATAGTGAAGAATTATTTTGCAATGCGGTAATATTATAGCAGTCAGTCCGTTGATTTGTTTCCCGAAATGTGATATAATAATGTCGAATTTTGATGGGGTGACATTATGCAAAACGCAAAAAACACAGTTAAATTTTTAGCAATCAGTTTATTGTTAGGGCTTTTGGGCGGTACTGTCGGCGCCGTTTTTTCTCTTTTAATAGGTCTTGTTACCGATATTCGCACAAATAACGGTTGGCTTATTTGGCTTTTACCTATTTTTTCGGTACTGATTGTAGTTATTTTTGGAAAACTTGGCATTAACGGCATGGGCACCAACCAGGTTTTACAAAGCGCGGACGGAAAGAATAAGTTATCCCCAAAACTTGTAATAGGTATGTTTATAACTCCGATTATTTCTCACCTTTTTGGCGCTTCGGTCGGCCGCGAAGGTGCGGCTTTGCAATTAGGCGGCGGGATTGCCACCGCTTTTTCAAAATATTTCAGACTTGACGACAGTTATAGGAAAATTTTAATACGAGCAGGTATGGCGGCGGTATTTTCTGCCGTTTTCGGAACACCGCTTACCGCCTTCTTCTTCGCGTTAGAGATTGTCACGGTCGGCACACTTCACTTAAAGTCGGTTATCCCCTGCTTTATAGCCTCAGTTTCGGGATATTTTACCGCCTTTTCAATAGGCGCACACCCCGAAAGATTCAGTTTGTCGTTGGCTCCGCAGTTTTCACTACATATCGCGTTGCAAGTTGTGGTTTTAACCATTTTAGTTTCGCTTTTAAGCATTGGCTTTTGTCACGCTTTGCAGTTTTCGTCAAAGTTTGCAAAATCATTTATTAAAAACCCTTATTTTCGCATAATAAGCGGCGGTGCCATCATAGTTTTACTTACTGTTTTAATCGGCAATCAAAACTACAACGGTGCCGGAATGGGCGTTATTGAGCGCATTTTCCACGGTGATTCAGACCCCGCTTCAATAAACTTTAACCCCTTTGACTTTGTTTTGAAATTGATATTTACCTGCGTTTCGGTAGCGGCAGGCTTCAAGGGTGGCGAAATTGTACCAACCCTATTTATCGGCGCAACCTTTGGTGCGCTTGTTGCAACACTTTTAGGTCTTGCGGCACCCTTTGGCGCGGCGCTCGGTATGGTTTTACTGTTTTGCGGCGTTACCAACTGCCCGCTTGCGTCCTTGTTTTTAGCAATCGAACTGTTTTCGGGCGTAGGTGTATGGTATTTTGTGCCGACAATCGCGATTTGTTTCTTGATTTCGGGCAAAATAAGTTTATATTCAGCGCAAAACCATAAATTTAAGTATCTATAAGGAATTTGCAAAATGAAAAAAGAAATTTTAACCCTATATACTGAAAAAGGCGAAAATTTTGATATAAATGCTTGGAACATTTACCCGCGTCCGCAAATGAAGCGTGATTCGTTTATTTGCCTTAACGGGAAGTGGGATTTTACTCTTAGCGAAACCTATGAAATACCAAAAACTTTTGACAAGGAAATAACCGTACCCTTTGCGCCGCAGTCGGCACTTTCGGGAATTTTTAAAAATATTCCCGATAATCTCTACCTTATATATAAAAGAGAGTTCACTTTGCCCGACGGCTTTAACAAAGGTAGGGTTTTACTCCATTTCGGCGCGATTGACCAAATCGCGACAGTTTTTATAAACGGCACCCAACTGGAAACCCACGTCGGCGGTTATGAACCTTTTTGCTTCGATATTACCGATTATTTGCAAGGAACCAACACCGTTACAGTAATTGCAAAGGATAACCTTGACGGTTTTGTTTTGCCTTACGGTAAGCAAAAACACAAGCGCGGCGGTATGTGGTATACCCCCGTTTCAGGAATTTGGGCTACTGTTTGGCTTGAAAGCGTACCGAAAAAGTATATAAAATCTATCAAAATTGATGCCGACGATAAAAAAGCAAATATTTTTGTAAACGGCATAACCGACGGAACTCTCACTATCAACGGCAAAAAGTTTGAAATCAAGAACGGCAAAACACAAGTAAAAATAGAAAATCCGCTTTTGTGGTCACCCGAAACACCTAATATATACAACTTTACAATGGAAACCGCCGAAGACAAGGTTGAATCTTACCTTGCATTCAGAAAAATTGAAAGCAAGGTTGTGGACGGCGTTGCGCGTCTTTGCCTTAACGGAAAGCCCTACTTTTTCCATGGGCTTTTAGACCAAGGCTACTTTCCCGACGGCATTTTCACCCCCGCTTCCCCCGAAGAATTTAAAAACGATATTCTCTCTATGAAAGAACTTGGGTTTAATATGTTAAGAAAGCATATTAAAGTTGAACCAGAGTTATTTTATTACTACTGTGACATTTACGGAATGGCAGTTTTTCAGGATTTTGTCAACAACGGCAAGTATTCATTTTTCCGAGATACCGCTTTGCCAACAGTTGGCATGAAGAAATTCCCCGATAAACTTTTGCATACTAAAAAAGAAAGCCGCAAAGCCTTCAAAGAAGGCGCCACCACTTGTGTAAACACCCTTTACAACCACCCGTCAATAGTTTATTGGACGGTATTTAACGAAGGTTGGGGACAATTCGACAGCGCGAACATGTACGACTTTACAAAACAACTTGACAGCAGTAGAATTATCGATACTACTTCGGGCTGGTTTAAGTCTAAAAAAAGCGATGTTGAAAGTGAACACGTTTACTTTAAGCCCGTAAAAATCAAAAAAAGCAATAAGCCTATTGTATTATCCGAGTTTGGCGGATATTCTTACAAACCCGAAAACCATGTTGCCAACCCCCATAACACCTATGGCTACCGCTTTTTTAAAAACCAACCCGATTTTATGAACGCGCTTTACAATCTTTACAAAAACGAGATTATCCCATTAATCAAAGACGGTCTTTGCGCCGCGGTTTATACACAGGTTTCGGATGTAGAAGACGAAACAAACGGACTTTTAAGTTATGACCGCAAGGTTTTAAAAGTGGATAAAGACAAAATGCTCGAAATTGCAGAAAAAATATATAGCGAAATTTAATATTACCGTATCTATTAAGCATCCGTTTTTTTGCGGATGCTTATATTTTGCAATGGTTTTCTACCATTTGTTGCATAAAACACTTGCATTTTACACAAAATGTGGTAAAATAAACTTGTCCTAAAAAATTATAAAGGAGAGAAAAACAAATGGATAAGTTCTTTAAAATCAAAGAACGCGGTTCAAGTGTTAAAACCGAAATTATCGCTGGTTTAACCACATTCTTTGCAATGGCTTACATAGTTATTGTAAACCCCAACCAGCTCGTTGGTTTTAGCTTTGACGTTCCCGGCATTCAACAAATTTGGAACGCAGTTTACATTGCTTCCATCATCGGTGCTTTTGTAGGTACCATCCTCTATTCGCTTTATGCGAATCTTCCCTTTGCACAGGCTTGCGGAATGGGTCTTAATTCATTCTTCTTCACCTCTTTCGTTTTACCTCAGATTGTTGCAGGTAAGGACGTTATTAAGGGTTACCATGCAGGTCTTGTTTGCATTGTTATCTCTGGCATTATCTTCCTTATTTTGTCAATTTCGGGCGTTCGCTCTAAGCTTGCAAAATCCATGCCTGACTGCTTGAAAAAAGCTATTCCTGCAGGTATCGGTCTTTTCATCGCTTTCATCGGCTTCCAGAACGTTGGCATTATTCAGGCTAACCAGTACACCCTCGTTCAGTTCGTAAAGATTAACGGCGCAAAATGGGCTGATATTGCTCCCGCTATCATCGCTTTAGTTGGATTTGTTATTATTGCTATCCTTTCTAAGCTTAACGTTAAGGGCGCTGTTCTTCTCGGTATCCTTGCTACAACCGTTATTTACTATCTTGCAACTTGGCAGTTGCCCACATTTGACTTAGGTCAAATCGGTCAAACCTTTAAGGATTTCGCCGCAGTTGGTATTTCCGGAGTATTCAAGGCTGAATCTTGGAAAGCTGCTTTCGACGGCACAACCATTGGCTCTATCTTCTCGGTAATTATGATTATCGTTGTTTACTGCTTGGTTGATATGTTCGATACCATCGGTACTCTCTACGGCGCTGCTTCTGAAGCTGATATGCTTGACGAAAACGGCGACCCTGTTGATATTGAAAAATCAATGGCTTGCGACGCTATTGCTACCTGTACAGGCGGTGTTTGCGGTACTTCTACCGTTACCACCTTCGTTGAATGCTCTGCAGGTGTTGCAGCAGGCGGACGTACAGGTCTTACAAGTCTTGTAGTATCTCTCTGCTTCGCAGCTTGCTTGTTCTTGTCACCTATCGCAAGCATTATCCCCGCAGCAGCTACCGCTCCTGCACTTATCTTCGTAGGCGTGTTAATGCTTAAGAACTTTGCTAAGGTTGATATGAAGGATATGCAGAGTGCTGTTCCTGCCTTCTTAACACTTGTTATGATGCCGCTCACATACTCTATCGCAAACGGTATCGGTATCGGCGCTATTGCTTACACCCTTATCGCTCTCTTCACAGGCAACTACAAGAAGAAGGATATTACCGTTACAATAATTGCTTTGCTCTTTATAGGCAAATTCATTTTCGGTACTCTCTAAGAATTGTCTAAGTAAGCACAGACCAAAAGGAAAAACAAATATAAAAATATAATTTAAGCGTCTTGTAAAGATATTTAATCTCTACAAGGCGCTTTTTATATGTGAAATTCTTCGAATTTCGGATATAAGATTTTCCTTTTTAAACGTTTTTCTCCACTCGAAGTATCACGTACGTCTAACGTGGCGAAAAAACGCTTTCTGTATCTTACTTAGAAAATCCTTCCTGATTTTTATTTAAACATTGTCTGTACGCCGTCTATAAATTCTCCGGCTGCTTTAATAACTTTAGAGCCGCCTTTTTCAATGTTTTTGTGGTCTTTGAGCATCATTTTGCCAACTACCATGACTGTAGCACCGGCAACCATACCCGCGCCCAAGCCTTTCATAAAATTATTTGTTGTATTCTGCATTTTAAACCCTCCTTTAAAAATAGTGTTGCCCTTTTGTCCTTTTTTATTTTTTAATTTAAAAAAATTGCAAATTATACTATATTTTTTAAAGAATATATAGTATAATAAAGATAATTATATCCGAAGAAGGTATTTTTATGAGTTTACTTAAAAAACTTTTCGGCGATTATAGCCAAAAAGAAATAAAGAGAATTTTGCCGTTACAGCAGAAAGTGTTGAGCCTTGAGGAAGAATACAAGGCTTTGACCGATGATGAATTACGCGCAAAAACAAAAGAATTTAAGGATAGATTAGCAACAGGTGAAACCCTTGACGATATTTTACCTGAAGCATTTGCCGCTTGTCGCGAAGCGGGTGACCGCGTACTCGGTATGCGCCACTTTCCTGTTCAGATTATCGGCGGTATCATTTTGCACCAAGGCAGAATTGCCGAGATGAAGACAGGTGAAGGTAAAACCTTGGTTGCAACCCTTCCCGCTTACCTTAACGCGCTTTCAGGCAAAGGTGTTCACATTGTAACGGTGAACGATTACCTTGCCAAGCGTGACTCGGAATGGATGGGCAAACTTTATAAATTTATGGGACTGACTGTTGGTCTTATTGTTCACGGCATGAGCAAGGAAGATAAAAAGTGCGCCTACGATGCGGATATTACCTACTGCACAAATAACGAACTAGGCTTTGACTATTTGCGCGATAATATGGTAATTTACAAGAACGAAAAGGTTCAGCGCCTGCATAACTTTGCCATTGTGGACGAAGTTGACTCTATCTTGGTTGACGAAGCGCGTACTCCGCTTATTATTTCGGGACAAAGTGATAAATCGACCGATTTATATACTTCCGCCAACCGCTTTGCAAAATCGCTTAAAATGTTCAAAATCAAAGAAATGGACGATAAGGCGAGTGACGAAGAAACCAATTACGACGGCGACTATGTTGTAGACGAAAAGGCAAGAAGTTGTACCTTAACCCCGTCAGGTGTTAAAAAAGCCGAAGAATATTTTAATATTGAAAACCTTAACGATAGCGAAAATATCGCTATTGCGCACCATATCAACCAGGCAATCCGCGCTTATGGTATTATGAAGCGCGATGTTGACTATGTTGTAAAAGACGGCGAAGTTATCATTGTTGATGAGTTTACAGGCCGCCTTATGTACGGCAGACGCTATAACGAAGGTTTACACCAAGCAATAGAAGCCAAGGAAGGCGTTAAGATTGCCAAGGAATCTAAAACCCTTGCCACCATAACTTTCCAGAACTTCTTCCGTCTTTATAACAAACTTTCGGGTATGACGGGTACCGCCATGACCGAAGAAGCCGAATTCCAAGAAATTTATAAACTTGACGTTATAGAGATCCCCACCAATAAACCCATCGCGCGTATAGACGAAAACGATGTTGTTTATAAAACCGAAAAGGCAAAATTCAATGCAGTTATTGATAAGATTATTGCCTGTCACCAAAAGGGACAACCTGTGCTTGTGGGTACGGTTACCATCGAAAAATCGGAACTTTTGTCGGCTATGCTAAAACGCCGCGGCGTTGCGCACAATGTATTGAACGCTAAATATTACGAAAAAGAGGCTGAAATTATTGCTCAGGCAGGTAAATTCGGCGCTGTTACCATTGCTACCAACATGGCAGGTCGCGGTACCGATATTATGCTTGGCGGTAATGCCGAATACCTTGCAAAATCGGCTTTGCGCCACGACGGACTATCCGAAGAAATGATTGTCGAAGCCACCGGCTTTGCCGAAACTGACGACCAAGAAATTTTATCGGCGCGTGAAAAATATACCGAATATTACAACAAATTTAAAGCGGAAATTGCCCCCGAAGCCGAAAAGGTTAGAAGTGTTGGCGGGCTTGCCATTATCGGTACCGAGCGCCACGACTCAAGACGAATTGACAACCAGTTGCGCGGTCGTGCAGGTCGTCAGGGTGATAACGGTAATACACAGTTCTTTATTTCGCTTGAAGATGACCTTATGCGTCTTTTTGGCGGTGAAAGAATTTCCAGCCTTATGGACACCTTAAAGGTTGACGAAAATATGCCGCTTGAAAACAGTATGCTCTCTCATACCATCGAAAATGCACAAAAGAAGAAGGAGGGCATGAATTTTGCCATCCGTAAAAACGTGCTTCAATATGACGACGTTATGAACAAACAGCGTGAGATTATCTACGGTCAGCGTAGCAAGGTGCTTGACGGTGAAGACCTTAAAGAAACCGTACTTAAGATGATTGATGATACCATTGACGCTTATTGTCAGATTTTCTTGGCCGATAACGCCGTTCACGATAACTGGGATATAAAAGGACTTCGCGAGTACTTTATGGGTTGGATAACCACCCCCGAAGATTTGCATTTTACTACCGAAGAATTAGGCGACACATCACGCGAAGAAGTTGCCGAAAACTTAAAAGAAAAGGCACACGCTATATACGAAGCGCGTGAAACCGAGTTTGGCAGTGAAATGATGCGCGAAATCGAGCGTGTAATGTTGCTTCGCAGTGTTGATACCAACTGGATGGACCACATTGACGCCATGGACCAGTTGCGCCAAGGTATAGGCCTTAGAGCGTACGGTCAGCACGATCCTGTTATTGAATACCGCAACGATAGTTTCGATATGTTTGAAGGTATGACCAACACCATTCGCGAACAAACCGCCCGATTGGTTTTAAGCGTTCGTGTTCGCAAAGAAGAAGGTGTTAAACGCGAGAAAGTTGCCAACGAAACCGGCACCGGTGACAAACCCCAAACCGTAAAAGGTAAGGGCGCCGTTGGTAAAAACGCGCTTTGTCCTTGCGGCAGCGGTAAAAAGTATAAGCGTTGTTGCGGAAAAGACCAAGACTAATTTTTTGGAGTTTATTATGAAAAAAATCGCAAGTTTCACCATAGACCACCTTGCATTACAGCCGGGGCTTTATGTTTCGAGAAAAGACCAAAAAGAAAACCTTGTTATAACCACCTTCGATATGCGAATCACCGCCCCAAACCGTGAGCCTGTGCTAGATATGGGCGCTTTACACACCATAGAACACCTTGGAGCCACCTATCTTCGCAACAGCAATATAAAGGACGATATAGTCTATTTTGGACCTATGGGATGCCGTACGGGTTGTTATCTTGTTATGTTTGGCGACCTTGCTTCTAAAGATATTCTTGAGAGCGTAATTGCATTGTGTGATTTTGTTATAAACTTTGAAGGTGAAATTCCCGGAGCAAAGCCCGAAGAATGCGGTAACCACCTTGAACAAAACTTGCCGATGGCAAAATATTATATCAAAAAATACAAAACCGCGCTTTTAGAAAACGGCTGTTTCGAGTATAAATAAATGTAAACCCTTGCTTCTGCAAGGGTTTTATTTTTTTGTTGTGTTTTTCTTTTTTTATGGTATAATAAAAACATACCACGCTACATTTTAATCTGATATATTTTGTCCATAAGAGGAGATACTACCTTAGTAAAAGGTGTTTCTCTTTCTTCTCTTGTGGATTTTATCGGTGTAGTGTGGTAGCGAAACCGTAGGGAAGCACTTTTTCGGCACACCTTCGGGTGTGCTTTTTTTATTTTTTTAAGGAGAGTTTTTATGCGTTGCGACTATAACTTTTGTATTTATTGGGACAATAAAAATTGCATTTTAGACGAGATTTCCATAAACAGTTCGGGTCAATGTGACGACTGCATTGTGGTGGACTTTGATGAAGATGTTTTAAAGCAAAAAAGACAAGAACTTTTAGAAAAATTAGATTAACCCACCGTAATCGGTGGGTTTTATTTTTTTAAAAAGAGAAATAATAATCAAAAATCTTTATCTCGTTTTCTGTTATTTCTATTGCATTCCGGTATTCTCCAAACCCTGTTTGGCGTATGCCTTCATAGGCTTTACAGGCGGTTAAAAACCCGAATAAAATGCAACTGCTTACTACTGCTGAGAGTATTGTTTTCCTTAAAAAATCTTTCATTTTTACTCCTATTTTAATGTATTTAAAAGGCTTACAAGCGAATCGGCAACAAGTTCTGCCGAGTAACACGCTTCTTCTAAAGTATTAACATCTGTGCCAAATTCTATGAGCAAAGAACCCGTTGAAAGCGATTGATTATATTTTTTAGATGCCAACATTAAAGGTCTTGCAAGGGTTGGGTATTTTTTCTCCATAGTTTGTTGCAATTTAAACGCAAGGGAGAGATTTTCTTTCCAGTTCGGGTAACCAGTAACCGAGCCCGTTTGGGAACCCATAACAAGCATTACCTGAGCCGCTTTTTTGCCATTTACGGTGGTTACAAGTTTTGCTTTTCCGTTATCGGCGGAAACCGAATCCCGATGCAAATCAAGCACTATTTTAATGCTTGGATATTTCTTTAAATAACTCGTTATGGTACTTGCCGCCCGGTTGTAACTCCCTGTATATTCGGGATAATCATGTTTGGTTTTATCGTGTATGGTTTTAATGCCGTTACTGTTTAGTTTGTTTTCCAAAATACTACCGATTTTCACCATGTTTTTACTATTATCGGTTGTGCGCGACTTATATTCGTCGGTGTAATAATCGTCGTCGTTCATCATAAAACTTTCGGTTGTATGGGTATGCATTATAAGCACTTGCGGTTGATTATTTTTCTTTATTTTAAGGTTTAATTTTTTGTTAAGCAAACTTTTTATATCAATTTTTACGCCCGTAGAATTTTTTAAATAAACCCCGTCGTACGAAGACGGAGCGTTATAGGGAGAGATATATCGAGTTACAATTTTTCCCTTTACCGCTTCTGCCGAAACTTCTTTACTTTCTTCCTTTTTTTCTTCGGTTTTGGATTGAGACGGGGTGTTTTGACTCGAAATCGAAGAATTTTCAGAAGAATTTTCTTTAATTTCTTCATTTTTTTCTAAATTTTCCTCTGTTTTTGAAAAGATGTCGGGAAATGGCGGGTTTATTTGTTGTTTAATAGTAAGTATATCGGAGATAGCATAAACAATAAAAAACAAACACACCGCATAGCAAAGAACAAGCCTTGCTAAAGAATTTGAATTTTGCATACATACACCCCCATGGGTATTGTATGAGAAAACATTTTTGTTTAGACCAGACTTAAAAGAATTTCCTTTTCGGTAGACGGTTGCAAAAACAGATTTAAGGCTTTTGATAAAATTTCACTCATGCGGTGAGAAAGGAGGTCGGTATCTTTTGGTGTCAAAAGCAAATTATAAAAGGCTTCGTTTTGCGAAGCCCCCGCCTTTCCGCTTATAGCGGCGGCTTCTACCACGGTAGGAACCCCTATCGCAACAGTGGGAACGCCTAACGTGGCAAGGCTTAACTCTTTTCGGGCGTTTTTAACCCCTGAACCCGGTGATATACCGCTATCACAAAGTTGTATCACCGAGAATAAATTTTGGGGGAGTTTGGCGCAAAGGGCGTCTATTGCAATAACTGCATTGGGCTTAATTTTATTCGCTACAGCCTTTACAATTTCTGCCGCTTCAATTCCTGTTTTTCCAAGCACACCTGGGGCAATCACCGAAACACTTTTAAGGTTTTCAAGGCCTATATTTTCGGCAAATTCACCCGCTATATGCCGTGTTGCTAAGATTTTTTCGGCAGTGAACGGACCTATGCAGTCGCTTATAATTTCCCTGTTGCCCAAACCCACAACCAGCACCCTTTCACGAACGGGCGGCATCAACCTTTCAAGGCAATAAATTATCGATTTTTCGATATCTTTAAAATCGGTCAAAAGGTTAAGGTCTCCAACCTTTACAGTGGCATAACTTCCGCTTGGTTTATTATAAGAATTTCCCTTTCCGAGCGTTATAAATTCCACCTTTTCTTCGCTTCTTCGGTCAACGTTTTCAAGTTCGGTTGCAAGGTCGGTGCGGTTACTCATTTTTATCCCCCAAAATTGATTAAAAAAGTTGCAAAATTCTATATAGTATGATATACTAATATAGATATATTATATTATAGACAAATAATAGCTAAAAATATATATTTTAAGGAGTGAAAATAATGGCTGTAAATCCATTGGATGAAATTTGGTCTGCTGTATGCGACGAATGTAAAAAGTCTATTTCCGATGTTGCTTTTAACTGCTTTTTGAAAGATTTAAAGCCAGTCTTTTTTAACGACGTTGAATTTACGGTTTCAATAAACGACGATTATAAACGCGGTATCGTTGAGCAAACCTATACCGAACTTTTTAAAGAGTGTATAAAAACCGTTTTAGGCGTTTCTATTGATTTTAAAATTATTATGCGTGATGAAGAAGACGCTATCCTAAAAGCCGAAAATTTTTCGGAAGGTCTGACTTTTGAAGACTTCTTCACTTTTGATAACTTCATAGTAGGTTCTACAAACCGTTTTGCCCATGCGGCTTCCTTAGCGGTTGCCGAAACCGAAATTCCGCAATCGGCTTACAACCCGCTTGTTATCTACGGTCCGTCGGGTGTTGGTAAAACCCATCTTATGTTGGCTATAAAAAACCACATTAAGAAAAAGTTTCCCCGCAAGGTTTGTGAGTTTATAAGAGCGGAAGATTTTACAAACCAACTTATTGCTTCTTTACAACAAGGTAAACTTGGTATGGGTACTATTGACGACTTCCGTCACAAATTCCGCAACGTTGACGTTCTTTTGATTGACGATATTCATTTTATCGCAGGTAAGGAACAAACACAGGAAGAATTTTTTAATACTTTCAATACCCTTTATCAAAACAATAAACAAATTGTTGTTACCCTTGACCGCCCACCAAGAGAAATTAAAACTCTTGACGACCGTATTCGTTCACGTCTGGAAGGCGGTTTGTTTGCCGACATAAGCAGTCCGGACTTTGAAACAAGGGTTGGTATCATAAACAAAAAGGCAGAACAATACAATATGACTCTTGACGAATCTATTGTTTACTACATTGCCGAACATATTAAATCAAATACAAGACAACTTGAAGGCGTAATAAAAAAATTAAGTGCCTTTAATAAAATTCAGGACCATTCGCTTTCTCTCTCGGTTGTGCAGTCTACTGTGCGCGATGTTATCACCGACGACAAGCCTGAACCGATTAAGGTTGAAAATATTATAAGCGAAGTTGCTAAAACCTATAACGTTTCGGTTAGTGATATTCTTTCAAACCGCAGAACCGCGTCTTTAGCACTTGCCCGTCAGGTTGCTATGTATATTGCACGTGAAACAACCGACCTTTCTTTTAAGCAAATTGGTGAATCTTTTGGTAAAGACCATACAACAGTTCTTTACAACGTAAATAAGATTGAAACTTTCTTAAAAGACAAGCCCTATCAAAAGGAATTGGTAGAAGATATTATTAAAAATTTAAGGGCTTCTACACAGACGGTTTATTAACACTTTTAAACTTAATTAACATAGTACTTATTAAACCGGCGGTTGATAAGAATTTTTTATTAAAATTATTAACTTTTCATCAAGTTTTTTATTAACCGCCGAATTTACTTTATTTAAGCCTTGTGTTACTATTTTCAACACATTTAACACTACTTATTACTGCTGTTATTTTATAATTATTTTTAGGAGGAAAAAATGCTTTTTTCTGTTGAACGAACAAAATTGCTTGAAGCAGTCTTAAAACTTCAAAGCGTAGTTGGCACTAAAACTTCTATGCCTGTGCTTGAAGGTATACTTATCTCGGCTGAACAAGGAAAGGTAACTTTAGTTTCTTATAATCTTGAAATGGGCATGAAGAAAGAAATTTATGCTAAATGCGAAGAAGAAGGCGATATTGTTATAAACGCTCGTCTTTTGGCTGAAATTTTAAGAAAAATGAATGGTTTGCAGGTTAAAATCTCGGCTGATGACCGCCTTAACTGCAATATTAAAAGTAACGAAGCAACTTTTGATATTATGGGTATGGCTGCTACTGATTTTCCGGAGATTCCTACAATAAGCGAATCTAATACTTTTTCCATTCAAGGAAAGGTTTTAAACCAAATGAAAAAAGGTACTTCTTTTGCCGCTGCGCAAACAGAAGGAAGTAAACCTATTCTTACAGGTATAAATATTTCCCTTTTTGATGGATTTATTCAATTTGTTGCTATTGACGGTTACCGCCTTGCAATCAAAAAAGAAAAAATTAATATTGAAAAGGAAATGGAATTTACTGTTACAAGCAAAGCCATAAATGAAGCAGTAAAACTTATTGAAGATGAAAACGAAGATGTTAACATTAATATTGGTGAAAGGTTAATAAGTTTTGAAATTAACAGTTATAATTTTATTTCCCGTTTGCTTGAAGGTGATTTTGTAAATTACCAAAAAACTTTACCTAACGACTATAAGCAAAAAGTTACCGTTAATACAAGAGACTTGATAAATACTATTGAGCGCGTTTCTTTGCTTATAAGTGAATCTTTTACAACTCCCGTTAGATGTTATTTTAATGAACTTAACGTTGTGTTTACTTGCGCTACTGCACAAGGTAGAGCAACCGAAACATTTAATACTAAATTAGAAGGCGAAAATTTTGAAATAGGTCTTAATAATCATTATTTGCTTGATGCATTAAAGGCTATTGAAGATGAAAATATAAATATTTTATTTAACGGACCTAATGCGGGTGTTCTTATTACACCTGTTGATAATGATAATTTTAAATATATGATAATGCCTATGAGGTTAAAATAATGGAATATTTAAAGATTTCTATTAAAGAAGACTTTATACGCCTTGACAGCGCAATGAAACTTGCAGACATGGTTGTAACCGGCGGACATGCCAAAATGGTTATACAAGACGGAGAAGTAAAGGTAAACGGTGAAGTTTGCACTATGCGCGGCAAAAAACTCAGAAAAGGCGATAAGGTTGAATTTGAAGGCAACGGCTTTGAAATAATATGATAGTTTTAAATTTAGAATGTAAAAATTTTCGCAATTTAGAAAACGTTTATATTGAACCTTGCGAAAATATGAATGTCATTTGCGGTGAAAATGCACAAGGCAAAACAAATTTAATTGAAGCAATTTGGCTTTTCACAGGAGCAAAAAGTTTTAGAAGTTCTAAAGATAACGCTTTTATTAAATTTGATACCGAAAAAGCAGTTTGTAATCTGAATTTCAAGAGTGAAGGCATTGAAAATAATGCAAAACTAGAAATTAGCGACAAAAGAAATGCTTTTTTGAATGAAAACAGGTTAAAATCGGCATCGGCATTGGCGGGAAAATTTAATGCTATTGTTTTTTCTCCAATAGATTTAAGTTTAGTTTCCGACGGGCCGAGTATTAGACGAAAATTTATAGATACTGCGATAGGTCAAATTTATCCTGCTTATATTGGAATTTTAAAAAATTATATAAGAGCGGTTTCGCAACGAAATCAAATTATTAAAGATTATAAATATGATTCTACCGTTTCGGTTATGCTTGATGTTTTTGAGAGTGAAATAGCCCAAAACGGAAAAAAGATAGTTGATTTTAGAAAAAGATACTTAGAAGTTTTATCAGAATTTTTACCGATAGTTTATGAAGGTATTTCTAAAGGAAAAGAAATTCTTGAGACTAAATATATTTTCTCTTGTGAAGAAGATTTAGAAGAAAAATTAAAACTTTCAAGAAAAGAAGATATGTTTTCGGGTGTTACTTCAATAGGTCCGCACAGGGACGATATAGAATTTAAAATTAATGGTATTAGCGCTAGAAATTTTGGTTCGCAAGGTCAAAAACGTAGTGTTGCTTTGGCAGTAAAACTCTCTGAAGCGGAAGTTATCCGCAAAAAAACAGGTGAATGTCCTGTAATTTTGCTTGATGATGTTATGAGTGAACTTGATAAAATTCGCCAAAATTTTGTGCTTAATCATATTGAAGGTATGCAATCATTTTTAACTTGCTGTGATGAAAGTAACATAGAAAACCTAAAAAGCGGTAAAAAATTTACTGTTAAATCGGGCGGTGTTGTGTAATGTATATACATCTCGGCGGAGAATATGTCGTTTCTCAAAATGATATTATAGGTATTTTTGATTTAGAAAATACTACTGTTTCAAAAAACACTCGCGACTTTTTAAATCATAGTTCAAAAAGAAAAGAAGTAATAAATGTTTCTTACGAATTACCAAAATCTTTTGTTTTAACTTCTAAAAAAAATAAAAATAAAGTTTACATATCACAAATTTCCCCAACGACGCTTAATAAACGCCTTGGGATAATTATTAAATAAGTTCTAACTGAAAGGAAAGAATTATGAATAACGAAATTACAACACCAGTAGTGGAAAATTATGACGAAAATTCCATACAGGTACTAGAAGGGCTTGAAGCGGTTCGAAAAAGACCGGGTATGTATATCGGTTCTACCGGTGAACGCGGTTTGCACCATTTGGTGTATGAAATTGTGGATAACTCTATCGACGAAGCGTTAGCAGGTTATTGCGATAAGATTATTGTTGAACTTCTTGATGACGGTATAATAAAAGTAACCGATAACGGCCGTGGTATACCTGTTGGTATAAACCCGCAAAAAGGTATTCCTACCGTAACGGTTGTATTTACAATTCTTCATGCCGGTGGTAAATTCGGCGGTAGCGGTTACAAAGTTTCGGGCGGTTTGCACGGTGTTGGTGCGTCGGTTGTTAATGCGCTTTCAAGTTGGCTTGAAGTTGAAGTTTGTAACGGGGAAAATATTTATAAACAAAGATATGAGCAAGGTAATATTGCAACCGAACTTGAAATTATCGGCAAAACCGATAAAACAGGTACTTCGGTTACATTTAAACCCGACCCGAATATCTTTACCGACACTACAAGATATGATTTTGATACTCTTTTACAGCGTCTTCGTGAACAAGCATTTTTAAATGCTGGTATTCGCGTAGTTCTTATTGATAAAAGAAGCGATGCGGATATCCCCGACAGAGAAGAAGATTTACATTTTGAAGGCGGTATTAAATCTTATGTTGAATATTTGCTTGAAAAGAGCAAAAAGGACCGTCTTAATAAAGATGTTATCTATTTAAGCGGTTCACAGGGAGATTCTATGGCGGAAATTGCGCTTTTATGGTCTACCGCTTACGATACAAAGGTAATGTCCTTTGCTAATACTATCCATACCATTGACGGTGGTACCCACGAATCTTCTTTTAAAACAAGTTTAGCCCGTGTTGTTAATAAATACGGTAGAAACTTTAAATTCTTAAAAGATGCTGATAATAATCTTAAGGGTGAAGATATTTCTGAAGGTCTTATTGCGGTGGTTTCGGTTAAACTTACAGACGCGCAGTTTGAAAGCCAAACCAAAGCAAAACTTGGTAATACTTCTATCGGTACTCTTGTAAATAACATTGTTGCCGATAAACTTATGCAATATCTTGAAGAACACCCCGCGGAAGCAAAAATTATTCTTGATAAATCAATCGCTTCTTCAAATGCGCGTGAAGCAGCGCAAAAAGCCCGTGATTTACAGCGTAATAAATCAGGTATAGGCGGTAAAACCCGTATGCCTGAAAAGTTAAAAGACTGCATTTCAGACGACCCGACAAAGACCGAAATATTTATCGTCGAAGGTGACTCTGCAGGCGGCTCGGCAGTTGAAGGCAGAAACAGTACCTATCAAGCAATTTTACCGCTTTGGGGTAAAATGCTTAACGTCGAAAAAGCAAGAGTAGACAAGGTTTACGGCAACGATAAATTAACACCTGTTGTTGTAGCGCTTGGTACAGGTATTGCTGAAAACTTTGATATAAATAAACTTCGTTACGACAAAATTGTAATTATGGCCGATGCCGACGTCGACGGTAGCCACATAAGAACGCTTTTACTTACTTTCTTCTTCCGTTATATGCCCGAACTTATTGAAACAGGTCATATTTACTTGGCGCAGCCACCCCTTTATCGCGTGGCTAAGGGTAAAAAGTATTACGATGCCTTTACCGACGAAGAAAGAGATAGATTTATAGAAGAACTTGGCGGAAATGTTGATGTTCAGCGTTACAAAGGTCTTGGTGAAATGAACCCTGAACAACTTTGGGAAACCACCTTGGACCCCGAGCATAGAACTATGCTTAAAGTAACTATGGCGGATGCACAACTTGCTGATGAAACCTTTACCATGCTTATGGGTGAAGAAGTTGAGCCAAGAAGAAGATTTATTGAAGAAAACGCAATCTTTGCGACAGATTTGGATATTTAAGGAGGGATAAACATGGCAAAACAAGAAGTTGTATATTGGCCGAGTGATGAAGAAACCAACATTCAGCCGGTAGAAATTGTCGATGAAATTAGACAAAGTATGCTGCAGTATTCTATGTCGGTTCTCGTGGGCCGTGCTATCCCTGATGTGCGCGACGGCTTAAAACCTGTTCATAGAAGAATACTCTATACCATGTATGAGAACAGTTTAACACCCGACAAAGCATACCGTAAGTGTGCTGATACGGTAGGTTCGGTTCTTGGTAGATACCATCCGCACGGTGACGCCAGCGTGTATGATGCAATGGTTCGTATGGCGCAGGATTTCTCTTTGCGTTATCCCTTGATTGACGGTCACGGTAACTTTGGTAACATAGACGGCTATCCTGCTGCTGCTTATCGTTATACTGAATCGAGAATGAACCGCCTTTCTTACAGTATGCTTGACGATATTGATAAGGAAACTGTAGACTTTGCACCTAACTATGATAACCGTTTGGAAGAACCAACAGTATTACCTGTTCGTTTCCCGCAACTTCTCGTTAATGGTTCTTCGGGTATTGCAGTTGGTATGGCTACCGAAATTCCGCCGCATAATCTTGGCGAAGTTATTGACGGTATGTGTTGTCTTATAGATAATCCCGATGCCGAACTTCAAGACATTTGCCAATATATTAAGGGACCCGACTTCCCGACAGGCGGTATAATAATGGGTAGAAGCGGTATTCGTGCCGCTTATGCTACAGGCCGCGGTAAAATTATCGTTCGCGGTAAGGCTGAAATTGAAGAAACCCGCAACGGCAGATTTAGAATTGTTATTACCGAAATTCCTTATAAGGTTAAAAAACAAGATTTAGTTAAAAACATCTATGATTTAGCGGCTGATAAACGTATTGAAGGCATCGACGATGTTGTTGACTATTCTTCTAAGCGTGACGGCGGTATCAGAATTATAGTTGACCTTAAAAAAGACGCTAATCCACAGGTTGTGCTTAATAAGATTTATAAAAATACTTCTTTGCAAACAACCTTTGGCGCAATTTTACTTGCTATAGTAAACGGCAAACCGCAAATTTTAACACTTAAAGAGATGCTTCAAAACTGCATCGACTTCCAGTGTGATATTATCGAGCGCCGCACCGCTTACGATAAGCGTAAAGCAGAAGAAAGAGCGCACATTTTAGAAGGTTTGAAAATTGCGCTTGACTTTATTGATGAAGTTATTGCAATTATCCGTGCAAGTAAGGGTATCCCTGAAAGTAAGGAAGCATTGATAGAACGCTTTAATCTTGACGATATTCAGGCCACTGCCATTGTTCAGATGCAGTTAGGTAAGTTGTCAGGCCTTGAAAAACAGAAAATTCTTGATGAATTACAGGAAAAGCTTGACTTTATTAAGGAATGCGAAGCAATCCTTGCAAGTAAGGAAAGAATTCTTGATATTGTTAAGACCGAAGCATTAAATCTTCGTGATAGATTCTCCGATGACCGCCGCACCGAAATTACCGATGTTGCGGGTGAAGTTGATATCGAAGACCTTATCCCTGAAGAAGAATGCGTTATTACTAAAACCGAAAACGGTTATATTAAGCGTGTTCCTGCCAGTGAATACAGTGTACAAAACCGCGGCGGTAAAGGCATTAAGGGCATGAACACCCGTGAAGATGATATAGTTCAAAATATGTTCGTATGTTCTTCACATGATAGCATTATGATGTTTACTAATTTCGGTCGCGTTTATCGTATTAAGGCTTATGAAATTCCTGAAGGTAGCCGTCAAAGTAAGGGTCTTAGCGTTGTAAACGTTATCCCGCTAATGCCTGAAGAAAAAATTATGACCATTCTTCCTTGCACTGTTAAGGACGATAACGAACGCTACTTGTGTATGGTTACCGAAAAGGGTATTATTAAGCGTACCCGTCTATCCGACTTTAAGCATACAAGAAAGACCGGTATTATTGCGCTTTCTATTGATGAAGGTGACCAACTTAAGTTTGTAAGACTTACAAGCGGTGAAGATAATCTACTTATTGCTACCAAGAAAGGTTTTGCTATACAATTCCGCGAAGGTGATGTTCGTACAATGGGTAGAACTGCCCGCGGTGTCAAGGCTATTACCATTCGCGAAGGCGACAGCGTAGTAGATATGGCTATTTGTGATAAAAATACCCGCGTACTTACAATAAGTGAAACCGGCTACGGTAGAATTAGCAATATTGCGGACTATAGATTGCAGTCACGTGGCGGTAAGGGTATTAAGAACTACCGTGTTGATAAATACGGTGATGTTGCAGCAGTGCTTCCCGTTATTGGTGAAACCGATATTATTATGATCGCTGACGATGGAATTATAATTCGTATATTTGCCGATGATATTTCGGAATTTGCTCGTCCTGCAAAGGGTGTAAGGGTTATGAGAACCACCAACCAAAACGGTGAAACCGTGCGTAAGATTTTATCGGTTGGCATTGCGGAGCATGACGAGACCGAAGTTAACGACAAACCCGAAGAAGCCGATGCGGATTCAGGTCTTGTCGAAAACGAAACTGCTGACGAAGTAGAAACAGGGGAAGAAGAATAAAGCGGTAATTTCTTCGAAATGGAGCAAAATTTTTAATGAATAACGATTTTGATATAAATAAACAAACTTTCGAAAATTACCAATCTCAACCAAGGTATGTAACCTATATTCCGTATGGTTTAACCCCCGAAACCTTTGAAGAACGCAAAAAATTGAGAAAAACTGCTAACATAATAGGGGGGTCTCTCCTTATTATGTTGGCAATATCTTCAACATTCGTCTTTGTTTTAAGGCTTGTATTAGGTTTTTTGGGACTTTGGAATACGCAAGGTATATCTTTCTTGTCAGAACCTGCAACTTTGCAGTTTTTACAGGCGGTTTTGTCCATAATTATGTTCACAGTTCCGTTTGTATTGCTTTTCAAGGCGGGCGGTTTTAGAATTTCGGGACTAATAAAGTTCAAAAAGCCCAAAAAAGAAGATATTTTACCCTTTATTTTATTGGGTGTTTCCTTTTGCGCTTTCAGCAATATCGCGGTTAACTATTTGGGTAATATTTTTGCCGCATTTGGTATAGAATACAACGTGGATTACGGTCCAAAACCCGACGGAATTCTAGGTTTTATGTTAACCTTTATTGCGACTGCTATTGTTCCGCCATTGGTAGAAGAATTTGCCTGTCGCGGCCTTATACTTGGATCTTTGCGAAAGTTTGGCGACGGCTTTGCAATTATGTGTTCGGCTATTGTTTTCGGTATAATGCACGGCAACTTCCAACAAATGCCTTTTGCTTTTTTGGTAGGTTTGATTTTAGGTTATATCACCATAAAGAGTAACACAATTTGGCTTGCGGTTGCGGTACATTTCTTTAATAATGCGCTTTCTGTTATCCTTGATTACGCTATTGCTAATCTAAGCCAGATGGCACAGGCATCAATTTTAACGATTTATTTTTTAATTTGTTTGCTAATAGGGTTTATTGGTATTTACCTGCTTCGCGATAGAAAAGAAGTTTATACCCTTAAAAAACCAAAAAATAAGGCTGAAATGAAGCAAATTTACAAGTGGTTTTTCACAAGCCCAACAATTATAATTTTTATAATTTTAAGTGTTATTGAAGCGTTGGCATTCTTTAGATAAAAAATATTATGTAAACTAAACAGGCAGTCTTTGGACTGCCTGTTCTAATAAGGAGAAATATGGATAAAAAGTTTATGGCGTTAGCGCTTAATGAAGCCGAAAAAGCCTTTAATGAAGGCGAAGTTCCGGTTGGCGCTGTTATTGTAAAAGACGGCGAAGTGATTTCGGTCGGTCATAATATGCGAGAGCAAAAAAACAATGCTCTCTCCCACGCCGAGATTGAAGCAATAAACTCGGCTTGTAAAAAACTTGGCAGTTGGCGTCTTGACGGGTGCGAACTTTATGTGACACTGGAGCCTTGCCCTATGTGTACTGGTGCGATTATCAATGCACGAATTAAAACGGTGGTTTTTGGAGCATTCGATAAAAATATGGGTTGCATGGATAGTGTCATAAATTTATGTGATTATCCGTTAGGTCACAAGGTAGAAGTTTATGCCGGGATTTGCGAAGATGACTGCCAAAAATTATTGCAGGAATTTTTTAAAAAATTAAGATAAAAATCTCTCTTTTTCAGCCAATAGAAAATACTGCTTGTGATGGGGTATACTGCAAAGGGTTTAACAATCGGCTAAAACACAAAATGTGGTGTTTTAGGCACAAAAAAGCCTATTTACAGCGGTTTTTAACGCAAAAAATCATCCTTTTTTATAATTTTCACACCAAAAAGTATTAAAAAATATAAAATCACGCTCGAAGCACAAATAAGTGCGGTGTACCAAAAAATATTCAACATCGGCATTTGCAAAAGCAAAAATCTGCAACTAAGCGTTGAAATTAATGCAGCAATCAGCGGTACGAAAATAGATTTGTAGTAATCTATTTGAGCGCCGCTTATTTTTATTAGTCTGCCAACATTTAAAAAACAGGTTAAAAAATTTGAAAAGTACATAATAAAAATAAAACCTAAAAGTCCCATTTTTTGAAGCATAAATAAAATCAGAACAATTCGTATTGCCGAATCGGATATAGCCGTCCAAAAGGTAAAATTTTGTTGGTCAAGTCCTTTTAGTATCCCGTCGCAAATGCTATCGAGATACATTAGCGGAACAATAGGTGAAAGAATTCGTAGTAGATAGCCCACATCAAGTTCTTTATATATAAGTATACCGATTTCGTTCCCCGCTATAAAGAATACCGCGCCGAAAATTATGCCGACGAGTGAAGTGATTTTGAAAATTCTTTCACACGCACTTTTTACGATGAAAGAGCGTTTAAGAGCCACCGCTTCTGATATTTCGGGAATGAGCAGTGTTGAAATCGCGTTAAGAATAGCGGACGGGAAAAACAAAAGCGGTAAAGCCATACCTTTTATCATGCCGAATTGAGAGAGCGCGTTATCGTTATTGTTGGGAAATTTTGCAAGATTTTTGGGAACTAATATATTTTCCGCCGTTCGCAACAAAGAATTAAGGTATTTGCCCGAAGTTATTGGCATAGAAATATGTAATATTTTTTTGACTATCCTGAATGGCGGTTTTTCTCGTCCGTTTAGGGAATTAAGATTTCTTATATCGGATAAATATTGCAAATACAAGCACAAACAGGATAAAATTTCGGCAATAGCATCACCTAAAATCACAGCGCAACAACAAGCGGCAAGGCCTTTCTCATAAAAACTTTTTATTAAAATTAAAATTACTATAATTCGTACCGTTTGTTCAAAAATTTGCGAAAAGGAATTTGGTGCAATTTTTCTACGGGCAATAAAATAACCCCGAAGGCAAGAAGTAACGCCTATAAAAGGAAGTGAAAGCGGGAGAATTTTAAGTGACGGAATAGTTCTTATGTCACCTAAAATCTTATTTCCTATAAAATCGGCACTAAAATAAAGCAAAAACACAGATAAAAAAGCAATTATAAGTGAAATTTGTATAGCGCGTCTTAAAATTTTAAGGGTGCTTTTTTTGTTGCCTAACGCCAATTCTTCGGCGATAAGACGTGTAACAGCGGTCGAAGTACCGCTTATTGCAAAGGTTGAAGCCAAAACATAAACCGAAAAGACCAACTGGTAAAGTCCAATGCCTTCACTGCCTATTTTTTGTGCTAACCAAACCTTAAAAATTATGCCGATAAACCTTAAAAGCAGCGATGAAGCGGTTAAAATCAAGGCGTTTTTTATGAAAACAGTTTTTTTCACGGCTTTTCCTACCCTTAATTCAAGATATTTAATTGTATGACGAAATACCGATTTTAATGAGTGTTGCAAATAAAAACAAAACACGATATAATATAAGTAAGAAATTTTCTAAAAAGGAAGCGAAAAAAGATGAAGACTCCGTTGGCGGATGCCTTAAGGCCCCAAAAAATAGAAGATGTTGCCGGTCAGCGCCACCTTTTAAGCCAGGGTAAAATCTTGCGCCGTATTATTGATTCGGGGGATATACCTAATCTAATATTCTACGGACCTTCCGGAGTGGGCAAGACCACGGTGGCAAACATCATTTCAAAAATAAGCGGTAAAAAACTTTGCTATTTGAATGCGACAACCGCGTCCACTTCCGATATAAAGGAAATCGTGAATCAAATCGGTACTATCGATACGGCTAACGGTATTTTGCTTTATCTTGATGAGATTCAGTATTTTAATAAAAAACAACAACAAATTTTGCTTTCTTATATTGAAAACGGGGATATTACGCTTATCGCTTCGACTACCGAAAACCCGTATTTTTATGTTTATAATGCAATTTTAAGTCGTTCGACCGTTTTTGAGTTTAAACCGCTTAGTAAAAATGATATAATTTCGGTTATCGAACGTGCGATAGGTATTCTTTGCGAACAGGAAAAAGAAATTTTAATAGAAAAAGAGCAGATTGAAAAACTGGCGGTTGCTTCTAACGGAGATGTAAGAAAAGCATTAAATATGCTTGAATTATGCATTGTTACGGCAACTTCAGGGGATAGTATAAATGTTGAGCCACAGGTGGTTGAGCAAATTTTAGCATCTAATGCGGTTAGGTATGACCGCGACGGCGACCAACATTATGATATAATCTCGGCTTACCAAAAATCTATGCGCGGGTCCGACCCGGACGCTGCAATCTATTATCTAGGAAGACTGCTTGCTGCGGGTGACCTGCCGAGCGCTTGTAGAAGACTGCTTGTATGCGCTAATGAAGATGTAGGACTTGCATATCCGCAAATAATACCTATAGTAAAAGCGGCGGTTGATACTGCTATGATGGTTGGTTTGCCCGAAGCGCGTTTGCCACTTGCCAATGCGGTGATTATGGTTGCAACAGCACCAAAATCCAACTCGGCGCATGACGCTATAAACGCTGCTATGGCGGATATTGAAAAAGGTCTTGGCGGTGAAATCCCGCGCCACCTGCAAAATAAACATTTTGATGGGGTAGATGCCACGATTAAGGGGCAGAATTACTTGTATCCCCATTCATATCCAAAACATTATGTAAACCAACAATACCTACCTGATGATATTAAGAATAAAAAGTATTACAATTTTGGGGATAATAAGACTGAAAGGCTTTGCAAAGAGTATTGGGATAAAATAAAGGGGGAATAATATGGAACGCGGCACCCTGCCTAAAAGAACCCTAATTCTTTGGCAAATTCGTGTTATTATGTTAACCGCGATACTGATGTGCATTTGTTTTCGATACAGCGGTATATTGCCTTTGTTAAAATTTTGCGCGGCAATTATTGCGGTAATCGGTATTTTGACCGCTTCGATATATCTTCCTATGTTTTTCAAAACTTTTGAGATTTTGTTTAAAAACCAGGCAATCATCATAAATTATGGTGTGTTTGTTAAATTTAGCCACATTATGCCGTACTCGCGCCTGATTTATGCTCAAAGTTTTTCTACGCCACTTGCGAACGCTTTTAGGGTTACGGCTGTTTCGCTAAAAGCGGCGCGCAGTCGCGTTATTATTCCCGAAATCAAGATTAAGGATGCAAAGTATATAATAGATTCACTTACCGGTGAGGTGGATTATGAAGAAAAAGTTTAAGGCGCATCCGCTAATGATACTAGGTTTTTTAAGACCAACACTAATCGTTTTGTTTTTGCCGATTATAAAAGGCACGATACAATATTTAACCGAGCGCAATTTTGAAGGCGTAGTGGGATTATTTGTTTTTGTGCTTTGTTCAATTTTGGGTATTGCGGTTTTAAGGTGGCAGTCCTACACGCTTATTTGTAACGAGCGCGATAGAGTTGTCACTATAAAATACGGTGTTTTCTTCAGAAGAACCGCAAAGATAGATATTTTAAAACTTTCTTCGGTGCAAACAACACAAAACCCTATCGATTTTCTTTTCCGCGCGGTAACTTTCAAAATCAACACCGAGGCCGGTATTCATAATAAAACCGATTTTGAATTTAAGTTAAGCGCAAAAAACAGCAAGGAAGTTTCTGTTTTGCTTTATGGTGAAGGAGAACCGAAAGCGGTGAAATATTCCGCGTTAAAGGTTGCTATCCTTGCGGCAACAACTTCTTCAGCGTTTACGGGGATGTTGGTTGCGGTGCCCTTAATCAATAGAGCGGGTAATTTGCTGGGTATAGGTCTTAGCGATATGTTGCTTAACGAAATTAACAATATATCAAGCAAAATAGAAACCTATTTTCCGCCCGTGGTAAATACTATTTCTTTAATTTTCTTGGGCGCCTATTTTGTATCGTTCGTTTATTCCTTTTTTAAGTATATTAATTTTAAACTGTTTTTGGAAAAGGATAAACTTGAAGTGCGGTCAGGTCTTTTGGTAAGAACCCGTACTTCGTTCAGAAAAACCGCTATAAATGATATTAAAGTAGAGCAAACCTTGCTAATGCAGTTGTTGCGACGATATGCTTTAAAGGTTAGCGTTGGCGGATATGGCGACGCCAAAAGTGAATCGGAAGTTATAATTCCGCTCGGCGCTAACAAAGAGATAAAAAACAAACTGACGGCATATTTCCCGTTCTTCGTGCCCGATGAAAAGGGTATTCGCCCTAAAAGAAACCGTTTAACCCAAAGCAGATATCTATTTTTACCGGCAATTTACTTTTTAGCAGTAATAGGTCTTTCTATTTTATTTGTCCTATTGTTCAAAGGTTTGACAAGGTTCATACTATTTTTAACCTTTATTGCATGTTCGATTGTTGTATGCTATGCGTATATAGGTTTATTCCAATACAACAAATCAAAAATATCCTTCGGCGATAACATCTTTGCGCGTAGCAATAAAGGATTTCGAACCTATGAATTATATTGCCCAAAAGAGAATATCGGTGAAATACGGATAGTGCGCTTTTTGCCTGATATTTGGTACAAGACTTGTCGGGTAAGGGTGTTAGTCCGTAGTGAACGCGCCGATACAATACGGGTGAGGCATTTAGATTACAATAAAGTAAAAGCGCAAGTTTACAAATGCTTTAATATTGAATAAAACTCTTAGAACCGCACATAATACTAAAAATGTTTCACGTGAAACATAGGAGTGTATTTATGGAGTTGTTTTTAAACTGCCTTTGGGCGTTCTTGGTTGGCGGGAGTATCTGTGTTGTTGGTCAGTTGCTTATTGATTGCACAAAACTCACCCCTGCAAGAATATTAGTTTCGTTTGTTGTTTTGGGAGTGTTTTTGACCGCTATCGGTGTTTACGAGCCGTTGGTAGAGTTTGCAGGCGCAGGTGCTACAGTACCGCTAACAGGATTTGGTTACAGTTTGGCAAAAGGTGCCAAGGCGGCGGTTACGGAACACGGACTGATAGGTGCGCTAATGGGCGGACTTGAAGCTACCGCGGCGGGAATTACCGCCTCTGTTTTATTTGGCTTTATAGCGGCGTTGCTTGTAAAACCCGACGATAAAAGTTAGCCGAAGTTAATCTTCGGCTATTTTTTTATTTACAATTTATTTGTGTTTTGGTATAATAAATAGGTAGAAAAATGTTTCACGTGAAACAAAAAGGAGAACGATGATGGGAAAAATAATCTCCATAGTCAATCAAAAAGGCGGCGTAGGAAAGACAACTACTTCGGTTAATCTTGCTGCCGGAATAGGAATGATGGGTAAAAAAGTACTGCTTGTTGATGCGGACCCGCAAGGGAACACTACCAGCGGTTACGGTATAAATAAAAAAGAAATCAGAGTTTCTTCTTACGAATTGCTTGTGGGTAAAGGAAAAACCCAAGAAGCAATTATAGAAACCGAATATAAAAATGTTGATATAATACCTGCTTCTATCGATTTGGCGGCGGCTGAAGTTGATTTGATTGAAATCGACCACCGCGAAGCACAACTTAAAATGGCACTTTCGGTAGTAAGAGAAAAATATGATTACATATTTATTGATTGTCCGCCATCTTTAGGACTTATTACTATAAATGCTCTTAACGCAAGTGATACGGTATTGGTGCCTATACAATGTGAGTATTTTGCGCTTGAAGGACTTTCGCAACTTATGGCGACCGTTCGTCAGGTTAAAAGACTTTATAATTCTACGCTCGAAATAGAAGGCATAGTGCTTACCATGTTTGACGGAAGATTAAATCTTACCGGTCAGGTTGTTTCTGAGATTAAGAAGTATTTTGCCGACAAACTCTATAAATCGGTAATACCGAGAGCGGTAAGACTTTCCGAAGCACCAAGTTTCGGTATGCCTATTCAATATTACGATAAGCGTTCAAAAGGAAGCGATGCTTATAATGCACTCGCTAAAGAATTTTTAAAGAAAAACAGGAGGGTTTAATATGGCTGTGAAAAAAGGTGGACTCGGCAGAGGGTTAGATGCGTTGTTTAATGAAAATTCAACCGACCAAGGCGGAGTTATAACAGTTAATTTGAATGATATTGAGCCTAATCGTGACCAACCGCGTAAGGATTTTGACGAGGAGGCTCTGTCTGAGCTTGCAAATAGCATAGCAGAGCACGGTCTTATACAACCCATTGTGGTTAAACCCGAAACAAATGGCAGATATAGTATAATTGCGGGCGAAAGACGTTGGCGTGCTTGCCGTATGGCAGAATTATATCAGGTACCTGTTATAATAAAGGATGCGGACGAACAGGAATTAATGGAGCTGGCACTCATAGAAAATCTGCAGCGTGAAGATTTGAATGCGGTTGAAGAGGCGCTCGGTTACCGTTCGCTTATAGATTCCTTTGGGCTTACACAAGAGCAGGTTGCAAAGCGTATGGGCAAATCGCGAACTGCTGTTACAAATGCTCTTCGTCTTTTGAATCTTACCGAGGAAGAGCTACAGGCTTTGCGCGTAGGTGCAATCACCGCAGGTCACGCGCGTGCTTTATTATCGGTCGAGGATGAGGCTTTGCGCGAGCAAATGCTGCAGCTTGCCATAAACGGCGCTTCGGTACGCGACCTTGAAAAGCTTGCCGCAAAGGTTAAAAAGGGAAATAAACCATTCGCAAAAAAGGAAAAGAACACCTTTTACAGCGAGGTTGCATTATCTCTTAAAAACGAATTGCACCGCAAGGTCGAGATAACATCCACAGGTGACGGCAAGGGTAAAATTACGATTGAATTTTTCAGCGAGGAGGAATTGTCAGATTTCGCCCGTAGATTAGCGGAATAAAAATATGACCAAAAGACTTAAAAAATTAGCACCCTGCAGGGTGTTTCGTCGAAGACCCCCTCCGAGTATGGTTTGAATTTCGATCAACAAATTTAAACTATACAAAGGAGATTATATATGTATTACATTTTTTCAATTTTAGCACTGCTTTGTTGGAGCGGTTCGGACCTATTCTCTAAAATGGGAACAAGGGAAAAGGATAAAAACAGTCATTGGAAAGTGGTTTTTGCTGTCGGTCTTATAATGGGTATACATTTCTTTATTACCCTCATCGGCGGCACAATAATCGATAGCACCGTTGGTGTTGACGGCGTACCTAAAATTGTAGCAAGCCTTTTCTACACCGATTTTAAGCTTATCGACTTCGTACATTACCTACCCGTTGCGGCTCTTTATATATTAGCAATGGTGTTCGGCTATATCGGTCTCAGGTATATTGAACTTTCAATTTCATCACCCATTTGTAATTCTTCGGGCGCATTAGCATTCCTTTTGTGCTTGATTTTTGGTATTTTCTCTACAAAGGATATTACCACTACAACCGTTATAGGTATTGTAATGATAACTGTCGGTATAGTTGTTTTAGGTTTTGTAGAGCAAAGGGAAGACGAAGAAATTAAGAAAGCTAGACAGGAAAGAGCCAACCGGAAGTATACAAAAAGTATACTCGCGTTTTTGTTGCCTATTTCCTACCTTATAATAGATGCAGTAGGTACTGCCGGCGACGAGTTTATCTTTTCGGATAAGTCGCCCGTCACTATTACCGACTACGCAGCAAACTCGGCTTTTGAGTTTACTTTCTTTATTCTTGCAATATTTGCGTTTGTTTGGATTAAATTCGTGAAGAAAGATATTGTGTTCAAAGGCAATAAAAATCTATTCTGGGGCGGTTTGTGCGAAACTATCGGCCAAGTATTCTATATGGCAGTTATGTTCAGCGACTTTTCGGCAGGCATGGTAATCATCTCGGCTTACTGTGCTATCTCGGTGCTCTGGAGCAGAATATTCCTAAAAGAAAAAATGTCTTGGAAGCATTACGCAGTTATCGCGCTTGTAATTGCCGGCATAGTAATTTTAGGTTAACTTTTTGTTTATACATATACATATTATATATAAGGGGGCTGTTTGCTCCCTTGTTTTTTTGAGTAAAAATGTGGTTGAAAAATCATACAACCCCAAGATATTGTGCTAAAAAAAATCTTTGAAAAATTTTTAAAAAAAGTTTAAAAAAAGTGTTGACAAAGGGGAATTAATGTGGTAATATAATCGGGCGCCCTGAAAAGCGGGGAGCGAAACGGACCTTGAAAATTAAACAACGACAATAATAAGGACCCGACAATT